>NZ_JAHLJD010000022.1:0-19489 GCF_020496225.1 Pseudonocardia sp. ICBG162
CGGCCTCCCCCGCGGCCGCCCGCGACGATTCTCGGAATCCGGCCGCGCGGGTGATCCTTTCGCCGTGACACACACGGGGGTGCGTTTCCGGTCCACCCGGACACGCACCCCCGCGGAGAATTCGACGACGCCGGCCGTCACCCGGTCCGCGGATTCCCGCGGCCGGGTCCGGCCGGCCCGGTCAGAACCAGGCCTTCCGCCCGCCCACCGGCCGTCCGATCGCTCCCAGGATCAACAGGACCACACCGACGATGACCAGCAGGCCACCGAGGTAGTAGAGAATGGAGATGCTGGTGAAATACCCCACCAGCAGCAGGATCAGACCGAGAATGATCATTTCGTGTCCCCTCCCAGGAATGTGAGGGGAAAGTACTCACGTCCGGGGGATTCCGCAGCGCGGGAATCGATTCCGATGCCCGAGTCGTGACCTGCCGTGCGCCGGACGGTGCGCGGGGACCGTCACACACCGCAACGGTTCGACCTGGCTCCACAGGGGGAACACGGCCCTCGCACCCGAGCGCGAGGAGGACGACATGGGCCGCACCGTGGCCGACCAGATGATCGAGCTGCTGCACCAGGCCGGCGTCGAACGGATCTACGGCCTGGTGGGTGACAGCCTCAACCCGATCGCGGACGCGATCCGCCGCGACGGTCGCATCCGGTGGGTGCACGTGCACAACGAGGAGGCCGCCGCGCTCGCGGCCGCCGCGGAGGCCCAGCTCACCGGGCGGCTCGCGGTCTGCGCCGGCAGCTGCGGCCCCGGCAACACCCACCTGATCCAGGGCCTGATGGACGCCCACCGCACCGGTGCGCCGGTGCTGGCGATCGCCTCGCACATCCCCTCGGTCCAGATCGGCACCGGCTACTTCCAGGAGACCCACCCGGAGCGGCTGTTCACCGAGTGCTCGGCGTACTGCGAGCTGATCTCGCGGCCCGAGCAGATGCCCCGGATGCAGCGGATCGCGATGCAGACCGCGCTCGCCGAGTCCGACGTGGCGGTGCTGGTCCTGCCCGGCGACGTCAGCGCGCTCGACGCCCCGAACGACACCGGCACCTCGCACCTGTCCCCGCCCACCGGCGTCGTGGCGCCGTCGGAGGAGCAGGTGGCCGAGCTGGCCCGGCTCGTCGACGCCGCGGACACCGTGACGCTGTTCGTCGGCGCCGGGATCGAGCACGCCCGCGCCCGCGAGCAGGTGCTCGCCCTCGCCGACCGGGTGAAGGCGCCGATCGGCCACTCGCTGCGCGGCAAGGAGTGGATCCAGTACGACAACGCCCACGACGTCGGCATGTCCGGGCTGCTCGGCTACGGCGCCTGCTACGAGGCGACGCACGAGGCCGACCTGCTCGTCCTGATCGGCACCGACTTCCCCTACGACTCGTTCCTGCCGCAGGCGCGGACCGTGCAGATCGACACCGACCCCGCGCGCCTCGGGCGTCGCACGCTGCTGGAGCTGGGCGTGCACGGCGACGCCGCCTCCACCCTGGACGCGCTGCTGCCGCGGATCGCGGAGAAGACCGACCGCTCCTTCCTGGACCGGATGCTGCGCAGGCACGCCGAGGCGCTGGAGAAGGTGGTGGGCGCCTACACCCGCAAGGTCTCCGACCTGCGTCCCGTCCACCCCGAGCACGTCGCGGCGGTCCTCGACGAGGAGATGGCCGACGACGCCATCGCCACCGTCGACACCGGCATGTGCAACGTGTGGGCGGCGCGCTACCTGTCCCCCAACGGCCGGCGCCGGATCATCGGCTCCTACCGGCACGGGACGATGGCCAACGCCCTGCCGCACGCGATCGGCGCCCAGTTCGCGTACCCGGACCGGCAGGTGGTGTCGCTGTCCGGCGACGGCGGGCTGACGATGCTGCTCGGCGAGCTGCTGACCGCGGCCGAGCACGACCTGCCGCTCACCGTCGTCGCGTTCAACAACGGGTCGCTGGGCATGATCCGGCTGGAGATGATGGTGGCGGGCTACCCGTCGTTCCAGACCGACCACGGCCCGGCCGACCTGGCCGGGATCGCCCGTGCCGCCGGGCTGTACGCCGAGGCCGTCGACGACCCGTCCGACGTGCGCGCCGCGCTGCGCCGGGCGCTGGACCACCGCGGCCCGGCCCTGGTCGACGTGCGCACCGACCCGAACGCGCTGTCCATCCCGCCGCACATCACCGCCGCGCAGGTCCGCGGGTTCGCCCTCGCCGCGACCCGCACGGTGCTCGACGGCGGCGTCGGGAAGATGGTCGAGCTGGCGCGCAGCAACCTGCGGTCGATCCCCCGGCCCTGAGCGGGACGGGTCAGCCGGCGCGGGCGGCGAGCCCGGGGGCCGAGACCGCGTGGTCCAGCGCGATCGCGGCGGCACCCCGGAGCACGCCGTCCTCGCCGTGCGCGTCGTCGTGCACCGGCGGCGCGACGGCGCGGCGGAAGGCCATCAGCCCGGCGTCGTAGGCGACGGCGAACGCCTCCGGCGCCGCGGCCCGCAGCGCGGGCCCGAGCCCGGCCAGCACGACGACCTCCGGGTCGTGCGCGTTGACCAGCCCGGCGATCCCGCGGGCCAGCGACGCCGACGCCGAGGTCACCGCCGCCGACGGGCCGGGCTCCCCGGCGGCGGCGCGGTCGAGGACCGCGCGGGTGTAGGTGTAGGGCGCGTCCGGCTGCGGTTCGCCGAGCATCACGGCGAGCGCCCGGCCGTCGACGCCGGTCGTCCAGCAGCCGCGGGCGCCGCAGACGCAGTCCGCACCGGGTTCGCCGAACGGCAGGTGCCCCAGCTCCCCCGCGGCGCCCCGGGCGCCGGTCTGGGCGCGCCCGTCGAGCAGCAGCGCACCGCCGATGCCGACCTCGACGGTCACGAACAGCGCGGTGCGCGCACCGGCGGCGGCGCCGTCGCGGACCTCGGCGACACCGGCGAGGTTCGCGTCGTTGCCGACCAGCACCGGCAGGCCGAGCCCGGCGCCGATTCGGCGCACGTCCAGTGGGCTCCAGCCCTGGCCGCCCCCGACCTCGGCGATGTGCTCGTCGACGACGGTCGCGGCGATCCCGATCCCCACCGCCACCACCGGGCCGGCCGCGGCGGCCACCAGCTCGGCCACCACCCCGTCCAGCTCCGCGGCGACGGCGTCGGGGTCGCGACGGCGGTGCCGCCCCGAGCGCACCGCGACCGGGGTCCCGTCGAGCCCGGCGAACCCGGCCCGCCAGCCCTCGAACCGCACGTCGACGGCGACGACGCCCGGCCCGTCCGGGTTGGGCGTCAGGGTCGTGGTCGGCCGCCCGCGCCCGCCGCAGGGGGCGCGCTCCTCGGTGACCCAGCCGAGGTCGCGCAGCCGGGCCGCGATCTCGGTGGCCGAGCCGCTGGCCAGGCGCAGCCGCCGCGCGAGCTCGACGCGGGTGAGGCCGGGTTCGCGGCGGACCTCGTCCAGGACCTCGGCGGTGGCGCGCCAGCGGTCGGTCTCGGCGCGCCCGGGCGCATCCGTGCCGGAACGTGAACCGGCCGACATCGACGTCATCCGGTTTGACACCTCCGGCCTCCCGAGATTTATCCTCGTGTCGCGATGAAAAAGGCTCTCACCTCGTCCCAGTCTCCCACCACCGGGCCCGCGCTCGCCGCGATGGCCCTCGGCGGTCTGGCCATCGGCACCACCGAGTTCGCCTCGATGGGTCTGCTGCCGGCCTTCGCCGCCGACCTCGGCGCCACCGTGCCGCAGGCCGGCACGGCCATCAGCGCCTACGCGCTCGGCGTCGTCGTCGGCGCGCCGGTGCTCGCCGTGCTCGGCGCGCGGTGGCCCCGCAAGCACCTCGTCCTGGCCCTGGCGGGCGCGCTGGCGGTGACCAACGTGGCGTCGGCGTTCGCCCCGACCTTCGGCACCTTCGTCGCCACCCGGTTCCTGGCCGGCCTGCCGCACGGCGCCTACTTCGGCACCGCCTCGGTGCTCGCCGCCTCCCTGGTCCCCCGCGAGCGGCGGCCACGGGCGATCGCGACGGTGATGAGCGGGCTGATGATCGCCAACATCGTCGGCGTGCCGGGCGCGACCTGGCTCGGGCAGAACGCGGGCTGGCCCGCGGCCTACCTGACCGTCGGCGCCGTCGCGGCGCTCACGATGCTGGCCGTCTGGCGCCTGGTCCCCGACGTCCGCGACGAGCGCCGCGGCTCGGTACTGGGCGAGCTGTCGGCGCTGCGCCGCGGCCAGGTCTGGATCACGATGGCGGTCATCGCGACCGGGTTCGGCGGCTCGTTCGCCGTGTACAGCTACATCACCCCGGTGCTCACCGAGGTGTCCGGCCTGGCCGTCTCCGCGGTGCCGCTCGCACTGGCGGTGTTCGGGGTCGGCATGACCCTGGGCAACCAGGTCGGCGGCCGGCTGGCCGAGGCCGCCCCGGTGCGCACGATCGCGGCCGGGCTCGCCTCGGCCGCGGTCGCGATGGCCGTGTTCGCGGTGACGGCGTCGTCGCCGGTGCTGGCCCTGCTGGCGCTGTTCGCACTGGCGTTCACCACCACCGCGACCACCCCGGCGCTGGCGACCCGGCTGATGGACGCCGGTCGCGAGGGCCCGACCCTGGGCGCGGCGCTGCACCACGCCGCGTTCAACGTGTCCAACGCCCTCGGGGCCGCACTGGGCGCCCTGGTGCTGACCGCCGGATGGGGCTGGACCACGCCCGCCGCGGTCGCGACCGTCCTGCCGCTGCTGGGACTGGCCGCACTGGGGGTGGCGGTCCGGATGGAACGCGCCGAGCGGCGCGAGGAGCTCGCCCTGGCCGCCTGAGGACCGCCTGGCAGGTCACACAAGCGAGAGGTGTCGATCAGATCACCTCCGGGAAGCCTGCCCTCGAGTTGATCGTTGCGTAAGACAACGATCCCGTCGAGAGGAGCCCGGACATGTCCGCCGGTCTGGACCGCGCCACCGCGCCGCGCAACGACACCGCCACGCAGAGCGGGACCGCCCTGCACAGCGACGTCGAGGAGCTCCTCGACGCCCTCGCCGCCGACCGCGGCCGCGAGGCCCTGGTGCACCGCGACCGCAGGATCACCGCGGGCGAGCTCGTGGACTCCGTGCACCGGCTCGCCCACGCCCTCGACGACCGGGTCGAGCCGGGCCGGGTCGTGGCGCTGCTGGCCGGGAACACGCCCGAGGCGATCGTCGCGCGGCTCGCGGTGACGCTGCTCGGGGCCGGCATCGCCCAGCCGCACGAGGGCCTGTCCGCCGCCGCGCAGGCCCGCATCGTCGACGACGTCGAGGCGCCGCTCGTCCTCGTCGACGCCGACGCCGCGGCGGCCGCCGAGCCCGTCCTCGCGCTGGTCTCCGGCGTCGACGTGCTCTGGCTCGGCCCGCACGGCACCGACACCGACGTGACGGCCGAGGCCGCGACGGCGTCCACCGCACCGGTCCTGGGCCGCGCCCGGCCGGACGCCGTCGAGCAGATCCGGCACACCGGCGGCACCACCGGCCACCCGAAGGGCATCACCTACACCTTCGACCACCACCGTCGCGGTGCCGCGATGCGCCGCGGGGCAGGCGGGTTCGGCAGCGGCGACACCGGCGCGCGCCTGCTCGTCGCCACGCCGGTCGCCCACGTCGGCGGGGCGCTCGCCGACCGCACCCTGGCCGACGGCGGCACCGTCGTCCTGCAGGACGACTTCGAGCCCGGCGCCTACCTCGCCGCCGTCGAGCGGGAGCGCATCACCCACGGCTTCCTGCTGCCGCCGCTGATCTACCGCCTGCTCGACCACCCCGACCTGGACCGGACCGACCTGTCGTCGCTGCGGTCGCTGGTCTACGGCGGCGCCCCCGCCAACCCGCGGCGCATCGCCGAGGCGCTGCGCCGGATCGGCCCGGTGTTCACCCAGTTCTACGGCCAGACCGAGGCCGGCGGGATCAGCGTGCTCACCGCCGAGGAGCACCGGAACCCCGACCTGCTCGGCACCGTCGGGCGGCCGATCCCCACCACCACGATCGCGATCACCGACGCCGACGGCCGCCCCGTCGCCCCGGGCGGGCGCGGTGAGCTGTGGGTGCACACCGGCATGGAGATGGACGGCTACTGGAAGCAGCCGGAGCTGACCGCCGCCACCGTCGTCGACGGGTGGGTGCGGACCGGCGACGTCGCCCGCCAGGACGCCGACGGCTACCTGCACCTGCTCGACCGGGTCAAGGACATGATCGTCGTCGTGGGCGGGCACGTGTACACCTCCGAGCTGGAGGACCTGCTCATGGAGCACCCGGCCGTCCGGCACGCCGCGGTCTTCGGGGTGCCCGACGACGACGGCACCGAGACCGTGCACGCCGCCGTCGTCACCGACTCCCCGGCGCCGAGCCCGGACGAGCTGACCGGCCTGGTCGCCGACCGCGCCGGCGCGATGTACGTGCCGGACACCGTGGAGTTCGTCGAGCGGATCCCGCTGACCGGGATCGGCAAGACCGACAAGAAGCGGCTGCGCGCCGAGCTCGCCGGTCAGCCGCGCTGACGGACCGCCTCGTAGAGCACCACGGCCGCGGCGATCGAGGCGTTGAGCGAGTTGACCCGCCCGCGCATCGGGATGACCACCGTGGCGTCGGCCCGGTCGAGCCACGCGTCGGTCACCCCGGTGGCCTCGGTCCCGATGACCAGCGCGGTCGGCCCGGTCAGGTCGGCGCCGGCGAGCCCGGTCGTCCCGGCCGGGGTGGTGACGAGGGTGGCGATGCCGCGCCGGTCGAGCCAGTCGAGGACCTCGGTGGTGGACGCGGACGCGACCGGCACCGCGAACACCGTCCCCTTCGACGCCCGCACCACGTTGGGGTTGGCGAAGTCGGTGCCGCCGCGCTCCGGGGTCGCGATGACCACGGCGTCCACCCCGCACGCCTCGGCGGTGCGCAGCATCGCCCCGACGTTGCCGGGCTTCTCGACGCCCTCGGCGACGAGCACGAGCGGGTCCGGGCCGAGGTCCAGCTCGTCGAGCGGGCGGCCGGGGGCCGGGGCGACGGCGAGCCAGCCGTCCGGGGACTCGCGGTAGGCGATCCGGGCGAACACCTCGCGGGTCACCGAGAACACCCGCGCCGACGGCATCCGGGCCAGCAGCGCGTCCGACCGCACGAGGTCCGGCGCCCAGTACACCTCGGTCGGCTCCACGCCGGCGTCGAGCGCGAGCGCCAGCTCGTCGTGCCCCTCGATCACGGTGACGCCCGCGGCGTCGCGGTGGCGGCGGGTGCGCAGCCGGACCAGGTTCTTGACACGCGGGTTGGCGGTGCTGGTCAGGTCGGGCACCCGACGAGCCTAGGACGGCGGGGCCTCCGGGGACCGGCCGGGACCGGGTGCCCGGTCCGGGTCCCCGGAGCGGACCGCGAGCCACCCGGCGGTGACCGCGGCCGCGACGGCGAGCACCGCCAGCGGGGCGGCGAGCGCCGTCGTCGCGACGAACGCGGTGGCCAGCCACGGCGCGGCGAACCCGGTGTAGGCGGCGGTGTATAACAGCCCGTTCACCGCGCCCCGCCCGGACGCCGGCGCCAGCCGGCCGACGCGGGTGAGCCCGGCGTTGAGGCAGAGCCCGCCACCCGCGCCGAACAGCACCCCGGCCACCGCGACGCCCGCGACGGCGGCCGGTCCGGGTGGCGCGAGCAGCGAGGTGAGCGTCGCGGCGGCGGCCCCGAGGGCGCCCAGCCCGGCCCCGGCGGGCCCGGTGCGGCGGCCGAGGCGGTGCGCGAACGGCTGCACCAGCGTCCCGGTGCCCAGGGTCAGCGCGGCGAGCAGCCCGGTGAACGCGACCGCACCGGAGATCCCGGGCAGCAGCAGCGGCAGCACGGTCACCGCGACCGACGGGAACGCGTACACGCACACCGCGGTCGGCACGACCACCCGCACGAACACCCGCCGCGCGGCCGGGGTCAGGCCCGGCCGGGGCAGCAGGCCGCGGGACGGCGGCCCGGCCGGGCGGGTCCCCGTCCCGACGGTGGCGAGCACCGCGGCGACCGCCACCACCAGCAGGGCCACGTGCACGAGGTAGGGCAGGGCCAGCGGCAGCGGCCCGGAGGTCGCGAGCAGCCCGGAGGTCAGCGGCCCGAGGCAGAAGCCGGCGGTCTGGGCGACCGACGCCGCCCGCGCGGCCCGCGGCGCGCCGTCCGGCCCGGCGAGGTCCTGCAGCCAGGCGCTGCCCACCGAGAACACCGCACCGGACGCCAGCCCCTGCAGGAACCGGGCCGCGAACAGCAGCCACAGTGCCGACGCCCCGCCGAGGAACAGCAGCGACGCCCCCGCGACCCCGGCGGCGACGGGCAGCAGCACCCGCACCCGCCCGAACCGGTCCGACGCCGGCCCGCCCAGCAGCAGCGACGGTGCGAGCCCGAGCGCGTACACCCCGAAGATCGCGGCGAGCGTGCTCGCCGACAGGTCGAGCTCGGCCCGGTAGACCAGCAGCAGCGGGGTCGGGACGTTCGTGCCGAACGCCGTCGCGAACAGCAGCCCGCAGGCCGCGAGCCACGTCCGGTCCCCCCGGCCTCCCTGCCGCACCGCCGCATCCTGCCAGCCGGGGGTTACCTACCGGTAGCCTCCGCAGCGAGGACCGGCGACGAGGACGGAGTGACGCGACATGGGTGAACCGACGGGGATCGCGGTCGAGGTGGCGGACGGGGTCGCGCGACTGCGCCTGGACCGCCCGAAGGCGGCGAACGCGCTGCACGAGCCGATGTGGTTCGGGCTGCGCGACGCGGTGCGCGAGCTGGACGCCGACCCCGCCGTGCGGGTCGTGGTGATCAGCGGCAACGGGCGGCACTTCTGCTCGGGCATCGACGTGTCGATGCTGGGCGGGCTGCGCGAGACCGCGTCGGACGACTCGATGGGGCACGGCGCCGACGCGCTGCGCCGCACCATTCTCGACCTGCAGGACTGCCTCACCGCGATCGAGCGCTGCCGGAAGCCGGTCGTCGCCGCGATCCAGGGCGTCTGCATCGGGGCCGGCCTGGACCTGGCCGTCGCCTGCGACCTGCGCTACGCGACCGCCGACGCGTCGTTCGTGCTGAAGGAGGTCGACATGGGCCTGGCCGCCGACGTCGGCGTGCTGCAGCGGCTGCCGCGGATCGTCGGCGAGGGTGTGGCCCGCGAGATGGCCTACACCTGCCGGCCGGTGTCGGGCACCGAGGCGAAGGAGCTGCGCCTGGTCAACGGCGTGTACCCCGACGCCGACGCCCTCGAGGCGGGCGTCGCCGAGCTGGCCGCGTCGCTGGCCGCGAAGTCGCCGCTGGCGCTGCGCGGCACCAAGCACGCGATCACCTACGCCCGCGACCACTCGGTCGCCGACGGGCTCGACCAGATCGCCACCTGGAACGGCGGCCAGCTGGTCTCGGCCGACCTGACCGAGGCCGTCAGCGCGTTCATGGAGAAGCGCCAGGGCGTCTACCGGGACTGACCCGGCCTACCGTCGCGGGACGACCTCCCCGACGACCGCGTACATCCCGGCGGGCGGCTGCCCGTCCTCGGCCTGCCAGTCGCTGACGTCGACCAGGCCCGGTTCCAGCAGCTCCAGCCGGTGCCCGGGCCGGTCGACGAGCAGCCTGCGCAGCAGGGCGCGGTCCCGGGACCGCGCCGGCTGCGCGGTGTCCCGGGTGAACCGCTCGATGGTGCGCATCCGCTCGGCGGTGTGCGGGTCGTCGACGTCGGTGCTGCCGTGGGACACGACGAGCATGCTGCCGGGCCCGAACGCCGTCACGTAGCGGTCGAACAGGGCGCCGAGCAGGTCGTCGTCGCGGACGAAGTGCAGCACCGACACCGCGAGCACGGCGACCGGCTCGGCCGGGTCGAGCAGGCCCGCCACACCCGGCGCGGCGAGCACGGCCTCGGCGTCGGTGAGGTCGGCGGCGGTGATCGAGGCACCGTCCACACCGGTCAGGATCTGGCGGCTCATCGCGACCGAGACCGGCTCGACGTCGACATAGGCGACGCGCGCCGCCGGGTCGGCGCGGTGGGCGATCTCGTGCACCGGCTCGGCGGTGGGGATGCCGGAGCCGAGGTCGAGGAACTGGCGCAGCCCGCGGTCTAGGCAGGCCCGCACGGCCCGGCCGAGGAAGGCCCGGTTGGCGAGCGCGAGCTCCCGCGTGTCCGGGAGCACGGCGAGCACACGCTCGGCGAACTCGCGGTCGGTGGCGAAGTTGTGGGCGCCGCCGAGCATGTAGTCGTAGACGCGGGCCGGGTTGGGGAGCGACAGGTCGATCTCGTCCACCGGGTCGGGCACGGGCTCCGGGGTGGTCATGGGCGTCACCCTCTCGCCGGTGTCTCCCGGGTCGCAAGTCCCGATAGGACATCGTGCAGCTCCGCCGCCGTGCCGGGGGCCACGCCGGGGTGCCCCGCCAGCGCGAGCAGCCGCGCGACCGCGGGTGCCCAGGCCGGACCGAGCCGGGCGTCGGCGAGCAGCGCGGCATCGCCGAGGATCTCCGCGGCCGGGCCGCGCCGGACCCGCCCGCGCGCGACGACGGCGACGTCGTCGGCCCAGCGGTGGGCGAGGTCGACGTCGTGTGTGGACAGCACGACCGCGGTCCCGGCGCGCTGCAGGTCCGCCAGCACGACGACGAGCTCCTCCACCCCGGCCGGGTCCAGGCCCGCGGTCGGCTCGTCGAGCACCAGCACCCGGGGCCGGACGGCGAGGGCCCCGGCGATAGCGACCCGCTTGCGCTGCCCGAACGACAGCCGGTGCGTCGGCCGGTCGGCGAGGTCGGCGACGCCGACGGCGGACAGCGCCTCGTGCACCCGGGCGTCGACCTCGGCCTCGTCGAGACCGAGGTTCAGCGGGCCGAACGACACGTCCTGCGCGACGTCGGCGGAGAACAGCTGGTCGTCGGGGTCCTGCAGGACGAGCTGGGCGGACTCGCGCAGCCGCACCAGCCCGCGGCGGGTGCGGCGGACCGGCTCGCCGTCGAGCAGGACCTGCCCGGCCGACGGGGCGAGCAGCCCGAGCAGCAGCCGGAACAGGGTGGTCTTGCCGCCGCCGTTGGGGCCGAGCACCGCGAGCCTGCGCCCCGGGTCGACGACGAGGTCCGCCCCGTCGAGCACGACCGGCCCGTCCGGGTAGGCGAAGACCAGCCCGCGGGCCTCCAGGACCGCGGTCACGGGACGACCACCAGGGCCAGGACCGGCACGGCGACGAGCAGCACCGCGCTCGCCGCGACGAAGGCGGGCGAGACGGTGCGGGCGGGTACCCGGACGCGCAGCGAGCCGTCGTAGCCGCGGGAGGCGAGGCCGGCCTCGAGGCGGCGGGCACGGTCGAAGGCGCGGACGAACACGGCCCCACCCTGCCCGGCCAGCGACCGGAAGGTGGTCCGCCGCGTCCGGAACCCCATCCGGAGGGACTGGGCCTCCCGGACCGCGGTCAGCGAGTCCAGCAGCAGGAACAGCATCCGGTACACGAGCAGGGTGATCTCCAGGACGGCCGGCGGCACCCACCGCAGCCGGGGCAGGGTGTCGGCGAGCGGCGTCGTCGCGGCGAAGAGGATCAGGCAGGACACCGCCGCCAGCGAGCGTCCGACGAGCGCGGCCGCCCGGGCCGGCCCGCCCGACGCGAGCGCGAGCCAGGGGTCCCCGCCCACGGTCACCAGCAGGGGCAGCGCCCCCACGATCACGAACCCGAGGGGCAGCGCGAGCAGCCGCAGCGCGGTCCGCCACGGCACCCGGGCCCCGGCCAGCAGCAGCGCCAGCGCCGCGGCACCGGTCAGCACGGCCCCCGGCCACGGCGGGAGCGCGACGGCGAGCAGCAGCAGCCCCAGGGCGAGGAACGCCTTCTCCCCCGGGTGCCGGGACCGCCAGCGGTTGGCGTGGGCGGTCTCGTCGATCAGCAGCATCAGGTCTGCCGGGCGGCCTTCTCCCGGCTGCGGGTGCGGGCGACGCCGATGCAGTAGCCGAGCACGCCCGCGCCGGCCGCGGCCTGCATCGCGAAGATGCCGGACTCGATCTCGCCCGACGGCGGCTCCCACACCGGGCTGAACCACGGCTCGTAGCCGGTGGCCTCGATGGCCTCGCCCGCCTGGCCGTCGGACCCGGCGTACTCGCCGGGCACGAACAGCACCGGCACCGCGAACAACGCGACGACGGCGACGACCAGCAGGATGTTCACGACGGTCGAGCGGCTCACGCCGACGCCTCCTTCTCGGTGGTGGCGGTGGGACCGGTCGCGGCGGTGGTCGCCGGGCGCAGCACGCCGAGGCGGCGCAGCTCGTCCGGGGTGATGCGCACGAGCAGCCGCACGACGAGCACCGTCAGCAGCCCCTCGGCCACGGCCAGCGGGATCTGCGTGATCGAGAAGATCGAGGCGAAGGTGACGAACGCTCCGCCGAACCCGGAGGTGGGGTCGGGGAACGCAAGCGCGAGCTGCGCGCTGGTGATCGTGTAGGTGCCGAGGTCACCGAGGAAGGCCGCGGCGAACACCGCGGGTCCCAGCGAGCCCCCGAGCCTGCGGACCACGACGTAGGCGCCGTAGGCGATCCACGGCCCGGCGATCGCCATCGAGAAGGCGTTGGCGCCGAGCGTGGTGAGCCCGCCGTGGGCGAGCAGGACGGCCTGGAAGAACAGCACCACCGTCCCGAGCAGGGCCATCACCGGTGGTCGGAACAGCACCGCGCCCAGCCCGGTCCCGGTCGGGTGCGACGACGACCCGGTCACCGACGGGATCTTCAGCGCCGAGAGGACGAAGGTGAACGCGCCCGCCGCGGCGAGCAGCAGCTTGGTGTCCGGGTCCTCCCGCACGCGGCGCACCACGGCGCGGGCGCCGTGCACGACGAACGGCGCGGCGACGACGGTCCAGGCCGCCGCGTGCAGCGGCGGCAGATAGCCCTCGGCGATGTGCACGGGCGAACGCTACGGCCACGTCATTCGATCGTGCAAGCCTGAACATCCGGTCAGGTGTGCAGGCCCTGACACACGGCGACGCCCGGACCCGGCCGGGCCCGGGCGTCACCGGTGGCTGCGGTGTGCCGTCAGAGGCGCAGGCCGTTGGTGTGGTGCACCTCGGCGGGGCGCTCGGCGGTGGCCTTGTGCTCGGCCGCGGCGGCGAGCCGGCCCGCCTCCTGCTCGGCCTCGCGACGACGGTTCTCCCGCTCGGCGGGCGTGGTCTCGGGCGTACCGACCCCGCTGCCCGGCCGGCCGGCGACGACCTGCTCCTTCGCCAGCCTGCGGGCCTTCTTCTCCGCCTTCGCGGCGGCGTCGCGCTTGGCGACCTTCTCCAGCCGCGCTGCCTTGGCCTTCTTGGCGGCCTTCTTCTCCGCGGCCGCGGCCTTCTCCTGCTCCGCACGCTCGGCCTTCGCCTGCTTGCGGGCCTTCTTCTCGGCCTTCTCGGCGGCGCGGACGGCCTTCTCGGCGTCCTTCTCCTCCGCGCGGCGGGCCTTCTTCGTGTCGGCCTTCGCGGCCTCGACGGCCTTCCGGCCGCCCTTCTTGTCCTTCTTGCCCTTCTTCGCGTCGGCCTTCTTCCCGGCCTTCGCGTCCTTCGCCGACGGGCCCGGCGTCCCGGCCTCCTGGGCCGAGCCGGCGGCACCGGCCGCGATCAGCGCGGCCTGCTGCGCCTTCGCGGCGGCCCGCTCCGCCTTGGCGGCCGCCACCTCGGCGCGCCCGGCGGCCGCGGCCGACGACCGCTCCGCCTCCTTGCGGTCACGCTTGGTGGCGAACATCTTCTCCTGCACGGCCATACCCGGGTCCTCTCCTGTCGTCGCGACCGACGGCACGCCGCGGTACCGGTCGGTGGGAGCACCGACCGGCCGCGCACGTGCGGGTGACGGGTCGCGGGACGACGGTCTCGCTGAATGTCTCGGTGTGCGCGACACCGTGGCCCGGTGGACGGACGACGGCGTGCGCGGAACACGACAGGGTGCCCCGGGAGGCCGGTGGGGAAACGCGCAGGTGACGGCGAGGTGATCAGGACCGGCCCGGTTGCCCCGGTCGGACCACCACAGCCACCCGGTCGTCGTAGCGGGCGGGCGTCAGCCGGCCTCGGGGACCCCGTCGTGGTGGGTCTGCTCGTCGGCGAGGTGGCCGCGCAGGGTCACCAGGGTCCGGGCGAGCAGCCGCGACACGTGCATCTGCGACAGCCCGACCTGGGCGGCGATCTGGGTCTGGGTCTGGTTGCCGAAGAACCGCAGCATGAGGATGGTCCGCTCCCGCTCGGGGAGCTTGCGCAGGGCGGGTCGCAGCGACTCGCGGGCCTCGACCGCGTCCATCCCGGCGTCGATGCCCCCGACGATCTCGCCGAGCGGGTTGTCGGTGTCGCCGACGAGCTGGTCGAGCGAGTCCGACCGGTAGGAGTCCTGGGCCTGCAGGCCCTCGATGACCTCCTCGCGGCTGATGCCGAGGTGCTCGGCGAGCTCGGAGACCTTGGGGGCGCGGCCGTGCCGCGAGGCCAGCTCCTCCTGGGCGCGGGTCATGCGGCTCTGGATGTCCTTGAGCCGCCGCGGCACGCGCATCGACCAGGTGCGGTCGCGGAAGTACCGGCGGATCTCCCCGGTGATCGTGGGGACGGCGTAGGCCAGGAACGGGGTGCCCTGGCCCGGGTCGAACCGGTCCAGCGCGTTGATCAGCCCGATCGTGCCGACCTGCTCCAGGTCCTCGACGGGCTCGCCGCGGTGCCGGTAGCGCCCGGCGATGTGCCGGACCACCGGGTGGAAGCCCCTCGCCAGCTCGGAGCGCAGCCGCTCCCGCTCCGGGTCGTCGGGGTCGGCGGCGGCGAAGGCGTGCAGGGGCGCGAGGAGGTGGGCGTACTCGTCGGGGCGGGTGTCCGCGGCCTCGTGGGCGGGCCCGGTCGTGCCGTCGGCGGTGTCGCCGCTCGTGCCGTCCACCGGGTCCCCCACCGTGTCGTCGGCGCGCGACGCCTCGGCTCCCTCGGCGTACGTGCTGCTCGGCTCAGCCATGCCGTCTCCGCGGCCGGCGATGATCGACTGTCATCACCGACCGACGGTAGGCCGGGTGTCGCGGGCCCGCACGTCGAATTTCACGTGACCTGGTCGACTTTCGATCGACGGTCACTCCGATGAGTTGCACGGCGACCTGGTGGGTACTGCTCTCCCATGTCCCCGACTCTGCGTGTCGAGCTGCCCGTCGAACCCGGGTCGGCAGGCCGCTCCCGCCGGGAGACCGGGAGGTGGCTCGCGTCGCTGTGCGGGACCGACGAACAGTGCCCGACCGTGCAGGATCTCGTCCTCGCGGTGAACGAGGCCGTCTCCAACAGCATCGAGCACGCCTACGGGGCCGCGGGCTCGGACGGGGCCCCGACGGTCCTGCTGCGCGGTGAGGCCGAGGGGTACCGGGTGCGGATGGAGGTCAGCGACCGCGGGCGCTGGCGCGACCCGCCCACCGACCCCGGCCACCGCGGACGGGGCATCGGGATGATCGAGGCGGTCGCGGAGGACGTACGGGTGGAGCCGGGTCCCGACGGGACCACCGTCTCGTTCCAGGGCCGGATCGGCCGCTGTCCGGGGCTCTGCATCCCCGCGTCCTGACCGGTCCGGGGACCCCCGCGACGACAGGGTCGCCGCACCCCACGCCCGAGGGCGGGTGACGGCGACCGGTTCTCATCGGGCCCGATCCGGCTGCGGACCAGGCGTGGTGGTGCGAGTGGTCAGTCCCGCATGGAGGTGGACGGGTCGTCGGACCGGTGTCCGCGGTGCCCGGCACGGGCGACCGGGGTGTAGCGCCCGTCGTGGCGGGCCTGCTCGCTCTCGGGGTGGGGCCAGGTCGTGTTCGCGTGCTGCGTGCTGCTCTCACTCATGGACACAGAGTGCCCACCGGACGTTCCGGGCAAGCGGAGCGCAGGAGTCGGCTCGGTAACACCTGCGCCCCGCCCGGGTGAAGTCGCCCGCCGGTCAGCCCGACTTCGCGAGGCTCTTGATCGAGGACAGGATGTCCTGCACGCGCTCCTTGGCGTCGCCGAACAGCATCTGGGTGTTGTCCCGGAAGAACAGCGGGTTCTGCACGCCCGCGTAGCCGGTGGCCATCGACCGCTTGAACACGATCACGTCCTTGGCGTCCCACACCCGCAGCACCGGCATCCCGGCGATCGGCGAGCCCGGGTCCTCCGACGCGGCCGGGTTGACCGTGTCGTTGGCGCCGATGACCAGCACGACGTCGGTCTCGGCGAGGTCGTCGTTGATCTCGTCCATCTCCAGGACGATGTCGTAGGGCACCTGGGCCTCGGCGAGCAGCACGTTCATGTGCCCGGGGAGCCGCCCCGCGACCGGGTGGACACCGAAGCGCACGTTCACGCCGGCGTCGCGCAGTGAGCGGGTCAGCTCCGCCACCGGGTACTGGGCCTGGGCGACCGCCATGCCGTAGCCGGGGGTGATGACGACGCTCTCGGCGTTCGCGAGCAGCTCGGCGACGCCGTCGGCGTCGACCTCGCGGTGCTCGCCCTCCACCGCGGCGGCCGCCGAGGAGGTGGCCCCGAAGCCACCGGCGATGACCGAGACGAACGACCGGTTCATCGCCTTGCACATGATGTAGGACAGGTAGGCACCGGAGGACCCGACGAGCGCGCCGGTGATGATCAGCAGGTCGTTGCCGAGCAGGAAGCCCGCCGCCGCGGCGGCCCAGCCGGAGTACGAGTTCAGCATCGACACCACGACCGGCATGTCACCGCCGCCGATCGAGGCGACCAGGTGCAGGCCGAGCAGCAGCGCCAGCACCGTGAGCACGGCCAGGATCCACACCTGCGGCGAGACGACGAAGAACACCGTCAGCACCGCGAACGCCACGAGCGCGCCGAGGTTGAGGACGTTCTTGCCGGGCAGCATCAGCGGCGCCGACTTGATCTTCGCCGACAGCTTCAGGTAGGCGATCACCGAGCCGGTGAAGGTCACCGCACCGATGAAGACGCCGACGGCGACCTCGGCGTGGTGGATGCCCAGCAGCGAGCCCTCGAGCTGCAGGTGACCGGACTCGACCTCCAGGAAGCCGTTCCAGCCCACCAGCACCGCGGCGAGGCCGACGAAGCTGTGCATGAGCGCGATGAGCTCGGGCATCCCCGTCATCTCGACGACGCGGGCCCGCCAGAGCCCGATCGCCCCGCCGACGACGACGGCGACCAGCAGCAGGGCGACGCCCAGCCCGGACGCCTGGCCGAGCGCGACGACGGCCGTGGCGACCAGCGCGATCGTCATGCCGGCGATGCCGAACAGCACCCCGGAGCGCGAGGTCTCGTGCCTCGACAGCCCGGCGAGGCTGATCACGAACAGGATCGCGGCGATCAGGTACGCCGCAGTGGTCCACGTCTGCACGGCTCAGCTCCTCGTGAACATCTGCAGCATGCGGCGGGTCACCGCGAAGCCACCGACGATGTTGATGGCGGCGAGCAGCACCGCGACCGCGGCGAGCCCGATGACCAGGGCGTCGCCGCCGGTGCCGATCTGCAGGATCGCGCCGACGACGATGATCCCGGAGATCGCGTTCGTGACCGACATCAGCGGCGTGTGCAGCGCGTGGTGCACGTTGCCGATGACGTAGAAGCCGATGACGATCGCCAGCACGAACACCGTGAGGTGCCCGGCGAGCTCGGCCGGGGCCAGCGCCGTGACCGCGAACAGCGCCAGCGCGCCGACGATCCCGGCGGCGAGCCCCGCGTACGGGGACCGCGGCTTCTCCGGCTCCTTCTCCTTCGGCTCCTCGGCCGGCTGGGTCGCGGGCGCCGCGCTCACCTTCACCTCGGGCGGCGGCCAGAGCGTCTCCCCCGCGTGCGCGGTGGTGATGCCGCGGACGACGGTGTCGTCGAGGTCGAGCGCGAGCCGCCCGTCCTTCTCCGGGGTCATGAGCTTGAGCAGGTTGAGCACGTTCGTGCCGTAGAGCTGCGACGCCTGCGCGGGCAGCCGGGCGGCCAGGTCGGTGTAGCCGACGACCGTCACACCGTGGTCGGTGACGACGACCTCGCCGGCCACCGAGCCCTCGACGTTGCCGCCCTGCGAGGCCGCCATGTCGACGACCACGCTGCCCGGGCGCATCGACGCGACGTCCGCGGCGGTGATCAGCTTCGGCGCGGGGCGCCCCGGGATCAGCGCGGTGGTGATGATGATGTCGCAGTCCGCGGCCTGCTCGGAGTAGATCTCGGCCGCGCGCTTGTCGTAGTCCGCCGAGGTGGCCTTGGCGTAGCCGTCGGTGGAGGCCTCCTGCTCCACCTCGACCGCCAGGTACTCGCCGCCGAGCGACCGCACCTGGTCGGCGACCTCGGAGCGCGGGTCGGTGGCCCGCACGACCGCGCCCAGGCTGTTCGCCGCGGCGATGGCGGCGAGCCCGGCGACGCCCGCCCCGGCCACGAGCACCTTCGCCGGCGGGACCTTGCCCGCCGCGGTGACCTGACCGGTGAAGAACCGGCCGAACACGTGGGCCGCCTCGATCACCGCCCGGTAGCCCGCGATGTTGGCCATCGACGACAGCACGTCCATCGACTGGGCCCGCGAGATCCGCGGCACCGCGTCCATCGACAGGGCGGTGACGCCCTGGGCGGTGAGCGCCTCGGTCCGCTCGGCCTCGAAGCGCGGCGCGAGCATGGCGATCAGTACCGAGCCCTCGCGCAGCTTGCCGATCTCCTCGGGCGCCGGCGGGTTGATCATCACGATGATGTCGCTGTCCCACACGGGACCGTCGACGACGTCGGCACCGGCCTCGGCGTAGGCCTCGTCGGTGAAGCCGGCGTGGGCACCGGCCCCGGACTCGACGGTGGCGGCGTAGCCGAGACCGACGACCTTCGCGACGGTCTCGGGGCTCATCGCCACGCGGGTCTCGGGCTCCGCCTCCGCGGCCACGCCGATCCGCATCGCCGGTCCCGACGGCTCAGGGCTGTCGCTCATGCACTCTCCTCGATCTCGCGCGCGCGTCGTCGCTCGCGCCGGTCGCGGGCCTTTCGGAAGGTAATGCCGGAACCGGGCGCGTGCAGTCACGACTGCGTCACAGGCCAGGATCCCACCCCTTCGTACGGGCAGGCGGTGCCGGGCGGGAGCGTATCGCGAAGATCGTGCGTGCGGACCCGTCGTCGGGAGGGGCCGACCGTCCCGGGCCGGGACCGGTCATCCCCCGGGATGCACGATCCGGTCGACGACGATGGTCAGGAGCAGCCGCGTCCCGGCCCCACCGCCGAAGCCCGGGTACGGCCGGCCCAGGTACTTCTGCGACAGCTGGTCGATGTGCTCGGCCGCACCGTCGGTGGTGGCCGCGACGCACCGCCCCCGCACGCTGATGTAGCGCATGGGCTGGTCCGGATCGGCGACGGCGACCGAGACCCGGGGGTCGCGGGCGAGGTTGCGGGCCTTCTGGTGGGTCTCCACGGTGTTGATCAGGATGTGCTCGCCGTCGGTGTCGCACCAGGTCTGGGTCAGCTGGGCGAACCGTCGGGCATGGTCGTGGCGACCCAGCACGGGGACGCCCTCCGGAGGAGGTCGACCAGGTCGTCGGGCAACGGCGGGGGTGCGCTCATGGGGCAGCCTTCCGGGGATCCGGTGGACGTCGGCGGGGCCGTCGGCGCGGACGTCACGGTAGTGGCCCCGGGCGGCCGCCGCCCGGATCCGGTTCTCCCCGCCGTCGACGTGG
>NZ_JAHLJD010000023.1:0-356805 GCF_020496225.1 Pseudonocardia sp. ICBG162
GGCGCCTACTTCGGCACCGCCTCGGTGCTCGCCGCCTCCCTGGTCCCCCGCGAGCGGCGGCCACGGGCGATCGCGACGGTGATGAGCGGGCTGATGATCGCCAACATCGTCGGCGTGCCGGGCGCGACCTGGCTCGGGCAGAACGCGGGCTGGCCCGCGGCCTACCTGACCGTCGGCGCCGTCGCGGCGCTCACGATGCTGGCCGTCTGGCGCCTGGTCCCCGACGTCCGCGACGAGCGCCGCGGCTCGGTACTGGGCGAGCTGTCGGCGCTGCGCCGCGGCCAGGTCTGGATCACGATGGCGGTCATCGCGACCGGGTTCGGCGGCTCGTTCGCCGTGTACAGCTACATCACCCCGGTGCTCACCGAGGTGTCCGGCCTGGCCGTCTCCGCGGTGCCGCTCGCACTGGCGGTGTTCGGGGTCGGCATGACCCTGGGCAACCAGGTCGGCGGCCGGCTGGCCGAGGCCGCCCCGGTGCGCACGATCGCGGCCGGGCTCGCCTCGGCCGCGGTCGCGATGGCCGTGTTCGCGGTGACGGCGTCGTCGCCGGTGCTGGCCCTGCTGGCGCTGTTCGCACTGGCGTTCACCACCACCGCGACCACCCCGGCGCTGGCGACCCGGCTGATGGACGCCGGTCGCGAGGGCCCGACCCTGGGCGCGGCGCTGCACCACGCCGCGTTCAACGTGTCCAACGCCCTCGGGGCCGCACTGGGCGCCCTGGTGCTGACCGCCGGATGGGGCTGGACCACGCCCGCCGCGGTCGCGACCGTCCTGCCGCTGCTGGGACTGGCCGCACTGGGGGTGGCGGTCCGGATGGAACGCGCCGAGCGGCGCGAGGAGCTCGCCCTGGCCGCCTGAGGACCGCCTGGCAGGTCACACAAGCGAGAGGTGTCGATCAGATCACCTCCGGGAAGCCTGCCCTCGAGTTGATCGTTGCGTAAGACAACGATCCCGTCGAGAGGAGCCCGGACATGTCCGCCGGTCTGGACCGCGCCACCGCGCCGCGCAACGACACCGCCACGCAGAGCGGGACCGCCCTGCACAGCGACGTCGAGGAGCTCCTCGACGCCCTCGCCGCCGACCGCGGCCGCGAGGCCCTGGTGCACCGCGACCGCAGGATCACCGCGGGCGAGCTCGTGGACTCCGTGCACCGGCTCGCCCACGCCCTCGACGACCGGGTCGAGCCGGGCCGGGTCGTGGCGCTGCTGGCCGGGAACACGCCCGAGGCGATCGTCGCGCGGCTCGCGGTGACGCTGCTCGGGGCCGGCATCGCCCAGCCGCACGAGGGCCTGTCCGCCGCCGCGCAGGCCCGCATCGTCGACGACGTCGAGGCGCCGCTCGTCCTCGTCGACGCCGACGCCGCGGCGGCCGCCGAGCCCGTCCTCGCGCTGGTCTCCGGCGTCGACGTGCTCTGGCTCGGCCCGCACGGCACCGACACCGACGTGACGGCCGAGGCCGCGACGGCGTCCACCGCACCGGTCCTGGGCCGCGCCCGGCCGGACGCCGTCGAGCAGATCCGGCACACCGGCGGCACCACCGGCCACCCGAAGGGCATCACCTACACCTTCGACCACCACCGTCGCGGTGCCGCGATGCGCCGCGGGGCAGGCGGGTTCGGCAGCGGCGACACCGGCGCGCGCCTGCTCGTCGCCACGCCGGTCGCCCACGTCGGCGGGGCGCTCGCCGACCGCACCCTGGCCGACGGCGGCACCGTCGTCCTGCAGGACGACTTCGAGCCCGGCGCCTACCTCGCCGCCGTCGAGCGGGAGCGCATCACCCACGGCTTCCTGCTGCCGCCGCTGATCTACCGCCTGCTCGACCACCCCGACCTGGACCGGACCGACCTGTCGTCGCTGCGGTCGCTGGTCTACGGCGGCGCCCCCGCCAACCCGCGGCGCATCGCCGAGGCGCTGCGCCGGATCGGCCCGGTGTTCACCCAGTTCTACGGCCAGACCGAGGCCGGCGGGATCAGCGTGCTCACCGCCGAGGAGCACCGGAACCCCGACCTGCTCGGCACCGTCGGGCGGCCGATCCCCACCACCACGATCGCGATCACCGACGCCGACGGCCGCCCCGTCGCCCCGGGCGGGCGCGGTGAGCTGTGGGTGCACACCGGCATGGAGATGGACGGCTACTGGAAGCAGCCGGAGCTGACCGCCGCCACCGTCGTCGACGGGTGGGTGCGGACCGGCGACGTCGCCCGCCAGGACGCCGACGGCTACCTGCACCTGCTCGACCGGGTCAAGGACATGATCGTCGTCGTGGGCGGGCACGTGTACACCTCCGAGCTGGAGGACCTGCTCATGGAGCACCCGGCCGTCCGGCACGCCGCGGTCTTCGGGGTGCCCGACGACGACGGCACCGAGACCGTGCACGCCGCCGTCGTCACCGACTCCCCGGCGCCGAGCCCGGACGAGCTGACCGGCCTGGTCGCCGACCGCGCCGGCGCGATGTACGTGCCGGACACCGTGGAGTTCGTCGAGCGGATCCCGCTGACCGGGATCGGCAAGACCGACAAGAAGCGGCTGCGCGCCGAGCTCGCCGGTCAGCCGCGCTGACGGACCGCCTCGTAGAGCACCACGGCCGCGGCGATCGAGGCGTTGAGCGAGTTGACCCGCCCGCGCATCGGGATGACCACCGTGGCGTCGGCCCGGTCGAGCCACGCGTCGGTCACCCCGGTGGCCTCGGTCCCGATGACCAGCGCGGTCGGCCCGGTCAGGTCGGCGCCGGCGAGCCCGGTCGTCCCGGCCGGGGTGGTGACGAGGGTGGCGATGCCGCGCCGGTCGAGCCAGTCGAGGACCTCGGTGGTGGACGCGGACGCGACCGGCACCGCGAACACCGTCCCCTTCGACGCCCGCACCACGTTGGGGTTGGCGAAGTCGGTGCCGCCGCGCTCCGGGGTCGCGATGACCACGGCGTCCACCCCGCACGCCTCGGCGGTGCGCAGCATCGCCCCGACGTTGCCGGGCTTCTCGACGCCCTCGGCGACGAGCACGAGCGGGTCCGGGCCGAGGTCCAGCTCGTCGAGCGGGCGGCCGGGGGCCGGGGCGACGGCGAGCCAGCCGTCCGGGGACTCGCGGTAGGCGATCCGGGCGAACACCTCGCGGGTCACCGAGAACACCCGCGCCGACGGCATCCGGGCCAGCAGCGCGTCCGACCGCACGAGGTCCGGCGCCCAGTACACCTCGGTCGGCTCCACGCCGGCGTCGAGCGCGAGCGCCAGCTCGTCGTGCCCCTCGATCACGGTGACGCCCGCGGCGTCGCGGTGGCGGCGGGTGCGCAGCCGGACCAGGTTCTTGACACGCGGGTTGGCGGTGCTGGTCAGGTCGGGCACCCGACGAGCCTAGGACGGCGGGGCCTCCGGGGACCGGCCGGGACCGGGTGCCCGGTCCGGGTCCCCGGAGCGGACCGCGAGCCACCCGGCGGTGACCGCGGCCGCGACGGCGAGCACCGCCAGCGGGGCGGCGAGCGCCGTCGTCGCGACGAACGCGGTGGCCAGCCACGGCGCGGCGAACCCGGTGTAGGCGGCGGTGTATAACAGCCCGTTCACCGCGCCCCGCCCGGACGCCGGCGCCAGCCGGCCGACGCGGGTGAGCCCGGCGTTGAGGCAGAGCCCGCCACCCGCGCCGAACAGCACCCCGGCCACCGCGACGCCCGCGACGGCGGCCGGTCCGGGTGGCGCGAGCAGCGAGGTGAGCGTCGCGGCGGCGGCCCCGAGGGCGCCCAGCCCGGCCCCGGCGGGCCCGGTGCGGCGGCCGAGGCGGTGCGCGAACGGCTGCACCAGCGTCCCGGTGCCCAGGGTCAGCGCGGCGAGCAGCCCGGTGAACGCGACCGCACCGGAGATCCCGGGCAGCAGCAGCGGCAGCACGGTCACCGCGACCGACGGGAACGCGTACACGCACACCGCGGTCGGCACGACCACCCGCACGAACACCCGCCGCGCGGCCGGGGTCAGGCCCGGCCGGGGCAGCAGGCCGCGGGACGGCGGCCCGGCCGGGCGGGTCCCCGTCCCGACGGTGGCGAGCACCGCGGCGACCGCCACCACCAGCAGGGCCACGTGCACGAGGTAGGGCAGGGCCAGCGGCAGCGGCCCGGAGGTCGCGAGCAGCCCGGAGGTCAGCGGCCCGAGGCAGAAGCCGGCGGTCTGGGCGACCGACGCCGCCCGCGCGGCCCGCGGCGCGCCGTCCGGCCCGGCGAGGTCCTGCAGCCAGGCGCTGCCCACCGAGAACACCGCACCGGACGCCAGCCCCTGCAGGAACCGGGCCGCGAACAGCAGCCACAGTGCCGACGCCCCGCCGAGGAACAGCAGCGACGCCCCCGCGACCCCGGCGGCGACGGGCAGCAGCACCCGCACCCGCCCGAACCGGTCCGACGCCGGCCCGCCCAGCAGCAGCGACGGTGCGAGCCCGAGCGCGTACACCCCGAAGATCGCGGCGAGCGTGCTCGCCGACAGGTCGAGCTCGGCCCGGTAGACCAGCAGCAGCGGGGTCGGGACGTTCGTGCCGAACGCCGTCGCGAACAGCAGCCCGCAGGCCGCGAGCCACGTCCGGTCCCCCCGGCCTCCCTGCCGCACCGCCGCATCCTGCCAGCCGGGGGTTACCTACCGGTAGCCTCCGCAGCGAGGACCGGCGACGAGGACGGAGTGACGCGACATGGGTGAACCGACGGGGATCGCGGTCGAGGTGGCGGACGGGGTCGCGCGACTGCGCCTGGACCGCCCGAAGGCGGCGAACGCGCTGCACGAGCCGATGTGGTTCGGGCTGCGCGACGCGGTGCGCGAGCTGGACGCCGACCCCGCCGTGCGGGTCGTGGTGATCAGCGGCAACGGGCGGCACTTCTGCTCGGGCATCGACGTGTCGATGCTGGGCGGGCTGCGCGAGACCGCGTCGGACGACTCGATGGGGCACGGCGCCGACGCGCTGCGCCGCACCATTCTCGACCTGCAGGACTGCCTCACCGCGATCGAGCGCTGCCGGAAGCCGGTCGTCGCCGCGATCCAGGGCGTCTGCATCGGGGCCGGCCTGGACCTGGCCGTCGCCTGCGACCTGCGCTACGCGACCGCCGACGCGTCGTTCGTGCTGAAGGAGGTCGACATGGGCCTGGCCGCCGACGTCGGCGTGCTGCAGCGGCTGCCGCGGATCGTCGGCGAGGGTGTGGCCCGCGAGATGGCCTACACCTGCCGGCCGGTGTCGGGCACCGAGGCGAAGGAGCTGCGCCTGGTCAACGGCGTGTACCCCGACGCCGACGCCCTCGAGGCGGGCGTCGCCGAGCTGGCCGCGTCGCTGGCCGCGAAGTCGCCGCTGGCGCTGCGCGGCACCAAGCACGCGATCACCTACGCCCGCGACCACTCGGTCGCCGACGGGCTCGACCAGATCGCCACCTGGAACGGCGGCCAGCTGGTCTCGGCCGACCTGACCGAGGCCGTCAGCGCGTTCATGGAGAAGCGCCAGGGCGTCTACCGGGACTGACCCGGCCTACCGTCGCGGGACGACCTCCCCGACGACCGCGTACATCCCGGCGGGCGGCTGCCCGTCCTCGGCCTGCCAGTCGCTGACGTCGACCAGGCCCGGTTCCAGCAGCTCCAGCCGGTGCCCGGGCCGGTCGACGAGCAGCCTGCGCAGCAGGGCGCGGTCCCGGGACCGCGCCGGCTGCGCGGTGTCCCGGGTGAACCGCTCGATGGTGCGCATCCGCTCGGCGGTGTGCGGGTCGTCGACGTCGGTGCTGCCGTGGGACACGACGAGCATGCTGCCGGGCCCGAACGCCGTCACGTAGCGGTCGAACAGGGCGCCGAGCAGGTCGTCGTCGCGGACGAAGTGCAGCACCGACACCGCGAGCACGGCGACCGGCTCGGCCGGGTCGAGCAGGCCCGCCACACCCGGCGCGGCGAGCACGGCCTCGGCGTCGGTGAGGTCGGCGGCGGTGATCGAGGCACCGTCCACACCGGTCAGGATCTGGCGGCTCATCGCGACCGAGACCGGCTCGACGTCGACATAGGCGACGCGCGCCGCCGGGTCGGCGCGGTGGGCGATCTCGTGCACCGGCTCGGCGGTGGGGATGCCGGAGCCGAGGTCGAGGAACTGGCGCAGCCCGCGGTCTAGGCAGGCCCGCACGGCCCGGCCGAGGAAGGCCCGGTTGGCGAGCGCGAGCTCCCGCGTGTCCGGGAGCACGGCGAGCACACGCTCGGCGAACTCGCGGTCGGTGGCGAAGTTGTGGGCGCCGCCGAGCATGTAGTCGTAGACGCGGGCCGGGTTGGGGAGCGACAGGTCGATCTCGTCCACCGGGTCGGGCACGGGCTCCGGGGTGGTCATGGGCGTCACCCTCTCGCCGGTGTCTCCCGGGTCGCAAGTCCCGATAGGACATCGTGCAGCTCCGCCGCCGTGCCGGGGGCCACGCCGGGGTGCCCCGCCAGCGCGAGCAGCCGCGCGACCGCGGGTGCCCAGGCCGGACCGAGCCGGGCGTCGGCGAGCAGCGCGGCATCGCCGAGGATCTCCGCGGCCGGGCCGCGCCGGACCCGCCCGCGCGCGACGACGGCGACGTCGTCGGCCCAGCGGTGGGCGAGGTCGACGTCGTGTGTGGACAGCACGACCGCGGTCCCGGCGCGCTGCAGGTCCGCCAGCACGACGACGAGCTCCTCCACCCCGGCCGGGTCCAGGCCCGCGGTCGGCTCGTCGAGCACCAGCACCCGGGGCCGGACGGCGAGGGCCCCGGCGATAGCGACCCGCTTGCGCTGCCCGAACGACAGCCGGTGCGTCGGCCGGTCGGCGAGGTCGGCGACGCCGACGGCGGACAGCGCCTCGTGCACCCGGGCGTCGACCTCGGCCTCGTCGAGACCGAGGTTCAGCGGGCCGAACGACACGTCCTGCGCGACGTCGGCGGAGAACAGCTGGTCGTCGGGGTCCTGCAGGACGAGCTGGGCGGACTCGCGCAGCCGCACCAGCCCGCGGCGGGTGCGGCGGACCGGCTCGCCGTCGAGCAGGACCTGCCCGGCCGACGGGGCGAGCAGCCCGAGCAGCAGCCGGAACAGGGTGGTCTTGCCGCCGCCGTTGGGGCCGAGCACCGCGAGCCTGCGCCCCGGGTCGACGACGAGGTCCGCCCCGTCGAGCACGACCGGCCCGTCCGGGTAGGCGAAGACCAGCCCGCGGGCCTCCAGGACCGCGGTCACGGGACGACCACCAGGGCCAGGACCGGCACGGCGACGAGCAGCACCGCGCTCGCCGCGACGAAGGCGGGCGAGACGGTGCGGGCGGGTACCCGGACGCGCAGCGAGCCGTCGTAGCCGCGGGAGGCGAGGCCGGCCTCGAGGCGGCGGGCACGGTCGAAGGCGCGGACGAACACGGCCCCACCCTGCCCGGCCAGCGACCGGAAGGTGGTCCGCCGCGTCCGGAACCCCATCCGGAGGGACTGGGCCTCCCGGACCGCGGTCAGCGAGTCCAGCAGCAGGAACAGCATCCGGTACACGAGCAGGGTGATCTCCAGGACGGCCGGCGGCACCCACCGCAGCCGGGGCAGGGTGTCGGCGAGCGGCGTCGTCGCGGCGAAGAGGATCAGGCAGGACACCGCCGCCAGCGAGCGTCCGACGAGCGCGGCCGCCCGGGCCGGCCCGCCCGACGCGAGCGCGAGCCAGGGGTCCCCGCCCACGGTCACCAGCAGGGGCAGCGCCCCCACGATCACGAACCCGAGGGGCAGCGCGAGCAGCCGCAGCGCGGTCCGCCACGGCACCCGGGCCCCGGCCAGCAGCAGCGCCAGCGCCGCGGCACCGGTCAGCACGGCCCCCGGCCACGGCGGGAGCGCGACGGCGAGCAGCAGCAGCCCCAGGGCGAGGAACGCCTTCTCCCCCGGGTGCCGGGACCGCCAGCGGTTGGCGTGGGCGGTCTCGTCGATCAGCAGCATCAGGTCTGCCGGGCGGCCTTCTCCCGGCTGCGGGTGCGGGCGACGCCGATGCAGTAGCCGAGCACGCCCGCGCCGGCCGCGGCCTGCATCGCGAAGATGCCGGACTCGATCTCGCCCGACGGCGGCTCCCACACCGGGCTGAACCACGGCTCGTAGCCGGTGGCCTCGATGGCCTCGCCCGCCTGGCCGTCGGACCCGGCGTACTCGCCGGGCACGAACAGCACCGGCACCGCGAACAACGCGACGACGGCGACGACCAGCAGGATGTTCACGACGGTCGAGCGGCTCACGCCGACGCCTCCTTCTCGGTGGTGGCGGTGGGACCGGTCGCGGCGGTGGTCGCCGGGCGCAGCACGCCGAGGCGGCGCAGCTCGTCCGGGGTGATGCGCACGAGCAGCCGCACGACGAGCACCGTCAGCAGCCCCTCGGCCACGGCCAGCGGGATCTGCGTGATCGAGAAGATCGAGGCGAAGGTGACGAACGCTCCGCCGAACCCGGAGGTGGGGTCGGGGAACGCAAGCGCGAGCTGCGCGCTGGTGATCGTGTAGGTGCCGAGGTCACCGAGGAAGGCCGCGGCGAACACCGCGGGTCCCAGCGAGCCCCCGAGCCTGCGGACCACGACGTAGGCGCCGTAGGCGATCCACGGCCCGGCGATCGCCATCGAGAAGGCGTTGGCGCCGAGCGTGGTGAGCCCGCCGTGGGCGAGCAGGACGGCCTGGAAGAACAGCACCACCGTCCCGAGCAGGGCCATCACCGGTGGTCGGAACAGCACCGCGCCCAGCCCGGTCCCGGTCGGGTGCGACGACGACCCGGTCACCGACGGGATCTTCAGCGCCGAGAGGACGAAGGTGAACGCGCCCGCCGCGGCGAGCAGCAGCTTGGTGTCCGGGTCCTCCCGCACGCGGCGCACCACGGCGCGGGCGCCGTGCACGACGAACGGCGCGGCGACGACGGTCCAGGCCGCCGCGTGCAGCGGCGGCAGATAGCCCTCGGCGATGTGCACGGGCGAACGCTACGGCCACGTCATTCGATCGTGCAAGCCTGAACATCCGGTCAGGTGTGCAGGCCCTGACACACGGCGACGCCCGGACCCGGCCGGGCCCGGGCGTCACCGGTGGCTGCGGTGTGCCGTCAGAGGCGCAGGCCGTTGGTGTGGTGCACCTCGGCGGGGCGCTCGGCGGTGGCCTTGTGCTCGGCCGCGGCGGCGAGCCGGCCCGCCTCCTGCTCGGCCTCGCGACGACGGTTCTCCCGCTCGGCGGGCGTGGTCTCGGGCGTACCGACCCCGCTGCCCGGCCGGCCGGCGACGACCTGCTCCTTCGCCAGCCTGCGGGCCTTCTTCTCCGCCTTCGCGGCGGCGTCGCGCTTGGCGACCTTCTCCAGCCGCGCTGCCTTGGCCTTCTTGGCGGCCTTCTTCTCCGCGGCCGCGGCCTTCTCCTGCTCCGCACGCTCGGCCTTCGCCTGCTTGCGGGCCTTCTTCTCGGCCTTCTCGGCGGCGCGGACGGCCTTCTCGGCGTCCTTCTCCTCCGCGCGGCGGGCCTTCTTCGTGTCGGCCTTCGCGGCCTCGACGGCCTTCCGGCCGCCCTTCTTGTCCTTCTTGCCCTTCTTCGCGTCGGCCTTCTTCCCGGCCTTCGCGTCCTTCGCCGACGGGCCCGGCGTCCCGGCCTCCTGGGCCGAGCCGGCGGCACCGGCCGCGATCAGCGCGGCCTGCTGCGCCTTCGCGGCGGCCCGCTCCGCCTTGGCGGCCGCCACCTCGGCGCGCCCGGCGGCCGCGGCCGACGACCGCTCCGCCTCCTTGCGGTCACGCTTGGTGGCGAACATCTTCTCCTGCACGGCCATACCCGGGTCCTCTCCTGTCGTCGCGACCGACGGCACGCCGCGGTACCGGTCGGTGGGAGCACCGACCGGCCGCGCACGTGCGGGTGACGGGTCGCGGGACGACGGTCTCGCTGAATGTCTCGGTGTGCGCGACACCGTGGCCCGGTGGACGGACGACGGCGTGCGCGGAACACGACAGGGTGCCCCGGGAGGCCGGTGGGGAAACGCGCAGGTGACGGCGAGGTGATCAGGACCGGCCCGGTTGCCCCGGTCGGACCACCACAGCCACCCGGTCGTCGTAGCGGGCGGGCGTCAGCCGGCCTCGGGGACCCCGTCGTGGTGGGTCTGCTCGTCGGCGAGGTGGCCGCGCAGGGTCACCAGGGTCCGGGCGAGCAGCCGCGACACGTGCATCTGCGACAGCCCGACCTGGGCGGCGATCTGGGTCTGGGTCTGGTTGCCGAAGAACCGCAGCATGAGGATGGTCCGCTCCCGCTCGGGGAGCTTGCGCAGGGCGGGTCGCAGCGACTCGCGGGCCTCGACCGCGTCCATCCCGGCGTCGATGCCCCCGACGATCTCGCCGAGCGGGTTGTCGGTGTCGCCGACGAGCTGGTCGAGCGAGTCCGACCGGTAGGAGTCCTGGGCCTGCAGGCCCTCGATGACCTCCTCGCGGCTGATGCCGAGGTGCTCGGCGAGCTCGGAGACCTTGGGGGCGCGGCCGTGCCGCGAGGCCAGCTCCTCCTGGGCGCGGGTCATGCGGCTCTGGATGTCCTTGAGCCGCCGCGGCACGCGCATCGACCAGGTGCGGTCGCGGAAGTACCGGCGGATCTCCCCGGTGATCGTGGGGACGGCGTAGGCCAGGAACGGGGTGCCCTGGCCCGGGTCGAACCGGTCCAGCGCGTTGATCAGCCCGATCGTGCCGACCTGCTCCAGGTCCTCGACGGGCTCGCCGCGGTGCCGGTAGCGCCCGGCGATGTGCCGGACCACCGGGTGGAAGCCCCTCGCCAGCTCGGAGCGCAGCCGCTCCCGCTCCGGGTCGTCGGGGTCGGCGGCGGCGAAGGCGTGCAGGGGCGCGAGGAGGTGGGCGTACTCGTCGGGGCGGGTGTCCGCGGCCTCGTGGGCGGGCCCGGTCGTGCCGTCGGCGGTGTCGCCGCTCGTGCCGTCCACCGGGTCCCCCACCGTGTCGTCGGCGCGCGACGCCTCGGCTCCCTCGGCGTACGTGCTGCTCGGCTCAGCCATGCCGTCTCCGCGGCCGGCGATGATCGACTGTCATCACCGACCGACGGTAGGCCGGGTGTCGCGGGCCCGCACGTCGAATTTCACGTGACCTGGTCGACTTTCGATCGACGGTCACTCCGATGAGTTGCACGGCGACCTGGTGGGTACTGCTCTCCCATGTCCCCGACTCTGCGTGTCGAGCTGCCCGTCGAACCCGGGTCGGCAGGCCGCTCCCGCCGGGAGACCGGGAGGTGGCTCGCGTCGCTGTGCGGGACCGACGAACAGTGCCCGACCGTGCAGGATCTCGTCCTCGCGGTGAACGAGGCCGTCTCCAACAGCATCGAGCACGCCTACGGGGCCGCGGGCTCGGACGGGGCCCCGACGGTCCTGCTGCGCGGTGAGGCCGAGGGGTACCGGGTGCGGATGGAGGTCAGCGACCGCGGGCGCTGGCGCGACCCGCCCACCGACCCCGGCCACCGCGGACGGGGCATCGGGATGATCGAGGCGGTCGCGGAGGACGTACGGGTGGAGCCGGGTCCCGACGGGACCACCGTCTCGTTCCAGGGCCGGATCGGCCGCTGTCCGGGGCTCTGCATCCCCGCGTCCTGACCGGTCCGGGGACCCCCGCGACGACAGGGTCGCCGCACCCCACGCCCGAGGGCGGGTGACGGCGACCGGTTCTCATCGGGCCCGATCCGGCTGCGGACCAGGCGTGGTGGTGCGAGTGGTCAGTCCCGCATGGAGGTGGACGGGTCGTCGGACCGGTGTCCGCGGTGCCCGGCACGGGCGACCGGGGTGTAGCGCCCGTCGTGGCGGGCCTGCTCGCTCTCGGGGTGGGGCCAGGTCGTGTTCGCGTGCTGCGTGCTGCTCTCACTCATGGACACAGAGTGCCCACCGGACGTTCCGGGCAAGCGGAGCGCAGGAGTCGGCTCGGTAACACCTGCGCCCCGCCCGGGTGAAGTCGCCCGCCGGTCAGCCCGACTTCGCGAGGCTCTTGATCGAGGACAGGATGTCCTGCACGCGCTCCTTGGCGTCGCCGAACAGCATCTGGGTGTTGTCCCGGAAGAACAGCGGGTTCTGCACGCCCGCGTAGCCGGTGGCCATCGACCGCTTGAACACGATCACGTCCTTGGCGTCCCACACCCGCAGCACCGGCATCCCGGCGATCGGCGAGCCCGGGTCCTCCGACGCGGCCGGGTTGACCGTGTCGTTGGCGCCGATGACCAGCACGACGTCGGTCTCGGCGAGGTCGTCGTTGATCTCGTCCATCTCCAGGACGATGTCGTAGGGCACCTGGGCCTCGGCGAGCAGCACGTTCATGTGCCCGGGGAGCCGCCCCGCGACCGGGTGGACACCGAAGCGCACGTTCACGCCGGCGTCGCGCAGTGAGCGGGTCAGCTCCGCCACCGGGTACTGGGCCTGGGCGACCGCCATGCCGTAGCCGGGGGTGATGACGACGCTCTCGGCGTTCGCGAGCAGCTCGGCGACGCCGTCGGCGTCGACCTCGCGGTGCTCGCCCTCCACCGCGGCGGCCGCCGAGGAGGTGGCCCCGAAGCCACCGGCGATGACCGAGACGAACGACCGGTTCATCGCCTTGCACATGATGTAGGACAGGTAGGCACCGGAGGACCCGACGAGCGCGCCGGTGATGATCAGCAGGTCGTTGCCGAGCAGGAAGCCCGCCGCCGCGGCGGCCCAGCCGGAGTACGAGTTCAGCATCGACACCACGACCGGCATGTCACCGCCGCCGATCGAGGCGACCAGGTGCAGGCCGAGCAGCAGCGCCAGCACCGTGAGCACGGCCAGGATCCACACCTGCGGCGAGACGACGAAGAACACCGTCAGCACCGCGAACGCCACGAGCGCGCCGAGGTTGAGGACGTTCTTGCCGGGCAGCATCAGCGGCGCCGACTTGATCTTCGCCGACAGCTTCAGGTAGGCGATCACCGAGCCGGTGAAGGTCACCGCACCGATGAAGACGCCGACGGCGACCTCGGCGTGGTGGATGCCCAGCAGCGAGCCCTCGAGCTGCAGGTGACCGGACTCGACCTCCAGGAAGCCGTTCCAGCCCACCAGCACCGCGGCGAGGCCGACGAAGCTGTGCATGAGCGCGATGAGCTCGGGCATCCCCGTCATCTCGACGACGCGGGCCCGCCAGAGCCCGATCGCCCCGCCGACGACGACGGCGACCAGCAGCAGGGCGACGCCCAGCCCGGACGCCTGGCCGAGCGCGACGACGGCCGTGGCGACCAGCGCGATCGTCATGCCGGCGATGCCGAACAGCACCCCGGAGCGCGAGGTCTCGTGCCTCGACAGCCCGGCGAGGCTGATCACGAACAGGATCGCGGCGATCAGGTACGCCGCAGTGGTCCACGTCTGCACGGCTCAGCTCCTCGTGAACATCTGCAGCATGCGGCGGGTCACCGCGAAGCCACCGACGATGTTGATGGCGGCGAGCAGCACCGCGACCGCGGCGAGCCCGATGACCAGGGCGTCGCCGCCGGTGCCGATCTGCAGGATCGCGCCGACGACGATGATCCCGGAGATCGCGTTCGTGACCGACATCAGCGGCGTGTGCAGCGCGTGGTGCACGTTGCCGATGACGTAGAAGCCGATGACGATCGCCAGCACGAACACCGTGAGGTGCCCGGCGAGCTCGGCCGGGGCCAGCGCCGTGACCGCGAACAGCGCCAGCGCGCCGACGATCCCGGCGGCGAGCCCCGCGTACGGGGACCGCGGCTTCTCCGGCTCCTTCTCCTTCGGCTCCTCGGCCGGCTGGGTCGCGGGCGCCGCGCTCACCTTCACCTCGGGCGGCGGCCAGAGCGTCTCCCCCGCGTGCGCGGTGGTGATGCCGCGGACGACGGTGTCGTCGAGGTCGAGCGCGAGCCGCCCGTCCTTCTCCGGGGTCATGAGCTTGAGCAGGTTGAGCACGTTCGTGCCGTAGAGCTGCGACGCCTGCGCGGGCAGCCGGGCGGCCAGGTCGGTGTAGCCGACGACCGTCACACCGTGGTCGGTGACGACGACCTCGCCGGCCACCGAGCCCTCGACGTTGCCGCCCTGCGAGGCCGCCATGTCGACGACCACGCTGCCCGGGCGCATCGACGCGACGTCCGCGGCGGTGATCAGCTTCGGCGCGGGGCGCCCCGGGATCAGCGCGGTGGTGATGATGATGTCGCAGTCCGCGGCCTGCTCGGAGTAGATCTCGGCCGCGCGCTTGTCGTAGTCCGCCGAGGTGGCCTTGGCGTAGCCGTCGGTGGAGGCCTCCTGCTCCACCTCGACCGCCAGGTACTCGCCGCCGAGCGACCGCACCTGGTCGGCGACCTCGGAGCGCGGGTCGGTGGCCCGCACGACCGCGCCCAGGCTGTTCGCCGCGGCGATGGCGGCGAGCCCGGCGACGCCCGCCCCGGCCACGAGCACCTTCGCCGGCGGGACCTTGCCCGCCGCGGTGACCTGACCGGTGAAGAACCGGCCGAACACGTGGGCCGCCTCGATCACCGCCCGGTAGCCCGCGATGTTGGCCATCGACGACAGCACGTCCATCGACTGGGCCCGCGAGATCCGCGGCACCGCGTCCATCGACAGGGCGGTGACGCCCTGGGCGGTGAGCGCCTCGGTCCGCTCGGCCTCGAAGCGCGGCGCGAGCATGGCGATCAGTACCGAGCCCTCGCGCAGCTTGCCGATCTCCTCGGGCGCCGGCGGGTTGATCATCACGATGATGTCGCTGTCCCACACGGGACCGTCGACGACGTCGGCACCGGCCTCGGCGTAGGCCTCGTCGGTGAAGCCGGCGTGGGCACCGGCCCCGGACTCGACGGTGGCGGCGTAGCCGAGACCGACGACCTTCGCGACGGTCTCGGGGCTCATCGCCACGCGGGTCTCGGGCTCCGCCTCCGCGGCCACGCCGATCCGCATCGCCGGTCCCGACGGCTCAGGGCTGTCGCTCATGCACTCTCCTCGATCTCGCGCGCGCGTCGTCGCTCGCGCCGGTCGCGGGCCTTTCGGAAGGTAATGCCGGAACCGGGCGCGTGCAGTCACGACTGCGTCACAGGCCAGGATCCCACCCCTTCGTACGGGCAGGCGGTGCCGGGCGGGAGCGTATCGCGAAGATCGTGCGTGCGGACCCGTCGTCGGGAGGGGCCGACCGTCCCGGGCCGGGACCGGTCATCCCCCGGGATGCACGATCCGGTCGACGACGATGGTCAGGAGCAGCCGCGTCCCGGCCCCACCGCCGAAGCCCGGGTACGGCCGGCCCAGGTACTTCTGCGACAGCTGGTCGATGTGCTCGGCCGCACCGTCGGTGGTGGCCGCGACGCACCGCCCCCGCACGCTGATGTAGCGCATGGGCTGGTCCGGATCGGCGACGGCGACCGAGACCCGGGGGTCGCGGGCGAGGTTGCGGGCCTTCTGGTGGGTCTCCACGGTGTTGATCAGGATGTGCTCGCCGTCGGTGTCGCACCAGGTCTGGGTCAGCTGGGGCGAACCGTCGGGCATGGTCGTGGCGACCCAGCACGGGGACGCCCTCCGGAGGAGGTCGACCAGGTCGTCGGGCAACGGCGGGGGTGCGCTCATGGGGCAGCCTTCCGGGGATCCGGTGGACGTCGGCGGGGCCGTCGGCGCGGACGTCACGGTAGTGGCCCCGGGCGGCCGCCGCCCGGATCCGGTTCTCCCCGCCGTCGACGTGGAGGTCGGCGCCGAGCCCGACGCGGGCCGCACGGGTACTCAACGTGCCGACCCGTGCCCGGCGGACTGCTCCAGCTCGGCGCGGACCCGCTCGACAGGCGCTGCCTCCAGGACCTGCTCCGACGTCGGCTCCCGTGCCGAGCGGAGCTCGTCGATGAGGGGGCAGATCATGCCCGGACCGCAGTGCGGGCCCGGAACCGACGGCAACGAGCGCCGGTTCGGTACCGGGCGCGGCCGGGGTGCCGTGGGCATCGGTGGAGCCGGCGTGGGCGCCGGCCCCGGACCCGACGGTGGCGGCGAAGCCGGGACCGACGACCTTCGGGACAGCGGGCCCCGGTCAGGGTCTCCCCCGACGAGCTCAGGTGCGGCAGCGGCCACCGTTCCCGGCAGCTCGACCGACCAGTCCGGGCAGCACGACCGGCCGACGGTCGTCGAGCAGGATCACAGCTCTGCCGGGCTGGTCCGTCGGCCGGTGAGGACGGCGAGCGCCGCGCCCGCGGCGGCCATCACGGCGCCGACCGCCAGCCAGCCGAACGCGCCGGTCGCGAGTACGAGTGGCAGCACGAGCGCCGGTCCGACGATCCGGGCGAGCGAGGCCGCCATCCCGAACACGGCCTGGTACTGGCCCTGGGCGCCGTCCGGGACGGAGCCGAACGCGGCGAACCACGTCGCCGCCCCCGCCCCGATCTCGCCCGCGGTCAGCACCGTCACCCCCATGAGCACCAGCACCGCGGGCAGCACCACTCCGCCCGCACTGCCCGCGAATCCGATCAGGACACATGAGACGAGGAGCGCTGTCCCTGCGACCACGGCCGAGCGCCGGGCGGCCGCGGCGGTGACGATCCGCGCCGCCCAGGCGGTCTGGACGAGCAGGACGAGGACCGTGTTCAGCCCGAGCGCGACGGCAGCGATCCATTCCGGGGCGCCGGTCCGTGTGGCCACCCAGAGCGGCAGGATCACGCTGAGCACCGGCATCGTGAGCTGCAGCAGTGCGGACAGGCCGGTCACCGTGACGAACCGGCCGTCGCGCAGGGCGGTGAGCCCGGGCCGTCGGCCCGCTGCGACCCCGCCCGCGGCCCCGGCCGAGGCGGGCAGCCCGGCGAACAGCACCGCGCAGGCGAGTGCCGCGACCGCCCCGCCCACGAACGTCGCCCGGTAGAGCACCGCCGAGTCGACGGCCAGCACCACTGCGCCCCACACCGTGCCGAGACCCATCCCGGCGTTGAGCAGTGTGTGCAGTACTGCCCGGGCGCGTACCCGGTCCTGCGGCGGCACCATCGCGGCGACGACGGCCTGGCGGACCGCGCCGATCCCGGCCTGCGCGACGACGAAGCAGATCGCTCCGGCGGCGTAGGAGACGAGCCCGCCGGCCAGCGCGTAGACCACGAGCGCGACGACCACCAGCCCGCTCAGTCCGACGCCCGCCCGTCGCAGACCGATGGCATCCGCGAGCACCCCGATCGGCACCGACAGTGCCAGCGCACAGGCTGCGGCCGCGGCCAGCACGATCCCGACCGTCTCCGCGGCCAGGCCGACCCGTGTGCTGAAGTACAGCACCGCCGTGGCCAGTACTGCGCCGTCCACTGTGGACCCGGCGAGCTGGGTGATCCGGACCCGGCGGACGGTCCGCGTGACCTCGCTCACCGGGGAATCATCGGGCCGCGCCCGGGATCGGGGCAAGCAGGATCGCCTCGGCGCCCACGTCCGGCCCCGCCCGCAGATCACCGAGAACCGGTGGTTCGCTGCCCGTCGGGCCTCGAGCGAGGACGATCACGCAACGGCCACCGTCTACCGGATCCCCGGTGGATCGGTGTCGTCCCCGTCGGCGACGGCACCGGCGTACCGTCCCGCCAGTTTGCGCAGCTCGGCGGCCAGTTCCGGGGAGTCGTGCACGGAGAAGTCCAGGTCGAGCATGGACAGGTATCGCAGCAGCGTCGCCGGATCGTCCGCGCCGGTGTCGAGCCAGCACGATCGGGCGTCGATCGTGGTGAGTGTGCCGGCCGTGCGCGGTAGTCGCTGCGCCACGGCCTCCATCGGTGCGTGCAGCCGGATCCGCGCGAAGAACTCCCACGTCGCGCGAGCAGCGCCGTGAGCGACCAGTTCGTCCATGCCCTGCGGCGGTGGAGGGCGGGGGACGAATCGCGGCCCGTTCGGTACGCACGGGGTCAGACGGTCGACGCGGAGGACCCGCCAGTCGGCCGATCCGCGGTCGTAGGCGGCGAGGTACCAGCGGCCGAGCAGGTGCGCGATCTGGTAGGGCTCCACCACCAGCCGGGTCGTCGCGCCACTGTTGTCCACCAGGTCGACGCGTAGGCATTCGTGGTCCCGGCGGGCCGCCACCAGCGCCGTCAGCACGGCCGGGTCGACGGTCGCGCCACCGGGCAGGCCGGTCAGCGAGCCCGGCACGGTGACCGTGTGCGCGAGCAACGTGCCGATCCGGTGCCGCAGCCGGGACGGCAGCACCGTCTCCAGCTTGGCCAGCGCCCGCACCGCGGTCTCCTCGATGCCGGCCACGGTTCCGCCGGCGGCGGTCCGGAGGGCGACGGCGACCGCGACGGCCTCGTCGTCGTCGAGCAGCAGCGGAGGAAGGGACCCACCCGCACCCAGCCGGTAGCCTCCGCCGACCCCCGGTACGGCCTCCACCGGATAGCCGAGTTCACGCAGCTTCTCCACGTCGTTGCGCACGGTGCGGGCGGAGACGCCCAGTTCCCCGGCGAGGTCCGCGCCCGTCGACGGGTGGGCCTGCAGGAGCGAGAGGAGGCGGAGCAGACGCGCCGAGGTCGACATCATCGACGACGAACCTAGCCGCTCGCGGAACGAAATCTGCCGCATTGGCTCCTACCGTTCCGGACATGACGAACAACGGCATCCACCCGTTCCGGATCGACGTCGCGCAGACCGAACTCGACGACATGCGGGCGCGTATAGCGAACACCCGCTGGGCCCGCGAGCTGCCCGGGCTGGGCTGGGGCCGGGGCGTGCCGACCAGCTACCTGCGCCGGATCGCCGAGTACTGGCAACACACGTTCGACTGGCGCGCGGCCGAGACCCGGCTCAACGCGCTGCCGCAGTTCGTCACGGAGATCGACGGGCAGCCGATCCACTTCGCGCACGTGCGCTCCCCCGAGCCCGAGGCGCGACCGATGCTGATGCTGCACGGGTGGCCCAGCTCGTTCGCCGAGTTCCTCGACGTCGTCGGCCCGCTCACCGACCCGGTGACGCACGGCGGCCGTGCGGAGGATGCGGTGCACCTGGTGCTGCCCTCGTTGCCCGGATTCGGGTTCTCCGCGGTCACCGAGGCGGGCTGGGGAGACCTGTTCCGGGTCGCCGGGGCGTTCGCCGAGCTCATGACGAGGCTGGGCTACGAGCGATTCCTCGCCCAGGGGACCGACGTCGGCTCGGGCGTGGTCGCGATGCTGCCGATGGCCGCGGCCGGACGGGTGATCGCCACCCACGTCAACGGTCCCACCCCGTTCCCGCTCGGCCCGGAGGTGTCCCTCGACGGGCTGGCGGGCGGCGACCTCGACCGCGCGCAGCGGTTCAACACCTTCCGCGAGGACGGCACAGGCTACCTGCACATCCAGGCCACCCGGCCACAGACGATCGCCTACGGGCTCACGGACTCCCCCGTCGCGCAGCTCGCGTGGATCGTGGAGAAGTTCGCGGAGTGGACCGATCCGTCGTACGAGCTGCCCGAGGACGCCGTCGACCTCGACCTGCTCCTCACCACCGTGAGCCTGTACTGGTTCAACGAGCTGGGCTGGTCGACCGCGCACACGCTCTACGAGGGGATGCAGGCGTACAAGGCCTTCGCTCGACCGGCCGGGGACAAGGAGGTGGGCTGGGGCGACTCGGGTGGGTGGAGCGACGCGGGCGGATGGACGCCGCCGCCCGCCCCGCCGTCCGCGGTGTCCGTCTTCGCGGCGGATCTGTCGGTCCGTCGCGAGGTGGACCCGGCTGGTGCGCACGCAGCGTGGACGGAGCACGACCGCGGTGGGCACTTCCCGGCGATGGAGGTGCCGGAGCTGCTGGTGACCGACATCCAGGAGTTCTTCCGCGGACGCGATTGACGTGGATCGGGCCGCACGGGCCACCGGGCATCCGGTCCTGACCGGCCTCCCGCCCCGGGATCGGATCCTCGTCACGGCGTGGCGGACCGCCGGTGCACGATGCGGAAAGAGCTCACCACGGCCACAACGTCAGAACCCCGACCTCTGAAAGAGATCGGGGTTCTGATGATTCGTCTCGGGTGGAGCTGAGGGGATTCGAACCCCTGACCCCTTGACTGCCAGTCAAGTGCGCTACCAGCTGCGCCACAGCCCCTTGCGATATGAAGAACACTACACGGGCCGGTTTCCGGCTCGGAAAGGGGGGTGCCCCGGGCGGCACCGGCACCTACCGTCGGCCCCGTGCAGCCCTCTGACATCGGACGACTGGTCACGCTCGGCGCCCCCGCGGTGTCCCCGGACGGCACGGTCGTCGCCGTCGCGGTCCGCCGCGTCGACCTCGGCGCCAACCGGTACCGCACTGCGATCTGGCTCACCCCGACCGACGGGAGCGGCCCGCCGCGCCGGCTGACCGGCTCCGAGCACGGCGACTCCTCCCCCGCCTGGTCGCCGGACGGGACGCGGCTGGCCGTCGTCACCGGGCGGGAGGGCGGCGGCGCGCAGCTGCGGGTGCTGCCGATCGGCGTCCCGGGCGAGCCGGTGGTGGTCTGCGAGCGTCCGGAGCCGGTGTCCGAGCCGGTGTGGTCGCCGGACGGCACGCGGATCGCGTTCGTGTCCCGGGAACGGGCGGCCCGCTGGGCCACCGGCGACGACGAGCGGACCCGCGAGCCGCGCCGGATCGACCGGCTGTTCAGCCGGCTGGACGGGGAGGGCTGGATCATCGACCGGCCGTCGACGGTGTTCGTCGTCGACGCCGGGGGTGGCGACCCGGTGGCCGTCGCGGGCGGGCCGTACGAGCACTCGTCGCCCGCCTGGTCGCCGGACGGGCGGACGCTGGCCGTCGTCGCGGACCGCGAGCCGGACTGGGACCTGGACGAGACCGCGCGGATCTACCTGGTCGACGCCACGGGCGGCGGGGACGGGCCGCGGCGGCTCACCCGCACCGGACGCCATCACACGCACCCGTCCTGGTCGCCGGACGGCACCCGGCTGGCCACCCTGGCCTCCGACGACCACCTGGCGACCCCGGCGCACGCGTCGCCGGCGGTGGTCGACGTCGCGACCGGGCGGGAGGACGTCCTCGCGACCGGCATCGACCGCACCTGGCGGCCCTTCCCCGGCGCCCGCCCCCCGATCTGGGACGACGGCCACCTGCTCGTGTCCTGCGAGGACCGTGGCGGGGTCCACCTGTACCGGGTCGCGGCCGACGGCGCGGGGGCGGGCACCGCGCAGGCGCTGCTGACCGGCGAGCGGGCGGTGACCGCCTACGACCGCGCGGGCGGGACCACCGTCGTCCTGGTCACCGACCACGACCATCTCGGCGAGCTGCACGTCACCGACGACGGGTCGCTGCGCCGGCTCACCTCGCTCACCGAGCCCTTCCACGACGCCGTGCCGCGCGGGCGCACCCCGGTGCGGCTGGCCGTGCCGTCCCCGGCCGGGGACGGCGACGTCGACACCTGGGTGCTGCTGCCCGACGAGCCCGCCACCGGCGACGGCGGGCGGATCCCGGTGCTGCTGTCGATCCACGGCGGCCCGATGACCCAGTACGCCGACGCCTGGTTCGACGAGTTCCGGCTGTGGGCGGGCGCCGGCTACGCGGTCGTCTGGTGCAACCCGCACGGCTCGACCGGCTACACCCAGGACCGGGTCCGGGCGATCCGCAGCCCGCTGGCGGAGACCGCACCCGGGACCGGGTGGGGCGGGATCGACGCCGACGACGTGCTCGCCGCGCTCGACGGCGCCCTCGCGGCCGTCGACCGGCTCGACCGGGACCGGGTGGGCGTCCTCGGCGGGTCCTACGGCGGCTACCTCACCTCGTGGCTGGCCGCCCACCACTCCGCCCGGTTCGCCGCCGCGTGCAGCGAGCGGGCGGTGAACAACCTGGAGTCGCTGGACTGGAGCTCCGACGCCGCCGGGTGGTTCGGCCACGAGCTGGGCCGCTCGCTGCTGGACGCGCCGGAGGAGTACCGGCGGATGTCTCCGCTGCACCACGTCCGCGGCATCGATGTGCCGATGCTGATCCTGCACTCCGAGGACGACCTGCGGTGCCCGGTCGAGCAGGCCGACGCGCTGTTCGTCGCGCTGCGGCTGCTCGGGCGGGCGGTGGAGTACTGGCGGTTCCCGGAGGAGAGCCACGGGATGTCACGCGACGGGTCGCCGCGCCACCGCGTCCAGCGGGCGCAGATCATCCTCGACTTCTTCGGCCGACACCTGGGTGGGCGCAGGCCGGAGCGGGTGCCCGCGGGCTGAGCCCCGGGGCCGCTCAGCCGGCCCGGCTCCGGTCGTCGTCGTCCTCGTCGGTCCCGTCGGCGCCGTCGAGGTCGCCGACGGTGTCGGTCTCCGGGCCGACGGAGCGGGGCGCGCCGTCGGTGGCCCGGACCGGCTCGCCGACGGGCTCGCGGAGCCGTCGCAGGGCGGGGTCGTCGACCCAGAACTCGTCGAACCCGTGCTCGGCGAACCGGTCGGCGACGCGGTGGATCGCGATGTCGTGGCGCACGTAGAGGTGCGCGAGCAGCACCGCGGCCGGGTCGTCGGTGTAGAGGCCCCAGGTGCGGTCGGCGGTGAGCCCCCCGATCACGGCCTGGTCCCGGTCCGCGACGACGATGAGCATCCGCCGGCCGAGGTTGTCCTCGACCGCCGAGGGCTCGGAGTAGCGGTGCTCGGTGTGCCAGCCGACCGGGTCGTCGTCGGGGCCGAAGACGACCGTGGCCACGTCGACGCCGTGCTCCTCGGCCCGGCGGATCGTGGGCTTGAGGGCCTCGACGTCCTCCGGCCAGCCGAGCACGTACAGCTCGGAGCGGGCCGCGGCGGCGACGTCCTCGGCCCGCTCGAGCAGCATGCGCCGCTCGGTCAGCGAGTGCACCAGCCGCACCTGCGGTGGCGCGGTCAGCCGCGGGATCTCGTTCTGCAGGATGCCCAGCGTGCGGTCGAAGTCGCGGCGCATCCGCTCCAGCAGCGTCGCGGGCGGCAGCGGGACGTAGCCGGTGCCGTCGGCGGCCCGCACCTCGAACGCCGCGCCGCGGCCGACGAGCTTGCCCAGCGTCTCGTAGACGGTGCTGCGCGGCACCCCCGACCGCTTCGCCACCTCGTAGCCGTTCACCGCCTCGCCGGCACTGACCAGGGCGACGTAGGCCTTCGCCTCGTACCCCGACATGCCCAGACGTTGCAGTTCTTCCGTCACCCGCCGTACGGACATTGCGAGATCATCTCACTCATTCGGCACCGTCCCGCGACGTGGTGCCGCGGCCCCGTCGCACACGACGGTCTCCCCTATGATCGATTGCGGACGACGGATTGATACGTCCGAATCCGCACCATCATCACAATCGGGGACCCGGAGCGCGCGCCACACCGGCCCGCATCGCCGCGTCCGCCTCACGCAGGATCTCGCGCATCGCCGCTCCGGCACCCGCCGGGTCACCGGACCGGACGGCGTCGGCGACGTCGCGGTGCAGCCGGATCGCGTCCGGCTCCGGCCGGCTGGGCATCAGGTGGTGCCGGGTGCGCCCGGCCAGCACCTCGGCGACGACGTCGCCCAGCGCGGCCACCATCTCGTTGCCCGAGGCCGCGAGCAGCGTGCGGTGGAACACGACGTCGGCCTCCAGGTAGGCCAGCAGGTCCCCGGACCGCCCGTGCACGGTCATGTCCATCACCGCGCCGACGAGCACACCGCACTGCTCGGGGGTGGCCCGGTCGGCGGCCAGCTCGGCGGCCAGCGGCTCCACCCCGCAGCGCAGCTCGGACAGCGACCGCAGCTGCTCGTCGCGGCCGGGACCGTCGAGCCGCCAGCGGATCACCCGCGGGTCGTGCACGTTCCACTGCTCCCGCGGGGCGACCGTCGTGCCGACCCGGCGCCTGCTGCGCACCAGGCCCATCGACTCCAGCACGCGCACGGCCTCCCGGACGACGGTGCGCGACACGCCGTAGCGCGCGACCAGCTCCTCGGCCCGCAGGACCTCGCCCGCCCCGATGGTCCCCGCGGCGATCGCGGTACCGAGCCGGTCCAGGACGTCCCCGTGCAGACCCTCCGTTGCGCCACCCACGAGCCGAATCGTGCCACTCCATCGTCGCAGCGAGGCAATTCGACATACCTGAACCGATTCGGTATTGAAAAAGTACTACTTATGACCGACGCTGGTCCCGCAACGGGCGGGGTACCCCCGGTCCGTGTGCCGATGCCGCCACACCCGTGAGGAGCCGATGCAGTGACGCAGCAGCCACCCCGCCCCCTCGTCGTCGTGATGGGGGTGTCCGGCTCCGGGAAGTCCACCGTCGGCGCCGCCCTCGCCGACGCCCTCGGTGTCCCCTTCACCGACTCCGACGGCCTGCACCCGGCCGCGAACGTCGCGAAGATGACCCAGGGGATCCCGCTCACCGACGCCGACCGCGAGCCCTGGCTCGACGCCGTCGGCGCCCGGCTGGCCGAGCACACCGGCACCGGGCTCGTCGTCGCCTGCTCGGCGCTGCGCCGCGCCTACCGCGACCGGCTGCGCTCGCACGCGCCGTCGACGGTGTTCGTGCACCTGTCCGGCGACGCCGCCGTGCTCGCCGAGCGCATGGGCGGGCGCTCCGGGCACTTCATGCCGACCGCGCTGCTCGACTCCCAGCTGGCCACCCTGGAGCCGCTGGCCGCCGACGAGGCCGGGACGACGCTGGACATCCGCCGGCCGGTCGACGAGATCGTCGCGGGCGCCGTCGCCGTGACCGGGCCGGAGGTGGCCCCGCGATGACGCTGCACCCCGCACTCGTCCTGGCCGCGGAGCAGGCCCAGCCGGTCGCCTCCGCCGGTCGCCTCCGCCGGTCGCCTGGTGACCGCCGCACTGGTGGGCATCGTCGCACTGGTCCTGCTGATCACGCGGTTCTCCCTGCACCCGTTCCTCGCACTGACCATCGGCTCGCTGCTCGTCGCGGGCGTGGCGGGCATGTCGATGGGCGACGCCGTGGAGGCCTTCTCCGACGGCTTCGGCTCCACCGCCGCGAGCGTCGGCACGCTGATCGCGCTGGGCGCGATGTTCGGCAAGCTGCTCGCCGACTCCGGCGGTGCCGACCGACTGGTCGACGCGATCGTCTCCCGCTCCGGCCCGCGGACGCTGCCGTGGTCGATGGCCGCCGTCGGCGCGCTGATCGGCCTGCCGATGTTCTTCGAGATCGGCCTGGTCATCCTGATGCCGGTCATCTTCCTGGTCGCGCGCCGCGCCCAGGTCTCGCTGATCGCCGTCGGCATCCCGGCACTGGCCGGGCTCTCCGCCATGCACGGCCTCGTCCCGCCGCACCCCGGCCCGCTCGCCGCGATCGGCATCCTCGACGCCGACCTGGGCATCACGCTGGTCCTCGGTGTGCTCGTGTCGATCCCGGTCGTCGTCCTGGCCGGGCCGCTGTTCGCCAAGGTCGCGGCCCGCTGGGTCGACGTGTCCCCGCCCGCGCTCTTCGAGTCCCGGGTCGCGGCCGGGAGCAGCACCGCGTCCGGCGGGTCGGCCGGCGCCACCACCGGCACCGACCCGGACACCGGCTCCGGCAGCGGCTCCGGCGACGACGCCGCCGTCGACCGCGACGCCCCGGACGGCGGGCCCACCCGGCGCCCCGGGTTCGCCGCCACGCTGCTCACCGTGCTGCTGCCGGTCGTGCTGATGATGGGCAAGGCCGTCGGCGACATCGCCGCGCCCGAGGGCAACCCGGTGCGCGCCGCGCTGGACTTCGTCGGCACCCCGCTGGTCGCGCTGCTGCTCTCGGTGCTGGTCGCGATGGTCACCCTCGGCACCGGATCCGGCATGAACCGCGCCGGGATCATGGGCTCGCTGGAGAGGTCGCTGCCCGCCATCGCCGGCATCGTGCTGATCGTCGCCGCGGGCGGCGGGTTCAAGCAGACCCTGGTCGACACCGGGATCGGCGCGATGATCGCCGGCTGGGCCACCGGCGCCGGCATCTCCGCGCTGCTGCTGGGCTGGCTGGTCGCGGTGGCGATCCGGCTCGCGACCGGGTCGGCGACCGTCGCGACGGTGACCGCCGCGGGCATCCTCGTCCCGCTGCTGCCGACGCTCGACCCGACCCAGACCTCGCTGCTGGTACTGGCGATCGGCGCGGGCTCGCTGTTCTTCTCCCACGTCAACGACGCCGGGTTCTGGCTGGTCAAGGAGTACTTCGGGCTCACCGTCGGCCAGAACATAAAGACCTGGTCGATCATGGAGACCGTCATCTCGGTCTCCGGCCTGGTCCTGGTGCTGCTGATCGACCTGGTGATCTGACCCCGCTCAGACGACGACGCCGGCCCGGGTCGCCGGGTCGGCGCCGGTCGTCCGGCCCGGCCCGGCGACGTCGCGGGCGGTGCGGGCCAGGCGCCGTACCGCCTCGGCCGTCACAGGCCCGGGGTGGGTGAAGGGCACCCGCAACCGGTCGGTGAACGCGTGCCCGGCCCCGAACCGCGGCCCGGGCGCCAGCACCAGACCGTGTCGCGGGGCGGCCGCGGTCAGCGCCGTCGAGACGTGCGCACCGAGGTCGCACCACAGCGCCAGCCCGCCGTCGGGGACGGTGAAGCGCCAGTCCGGCAGGGCCGCGGCGAGCTCGGCGACCAGCAGGTCGCGCCGGGTGCGCAGCACCCCGACCCGTTCGGCCCGCAGCACGTCGAGCCGCTCCAGCACCTCGACGGCGACGAGCTGCTCCAGCACCGGCAGCGCCAGCTGGGCGCGGGCCAGCCGTCGTCGCATCCGGGCGGCGCGCTCGCGGCCGGCCCGGATCCAGCCGATCCGCAGCCCGCCCCAGGCGATCTTGCTCAGCCCGCCGACGGTGACGACGTCGTCGGGCCCGGCGGCGTGCGCGGCACACGGCAGCGGCCCCGTGGCGCCCTCGCGCAGGTCCAGCTCGGCGAAGGTCTCGTCGACCAGGGCGACGGTGCCCTGGCGGGCGAGGCGCTGCACGAGCCGGGCGCGGGCGTCGTCGTCGAGGAGGCGGCCGGTGGGGTTCTGGAAGTCCGCCATCAGGTACGCGACCCGCGCCGCGGTCTGCCGGGCGGCCCGCGGCAGCACGGTCTGCGGGGTCGCGTCGGCACCGTCCGCCGACACCGGGACGGCGACCGCCCCCGCGTCGGCGACGACGTCGAGCGCCGACGGGTAGGTGGGGTGCTCGACGAGCACCCGGTCGCCGGGCCCGGCCAGCTCGGCGACGACGATCCCGATCGCCTGCAGCGCCCCGCCCGTCACGACGACCTGCTCCGGCCCGGTCGGGAGCCCCCGGGCGGTGAACCGGTCGGCGATCGCGGCCCGCAGCGCGGGCAGGCCGTCCGGGCCGTAGCCGTGGCCGGCCAGCTCCGCGGCACCCCGTTCGACGGCGCGGGCGACCAGGTCGGGCAGCACCGCGGGCGCGGCGGGCGCGGCGTGGGCGAGGTCGATCGTGCCGCGGTCGACCGGCCCCGGCGCCCAGACCCCGTCGACGCCCCCGGTGCGGTCCGGGAGCCGTACCCAGGTGCCCGACCCGTGCCGGGCGTCGGCCCAGCCGTCGTCGCGCAGGTCGCGGTAGGCGCGGGCGACGGTGACCCGGCTGACGCCCAGCGCCTCGGCCAGCGCCCGCTCCGCCGGCAGCCGGGTGCCCGACGGCAGCCTGCCGTCGCCGGTCAGCACCCGCACCGCGTCGGCCAGCACCCGGTACGCCGGGCCGCGCCCGCCGTGGACGTCGCCGCACAGCGCGGCGAGGCGCTCCGCCCCGATCCCCTGCGTCATTCCCGATCCACTTTCGTTCGAGTGGCACGGTGACGACAGGCCACCGACAGAGGCAGCATGCCATCTCGTGACGATCGACAGCTCCCGCTGGTCGCTGCGGATGCCGCGGCGCACCCGGCGGCTCACCCAGCTCGTGGCCGGCCTGGTCGCCTACGCGGTCTCGATGGCGCTGATGATGCGCGCGGCCCTCGGCTCGATGCCGTGGGACGTGTTCCACCAGGGCGTCGCCGGCCGTACGGCCCTGTCGGTGGGCGCGGTGACCGTGGTCGTCGCGGTCGGGGTGCTGCTGCTGTGGATCCCGCTGCGGGAACGGCCGGGACTCGGGACGGTGGCGAACGTCGTCGTCATCGGGGCGACGGTGGACACCGCGCTCGCGGTGCTGCCCGCCCCGGAGGCGCTGTGGCTGCGGGTGGCGTACGCCGTCGCCGGGATCGTGCTGAACGCGGCGGCCACGGCGGCCTACATCGGGGTCGGACTGGGGCCGGGCCCGCGGGACGGGCTGATGACCGGGCTCGCGGCCCGCACCGGCCTGTCGGTGCGGCTGGTGCGGACCGCGATCGAGGTGACGGTCGTGCTCGTCGGGTGGGTGCTCGGCGGTGTCTTCGGCCCGGTGACGGTGGTCTACGCGCTCGCCGTCGGGCCGCTGGTGCAGTGGTTCCTGCCGCGCTTCACCGTGGGTGCGGTCAGCCCGTCACCTTCGACAGCCAGTCCCCGTTGCTCAGATCCATCTTGACCCCGTTCACCATCACCGTCGGGGTCCCGAAACGGCCGCCGGGCGCCACCGCTGGGTCGGCGACGGCCGCCTTGGTCGCGTCGGCGATCGCCTGGCTGTTCGCCTGGCGGGTGACGCAACCCGCGAAGTCGCCCTTGGCCCCCAGCTCGGTGCCGAGCGCGGTCAGCTCCTGCACCGTCTTCCCGGCACTGCCCTCGGTGGGCTGTTCGGCGTAGAGGCGGGAGTGGTACGCGGGGAAGATCCCGGCGTCGGCGGCGCACAGTGCGGCGTTGCCGGCGCGGGTCGAGTAGCCGGGCGGGGTCGAGCGCTCGTCGAGGATCACGATGTGGTGATAGTTGATCTTCGCCTTGCCCTCGTTCACCGCGGTGGTGAGCTGGTTCCCGACACCGCTCTCCAGCTGCTGGCAGGCGGGGCAGAGGTAGTCCTCGTAGAGGTCGACGGTCACCGGTGCCGCCTGGTTCCCGGCCTTCACGACGACGCCGTCGCGGGTCACCGGGTAGGTCGCGACGGTCGCCTTCTGGTAGTTCTGGTACAGCACGTAGACGCCGGTGGCCAGGGCGATGACCAGCACGAGCGCGCCGATCCCGAGGTTGCGACCGAGCCCGCTCGAGGTGCGTGCGGAGCTGATCCCCGCCGCCTGCAGCCGGGCCTGCGCGGCCTGTCGGCGCTCGCGCTCACTCTGTCCCATCAGTGCTCCTCCGTCGCGTCCGCCGGCGCCCGCCGGTCGTGGTCGTGTGCCGCGGCCCGGTCCCCGCGCCCGTCGAGGGAGAACAGCGTCCGCGGGCGCGCCACCAGGTACACCGCGGCCGCCGTGAAGGCGAGGTCGCGCAGCAGGGACAGGCCGTAGCCGGTGTCGTCGGGGTCGACCGGCCCGCCACCGCCGAAGCAGCCGCAGTCGATCGCCAGCCCGCGCGCCCACGCCTGCACCAGCCCCGCGACGAACGCGAGCAGCAGCACGGTGCCCACCACCGCGGCGAGCCGGGTGGCGAGACCCGCGAGCAGCAGCAGGCCGAGTGCGATCTCCAGCGGCGGCAGCAGGGTCGCGACCGGCACGACGAGCGCGTTCGGCAGCACCCGGTAGGCGGCGACGGCGACGGCCGTGGTGAACGGCTCGGACAGCTTCACCGCCCCCGACACCAGCCAGACCGCGGCCAGCCCCAGCCGCAGCACGGTGCCCAGCACGTCGAGCGGGCGGGCTGCGGTCACGACCGGGAAGCCTAGCGAGCCCGCCGGTTCAGAACTCCTCGCGGGCGGACTCCTGCTCCAGCAGCGCGTCGAGATCGGTCAGCCGCTTCATCGTGGCGACGGCGCGGGCGGTGCGGTTGTTGCCCGCCATCATCTCCTCGTGGCGGTGGACGAACTGCCAGTAGCCCGCGGTGAACGGGCAGGCCTTCTCCCCCACCCGCACCTTCGGGTCGAACGCGCAGCCCGAGCACAGGTCGGTCATCCGGTCGATGTAGGCGCCACCGGAGGCGTAGGGCTTGGTGGCCATCCGGCCGCCGTCGGCGTGCTGGCTCATCCCGATCACGTTGGCGGGCATCACCCAGGCGAACCCGTCGACGAACGCGGTCGCGAACCAGTCGTTGAGCTCCGCGGGCCGGTAGCCACGCTGCATGGCGTGGTTGCCGAGGATCATCAGGCGCGGGATGTGGTGGGTCCAGCCGCGGTCGCGGACCCCGCCCAGGGCGTGCGACAGGCAGTTCGCGGTGACGGCGTCGGCGTCCAGGTCGGTCCACCAGTCCGGCAGCGGGGTGCGGGCCCGCAGGTGGTTGCGACGCGTGTAGCCGCGCCCGAAGCGCCAGTACAGCTGCCAGACGTACTCCCGCCAGCCGAGGATCTGCCGGACGAACCCCTCGACGCTGGACAGCCGGGCGTCCCCGTCGTGGTAGGCCTGCTCGGCGGCGTGCACCGCCTCCAGCGGGTGCAGTGCGCCCAGGTTCATCGGCACCGACAGCAGCGAGTGCGCCATGGCCCAGTCCTGCTCCAGCACCGCGTCCTCGTACGGGCCGAAGGTGTCGAGGCGGTGCCGGACGAAGTGCCGCAGCGCCCGGGTGGCCTCCTCGTGGGTGACGGCGAAGCGGCGCGGCCCGTCGTTGCCGACCGTGGGGTACCCGGCCGCGTCGAGGTCGGCGCGGACCTGCTCGTCGATCCCGTCCTCGCGGGGCTTCCAGGGCTCCTTCACGTCCAGGCGCTCGGCGCCCTTCGGCGGGGACTCGCGGTTGTCGTGGTCGTAGTTCCACTTCCCGCCGACGGGCTTCTCGCCGTCCATGAGCACGGAGAACCGCTCGCGCTGGGCGCGGTAGAACTCCTCCATCCGGAAGGTCTCGCGGTCGCCGGCCCACTCGTCGAACTCGTCCTTGCCCAGCGCGAAGGTCGGGGTGGGCCGGACCTCGGTGACCAGCCCCTCCTTCACGAAACGGCGCACCATGTCCGACGCCGGGAACGACGTCGGCTGGTGCACCACCACCGGGCGGCCGACCTGCTCCAGCGCCTCGCGGTAGGTGTCGGTGCGCAGGTAGGTGGCCCGGTCGCCGAGCTGCTCGGCGAGGTGACGCATCCCGGACAGCACCAGGTGCAGCTTCTGGCGGTGGTGGCGCCGCCGGCCCAGCGCCCGGGTGGACTCGACGATCACGACCTCGCGGTCGGCGAACTCCTCGGTGTCCCACACGTGCGGGCCGAGCTGGTCGGCGAACAGCCAGAGCGGAGCCGTGTCATCGGACGACATCGACCCAGTGTCGGGGTGGTCGCACACCGCCGCGCGGCGAGCGCGGTCGTCCTATCGTTGCAGGCGTGAACGATCCGGAGCTGGAGGCGGAACTCGCCGACCACAGCCACGACCACTCCCATCGGGACGTCTCGGGCGGCTGGCTGCGCGCCGCCACGTTCGGCGCGATGGACGGCCTGGTCACCACGATCGCGCTGGTCGCGGGCGTCGGCGGGGGCGGGGCGGACCGCGACCTGATCGTGCTGACCGGGCTGGCGGGCGTCGTCGCGGGGGCGTTCTCGATGGCCCTGGGCGAGTTCGCCTCGGTCGGCACCCAGAACGACGCGCTCGACGCCGAGGCCGCCGTCGAGCGCCGCGAGCTCGCCCGGCACCCGCGCGCCGAGGAGCACGAGCTGGCCTCCCGGTTCCGCGAGATGGGGCTGACCGGGCAGACGGCGGACGCGGTCGCCCGCGAGGTGCACCGCGACCCGGAGCTGGCGCTGCGGATGCACGTCAGCCAGGAGCTGGGCGTCAGCCTGGACGACAAGCCCTCGCCCTGGGTGGCGGCGACGTCGTCGTTCGCCGCGTTCGCGGTCGGCGGGCTGATCCCGCTGATGACGTTCCTGCTCGGCTACGGCTCACTCGCGCTCGGCCTCGCCGTCGGCGGCGTCGGCCTGCTCGTCGCGGGGGCGCTGACCTCGCGGTTCACCTCCCGGTCGTGGTGGTCGGCGGCGCTGCGCCAGCTGGCGTTCGGCGCCATCGCCGCCGGCGCCACGTACCTGGTCGGCATGCTGATCGGCGTCAGCGCCGCCTGAGGGTCAGTCCTCCACGCTGATCACCCGGGCCGGGCACACGTGCTCGGCCTCCTTCACCGCGTCCCGGTCGCCCTCGGCCGGCGAGTCGGTCAGCAGCTCGACGATCCCGTCGTCGTCCTGGTCGAAGACGTCGGGCGCGGTCACGACACACTGACCGGCCCCGATGCACAGTTCCTTGTCCACGATCACGCGCATGGCCATCAGAATGCCACCGGCAGCGCGTGCACGCCGTAGATCGCCATGTCGTCGCGGAACGGGATCTCCGAGTCCGGCACGGTGACCCGCAGTCCCGGGAAGCGCCGCAGCAGCGCCGGGTAGGCGATCTGCAGCTCCAGACGGGCCAGTGGCTGCCCCAGGCACTGGTGCACCCCGAACCCGAACGCGACGTGCCGGTTCGTCCCGCGGGACACGTCGACCTCGTCGGGGTGCGGCCACTGCCGGGGGTCGCGGTTGGCGGCCTCGGCGGCGAGCACCACGCCCTCCCCCGCCCGCACCGTGACCCCGCCGATCTCGAGGTCCTCGGTCGCGACCCGGCGACGGCCGATGTGGGTCACGGTCAGGACCCGCAGCAGCTCCTCGACCGCGGCGCGGACCTGCGCGGCGTCGCCGTCGCGGACGACGGCGAGCTGGTCGGGGTGGTGCAGCAGGGTCAGCGTGCCGAGCGCGATCATGTTCGCCGTCGTCTCGTGCCCGGCGACGAGCAGCAGCAGCGCCGAGGCGCTCGCCTCGTCGACGGTGAGGTCCCCGGCCGCGACCCGGGCGGCCATCCCGCCGAGCACGTCGTCGCGCGGCTCGTCCAGCCGCGCCCGGACGAGGCCGGCGAGGTAGTCCTGCAGCGCGTCCGACGCCGCGGCCGACGCCTCCGCGCCCGAGGTCAGGTCGACCATGATCCGGCTCTGCGACTCGAAGAACGCATGGTCGGCGTAGGGGACCCCGAGCAGGTGGCAGATCACCAGCGACGGCAGCGGCAGCGCGAACGCCTGCACCAGGTCGGTCGGGTTCTCCCCCGCCTCCATGGCGTCCAGCAGCTCGGTGACGGTCTGCTCGACCAGCGGCCGGAGACGCTCGATGCGGCGCACGGTGAACTCACCGATGAGCATCCGCCGGTGCCGGGCGTGCTCGGGGCCGTCCATCATGATGAAGCTGCGCCGGCGCCCCCGGGAGCGCACGCGGCGCGACCGCGACGCGGCCGGGTAGCCGTCGCGGTCGGCGTCGGCGGACAGCCGCTCGTCGGCGAGCGCGGCGCGGACGTCGTCGTAGCGGGTGACGAGCCACGGCGTGCTGCCGTCCCAGATACGGACGCGGGCGATCCCCGGCCCGGCGGGGCACTCGTCGTCCCGGATGCGGGCGAGCTCGGCGGGCGGGTCGAAGGGGCACCCGCGCGTCATCGGGTAGGTGGGCACGGGATCGGTCACGGCGGTCATCGGCATCACTCCCACCAAGGATGTTAGCAATGCACAGTTTCATCGCGCAACGATCTTCTCCGGAAACAGGAACGGCCCCGTCCCGGGGTCGGGACGGGGCCGCTGGGCGGTGGAGGTGCCGGGAATCGAACCCGGGTCCTCCGTCGGTTCACGAGGGCTTCTCCGTGCGCAGTCCGCTAGGTCTCTACTCGGATCCACCGGTCACGCGAACAAGCCGGTGTGACGATCCCAGCCGCTGTTGGATGTCCCCTGCGGTTCCGCGGCCGGACCGCAGGGTGAGTCCCCTGAATGATGTCGGGACCCGGAGCGGGGACGCCTCCGGCCCGACAGCCCCTACCTGAAGATCAGGCAGCGAGCGCGTAAGCGCTCTGGGCAGTGCGACTGTTGTCGGCACTTATTTTTTTGCGACGCATGGTTAACGAGATCATCGTCGCCTTCCTCGGCACGCTTCACCTCGATCAACGATCGGAGTCGAAACCGTTCACCCCCTGGTCGGGTCCCGGAGGACCCGCAGTCCACCTGCACTCCGCCCGGACGTACCCGGGCGGACGCACAGCATAACGCCCCGCGCCCGCCCGATCATCCCGGTTACCGGTGGCGTGTCACCCCGCCGCGACCTCGTAGGTGTGCCCCGCGGCCCGCAGCCGGTCGACCAGCACGTCACCCAGCGCGGTGGCCGGGGTGAGACAGCCCGCGCGGTCGGGCAGCGCGGACCCGCCCAGGGCCAGCGCGAGGCCCGCCTCGCCGAACATCACCGCGGTGGCCCCGTAGCCGGGGTCGCCGGGACCGGAGACCCGCACCCGGTAGCGACGCCCGGACTCGGTCTCGGCACGCACGTCCATCCGGAACCAGCCGCGCTCGCGGGTCCGCTCCGACGGCCCGGTCCCGGGCGCGGGCAGCACCCGGTCGAGCAGCGGGCGGATCGGCGGCACCATGAACGCGCCGACCAGCGCGCCGAGCCCGCCGGTGACCACACCCGCGGTGATCGCCCCGGACACCCCGCGACCGCAGCCCTGGAGCTCGCCGTAGCGCAGGCCGCGGCCGTAGGCGTGGTCGAGCAGCGCGTTGGAGCGGCGCACGATCCGGGTGTTGTAGGACGCCATCACGAACGGCGCGGTCCAGGTGCCGTCCGGGAGCCGGGCGGGCGGTCCCGCGTCACCCGGCTGCGACGGCGTCGGCTCGGCCGAGGGGTCGGGGCTCAGCGAGTGCGGGCGGGCGGCCAGGCGCCGGGCGTCGCGGTCGGTGCGGACGGTGTCGAGCTGCCCGCGCAGCGAGTCCACCGTGCCGCCCGAGACCCCGCCGCGCATCGTCGCGACCGTGCGGACCTCGGTGAGCCCACCCGCACCGTCGGCCTGTGCGGCCCGGTGCGCGAGGAACACCCCCAGGTCGGAGGGGACGGAGTCGTAGCCGCAGGAGTGCACGATCCGCGCGCCGCTGGCGCGGGCGGTGTCGTGGAAGCGGTCGATCGCCTCGCGGACGAACAGCACCTCACCGGTGAGGTCGGCGTAGTGGGTGCCGGCCCGCGCGCACGACCCGACCAGCCCCAGGCCGTACTTCGCGTACGGGCCGACCGTGCTCAGCACGACGCGGGCGCCCGCGGCGAGCCGGTCGGTCGCGGCCGGGTCGGCGGCGTCGGCGACGATCAGCGGCCAATCCCGCGCCGACGCGGGCAGCGCCGCCCGGGTCGCGGCGAGCCTCGCCTCGGAGCGGCCGGCCAGCGCGATGCGCACCCCGGGCGGGGCGTGCTCGGCGAGGTGACGGGCGATGAGGCCGCCGACGAAGCCGGTCGCACCGTAGAGGGCGATGTCGACCGGGGCGGCCGCGCCGTTCCCGTCGTTCTGCGGGCTGACCATGTCTAGGAGCTCCTCGGGGTCTCGGCCGCGGGGCCGGGGGTGGCGTGTCGGACGGGGTCGACGCCCAGCAGCGCGGCCGGGGCGTCGTACAGGACCGAGCGCAGGAACGCCGCGCCGAGGCGGGGCTCGGCGGCGGCCCAGCCGGCGATCGCGGCGAGCTGCTCGGCGTAGGCGTAGGGGATGTTGGGGAAGTCGGTGCCGAGCACGATCCGCCCCGGGTGCTCGGCCAGGCGTGCCGGCCAGTCCGGCGGCAGCGGCGCGATCCGCTGGGAGAACGCGGTCCCGACCATCGTCGTGTCGAGCACCAGGTTCGGGAACCGGTCCAGCAGCTCCAGCGCGCCCCGGAAGTCCGGCATGCCCGCGTGGGCCAGCACGATCCGCAGATCGGGGTGCGCCGCCAGTACCTCGGCGAAGATCCCGAGGCCGGTGTGCTCGCCGGGGATCGGGCCGTCGCCGCAGTGAACGACGGCGGGCACACCCGCGTCGGCCAGCAGGCCCCAGGCGTCGCGCAGCAGGGGGTCGCGCGGGTCGAACCCGCCGACCTGGACGTGCACCTTGACCATCCGCGCCCCGTCGGACACGGCACGGCCGAGGTAGTCCACGACGGACGGTTCCGGGTAGAGCGTCGCGGTGCGCACCGCGCGCGGGTGGGCGTCGGCGAACCCGCCGGCCCAGCCGGTGAGCCACTCCCCCATGCCCGGCTTGTGCGGGTAGGTCAGGGGCGCGAACGCGAGCACCCCGAGGCGTTCGAGGATCGCGTACCGCTCCTGTTCGGGCAGCCGGTACTGCACCGGCCACGGGGTGCCGTAGTGGGTCTCAGCGGCGTCGAAGTAGGCCCAGACCTTGTCGAGCATGCGCTGGGGCAGGAAGTGCACGTGCACGTCGACCAGGCCGGGCAGGTCCAGCTCGGCGGTCCAGCGGGGCACGTCGGCGTCGTCGGAGGGTGGCACGGGGAGATCCACGGCCCCACCCTAGGCGGGCCGTGGCTCAGCCGCGCAGGTCCCGGGCCCGCCCCTTGGCCGCACGGCCGACGGCGCGCGCGATCTCCTTCTGGGCGTCCTTCTTGGCCAGGTCACGGCGCTTGTCGTAGTCCTTCTTGCCCTTGGCGAGCGCGATCTCGCACTTGACCTTGCCGTCGTTGAAGTACAGCGACAGCGGCACCAGGGTGAGCCCGCCCTCGCGGGTCTTGCCCATCAGCCGGTCGATCTCCCCACGGTGCAGCAGCAGCTTGCGGGTGCGGCGCGGCTCGTGGTTGGTCCAGCTGCCGCGCACGTACTCCGGGATGTGCAGGTTGCGCAGGAAGATCTCGCCGTCGTCGATGGTGGCGAAGGCGTCGACCAGCGACGCCCGGCCCAGACGGAGGCTCTTCACCTCGGTCCCCTTGAGCGCGACCCCGGCCTCGAACTCCTCCAGGATCGCGTAGTCGTGCCGGGCCCGACGGTTCTGCGCGATCACCTTCCGGCCCTGTTCCTTCACACGACCAGCCTACCCGCGCACCGCCACCGGTATCCGACCGCGGCATCGCCGGAGCAGTGCTCTTGCACTTCGGCGGCGTCGCGTGCACACTCGGTTGCGAGAGCAGTGCTCTCGTATCAGATCGACGATCACAGGAGACGGACATGACGACGACGGTGCTGGTGACCGGGGCGACCGGCGGGATCGGCGGGCACCTGCTGACCGCGCTGGCCGGTCGTGACGTGACGGTGCGGGCACTGGTCCGCGACCCCGACCGCCTCGGCGACGCCGCCGGCGTCGAGGTCGTGCGGGGCGACCTGCGCGACCCGGACGCCGTCGCCACGGCGCTGCACGGGGTCGACGCGGCCTTCCTCAACTCGCCCTCGGCCCCCGACGCCGCGACCACCCAGATCGCGGTGGCCGACGCCGCCGCGACCGCCGGGGTGTCCCGGCTGGTGCTGTTGTCGCAGTTCGCGGCACGGGCGGACTCCCCGGTGCGGTTCCTGCGCTGGCACGCCGCGGTGGAGCAGCACGTCCACGACCTGGGGATCGGCCACGTGGTGCTGCGGCCGAACCTGTTCCTGCAGGGCCTGCTGGCCTTCGCCCCCCTGGTCGCCGCGACCGGCCGGTTCGGCGCCCCGATCGGCGACGCCGCGGTGAGCGCGGTCGACGTGCGCGACATCGCCGACGCCGCCACGGCCGTGCTCACCGGCGCCGGACCGGACGGTGCGGTGCACGACCTCACCGGGCCGCGCGCCGTCACCCACGCCGGGATCGCCGCGGCCCTGACCCGGGCCACCGGGCACCCGGTCGCGTTCGACGACCTCACCCCGGAGGCGTTCGCCGCCGTCCTGGACGGGGTGCTGCCGCCCTGGCAGGCCGCGGGACTGGTCGAGGACTACGCCCACTACGGGCGGGGCGAGGCGGCGCGGGTGGACGACGCCGTGGCCGTCCTCACCGGCCACCCGGCCCGCACCCTGGAGGAGTTCGCCCGCGACCACGCCGCGGCGTTCGCCCCCGCGGGGTGAGCGCTCAGACCTTCACATAGGCGCGCAGGGTCACGTAGCCGGTGACCCCCGCGACGAGGGCCCCGGTGGGCACGAGCAGCGCCGAGACCACCAGCACGTCGGTGATCCGGACCGGCGGGATCACGCCGGCCTGACCCATCGCGGCGAACAGGTCGTCGACGACGGCGTACTTGGCCGCGACCAGGCCGATCCCGGCGAGCGCCCCGCCGACGGCCCCGGCGATGGCGGCCTCGACCAGGAACGGCAGCTGGGTGGTCCAGCGCGTCGCCCCGACCAGGCGCATCACGCCGACCTCGGTGCGCCGCATGAACGCCGAGACCTGCACCGTGTTGAAGATCAGCAGGATCGCCGCGAGCGCCTGTACGACGGCGAGCGCGAACGCCACGTTGCGCACCCCGTTCAGGAAGTCGAACAGGGTCCCGACGACGTCGCGCTGGTCGATCACCCCGCGCACCCCCGGCCGACCCTCGACGGCGGCCCGGGCGGCCGCGGCGCCCGCCTGCTGGTCGGTCAGGGTGACCCGCAGCGTGGCGGGCAGCGACTGCGGCCGGGCGACGTCGGCGACCGACTGCCCGGCGAACAGCTCACGGAACCGGGTCCAGGCCTGCTGTTGGGACTCGAACGAGACCGAGCCGACGCCCGGGGCGGCCTCCAGCGCGCTCCGCACCGACGCGCACGTCGGCCCGCTGCAGTCCGGGTCGGTCTCCGAGACGTCCGGGGTGAGCGCCACCTGGATCTCGAGCCGGTTCGTGTAGAGCGCGGAGATGTCGTCGATGGTGCGCAGCACGAGCAGGCCCGCACCGACCGACATCAGGGTGACCGCGGTGGTCAGCACCATCGCGACGGTCATCGTGACGTTGCGGCGCAGACCGGAGGAGACCTCGCGGGTGAGCAGGGCGGGGCGCATCTACCGGCCCGCCCCGTACACCGCGCGGGCCTCGTCACGCAGCACGCCGCCGTCGGCCAACTCGATCACCCGGCGGCGCATCGCGTCCACGATGGACGAGTCGTGGGTGGCCATCAGCACCGTGGTGCCCGCGCGGTTGATGCGCTCCAGGACCTGCATGATCTCCCGCCCGGTCTCGGGGTCGAGGTTGCCGGTGGGCTCGTCGGCCAGCAGCAGCGGGGGCCGGTTGACCGACGCCCTGGCGATCGCGACGCGCTGCTGCTCACCGCCGGACAGCTCGTGCGGCAGCCGCTCGGCCTTGCCCTGCAGCCCCACCATCTCCAGCAGCTCCGGGACGGCGATCCGGATCTCCGACGGCCTGCGCCCCAGCACCTCGAGCGCGAACGCGACGTTGCCGGCGACGGTGCGCTTGGGCAGCAGCCGGAAGTCCTGGAACACGCAGCCGATCCGCTGGCGCAGCTTCGGCACCTTGCGCCGGGGCAGCCCGGCGACGTCGAGGCCGTCGATGAGGATGGATCCCGAGGTGGGGACGTCCTCGCGCAGCAGCAGCCGCAGCAGCGTCGACTTGCCCGACCCGGACGGTCCGATCAGGAACACGAACTCGCCCGCACCGACCGTCGCGGAGACCCGGTCCAGCGCCGGACGCCCGGACGCCGGGTAGCGCTTGGTGACGTCCCGCAGCTCGATCACGGAGCGGGACGGTACCGCCGCCCGGAGTACACGGGCCGTGACGACACGCCCGTCAGACCGGTCCGGCGGCGACCGGGTCCCGCGACGGGTCGAGCGCACCGGCGAGCCGGTCCAGGACGGGGGCCGCCGCACGCAGCGCGACGGCATCGGTGCCGTCCAGGTCGCCGAGCGCACGCCGGATCTGCCGTGTCCAGGCCGCGTCGAGGAGCTCGCGGTGCCGGGCGGCCCGTGCGGTGGGGTGGAGCAGGGCGCGACGGCCGTCGGCCGGGTCGGTCCGGCGCTCCACGAGGTCCCGCTCGACCAGCGACCGGACGGTGGTGCTGACGTTGCTGGCCTGCAGGCCGAGCCCGCGGGCCACCGCCGAGACGGGGTGCCCGGGGCGCGCGGAGACCCACCGCAGGACCTCGTGCTCGGACCCGGTGATCGCGTCCAGCCCGACCGCGCGCTCCCCCGCCGCCCGCAGGACGCGCGACAGGTCGTGCACCGCCTCGACCAGCGCCGCCCAGTCGTCGTCGTGCTCCTCGACCTTCGTCACAGTCGCAATACTACTCGATAATCCATATATAGTTTCATAGCTGATTGCCGTGCGAGAGGACCGTCATGACCGTGGGGACCGAGCAGGCCGCGCCGAGGACGACGCGGGGGCGCGCCGTGCCGGACGGCGTGTGGATCAGCGTTCTCGCGCTGCTGACGGCGGTGGCGCCGCTGGCCACCGACATGTACCTGCCGGTGCTGCCGACGGTGGCGACCGAGCTGGGGGCGTCGGCGTCGGCGGCGCAGCTGACCCTGACCGCGTTCCTGGTGGGGCTGGCGGCCGGGCAGCTGGTGATCGGCCCGCTCTCGGACAGCTGGGGGCGGCGACGACTGGTCCTCGCCGGCACGGTCCTGCTGTTCGTCGCGTGCCTGGCGAGCGCGGTCGCGCCGTCGGTCGCGGTGCTCGTCGTCGCCCGGTTCCTGCAGGGGTTCGGCGGGGCGGCCGGCCTGGTGCTGAGCCGCGCGATGATCTCCGACCGCACCACCGGCGCGCGGACCGCGCAGCTGTTCTCCCTGATGATGGCGATCAACGGGATCGCACCGGTGGTCGCACCGGTGATCGGCAGCTCGCTCGGCGGGGTCGTCGGCTGGCGGGGCATCTTCGTGGCGCTCGCCGGGCTGGCGCTGCTCATGCTGGTGTCGTCGCTGCTCGCGGTGCACGAGACGCTGCCGGCCCCGGCCCGTACCTCCGGCGGTGTGCGACGGACCTTCTCCGACGTCGGGGCGCTCCTGCGCCGCCGTCGCTACGTCGGCTACGTGCTGGCCTTCGCCACGTCGTTCTCGATGATGTTCGCCTACATCTCCGGGTCGCCGTTCGTGCTGCAGCAGACCCTCGGCCTCTCCACGACGCAGTACGCCCTCGCCTTCGGGGCGAACGCGGCCGGGCTGGTGCTGGGCAACATCGTCAGCAGCCGGCTCGCCGCACGGGTCGCCCCGCGCCGCCAGCTCGTCGTCGCCGTCGGGGGGCTGGTCGTGCTGTGCGCGGCGCTGCTCGTCGTGGTGCTGCTCGGCGCCGCCCGTTGGCCGGTGCTCGTGCTGCTGTTCGCGACCCTGGCCACGCTCGGGTTCGTGATGGGCAACAGCGCGGCGCTGGCGACCGGCGAGGTCCGCGACCGCGCCGGGACGGGCTCGGCCCTGCTGGGGGCCACCCAGTTCGGCCTCGGCGCCCTGGTCTCACCGCTGGTCGGGTCGAGCGCGACGGCCATGGCCGTGACCATGCTGACCGCGGCCACGCTCTCCGCCGTGTCGCTCGCCGCCCTGACCCGCGGGGCGACCACGCCCCGCTGAGCCCGCCCCGCGCCGCGCCGCGCACTCGTCGGCCCGGCCGCCGCGACGCCGAGATGCAGCTCAGCGGGAACTGTCGATCTCCACGGCCCGCTGAGCTGCATCTCGGTGCACCGCGCCGACCCGGGGCGAGGCGCGCGGGCGACGGGACGCGGGGCCCGTCGTCAGGGGGCGGTGATCTCCACCGGCAGCCCGGGCTCGCTGAAGGAGACGGTCACCGCGCCCGGGACCGCGGCGCCGGCGTCCTGCGTCCCGGTGGCCGGGGCCTGCGGTTCCAGGCGCAGCCGGAGCAGCCGTCCGCGGTCGGCGGGGGCGGCGTCGGGGGCACCGAGCCAGGCGGTGAACCGCGGGGTCGGCGAGACCAGCCCGGCGAGCTCGTCGAGCCGGGTCCCGACCGCGGGGTCCGGGGCGCCGGCCCGTGCGGCGGCGAGGTCCACCGACCCGGTGTACGTCGTCGCGGCGACGCCGTCGACGTCCGTGGTCCCCGGCGCGGCGACGACGTCGCGCAGCCCGGGCGCGGCGTGCAGCATCCCGCCGACCGCGCCGACCGGGAGGAGCCCCGTGGACAGCGGCTGCCAGCGGTCGCTGCCGCCGAACCGGACCCAGGCGCGGTCGTCGAGCACCCTGACCTGGGCACCACGGGTGCCGAGGGCGACGGTGAGGTCCGCGGCGAACGGGGTGAAGCGGGCGGGGCCGGAGGCGCGCACCGGGCCGGTGACCGAGTCCAGCTCGACGTCGACCCGCGCCGACCCGGCGTCGGCCAGCGCGGTGCCCGCGGCGGCCACGGTGTCCTGCGCCGACGGCGTGGCGGACGCGGGCGGCGCCCCGTCGGCGGACGGCTCCGGGGACCCCGTCGTGCATCCGGCCAGGGCGAGGACGAGGAGGGCGCCGCAGACCGCGGACGCCCGGCGACCCCGGCTCACGAGGCCGATTCGGTCTGCTTGCGCCAGCGGATGCCGGCCTCGATGAACTCGTCGATCTGGCCGTCGAGCACCTGCGAGGGGTTGCCCTCCTCGTGCTCGGTGCGCAGGTCCTTCACCAGCTGGTACGGGTGCAGCACGTAGTTGCGCATCTGGTTGCCCCAGGAGGACCCGGCCTCCTTGAACGAGTCGCGCAGCTCGCGCTCCTCCTGCCGGCGCCGCTCCAGCAGCTTCGCCTGCAGCACGGCCATCGCCGACGCCTTGTTCTGCAGCTGGGAGCGCTCGTTCTGGCAGGCGACGACGATCCCGGACGGGATGTGGGTCAGCCGGACCGCCGAGTCGGTGGTGTTGACGCCCTGACCGCCGGGCCCGGACGCGCGGAACACGTCGACCCGCAGGTCCTTCTCGTCGATCTCGATGTGGTCGGAGGTCTCGACGACCGGGGCCACCTCGACACCGGCGAACGACGTCTGGCGCCGCCCCTGGTTGTCGAACGGCGAGATCCGCACCAGGCGGTGGGTGCCGGCCTCGACCGACAGCGTCCCGAACGCGTACGGCGCGTGGACGGCGAAGGTGGCCGACTTGATGCCGGCCTCCTCGGCGTAGGACGTCTCGTAGACGTCGGTGCCGTAGCCGTGGCGTTCGGCCCAGCGCAGGTACATGCGCAGCAGCATCTCGGCGAAGTCGGCGGCGTCGATGCCCCCGGCCTCGGACCGGATGGTCACCAGGGCCTCGCGCTCGTCGTACTCGCCCGAGAGCAGGGTGCGGACCTCCAGCGAGGAGATCTCGCTGCGGAGCTTCGCGCGCTCGGCGTCGGCGTCCGCGACGGCGGACTCGTCGCCCTCGTCCTCGGCGAGCTCGTAGAGCACCGGCACGTCGTCGAGGCGGCGGCGCAGGTCGTCGAGCCGGCGCAGGTCGCCCTGGGCGTAGGCCAGCCGGCTGGTGATCTGCTGGGCGGCGTCGACGTCGTCCCAGAGGTCCGGCCGGCCCGCCTGCTCGGACAGTTCCTCGATCTCCTGGCGCAGCCGGGGCACGTCGGCGACGGCCTCGATGCTGGACAGGGTGGTGTCGAGGTCCTTCAGGTCGGCCTGGACGTCGGAGTTCACAACCGTCGAGGGTACGCGGGGTGGGCCCCGGTTCAGTCCTGGGGGATCGCGTCGATCAGCTTGATCATCGCCCGGGTGTGGGCGACGGCGAAGTCCGCGACCGGACGGCCGTAGGGGTCGTCGGTCGCACGGGCGGCGGCGCGGGCCACCGCGAGCCGCTCGGCGTAGGCCTCACGGGCGGCCGCGACGAGCTCGGTGCGCTGCTTGACCGTCAGCGTCCCCGCGTGCAGCAGCCGCAGCACCAGCGGGCTGCGGACGGCGTCGGCGTCGCCGCCGGTGGCGAGCCAGTGCTTGAACGACCGCTTGCCGGCCGCGGTGATCACGTACTGCTGGCTGGCCCGCGGGCCCTGCTTGCCCAGGCGCAGCAGCGCCTCCTCGGTCAGCGCGGGCAGCTCGCGGTAGACCTGGCTGCGGGTGACGGAGAAGAACAGGCCGAACCGCTCACCGGCCGCCGCCACCAGCTGCCCGCCGGTCATCGGCCCGCCGTGGAGCAGACCGAGGAGGGCGGCGGCGGTGGCGTTGACCGGTGTGACGGGTGCCATCGTCCGACGGTCCCACGTCCGCGCCGGGCGCGCGAGTCCACAGCGCACATCCGCCCTGAGCAGACGGGGTGCACTGTGGCCTCACGCGGCCCACGGACGGGTCAGGCCCCGATGGTCAGGGAGGCGATCCGCTCGCGGGAGACGGCGACGTCGCCGTACTGGCCGGCGAGCCGCTTGGCGCGCTTGTAGAAGAAGTGCGCCTCGTGCTCCCAGGTGTAGCCGATGCCGCCGTGGAACTGGATCATCGCCGCGGTCGCCTGGAGCGCCACGTCGCTGCTCTTGGCCTTGGCGACGGCGACGGCGAGCTCGGCACCGTCGAGCCCGGTGTCCACCGCGTGCGCGGCGTAGAGCGCCGCGTGCTCGGCCATCGTGACCCCGACGTGCAGGTCGGCCAGCGCGTGCTTGAGCGCCTGGAACGACCCGACGGGCACCCCGAACTGGGTGCGCTCGCGGTCGTAGGCGACGGTGCGGGTCAGCGCCTCGCGGGCGATGCCGACCAGGTCCGCGGCGACCAGCACGGTCGCCCGGTCGGTCAGCTGCCTCTGCAGCTCGACGGTGGTGCCGGGCAGCGCCTCGGCGGTCCCGCCGCCCAGCGACGCGAGCCGGGTGGTGCCGTCGTAGCTGCCGACCGGCGACGCCGTGGCGCCGGTGACCAGCGCCAGCCCGGGCAGGCCGTCCTCGGCCGGGGCGACGACGACGTCGGCGACGGCGCCGTACTCCACCACCGGCAGGCCGGTCGCGGCGCTGCCCCGGGTGGTGAACGCGCCGACCACCTCGCCCGCGGCGAGCTTCGGCAGCCAGGCCGCCTTCTGCTCGTCGGAGCCGGCGAGCCGGATCGCGTCGGCGGCGAGCACGGTGCCGCGCCACGGGCCGGGGGCGACGCCCGCCCCGAGCGCGCGGGCGATCACCTGGGCCTCGACCAGGCCGAGGCCGAGGCCGTCGTGGTCCTCGTCGACGGTGACCGCGGTCCACCCCTGCTCGCCGGCGGCGCGCCACAGCGACGCCGGGTTGCCGTCGTCGGACGGGTTCTCGACGACCGTCCGCACGGCGGCGAGGTCGAAGCGCTCGGCCAGGTAGTCGCGCACCGCGGTGCCGAACTCCTGCTGGTCCTGGGTGAGTGCGAAGAACATGTGTCCGCTCCCCTTACCGCGGCAGGCCGAGCACGCGCTCGGCGGTGACGTTGCGCTGCACCTGCGACGAGCCGCCCCAGATGGTGACCGAGCGCGACCACATGGCCTGGGCGTGCAGCGGGCGCAGGTCGGTGCCGTCGGGCAGTGCGTCGAGCGTGGCGTCCTCGCCGAGGATCCGGTCGTAGACCTCCCACAGGTCCTGGAACGCCTCGGACCACTGCAGCTTGGTCATCGACGCCTCGAAGCCGAGGTCGCGGCCCTGCTCGACCTGGGTGAGCACGTGCATCGAGTGCAGCTTGAGACACTCCAGCTCGACCAGGACGCGGGCCAGGTCGTCGCGGATCACCGGGTCGGTGTCGCGGCCGAGCCTCCGGGCGACGGCGGCGATCTCGTCGTACTGACGACGGAACTCGGTGTACTGGGAGATGCCGGACGCGCCGCGCTCGAACGAGAGCAGCAGCATCGCGGTGCGCCAGCCGTCACCGATCTCGCCGAGGCAGTCGGCGGCCGGGACGCGGGCGTCGTCGAAGAAGACCTCGCCGAACTCGCTGGCCCCGCTCATCTGGCGCAGCGGGCGCGCGGTCACGCCGGGCTGGTCCATGTCGATGAGCAGCATCGAGATGCCGCGGTGCTTCTCCGACCCGGCCTCGGTGCGGACCAGGGTGAAGATCTTGTCGCCGTGCACGGCGTTGGTGGTCCAGACCTTCTGACCGTTGACGACGAAGTCGTCACCGTCGCGGACGCCCTTGGTGGACAGCGCCGCGAGGTCGGAGCCGGCGCCGGGCTCGGAGAAGCCCTGGCACCACACGACCTCGTTGCGCAGCAGCGGGCCGATGATCTCCTTCTTCTGCGCGTCGGTGCCGATCGCCATGACCGTCGGCGCGAGGAAGGTCAGCCCGAGCGGGTTGACCGTGCGCGGCGCCTGGGCGCGGACGGTCTCCTCGTCGTAGATGGCCTTCATGCCGGGCGTACCGCCGCGGCCGCCGTACTCGACGGGCCACTGGATGCCGGCGAACCCGGCGTCGGCCTTGTCCCGCTCCCAATCGCGCCGCAGCCGGAAGCTCTCGGAGTCCTCCAGGGACTCCCAGAACCCGGGGCGGGTCCACTCCTGCGGGATGTGGGCGCCGAGCCAGGAGCGCAGTTCCGTGCGGAACTCCTCCTCGGCCGGGGTGAAGGTGAGGTCCATGGATGAGCACCCGTTCTTCGTGTGAGGTCGGCACTGTCCCGCCCCGGAGCCTTCCATACCCGCCGGTAACCTGCTGTCCGCGGCGTGTCCGTGGCCCGGGCGGTATGCAGGGAGTAGCCTTTCGGTATGCGCAGCGAGCGGGTGACGGTCACGCTGCCGGCGGAGCTGGTGGCCGAGGCGAGGGACGCGGTGTCCCGCGGATCGGCGGCGAGCCTGTCCGCCTACGTGGCGGAGGCCGTGCAGGCACGACAGGACCGGGACCGTTCCCTGGCCACCCTGGCCGACCTCTACGGCGGTCCCCCGCCGGCCGACGAGCTGGATGCCGCGCGCCGTTCGCTGCGCCCGGTCCCGCCCGTGGCCGTCGGCTGAGCCCGCGATGATCGGCGGACGCGTACTCGACTCCTCGGCTCTGGCGGCCTTCGCGACCGGTCGCCCCGTCTACATGCGTGCCCTGGTCTGGGCCGCGGTGGAGGAGAACATCGTGCTCGCGGTGCCCAGCGCCGCCCTCGGCCGCGCCTGGTCGATGGTCGACGCCGAGCACCACGCCGCACTGCAGGTCCTGCTGGGCCTGCCGAACACCGTGATCCACGAGCTGTCCCCGGAGAGCGCCCAGGAGGCCGGGCTGCTGCTGGCCTCCCAGGGGCTCGACGACATCGTGACCGGCCAGGTCGTCACCGCCGCCCGGCGACGGGGCTGGCCCGCGGTCACCGGGGACCCGGGGTCGCTGCGCAAGCTCGACCCGATGGTGCCGATCGAGGAGCTGCCCTGAGCGTGCTCAGGCGCTCCCGTCGCGCAGCCGGGTCCGGAGGCGCGCCAGCTCGTCATCGGTGAGGCCGTTCTTGCGCAGCCAGCCGACCGGGCCGCCGTGGCGCTCGTCGAGCAGCCGCAGGAACTCGGCCATGACCTCGGCCCGCGGGCGGTGCCGGTCGATCTCCTCGGCTGGCGGCATCGGCTCACCGGAGGCGGTCGTCCACTTCCGGAACAGGGCGTCGATCCGGGTCGCGGACAGCGCGTAGTCGGCGGTGATCTCCTCCCGCGGCACCCCGACCGCGGCGCACACCAGCGCGACGAGCACCCCGGTGCGGTCCTTGCCCGCGGCGCAGTGCACGACGGTCGTGCCGGAGTCCAGGGCCGCGATCCGGCGGACCCCGTCGACGACGTACTCGCCGCGGCCCTCCAGGTAGGCGAGGTAGTGGCCGAGCATCGGATCGACCGCCGCGTGGGTGTCCTCGATCTCGGGCAGCGCGATCCCGGTCTCGGGGATGAAGCTGAGCCGGTGCACCGGCACCCCGGCGTCGGCGAGCGCACCGAGGCCGTAGGTCGTGCGTTCGTGGTCGGTGCGCAGGTCCAGCACCTGCGCGACGCCCAGCTCGTCGGTGAGGTACGCGACGGCGGCCGGGCCCAGCCCCTCCAGGGACTCGGTGCGCAGCAGGACGCCGGTGCGGACGCGGCCCCCGCCGTCGAGCGGGAGGCCGCCGACGTCACGGGCGTTGGCGAGGCCGTCGACGGTCAACCAGCGGTCCGGTACGAGATCGGTCACGACCCCAGGTTAGGCAGCCCGGGGCGCCACGGCAGCGGTCGCGACGCAGGGTTCACCGGCCGTGCACCGGCGGGCGGCGCAGCGCGGCGGGCAGCACCCGGGCACCGTCGCCGTACGCGGCGGCGGCGTCGCCGGGGTTGACCAGCCGGCAGGTCGTCATCGACAGGCAGCCGCAGCCGATGCAGCCGTCGAGACCGTCGCGCAGGGCGGTCAGCGCGTCGATCTGCTCGTCGAGCCTGCCGCGCCAGGACCGCGACAGCCGCGCCCAGTCCGACCGGGTGGGCGTGCGGTCCGCGGGCAGCGCGTCGAGGGCGGCGCGGACCTCCTCCAGCCCGATCCCGATGGACCGGGCCGCCCGGACGAAGGCGAGCCTGCGCAGCACGCTGCGCAGGTAGCGGCGCTGGTTGCCCGAGGTCCGGGTCGCGGAGATCAGCCCCTCGCGCTCGTAGAAGCGCAACGCCGAGTGCGGGAACCCGCTGCGCTCGACGATCTCCCCGATGGTCAGCAGGTCGCCCGTGTCCATCCCCGTCCCCCGTCCCGTTACCCCGCCGAGGCCGCCCCCACACGCCGTTCCGCGCATCGGGACGGCCCGTACAAACCTCGAGCCGACTCCAGTATTGCGCCGTTCGTCGTGAGCCCGCCACCTGCGAGGACCGCCGTCCGTCGGCCGAGGCGCACCGTCCACCGGGTTGCGTCCCACACGCCCTCAAGATCACGGAACCGGTGAACGGTGTCTGTCGCGCGGCGACCGACGACCCCGGGGCTGGACCCCCGCGGCGGGGCCCTCTACGGTCATCCCCAGTCATCACGGCCCGATCACGAGCGGGCTGGAGCCGGACTCCCCGACCGGCTCACCCGGGACCCCCGACCCGGCCGTTCGTGCGCGGCGCCGTCCGTGATCTGAAAGGCGTTTCCTTGCCCGGACACCGCTCCCCCGGTGGCCACCACGGGTTCCCCCGACCCGTGGCGACCACACCCGCAGCGACGGCCGCTGCACCGTCCCTCCGTTCCCCGCGGCACGGCGGCCCCGCGCACGCCGCGCGTCGTGCGGGCACCCGCACGGCCGCCACCGGCGCCGCGTTCGGCGTGCTCGCCTCCGGCGCGTTCGCCGCGATCGTCCCGACCACTCTGGACGGGACCTCGACGCAGGCCGACGCCGAGGAGGGCGGCACCACCGCCGCCACGACGCTGGCCGCGTACTCCGCGAACATCCCCTCGGCCACGAAGGCCACGGACGGCTCGACCTCCGGCTTCTTCAGCCCGGTCTCCTTCGCCCAGCCGTCCGCCGCGTCGGGCGCGCTGCAGGCCGCCGCCCCCGCCCAGGACGCCGACCTGGCGTCCATGGGCAAGGCGCACGAGATCGCGACGAAGATCGCCGCCGAGCACGCCAAGGCCGCCGCGGCCGAGCAGGCGCGCCAGGCCGAGAAGGCGCGGATCGACGCGATCGTCGCCCAGGGCGGGCTGGACGGCTGGATCGCCGAGGCCCTGGACCACATGGGGCTGTCCCAGTCCTACGCGACCGGGCTCAAGCGGATCATCCTCAAGGAGTCCAACGGGAACCCGCACGCCATCAACAACTGGGACTCCAACGCCGCGGCCGGCAACCCGTCCGAGGGCCTCATGCAGGTCATCCCCTCGACGTTCGCGGCCTACGTGCACCCGGACTTCGCGGACCGGGCGATCACCGACCCGATCGCGAACATCACCGCGGGCGTCCGCTACATGATCGACCGCTACGGCATCGACACCCTCGACGCGGGTGGCCGGGTCGGCAGCCACGGCGGATACATCGGATACTGAGCGAGACCCTGACCCCACGAGCGGCGGTCACCGGGGGACCCCGGTGGCCGCCGTCGTCGTTGTAGGGGTCGAATCGTAAACTTCCCTTTACCCAACCGTGCCCGAACGAGGAGCTGCCACTCGTGACGCACCCCGGTGGAGCACCCGCCACCCGCACCGGAACGACGGTCGGGGGCGCCACGCGTTCCCGGTTCCGCCCGGAGCTGCAGGGCCTGCGCGCCCTGGCGGTGCTGCTGGTGGTCGTCTACCACGTCTGGGTCGGCCGGGTCTCCGGCGGCGTCGACGTGTTCTTCCTGATCACCGGCTTCCTCATCACCGGTGGCCTGTACCGGGCGGCGGCGCGGGGCGGGGTCGACGTGCTCGCCACCTGGCGGCGCCAGTTCTCCCGGCTGCTGCCGGCGATCACGGTCGTCCTCACGGCCGGGGTGGTGGCCGGGTTCTGGCTGCTGCCGGAGAACCGGTGGATGCCGACCGTCCGGGAGACGGTCGCGTCGCTGCTGTTCCTGCAGAACTGGGAGCTGGCGCACAACTCGGTCGACTACGCGGCCCGTGACAACGCGGCGAGCATCGTCCAGCACTTCTGGTCGCTGTCCATCCAGGGCCAGTTCTACCTGCTCGCGCCGCTGGTCGTGGCCGGTGTCGCGATCGCGACCCGGCGGGACGGGGCCGACCTGCACCGACGGCTCACCGGCACGCTGCTCGCCGTCGGCGGGGCCTCGTTCGCGTACTCGGTGTACCTGACGCTGGTGAACCAGCCGCTCGCCTACTTCCACTCCGCGACGCGGATCTGGGAGTTCGCGCTCGGCGGGCTGCTGGCGCTGTGGATCTCCCGGATCGAGGACCGGCCGGAGCTGACCCCCGGCACCCGCGCGGTGCTCGGCTGGGGCGGCGTGGCCGCGCTGGTCTCCTGCGGGATCCTGCTCCAGGTCGACCGCGCGTTCCCCGGCTGGGCGGCGCCCTGGCCGACGCTGGCCGCGGCGATGGTGCTGGTCGCCGGGCGGTCCGGGCACCGGTTCGGCGTCGACCGCCTGCTGTCGGGACGGGTGCTGCGCACGATCGGCGACATCTCGTTCCCGCTGTACCTGTGGCACTGGCCGATCCTGACGCTCACGCTGGTGCGCACCGGACAGGACCGGCTGGACCTCGAGCAGGGCGCCGCCGTGATCGCGGTGTCGTTCGTGCTGGCCTGGCTGACCCACCGGTTCGTCGAGCAGCGGGTCGCCGCACTCGACGTGCGCCGCGCGCTGCGCACCGGCGGGGTGCTCGCGCTGACCGTGCTCGTCGCGGCGGGCTCCTGGTACGGGCTGGCCGCCGCGCGGGCGTCGACGCCGGTGCTGGCGGGCTCGCCGTCGCACCCGGGCGCGGTGGCGCTGTCCCCGCAGTTCGACCTCGCCTCGCTCGACCCGGCCGACGCCGAGCTGACCCCGTCGCTGGTGCAGGCGCCCGACGACTGGAGCTACCACGGCACCAGCTGGGACTGCGGGCCCTCCGAGCACGGCGCGGAGCTCGAGGTCTGCACCGTGCCCGCGCCGGACCCGGAGACCTCGGAGCGGACGGTCGCCGTGGTCGGCGACTCGCACGCCCAGCAGTACGCCGCCTCGCTCGCGGTGATCGCCGAGCAGCGCAACTGGTCGATGGTGGGCATGTTCCGCGGGGCCTGCCCGATGTCGGTGCGCTCGGAGACCGTCGCCGACGACCAGGGCTGCACCGACTGGAACGCCGCGGTGCACGACCAGCTGGTCGAGATGCACCCCGACGCGGTCCTGACCCTGGCCAGCCGCGACGTGCGGCCCGGGCTGCACGAGCAGACCCCCGAGGGGTTCGTGCAGGCCTGGCAGCGGCTCGACGCGGCCGGGATCCCGGTCGTCGCGGTCCGCGACAACCCGCGGTTCGACTTCAACGTGGTCGACTGCGTCGCCACGCAGGGCCGGGGCGCACCGGACTGCGAGGTCGACCGGCACACGCTGTACCAGCCGTACCCGCCGTGGTCGGCGGTCCCGGGCGTCCCGCCGAACGTGGTGTTCGCCGACGTGGCCGACGGCATCTGCGACCCGGCGGTCTGCCGCAGCGAGGTGGGCAACGTGCTCGTCTACATGGACGACAACCACCTGACCGCGACCTACGCCGAGACCCTCGCCCCGACGCTCGCGACGGCGTTCGACCACCTCGGCTGGTGAGCCTCAGGCCGGGCGGACGCTCCGCCCGGCCACGGAGACGACGTCGCCGCGCCGGATCTGGGCGCCCCGGCGGTGCTCCGGTGCCCCGTTGACCGTGACCTCGCCCGCCTCGAGGATCTCGCGGGCGTGCACGCCGTCCTCGGCGAGCCCGGCGAGCTTCAGGAACTGGCCGATCCGGATCGGCTCCTCACGGATGGGCACGTCCTGCGGGGGCTGTGGCGTCCTCATGTCCCCAGTGTCCCCGCCGTAGCATCACCCGGCGTGGGTGACCACTACTTCAGCGCCACGCCGTCCGTCGCGAGCCATCGCGGGTCGGTCCGCCTGCACACGTCCGACGTGGACCTGTCGCTGGTGACCGACACCGGGGTCTTCTCGCACAGCCGTCTCGACCGCGGGACGAAGGTGCTGCTCGACACCGCACCGATGCCGCCGGTCCGCGGCCCGCTGCTCGACGTCGGCTGCGGCTACGGCCCGATCGCGCTCACCCTGGCCAGCCGGCGCCGCCGGCTGCCGGTGTGGGCGGTGGACCTCAACGAGCGCGCGCTCGGCCTCACCCGGGAGAACGCCGACGCGGCCGGGCTGGGCAACGTGACCGCCTGCCGGCCCGAGGAGGTCCCCGACGACGTCACCTTCGCCGGGATCTACTCCAACCCGCCGATCCGCTCCGGCAAGGCCGCGCTGCACGAGCTGCTGCTGCGCTGGCTCCCGCGGCTCCTCCCGGACGGGCGGGCGTACCTGGTGGTGGCCAAGAACCTGGGCTCGGACTCGCTGCAACGGTGGCTGAGCGACGAGCAGGGCTTCCCGACGACCCGCCTGGCCTCCGAGCGCGGCTACCGGGTGCTGGAGGTCGCACCGGCGCCCTGAGCGGGCGGGAGCAGCCCGTCGACGAGTGCGTCGACGACGGTGTCGGTCGGGGTGTCCGGGTCGATGGACAGGGTCAGCCGGTCCAGGAGCAGGCCGTCGACCGCGTAGTGGAACAGCGCGATCTCCGCGGGCCCGCCGGGCAGCCCCGCGGCCCGGTTGTAGGCGACGTCGGCGGCGAACCCGGTGCGCAGCCACTCCCCCATGACCTCGGCGACCTCCGGGCGCCGGGCGGCCTCCAGGCGGAGCTCGAACAGCGCCAGCGTCACGTCCCGCTCCGTCGCGAGGCGGCGCACGATGTCGCGGATGTGGTCGGCGAACATCGCGGGCCCCGCCTCCCCCGCACGCAGCCCGGCGACGGTGTCCGGGTCCGGCGCCAGGCGCTGCCCGATCCGGTCGGCCAGCGCACGGACGAGCTCGGCGCGGGTCCGGAAGTAGTTCGACGCCGTGCCGGTCGGGACGCCGGCCTCCCGGTCCAGCGCGCGGTGGGTCAGCCCCCGGGCGCCCTCGCGGGCCAGGACGGCCAGCCCCGCGTCGGCCAGCCGCTGCCTGCGGTCGTCGTTGCGTGCCATGCGGGCACCCTAGACGAACCACGACGCCTGTTGTACTTTCGGTGACCACGACACCCGTCGTGGTTCTCTCGACCCGGAGGTCCGCGCATGCGCGAGCTCGTCTACTACGTCGCGGTCTCGCTCGACGGCCGCATCGCGGCCCCCGACGACACCTTCGACGCCTTCCCGCAGACCGGCGACCACATCGACATGATCCTGCGGGAGTGGACCGACACGGTCCCCGCCGCCGGGCTGGAGATGCTCGGGCTGACCGCGGACAACAGCCGGTTCGACACCGTGCTGATGGGCTGGAACACCTACGCCGCGGGCCTGGCGGTCACCGCCGACCCGTACCCGCACCTGGAGCAGTACGTCTTCTCCCGCAGCCGTCCCGCCGACGCGGTACCCGCCGGGATCACCCTGACCGGGCGCGACCCGGTGGAGCTCGCCCGCGAGCTGAAGCAGCGCGACGGCGCCGGCATCTGGCTCTGCGGGGGCGGGCGCCTCGCCGCCGCACTGGCCGGTGAGATCGACCGGCTGGTGCTCAAGGTGAACCCGGTCGTGCTCGGGGCCGGCAAACCCCTGTTCGACGACGGCGGCGGGTACCACCCGCGGTCGTGGGAGCCGGTGCGGTCGACCCCGTACCGCTCCGGCGTGGTCGTCGCCGAGTACGCGCGGACCCCCTGACAGGACGAAGGCCCCCGGGGTGTCCCCGGGGGCCTTCGTGAGTGGTAGCGGGGGCAGGATTCGAACCTGCGACCTCTGGGTTATGAGCCCAGCGAGCTACCGAGCTGCTCCACCCCGCGCCGAACGGAACCGCGTGCATTCCGTCTGTGTTGTAGGCACAACCTTACACACCGGGCCGGACCCCACCCGCAGGGGGGTCCGGCCCGACGATGATCAGCCGCCGGCGCCCTGGAACGCCGCGACCGCGCGGTCCAGCGCGGCCAGCGCCTCGCCCTGCTTGGCGAAGTCACCGGACTGCTGGGCCGCCTTGAGCTCGTTCAGCGCCGCACGGATCTGCTGCGCCGCGGTCGCCTGCGCCGCGTTGGGCGCTGCCGGGGTCTGGGCGCCCTGGCCGTTCGGCGTGGTCGGCGTCGTGGGCGTCGTCGGCTGGGCGGGCTGCCCGGTGGTCGGGGCGGCACCGCCCGCGGCGGCACCGGCTCCGGCGCCGAACACCTCGTCGAGGGCCCGGGACAGGCTCGCGTCGTAGCCGAGCCGGTCGCCGTAGAACACCAGGACGCGGGCCAGCTGCGGATAGGTCGAGTTGTCCTGACCGCCCGCCCGCTCGATGTAGACCGGCTCGACGTAGAGCAGACCACCGGCCACCGGCAGCGTCAGCAGGTTGCCGTAGTCGATCGTGGTCTGGTTCTGCCGCAGCAGGTTCAGCTCGGAGGACACCTCGGGCGAGCCGAGGAACCGGGCCTGGACCTGCTGCGGGCCGAGCGTCTGGGTCTCGTTCGGCAGCTGCAGCACGGTCAGCTTCCCGTAGGTGTCCGGATCCGAGCTGGCCGAGACGTACGAGGCGAGGAACTGCCGCCGCAGGCTCACCAGCGCGCTGGTGAGCTGGAACGACGCGCCCTCCTGCCCCGGCAGACCCGCGTAGATGTAGTACGGCGGCTGTGCGTCCTGGCTGCCGCCGTTGCCGCCCTGCACGGTCGGGTCGGACGGGACGTCCCAGAACGACACGGTGGAGAAGAACTCGTTCGGGTCGTCGACGTGGTAGCGGGTCAGCAGCTCACGCTGGACCTTGAACTGGTCCTCCGGGTAGCGCAGGTGGGCCTGCAGGTCCGGGGTGATCGCCGAGCGCGGCTCGACCGTGCCCGGGAACGCCTTCTCCCAGGTCTGCAGCACCGGGTCGGACTCGTCGAAGGCGAAGAGCTTCACGGTGCCGTCGTAGGCGTCGACCGTGGCCTTCACCGAGTTGCGCAGGTAGCTGATCGTGTCGTTCGGCAGCTGCTGGCCGTTCGGCCCGAGCCGGGAGTCCGCGGTCGCGTCACCCAGCTGCACGCGCTCGGCGTAGGGGAAGTTCTGCAGCGTGGTGTAGCCGTCGATGATCCACTGCACCCGCCCGTCGACGACGGCCGGATACGGGTCGTTGTCCAGCGTCAGCCACGGGGCCACCGCCTGCACGCGGTCCCGCGGGTTCCGGACGTACATGATCTTCGAGTCGGCGTTGATCGAGTTGTTGAACAGGATGTTCCGCTCGCCGTAGGCCAGCGCGAACACCGAACGGTTGAACAGCCCGCCGATCGGGACGCCGCCGGCACCGGTGTAGGTGTACTGCGCCTCGTCGGAGTCGTACTCCCGCGGCGCGGTACCCGGCTCGGCACCGACGATCGAGTACTGGTTGTCGAGCAGCTCGCCGTAGTAGATGCGGGGCTGCTGGACGGGCACGAAGCCCTGCTGCTGGGTGTCGGAGACCTGGAAGTTCGGCAGGCCGCCGGAGCCGCCCGCGTCCTCCAGCGCCTCGTTCACCTGGTTCGCCGGCGCGGCCACGATCCCGTTGCCGTGGGTGTAGACCAGGTGCCGGTTGATCCAGTCCTGCTGGTTGTTGACCAGGCCGTTGGCGTTCATCTCGCGCGCCGCGACGACGTAGTCACGGGTCTGGCCGTCGACGGTGTAGCGGTCGATGTCCAGGTTGGGCGAGAACCCGTAGAAGTTCCGTCGCTGCTGGAGCTGGGTGAACGTGCGGTTGAGCTTGCCCGGGTCGAGCAGCCGGATGTTGGGGATGGTGTCGGTGTCGGCCCGGACCTGGGCCGGTGTCGCCTCGGACGTGCCCGCGTAGGGCTTGATGTCGACCTTGTCCGGCCCGATGCCGAAGGCGTCCCGGGTCGCCGCGATGTTGCGTTCGATCGACGGGGCCTCGTTGACGTTCGCGTTGGGCGCGACGACGAACTGCTGCAGCACCAGCGGGAACGCCGTGCCGACCAGGATCGAGGAGACCACCAGCATGACCACGGCGACGGCCGGGATCTGCAGGTTCTGGCGGAACGCGGCGACGAAGAACGCCAGCGCGCAGATCACCGCGATGACCAGCAGGATCAGCTTGGCCGGCAGGACCGCGTTGAGGTCGGTGTAGGTGGCGCCGTAGAACGTCTGCGCGTTGCGGTTGGACCACAGCAGGTCGTACCGGTCGAACCAGTAGGCGACGGCCTTGAGCAGCACGAACACCCCGGCGAGCACGGCGAGCTGGGCGCGCGCGGCGGTGGAGACGAAGCCGGAGCGGCCGGACAGCCGGATGCCGCCGAAGATGTAGTGGGTCACCAGCGCGAGCACGAAGCAGATCGCGACGGCGACGAACAGCCAGTTCAGGCTCATCCGCAGGAACGGCAGGGTGAAGGCGTAGAACCCGATGTCGTTGCCGAACTCGGGATCGGCGCGGCCGAACGGGGTGCCGTGCAGGAACATCTGCACGGTCTGCCACTGCGTCGGCGCCGCGAGCCCGGCGATCAGCCCGATCACGACCGGCACGCCGACGGCGAACAGGCGCAGCCGCTGGATGATCGTGGTCCGGTAGCGCGCGACCGGGTCCTCGGGACCGGACACCGGCACGAAGACCGGGCGGTACCGATAGGCCAGCCACAGCGTCAGCGCGACCAGGCCGCCCACCACCAGGGCCACGACCCCGAAGAGCACGATCTGGGTGAACAGCCGGGTGAGCTGGACGCTCCGGAAACCGACCTCGCCGAACCACAGGTAGTCGACGTAGAAGTTCAACAGCCGTGAGCCACCGAGCAGAAGCACTACGAGGACGCCCGCGGCGACCAGCAGGATCCGGGTTCGGCGGGTCAGCGACGGCGCTCCCACAGGGGGCCGCATGGACGACACGGGCACACTCCACAGTTCGGGTACGACACGTGGAGAGCGCGGCCGGCTGGGGGGACGGCACGGTTCTCCGAGGGCAACTGTACGGAGGTTCGGTGAAGTCGCGGTCGGGTCCCGGCGTGTCGGGACGAAAACGACACATCGGGCGGCTCTCCACCGGCGCCCCGGCCCGCATCGTCGCAGGACGGACCGGGGTCGGGCGCGCCGTCGTCGTCGCACGATCGTAGGGTTCCGTCCCGTGGGCGTTCGATCTTCGACGTGGGTGACCGCGGTCCTCGTACTGCTGGCCCTCACGGCGGTCGGGACCGTGGTCCCCGCGCCGGTCGTCGCCCTCGGGCCGGGGCCGACCTTCGACACCCTCGGCGAGGTCGAGGGCACGCCCGTCGTCTCCGCGGAGGGCCTGCCGACCTACCCGACGACCGGGCACCTGAACATGACCACCGTCGGCGTCACCGACGGGATCTCGACGCTGCGGGCGCTGGGCATGTGGGCCTCGGGCACCTACCGGCTCGCGCCGCGCTGGTCGCTGTACCCGCCCGGCGAGTCCACCGAGCAGGTCACGCAGGCCAACCAGCAGGAGTTCGACGGCTCGATCGCGAACGCCGAGGCCGCGGCGCTGAACCACCTGCACCTGCCGACCCGGGTCACGGTCGGCGCGCTGACCGACGGCTCGCCGTCGGCGGGGGTGCTGGAGCCCGGCGACGAGATCCGCGCCGTCGGCACCACCCCGGTGACCTCGGTCCAGGGCCTGCTCGACGCCATGGGGACCGCGCGCCCCGGGCAGCCGGTCACCCTCACCATCCGCCGCGGGGACGCCGCGCCGCGCCAGGTCACCGTCACCCCGGCCGCCCACCCGGACGACCCGGCGCGGGCCTTCCTGGGCATCACCCCGGCCACCTCCCCCGCCGAGGGGCAGAAGCTGACCATCACCCTGGGCGACGTCGGCGGCCCCTCGGCCGGTCTGATGTTCAGCCTGGCGCTGGTCGACAAGCTGACCCCGGGTCCGCTGACCGGCGGCCGGTTCGTCGCCGGCACCGGCACCATCGACGCCGAGGGCCGGGTCGGGCCGATCAGCGGCATCCGGTTCAAGATGCTGAAGGCCCGCGAGGTCGGTGCGCAGACGTTCCTGGTGCCCGCCGCGAACTGCACCGAGGCCGCCGAGGACGCGCCCGACGGGCTCCAGCTCGTGCGGGTCGGGACCCTCGACGAGGCGGTCGGCGCGCTGACCACCCTCGACACCGGCGGTACGCCCGCCGGCTGCTCGTAGTTCCCCGGTCCGCTCGCAGCGAACACCGCCCCACCAGGCCCGATCCACCGGCTGTCGGGGCGGCGACCACCCCCCGGGCCCGCGTACGGTGGACGCCATGAGCGACGTCCCCTTCGGCTTCGGCCCCGCCGACCGTGACCGCGACCGCGAGCCCGGCGACCAGCCCGACTCGGGTTCCGGCGACGCCTCCGGCAAGGACGGGGGCACGTCGGGCAAGGACGGGAAGGGCGAGCCCGAGCGCCCGAAGGACCCGTTCGGCTTCGGGTCGCACCCCCAGTCCGACGACCCGTCGGGCGCCTCCGGCGGCGCGGGCCAGAACCCGTTCGCGGCGTTCGGCATGGGCGGGATCCCCGGCATGCCGGGCATGCCCGGCGGGGGCCAGTTCGACATGAGCCAGCTCGGGCAGATGCTGTCCCAGCTCGGCCAGATGCTCTCCAGCAGCGGCTCCTCCGACGGCGGCCCCGTCGACTACGACCTCGCCGCCCGGATCGCCACCCAGCAGCTCGCGCAGTCGACGTCGTCGCTCACCGACGCCCAGCGCACCGGGGTCGCCGAGGCCGTGAAGCTCGCGGAGCTGTGGCTCGACCCGGCGACTTCGTTCCCCTCCTCCGGCGGCGAGGTGAAGGCCTGGACGCCGTCGGACTGGGTGCGGGCCGGCATGCCGACCTGGAAGCGGCTCTGCGACCCGGTGGCGACGCGGCTGTCCTCGGCCTGGGTCGAGGGCCTGCCCGAGGAGGTCCGCGGCGCGGCGGGCCCGATGCTGGGGATGCTCGGCAAGATGGGCGGGATGGCGTTCGGCAGCCAGCTCGGCCAGGGCCTGGCCCAGCTCGGCAAGGAGGTGCTGACCTCCACCGAGCTCGGCATCCCGGTCGGCCCGGAGCGCACCTCCGCACTGCTGCCCGAGGCCGTCGCCCGGTTCACGGAGGGCCTGGACCGCCCGGCGGGTGAGGTCACGCTGTTCCTCGCCGCGCGCGAGGCCGCCCACCAGCGGCTGTTCACCCACGTGCACTGGCTGCGCGAGCGGCTGCTCGGCGCCGTCGAGGAGTACGCCCGCGGCATCACCGTGGACACCTCGCGGATCGAGGAGCTCGCCCGCGGGATCGACCCGTCGAACCCGGAGTCGATCCAGGAGGCCATGCAGTCCGGCATGTTCGAGCCGGAGGACACCCCGCAGCAGAAAGCGGCGCTGGCCCGGCTGGAGACCCTGCTCGCCCTGATCGAGGGCTGGGTGGACACCGTCGTCGCCGAGGCGCTGACCGAGCGGCTGCCCGGGGCCGAGGCGATGCGCGAGACGATGCGCCGCCGCCGTGCCTCGGGCGGGCCCGCGGAGCAGGCGTTCGCGACGATCGTCGGGCTGGAGCTGCGGCCGCGGAAGCTGCGGGCCGCGGCGGACCTGTGGAAGCTGCTGGGCGCCGAGCGCGGCGTCGAGGGCCGCGACGCGGTCTGGGCGCACCCGGACCTGATCCCCTCGGCCGACGACCTGGACGACCCGGCCGCCTTCGTGCGCGGCGGAGCGACCGGCGGGGCCGTCCCGGACGACCCGATCGCCGAGCTGGAGCGCCAGATGGCGGCCGACGCCGAGAAGCGGAAGGCCGAGTCGTCCGGGACCCCGGAGGAGCCCGGGGCCTCGGAGAAGCCCTCCGCGGAGGACACCGACGGCGAGGACGGGACGGACCGGAAGGACTCCTGAGCCCGGCTCAGGTCCCGGTCGCGCGGACCGGCTCCATCCCGGGGCCGGTCCCGCCGAACCCGCCGACCTCACCGTCGGCGTCGGCGACCCCGTCGGTCTCGTCGGCGGTGGCCGGGTCGCCGTCGACACCGGTGATGCCGAGCTCCGCGGCGGCGTTGAGGCCCTCCAGGTAGCCGATGGCCCGCTCGGTGCGCGGGTAGCGGCGCACCCAGGACCAGAAGACGTCGTCGTGCGCGGCGGACAGCAGGTGGGCCAGCTCGTGCACCAGCACGTAGTCGACGACCCAGCCCGGCGCGTCCCGCAGGCGCTCGCTGATCCGGATCGTGGCGTCGTCGGGGGTGCAGGACGCCCAGCGCGTGCGCATCGTCGGCACCCACCGGATCGACGACGGCCGCGCCCGCCCCTCGAGCCAGCGCTTCGACAGCTCCTGGCCGCGGCGCATCAGGGCCTCGTCGTTGTTGCGGCCCGGTGAGCGGCGGCGGGCCTCGCTCGCCTCGACCCGCTTCACCATCTCCGCGACCCAGTCGCGTTCCTGTTCGGCGGACATCCAGCCCGGGATGAACACGACGAGCCGTTCCCCCTCCCGCCGGGCACTGACCATGCGCTTCCGGCGGGCGCTGCGTCGGACCTCTACCGGGGGACTCGCCATGGCCCCAGGGTAGGCCGCCCCGGTTCGCGGATGCGAACGGCGCGGACGCGTTCCGGCCCCGTCGCCGCACGGACCGGGCACCGTGGCGCCGGTGACCGGACTGCCCGCACGGCTCGCGCTCGCCGCCCACCTCGCCGTCCTCCCGGCCGGGCCCCGCGCCCGCCGGATCGGGTCCGGCCCACCACGGGCCCGGCTGCTGGAGGAGCTGTCCCCCGCCGCCGTCGCCGCACTGGACCGGCTCGCCGACGGTCCGTGCCCGACCGGTGCGCTCACCCGGGGCGACGACGAGGTCGCGGTGCTGCTCGCCGTCCTGTGGCGGGCCGGGCTGCTCGCCGACCCGGACGTCGAGGACCGGGTCCGGCGGCGCCGGGAGGGCACGCTCGTCGAGGTCCGCGGCGCCGGCGCGCTCGCCGTGGCGGTCGTCGCCGGGCTGGCCCGGGCCGGGATCGGACAGCTGTACCCGCAGGTCGGCGGGGTGACGGGCGCCGACGACGTGCTGGCCGGGCTGCCGGTGGGGCCGGGCCGGGACCGCGGGGACGAGCTGCGCGCGTTCCTGCGCGACGCCGGTGCCGACACCGATCCGCCCCGGCGGGTGCCCGCGGATCTGGTGGTGCTCACCGGCGACGGGCCGGTGCCGCCGGAGGCTCCGTCGGAGCACCTGTTCGTGGCCCTGCGCGACGGCCGCGGCGTGGTGGGGCCGCTCGTCCTGCCGGGCCGGGGGCCGTGTCCCGGCTGTGCGGGGGCGCCCGGGGCGGCCGGCGGGCCGTCGTCGGCGGCACCGCACGTGCTGGTCGCGACGGCGGCGGTGGCGGTCGGCCAGGTGCTCGCCGCCGTCGACGGGCCGGTACGCGGCGGCCGGCCGCCCGCGTCGTGGGGAGCGGTGCTGGAGGTCGACGCGGACGCGGCGACGGTCGTCACCCGTCCGGGGTTCCGACGACCCGGTTGTTCCTGCGGCACAGCGGCTGCGGCGGTACCGGACAGCGCACCGGGGCCCACCGCGGCGTGCGGGACTCCCCCGGCCGGGTGGACAATCACCGTGTGAGCGACATTCCCCGGAGAACCGCCTCGCGCACCGCCAAGCTCGCCGGCCTCCCGCTCGGCGTCGCCGGACGTGCCGCAGCAGGGTTCGGGCGCCGTCTCACGGGTGGTGACCGCGACGAGATCGCGGCCCAGCTCGCGGCCAAGAGCGCCGAGCAGCTGTTCGAGGTGCTCGGCGAGCTCAAGGGCGGCGCGATGAAGTTCGGGCAGGCGCTGAGCGTGTTCGAGGCGGCCGTGCCCGACGAGTACGCCGAGCCCTACCGCGAGGCGCTCACCAAGCTGCAGTCCGCGGCGCCACCGATGCCCATGGCCGACGTCGACTACATGCTCACCCAGCAGTTCGGGCGGTCCTGGCGGTCCCGGTTCGCCGACTTCGACGAGACGCCCGCCGCCTCGGCCAGCATCGGCCAGGTGCACCGCGCGGTCTGGAAGCGCGACGGCCGCGAGGTCGCGGTCAAGGTGCAGTACCCCGGCGCCGAGGAGGCGCTGCGCTCGGACCTGCGTCAGCTCGGGCGGATGAGCCGCATCCTGCAGCCGCTGGTCCCCGGCATGGAGATCAAGCCGCTGGTCGCGGAGCTCAAGGACCGCATGGAGGAGGAGCTCGACTACCGCGACGAGGCCGCGTACCAGCGCGAGTTCGCCGCGTTCTACGAGGACGACCCGGACGTGAAGATCCCCCGCGTGGTCGGGTCCGCACCCAAGGCCGTCATCACCGAGTGGGTGCAGGGCCGCCCGCTGGCCTCGATCATCCGCGACGGCACCCGCGAGGAGCGCGACCACGCGGGCAACCAGCTGGCCCGTTTCCACTACTCGGCGCCGGACCGCGCGCACCTGCTGCACGCCGACCCGCACCCCGGCAACTTCGGGATCCTCGACGACGGCCGCCTGCTCGTCCTCGACTTCGGTGCCGTCGCCCGGATGCCCGACGGCATGCCCCCCGAGCTGGTCACGATGACCAAGTACGCGCTCGAGGGGCGCAGCGGCGACCTGATGGCCCTGATGCGCTCGGCCGGGTTCGTCCGCGACGGCGCCCGGATCGAGTCCGAGCAGATCCTCGGCTACCTCGCACCCTTCACCGAGCCGCTGGGGTCCGAGGAGTTCCACTTCAGCCGCCGGTGGATCCAGAAGCAGGCCGAGCGGGTCGGTGACCTCCGCAGTCCGGAGGCGGCGATCGGCCGGTCGCTGAACCTACCTCCGCGGTTCCTGCTGGTGCACCGGGTGACGATGGGGACCGTCGGCATCCTGTGCCAGCTCGACTCCCACGTGCGGCTGCGGGAGATCGTCGCCGAGTGGCAGCCGGAGATGTTCGAGCCGGACGCCCCGACCGGCTGACCCCTCCCCTTCGGTACTCCGGTCCTGCGGGACGGGGTGTCCTGTCGTCGCTTTGCTCTGCTCACCGATACGCAGCAGCGCAGGTCGGCGCCACTGGCGGAGCCTTCGGGGGCCCCGGTCCGCCACACGGTCCGCCCACCGCGCCAGGACCGCGGCGAACAGCGCCGCTCGTCGTCGCACCGGTGGTGGAGCGTGCCCTTTGTCACTCCGGCCCGGCGACGACGGCCGGCAGCCCGACCGCGCCGTACCCGTTGCGGGAGAACAGGCGCGCCGACTCGTCCAGCGCCGCCTGCCGGATCCGCTCGCGCTGCTCGGACCGGAGTTCCCGTGCCCTCTCCCCCCATTTGACGTACTGATGGTACGTCGATAGATTTCACATACCGAGGGTATGCGTATAGGAGGGTGCCGTGCTCCAGAGCTGCTACCCAGTCCTCGCGACGGCCGACGTCCCGGCCGCCCGCGCGTTCTGGACCGGCCTGATGGGATTCGAGATCGTCTTCGACACCGACTGGTACGTCAGCCTCCGTCGCGGACGCTTCGAGCTCGCCGTCCTCGACCGGGACCATCCGACGATCCCGACGGCGTACCGCGGCCGGTCCGCCGCCGGGACGCTGGTGAACCTCGAGGTCGACGACGTCGACGCCGAGTGGGACCGTCTCGTCGTCCGTGGTGGGCTGGAGGCGCTGCTCCCGGTGCGCGACGAGGACTTCGGGCAGCGGCACTTCGTCGTCGCCGGGCCGGACGGGGTACTGGTCGACGTGATCACCGAGATCGCGCCATCGGCGGAGTTCGCCGACGTCTTCACCGGGTCGTCGGCACCCTGACCTGGGGTGCTGCGTATCGGTGAGCAGAGCAAAGCGACGAGCAGGCACCCGCTCCCGCCGGCGGACCGGCAGGTCCCGGACACGACGGTGCCCCGCCCGGACGCGGGGTCCGGACGGGGCACCGATCACGGCGGTCGGCGGCGGGATCAGCCGGCGCGCAGCCGCGCCCGCTCGGCGCGGGAGGCGGCCCAGGCCGCGATCCGGGACCAGCCACGGCCCGCGGTGAGCCGGCGCGCGAGCCGGTGCTCGGCCGCCGCCCGTTGGGCCTCCTGCTGATGGGATCTCGCCAGCGCTTCCTGGATGAGCGTCATCACGTTCTCCTGGTTCACGAGGTGGGACGAATGGTCGGTGCGGAGAATCGGTCGCGCGGCCGGTGCCGGCTTCAGGTCGTTCATGTCTCGGTCTCCTCGGGTCTGGTGGGTCGGCGGCGCCGCGGTGCGCGTCGCGCCGGTACGGCTGTGGTCAGCGGCTCGCGGCCAGGGCCAGGGCCCGGTCGCGCTCCAGGTCGGCCTTGCGGGGACGCCCCCTCGGGCGCTTGCGCGGGATCACCCGACCGTGGTCGAAGATCTCGCCTCCCCACACGCCCCACGGCTCGGCGCGCTCCAGCGCGCCGTCCAGGCAGGCCTGCCGGAGCGGGCAGCCGCCGCAGCGGGACTTCGCCTCCTCCAGCTCGGCCGGGGCCTCGGCGAACCACAGGTCGGCGTCGCCGTTGCGGCAGGGCAGGACCGAGCCCACGCTCGGCACGGACCGCAGCCGCACCTCGTCGGGTCCGGCGCCGCCGCCGGACTGCTCGGTGATCATTCCGCCGTCACACGGAACGGATCGCACGTACACGATCGACCTCCTCGATCGAACTTCATCTGCAACTGGTCAGACCGGTCCGGTCGGGACCTGTCATCTCTCGGGACGGAATCGGGGACAAAGAAAATCGGGGCCGCGGAACCCGTGTGCGTGGGTTCCGCGGCCCCGATGGGACTCGCTGGGTGCTGAGGGTCAGGTACCCCCTCGGCGCCCGGGAACGAACGCAGCTGTGCACTTGTCATCGAAGATCGGGCCGGTGACCGCGACCGGCATGCCGCCCAGCGGGTACACCTCACCCGTGGCGCGGAGCGTCGACGGCGCGATCAGCGCCACCCCCTGGTGGCGACGGCGGACGCCGGACACCGCGGTGACCGCGATGCCCGCGTGAGCGACGTCGTGCGCGACGACGGTCTGCTCCGGGACGCACACCGGGGCCGGGACGGACAGGGTGGTGCCGATCAGGTCGGTCGTGTCGATCGTGCCCATCTCGTCACCTCCTCCGGTTCCGTCCGCGGTCTCCCGCGCGACGCGTCTGTGTCGGGAGCATGGCGCTCCACCTGGTGCCGACGACAGTAGAAGTGCTGCGCACGGCACTGCAACCGATTATTCGAAGTCTCGCCGGAAGTTCACGCCGATCCCTACCGAAGAGGGGGTCGTGAGCCCTCCGCCGCGTGCTCGGCGAGCACCCGCAGCACGTCGTCGCCGTAGCGGTCCAGCTTGGCCGCGCCGATCCCCGGGATGCCCACCAGGGCCGACGGTCCGGCGGGCCGTTGCTCCGCGATCGCGGTGAGCGTGGCGTCGGTGAGCACGACGAAGCCTGGCACGTCCTGCGCCTTCGCCGCCGCCGACCGCCACTGCTTCAGCCGGTCCAGCAGCTCCAGGTCCACATCGGACGGACAGTCGTCGCAGCGCAGGAGCTTGGTGGCGGTGGTCCCGAACAGCGGGGTCCCGCAGACGCGGCACTTGGGCCGGGCTCCCCCGGGCCGGTGCTCGCCGGCCACCCGGGACGCCGGGTGCGAGTCCGGGATCAGTCCGTACAGGAACCGCGAGCGGCGTCGCTTCGGCCCGCGCCCGGAGGCCCGGGACAGCGACCACGACATCGACAGCACCCGCCGGGCGCGGGTGACGCCGACGTAGAACAGCCGGCGTTCCTCCTCGACGGCGGCCTCGTCGTCGCCGGCGTGGCCGATGGGGAGGGTGCCGTCGGCGAGTCCGACGAGGAACACCGCGTCCCACTCCAGGCCCTTCGCGGCGTGCAGCGACGCCAGCGTGACGCCGTTGACCACGGGCGCCTGCGCGTGGTCGGCGCGGGTCTCCAGCTCCCCGCACAACCGGCGCAGGTCGGCCTGCGGCTCGACCGCGGCCAGCTCCTCGGCGACGCCGACCAGCGCCAGCAGCGACTCCCACTGCGCGCGCAGCGTCGCGCCCTTCGGCGGCTCGTCGGTCAGCCCGGCGCGGGCGGTGAGCACCGCGCGGGTGACGTCGACGAGGTCGGTGCCCGGCCGCTGGTCCGGCGCCGCGGTGCGCAGCGCGAGCATCGCCCGGCGGATCTCGGGCCGGTTGAAGAACCGCTCGCCGCCGCGGATCTGGTAGGGCACGCCGGCGTCGGACAGTGCCTGCTCGAACGCCTCGGACTGGGCGTTGATCCGGAACAGCACCGCGATCTCCGACGGCTCGGTGCCGTCGTTGATCAGGGTCAGGATCCGGCCCGCGACGGCGGCGGCCTCCCCAGCCTCGTCGTCGTGCTCGGAGAAGTCCGGGTCGGGGCCGGGCGGGAGCTGCCCGATGAGCTGCAGCCGGGACCCGGCGGGCCGGTTGCGGGCGGCGCCGATCAGCTGGTTCGCGCAGCCGACGATCTGCGGGGTGGAGCGGTAGTCGCGCTGCAGGCGCACGACCGCCGCGTCGGGGAAGCGGCGCGGGAACTCCAGCAGGTACCGGGGGGAGGCGCCGGCGAAGGTGTAGATCGTCTGGTTGGCGTCGCCGACGACGGTGAGGTCGTCGCGGTCGCCGAGCCAGGCGTCGAGCAGGCGCTGCTGCAGCGGGGTGACGTCCTGGTACTCGTCGACGACGAAGCACCGGTAACGGGACCGGAACTCCTCGGCGACGCCGCCGTGCTCCTCCAGCGCGATCGCGGTGTGCAGGAGCAGGTCGTCGAAGTCGAGCTGCTCGCTCGCGTTCTTCAGCTCCTCGTACGCGGCGTAGACGGCGGCGACCTGCTCGGCCGGGCCGGGGGTGTCGCGGCGACGGCGGGCGGCCTCGGCCGCGTAGTCCGACGGGGCGACCAGGGTCGACTTCGCCCACTCGATCTCGGAGGCGAGGTCGCGCAGCGCGTCGGAGTCGGTGCCGGCCCGGGCGCGGGCGGCCGCCTGGCCGACGAGCCGCAGCTTGCCGTCGAGCAGCGGCCACGGGCTACCGCCGACCATCTGCGGCCAGAAGTAGCGCAGCTGACGCAGCGCCGCGGCGTGGAAGGTGCGGGCCTGCACCCCGGAGGCGTCGAGCGCACGCAGCCGGGTGCGCAGCTCCCCCGCGGCGCGGGCGGTGAAGGTGACGGCGAGGACCTGGGTGGCGGCGACGTGGCCCGAGGTCACCAGGTGGGCGATCCGCCGGGTGATCGTGCGGGTCTTGCCGGTGCCCGCCCCCGCGAGGACGCAGACCGGGCCGCGCGGCGCGTGCACCGCGGCCCGCTGCTCGGGGTCCAGACCGTCCGCGCCGATCGGGGCCGCCGGGTCCGGCACGGCGCGGGTCGCACGGGCGGGGCGGGCGGCGGATCGGGACGGCACCCACCCATCCTGACACCCACCCCTGACGGTCACGGGCCGCCCGTCCCGCCCGTCCGGGTGCCGGGCAGCTCACAGCGGGGCGGGAAGAATCCCGCGGGCGGGCCCGTTGCACCCGGTATGGCGGACCTGACGATGTACACGACCAGCTGGTGCGGCTTCTGCCGTCGTCTCAAGCTGCAGCTCGACCAGGCCGGCATCGGCTACCGCGAGATCGACATCGAGCGCGAGCCGGACGCCGTGGCGTTCGTCGAAAAGGCCAACGGCGGCAACCGCACGGTGCCGACCGTCGTCTTCCCGGACGAGTCGGTCGCGACGAACCCCAGCTTCTCCGAGGTGAAGACCCGGCTCGGGGTCTGACACCTCCCCTGATCTCCCACCACGGAGCGCGGCGGCCCGCCACCGGTACCTCACCGGGGGCGGGCCGCCGCTTCGTCTGCGGGATCAGTCCCCGGCGGCCGCCCAGGACTCCAGCATGGTGCGCGCGATCGAGACCTTCCCCGGCAGCATGACCACCGGTCCGTCGGTGGGGTCGGGCTCGTCCCGGGTGCCCCAGTCGCCGCGGGCCAGTGCCGCCCGCAGCGTGTCCCGGGTGATCCACAGGGCGTCGGCGATCTCGCCGTCCTGCGGGGTCAGCGGGACCTCCGGGTCCCCGATCGCGTGGAAGCCGACCATCAGCGACCGCGGGAACGGCCACGCCTGGCTGCCGAGGTACCGCACGTCGGACACGGCGATGCCGACCTCCTCGGAGATCTCGCGGTGCACGCACGCCTCCAGCGACTCGCCGGACTCGACGAACCCGGCGAGCACCGAGTAGCGCCCGGCCGGCCACACAGGCTGGCGGGCGAGCAGGACGCGGTCCGCGCCGTCGTGCACCAGGCAGATGATCGCCGGGTCGGTGCGCGGGTACTCCTCGTGGCCGTTGTCGCAGACCCGGGCCCAGCCCGCGTTGTGCGGGCGGGTGCGGGTGCCGTCGATCGCGCAGAACCGGGCCCGGTCGTGCCAGTTCAGCGTGGCGACCGCGCCGGTGAGCAGCCCGGACCCGAGCGGGTCGAGGAACGCGCCCGCGGCGCGCAGGTCCGCCCACTCCCCCTCGCCGGTGAAGATGTCGCTGTCGGCGGTGCGTTCGGTCCCGACGCGCACCGCCCAGTACGGGACGCCCTCGCGCTCGCCGAGCAGCACGGCCTCGGCCGGCGGCTCCGCGGCGACGTCGGTGCCCGCGCGGGTCCGGACGTGCCCGCCACGGCCCGCCGCGTCGTCCCAGGCGGCGGCGTCGACCTCGCGGAACTCGCGGCCCGGCTCGACCTCCCAGTCCACCGGGGTGCGTCCGGACTCGTCGACGACGACCACGCGCGCCTTCGCCCACGTGTCGCGCACGTAGCCCGGGTCCAGGCGCCGGTTCTCGTCGCGGGACAGCGCGTTGCGCGACAGCACCGGCTCCTCGGTCAGCGAGAAGTCCCCGGGGCTCATCGCCCGCCTCCGCGGACCACGCCGCCGAGCGCGGCGAGCGGTGGCCCGACCACGTCGGCGTCACCGACGACCACCCCGGTGAACCGGGTCGGCGCGAACAGCGCGGTGGCGGCCGCGGCGACCTCGTCGACGATGACCTCCTCCAGCCGGCGCGGCCGGTCCCGGAGCCAGTCGACGTCGAGCCCGGCGGCGTGCAGCGCGGACAGGGTGCCGGCCAGCGCGGACTGGCTGTCCAGCGAGATCAGCAGCGAGCCGATCGCGTAGCGACGGGCCGAGGTGACCTCCTGCTCGGTCGGCGGGACCGCCACCATGCGGCCGAGCTCGTAGCGGGTCTCGAGCAGGGCGGCGGCGGTGACGTCGGAGGCGACGTCGGCGTCGAGGCCGAGCACCGCGCCCCCGGGGACGAACTCCTGCCCGGAGTGCGCGCCGTAGGTGTAGCCCTTGTCCTCCCGGATGTTCTCCATCCAGCGCGAGGAGAAGTAGCCGCCGAACACGAGGTTCGCGAGCTGGAACGCGGTGTAGCGCTCGTCTGTGCGGTCCAGGCCGGGCGCGGTGAGGCGCAGCTGGGACTGCACGGAGCCGGGCCGGTGGACCAGCTCCAGGTCGCCCGCCTGCGGCACCGGCGGGGCGGACAGCCACCGGGCGGGGTGGTCGCCGGTCCACCCCCCGAGCCGGCGAGCGACCTCGGCGATCGCGGCCTCGGGGTCGATGTCGCCGACGAGGACCAGGCTCGCCCCGTCCGGGACGACGACGTCGGCGTGCAGCTCCCGCACGCGCTCCGGGGTGACCGCGGCGACGGCCTCGGCGGTCGGCATCTCCGAGACGATGGGGTGGTCGCCGAAGCGGCGGCGCATCAGCGCCTCGCGGGCGACGGTGCGCGGCTGCGCGCGGGCGACGGCGATCCGCTCGGCCAGCCGGGACCGCTCGCGCGCGACCTCGGCGTCGGGGTGGGTGGCGGCGGTGAGGACGTCGGCGAGGACGTCGAGGACCGTCGGCAGACCGGTGGCCAGCGCGGAGCCGCCCGCCTGCAGGTACTCCGGGTCGACGGCGACGCCGAGCTCCCCGCCGACCGAGGCCAGCGCGTCGTCGATGCCGACCCGGTCGCGGCCCGCGGTGCCGGTCAGGATGGTCTCGGCGAGCACCTCGGTGCCCGCGGTGCGGGCGGCGTCGGCGACCGGCTCCGGCGAGGCGGCCGGGATGCGCAGGACGGTCTCGACCAGCGGGACCCCGGGTCGGCGCGCGGCCAGGACGGTCAGCCCGTTCGGCAGGGTCTCGGTGAGCACGTCCGGCAGCGGCACCTCCTTGGTGCGGCCGAGCGCGGGCAGCGGGCGGGGGCCGCGCTCGGTGCGGCCGATCTCCTCCGCGCTGCGGTGTGTGCGGGCGGCGCTCACGCGGAGCCCCCTTCGGTGTGGTTCACGGTGCCGGGACGGGTCGGGGCGCTCACGCGTCGCCGTCCCCGGTCGGTTCGGCGGCCGGCTCGACCAGCAGGACGGCCCGCCCGGCCGAACGCAGCCGGGCGGCCGCGGCGGCGACGTCGGCACCGGTCAGGGCGGCCAGTCTGCCGGGGAGCTCGACGGCGAGCTCGGCGCGGCCGTAGAGCAGCTCGCGGGCGCCGAGCCCGAGCATCCGGTACATGACGCGGTCGTCCTCGCGGTGCAGGGCGGCGACCCAGCGGGCGGTCTGGCGCTCCAGCTCCTCGGTGCCGGGGCCCTGCTCGGCGAGGCGGTCCAGCTCCTCGTCGACCGCGGCGGTGACCCGGTCCGCGGACACCTCGGCCGGGTGCACCGCGGTGATCGTGAAGGTGTCGGGGTCGCGGGCGTCGAACGGACCGCCCATCAGGCCGTTGGACGCCGAGACGTCGGTGACCAGGCCCGCTCCGTCGGCGCCGCCGTGGACCAGGCGGCGCTGCAGCCGCGAGGCCTCGCCGTCGGCCAGGACGGTGGCGAGCATGGCGTGGGCCAGGTAGGCGTCGGGCTCGGCGGCCGGGTCGGGGACGCGGTAGCCGAGTGCCAGCGCGGGCAGCGGGGCGTGGGCGTCGGCCACGGTCTGCCGCCGCTCCGCGCCGGGGGCGGGCTCGGCGAACGACGGCCGCTGCGGGACGGGCCGGGCGGGGATGTCCCCGAAGTGCCGCTCGACCAGGGCGAGGGTGCCGTCGACGCCGTGCTCGGACAGGTCACCGTGCACGGTGACCAGCGCGTTGCCCGGCGCGTAGAAGGTGTCGAAGAACGCGGCCGCGTCGTCCAGGCTCGCCTGCTCGAGCTCGGAGAAGTCGCCGTAGCCGTTGTGCGCGTTCGGGAAGGTGTCGTAGAGGACCGGCGGCAGCAGGATCCACGGGAACCCGCCGTAGGGGCGGTTGTGGACGTTGAGCCGGATCTCCTCCTTCACGACGTCGACCTGGTTGCGCAGGTTCTCGACGGTGAGCTTCGGGGCGCGCAGCCGGTCGGACTCCAGGAACAGCGCCCGCTCCAGCGCCGCACCGGGCAGCACCTGGAAGTAGTCGGTGTAGTCCTGGTGGGTCGAGCCGTTGAAGATCCCGCCCGCGGACTGGACCTGCCGGAAGTGCTCCAGCTTCTCCAGGCTCTCGCTGCCCTGGAACATCAGGTGCTCGAACAGGTGCGCGAAGCCGGTGCGGCCCTCCGGCTCGGAACGGAAGCCCACGTCGACGTGCACCGAGACCCCGACCACCGGGGTGGCCGGGTCCGGGACGACGAGCACGCGCAGCCCGTTGGCCAGCGTGGCCCGGTGCAGCTCGAGAGCGGATTTGTCGGCGATCACGGACACGGGAGCGAGGCTATCCCCCACCCCCGACAACCTGCCCGGTCAGGCGTGCTCGGGCGGCAGGATCACGAACTGGCGCAGCCCGAGGTCGCGGTAGGTGACCGGGCCCCGCGGGCCGGGGGTGTGGTCGACGTTGATGCCGGTCTCGGGCAGCCCGAGCAGCTTGTAGCCGTCGAGCAGCCGGGACGGCGCGTTCCAGAACACCCCGGTGCCGGTGTAGCGGTCGATGAAGCGCCGGGCGACCTGCTCGTCGGCGGCGCAGATCGTCGCGGCCAGGCCGGAGGTCTCCCGGGCGGCGGTGTCGGCGGCGTCGTCCGGCCCGTCGACGACGGCGACGGTCACGTGCGCCTCCGCGCCGGAGTCCAGGGCCCACTCGTGGCCGAGCGGGTGGTCGTGCGGGGGCAGCGACAGCGCGACGCCGCGGGCGTCGAGGGCGGCCTTCGCGACCGGCAGCAGGGTGTCGTAGACGGGCCGGTCGATGAGCAGCAGGTTCAGCCGGTTGCAGACGCCGAGCCGGTCGGTCGAGTCGGTGACCAGGCGGGTGACGTCGGCCTCGGTGGCGCTGGCGTCGAGGTAGAGGACACCGCCGCCGTCGGCGTGGGCGAGCACCCGGGTGCCCGCGGTCGCGCCGAGCACGGACAGCTTGCGGGTGACGTCCCCCGACCCGCGGACGACGACCAGCGGCACCAGGTCGGGCAGCCCGACGAGGGCCTCGGCGCCGGCGTGGCCGGGCAGCGGGACGAGCTGCACGGCGGCCTCGGGGAGCCCGGCGTCGGCCAGGGCGGGGCGCAGCACCTGCTCGACGAGCGCGGTGGCGCTGCCGAGCGCGGCGGACCCGGTGCGCAGGACGGCGGCGCTGCGGGCCTTGAGGACCTGCGAGGCGACGTCGACGGTCACGTTCGGCCGGGCCTCGAACACCGCGCCGATGACGCCGACCGGGATGCGCCGCTCGAACACCCGCTCGCCGGTCTCCAGCGTGCGGACCGGCCACTCGGTGGGCGGCTCAGGGGTCGCGGCGAGCACCTCGAGCTGGGTGGCGATGCCGGCGAGCCGCTCGGGGTCCAGACGCAGCCGGTCGAGCAGGCCCGCGGCCATGCCGTTCCGCTCGGCGGCGGCGACGTCGGCGGCGTTGACGTCGAGCAGCTCGTGCGCCCGGTCCCGGATCAGCGAGGCGGCGGCGCGCAGGGCGTCGTCGATCCGGCCCTCGCCCGCGGCGCGGACGGCCGGGGCGGCGGCCCGGGCGCGCTGCGCGGCCTCACGGACGGCGGCGAACTCCGGCGCCTCGGTCGTCTCCTGCGGGGTGGTCACGGTGCTGCTCACGCAGGTCAGGGTAGGCGGTCGCCGTCGCGGGCCCGAGTGGGTATCCGGGAGGCTCTGCTCTGCTCACCGATACGCAGCAGCGGCCGCCCGCTCGTCCCGGACGCCGGACCGTGCCCGCGCGTCGAGATGCAGCCCAGGGCCGCCGCCGGGCCCGGTGGGGAACCCTGAGCCGCATCTCGACGAGTGCGTGCGGCCCCGGCAGTCGCCGAGATGCAGCTCAGCGGGATTTGTGGATCTCCACCGCCCGCTGGGCTGCATCTCGGCGCTGCGCACCGCGTGGCCCGGCAGCGGGGTGAGGCGGGATGGCTCAGGGCGCAGCGGTCGGCACGGCGTAGACGACGATGTTCGACTCGTAGCTCCCCGCGGCCGGGTCGAACACCCCGCCGCAGGTGATGAGGACGAGCTGCGGGTCGCCGTCCCGGCGGAACACCTCGCGGGGCAGGTCGTGCTTGCCGTACTCACGACGCGCGACGACCCGGTAGGCCGCGGTGCGACCGTCGGCGCCACGGACGACGACCGGCTCACCCGCGACGAGCTGCGGCAGCACCGACAGGAACCCGATGCCCTGGGTGCGCGAGTCGACGTGGCCGGCGATCACGGCGCTCCCGGACGCGCCGCCCGGGAGGACACCGGGGGCCCACCAGCCGACCGTGCGCACCTGGTCGGGGACGACCATCCCGCCGTTGGGGGCGGTGCCGACCGCGTCGACGGGGGCGGACAGGCCGCGGGCGGGGAGCTCCAGGACGGCCGGGACGACCGGCGGCGACGCGGCGCCGGGCTCGGGTGCCGGGAGCGGGTAGACCGCCGAGACGGTCCACGGCTCGCGCGGCGCGATCGGCGCCGGGCCGGTGGAGCGGGGCGGGGGGCCGGTGCGGTCACCGGGACCGGGGAGCGGGTCAGACGCGGGCGGGGCGGCAGGCGCACCCGGGAGCGGGGCGGGCGCGGGCGGAGCACCGGGCGCGGGCAGGGCGGCAGTCACGCCGGAGGGACCCGGAGCAACCTCCCCCGGCAGCGCCGCGGCGTCGGGCGCCCCGGTCACCGGAGCCGGGTCGGGCGGCGCCAGGACCGGCAGCGCCCGGGCCACCGGCACCGCACGCGTCGCGGCGGGCACGGGTCCCGCGGGCACGGCGCCGAGGTCGCTCGCCTCGACGCGGGCGTCGTCACCGAGTGCGAGACCGGCGCCGGCGCCCAGCAGGGCGGCGCCGAGGAGCAGCAGCGCGGCCGCTCCCCGTACGCCCCCGGCCGGGCGCCGGCGCCGCGGTGTCACGCGCGGGCGCGACGCAGCCGGACGGCACCGGCGAGGAGCAGCAGCAGCCCGGCACCGCCGAGCGCGACGGGCAGCGCGGCGTCGGACGCCGACGCGGCCTGACCGCCGGTGCCGGCGTCGACGGCGGGCGCGCCGGAGCCGCCCTGGCCCGCGGCGTCACCGGAACCGGAGGCCGAGCCGGTGCCGGTGCCGGTGCCGGCACCGGGCGCGGTCCCGTCGCCGGACCCGGCGGCGTTCCCGTCGGTGCCGTTCTCGGCGGGGTTGTCCGAGCCGGAGCCCGGGGTCGTGGCGCCGGCCTCAGCCGCGGCCTGGTCCAGCTTGGTCTTCAGCTCACCCAGGTTCGTGAGCTGCGCCCGGGCCTGGTCGAGCTGCTCCGGCGGCAGGCCGGGCACGTTCAGCAGCTGCTGGGCCTGGTCGCTGAGCTGTCCGACCTGCTCCTGAGCGGCCTGCAGCCAGCCCTGGTCGAACTGCTCGCCGGTGCGAGCCTTGAGGTCGTCGACCTGGGACTGGATCTCCGGGGAGACCTGGTCGGGCAGCGAGACGCCGACCGAGGACGCCAGCCCCCGCAGCTTGTCGTCGATCTGCTGGCCCTCGCCCTGCACCTGCGGCGCGAGCTCCTTGACCTTGTCGCCGACGCCCTGCTCCAGGCCGATGCCGCCGAGCGCGGCGAGGCCGAGGGCCTTCTGGTGCGCGTCGCCGAACGCCTGGCGCGGGTCGCCGACGCCCGGGACCTGCGGGAGGTTGTCGGGCAGGTTCGGCACCTGCGGCGTCTCGCCACCGCAGGCGGTCAGCCCGACGAGCGCGGCCGCGGCGACGGCGGCACCGACGGTGCGGCTGATCCGGCGCGGGTGGTTCGTGGTCGTACGCATCATGCGAGTCATCCCCCGGAGAGAGCGGTGTACGCCTGATGGGCTATCGGCTTGCTCCGAAGGTTGCAACTCGAACCACACGACGGGTCCCCACGCGGGCGGCGAGTGGCTATCGCCGACGGCTGAGCGGCGCCGGGGCCGACGGCGGCGGGACGACCGGGCCGACGTCGCCGTCGGGGGCCTCGTCGAGGTCCAGGACGACCGGGGCGTGGTCGCTGGGCGACTTCCCCTTGCGCGCCTTGCGGTCCACCCACACCGCCGCGCGACGGTCGGCCGGGCCCGACCCGGCCAGCACCAGGTCGATCCGCATCCCCTGGTCCTGGTGGAACCGGCCGGCCCGGTAGTCCCAGTAGCTGAACACACGCTCGTCGGGCCAGCGCTCGCGCAGGACGTCGCGCAGCCCGGTCCCGAGCAGCGCGGCGAGCGCGGCCCGCTCGTCGGGGGTGACGTGGGTGGCGCCGTCGAACAGGGAACGGTCCCAGACGTCGTCGTCGGTGGGGGCGATGTTGACGTCCCCGGCGACCACCGTCGAGTCCGGGTCGCCCGCCGCGACCTGCTCACGCAGCGCGGCGAGCCAGCGCAGCTTGTAGGCGTAGTGCGGGTCCTCCGGGCTGCGGCCGTTCGGCACGTAGACCGAGGTGACCCGCAGCCCGCCGCAGGTGGCGGTGACGGCGCGCGCGTCCGGCTCCGCCAGCCCGCCCTCGGTGAAGACGGGCTCGTCGGGCAGGCCGCGCACGACGTCGTCGAGCCCGACCCGCGACAGCAGGGCGACGCCGTTCCACCGGCCCTGGCCGTGGTGCGCGCTCGCGTAGCCGCGCTCGGCCAGGGCCTCGTCGAAGCTCGCGGCGAAGTCGTCATCGGAGAGCTTGGTCTCCTGCAGGCAGACGACGTCGGGTTCCCGTTCGTCGAGCCACGGCAGCAGCCGCGGCAGCCGGGACTTCGCGGAGTTCACGTTCCAGGTGGCCAGACGCACGGCCCCGACCCTACGAGAGGAACCGCGTGACCGATCGCCGGATGCCCGCGACGTCCAGGCCGTGCGCGGCGTCGTGGTCCTCCGGGCTGCCGTAGCGGCGCAGCTCGGCGGCGCCGACCCCGAGCCCGAGCACCCGGTGCCGCACGTCGTGCAGCGCCTCGGCCACCGGCCGCACCGAGGTCCCGGCCAGGTAGGGCTCGACGAGCACGACGTCCGGCTCGGACAGCGTGGCGCGCAGCGTGGCCGCGTCGAACGGGCGCACGGTGGGCGCGTAGAGCACGGTGACGTCGAGCCCCTCGACGGCGGCCAGCGTCCGGTCCGCCAGCGGCCCGACGGCGACGACCGTCCCCCGGCCCCCGCGGCGCAGCACCGTCATCGACGGCCCGGTGCCGTACGGCCGCGCGTTGGACGCACCCGACAGCCGGACGTAGACCCGGTCGTCGCCGGGCAGGGCGGCGCGCAGCTGCGCCTCGGCCTCGTCGGCGTGCCCGGGCACGTGCACGGTCCAGCCCTCGAGGGTGTCGAGCAGCGGCACGTCGCGCGGGCCGAAGTGGGTCTCCCCCGCGCCCGCCATGTCGTAGGACCCGCCGGCCGACACCAGCAGCGCCCCGACGCCCTGGTGGCCGAGGTCGAGCTTGAGCTGCTCGTAGGGCCGTTCGACGAGGAACGGCGCGAACGTGTGCACGACCGGGCGCATCCCGGTCAGCGCGAGCCCACCGGCGGCGGAGACGAGCAGCTGCTCGCGGATGCCGACGTTGATCACGCGGTCGGCGAGGTCGGGCGGGACGTCGACGTAGCCGGCGCCGATGTCGGCCAGCAGCGCGACGGCCCGCGGGTCGGAGGCGACCAGCTCGGGCAGCAGGCCGTAGAAGCGTTCCCGCTGGTCGGGCGGGGTCACGGGCTCGGAGGTGGTGGCGTGCTGCGTATCGGTGAGCAGAGCAAAGGCACTCATCGCGGGCTCCCCTTCGGTTCGACGTGGGCGACGACCGCGAGCGGCCGGTCGGGGTGTGCGGTGCGGAAGGCGCGTTCGAGGTCGTCGTGGTCGCGGCCGTCGGCGTCGACGGCGGCCCAGCCCTCCGCGGCGAAGCGGCCGGCGATCCCGCCGGGCCAGCCGTGCGAGGCCGAGCCGTTGTCGACGACGACGGCGCTGAGCCCGGACAGCCCGGCGCGGCCCGCGTACTGGATCGCCTCGAAGTTGGAGCCCTCGTCGAGCTCGGCGTCGCCGACGAGGACGACGGTGCGCGCGTCGCGGCCCTGCAGCCGCAGCCCCGACGCGGTGCCGACGGCCAGTCCGAGCCCGTGGCCGAGCGAGCCGGAGGAGATCTCCACCCCGGGCACGAGCGTGCGGTCGGGGTGGTGCCCGAGGGTCGAGTCGTACCCGGCGAACCGGTCGAGCAGGTGGTCGTCGAGGAACCCGCGGGCGACGAGGACGGCGTAGAGCGCCATCGGACCGTGCCCCTTGGAGACCAGGAAGCGGTCGCGGTCGGGGTCGTCGGGATGCTGCGGGTCGACGCGCAGGATGCGGTCGTAGAGCACCCACAGGACGTCGAGGGTGGAGGTCGCGGCGGGTTCGTGCTTCTCGTCGCCGGTCATCCGGGTCATCAGCCCGGCGAGGTCGGCGTAGCCGGTCGGTGATCGCATGTGACCACCCTGTGACCTGAAGTCGACTTCAGGTCAAGGGGCCGAGCTACTCCTCGTCCGGCGGGGTCGCCTTGCGGACGTAGAGCAGCTGGTCACCCCGCTCCAGCGCGTCGACGGCGGCCGAGTCGACCCGGTAGAGCTGCTCGCCGCGCACCACGCCGAGCACGATGTCGGGCAGGTGCCGCGGGGAGCCGCCGACCTCGGTCGGCTCGACCTGGCGCTGGGAGATCGCGAAGCCGGCGTCCGGGGTGAGCAGGTCCTCCACCACCTCGACGACGGCGGGCGAGCGGGTCGCGACGCCGAGCAGCCGCCCGGCCGTCTCGTCGGACACGATCACCGAGCTGGCGCCGGACTGACGGAGCAGGTGCACGTTCTCCGCCTCGCGCACCGCGGCGACGATCGAGATCGACTTGGACAGCTCGCGGGCGGTCAGGGTGACCAGCACCGCGGTGTCGTCGCGGTCCAGGGCGACGACCAGCGTCGTCGCCAGCTGCACCCCGGCGATGCGCAGCACCGCGGAGCGGGTCGCGTTGCCGGACACGGTGACCAGGCCCAATCCGGAGGCCACGTCCAGCCGCGCCCGGTCGGTGTCGACGACGACGATCTTCCCGGGGTCCACGTCGTCGCCCAGCAGCGTCTCCACCGCCGCGCGCCCCTTGGTGCCGTAGCCGACGACGACGATGTGCTCGCGCACGCGCGACCTCCAGCGCTGGATCCGGAACGACTGCCGCGAGCGCTCGGTGAGCAGCTCGACGGTCGTACCGACGAGGACGATGAGGAACAGCACCCGCAACGGGGTGATCACCGCGATGTTGATGGAGCGGGCCATCGGGCTGACCGGCACGATGTCGCCGTAGCCGGTCGTCGACAGCGACACCGTCGCGTAGTAGAGGGCGTCGAGCAGCGAGATCTCGCCCGCGCCGTTGTTGTCGAGGTAGCCGTCGCGCCCGAAGAAGACGATCAAGGTCGTCGCGCCGAGCGCGAACACCGCGATCGCCAGGCGGGTCACCAGCGAGCGCACCGGGCCCGACCGCGGGTCCGGCATCCGCAGCGCACCCTCGACCTGGGGATCGAGTTCGCTGAGCCGGGTGGAGCCGATCACGTGCGAAGGCTAGCGCCCAGGTCGCGCCGCACCGACCGCACGGGCCCTATCCTCACTCAGGTGTCGGCCGAGGGGGACCACGAACGTGCGACGCCGGCTGCGCGCACGTCGCTGCGGCCGCGGCTGAGCGCGCGCCGGTTCCGCGGCGCCGCCGCGCCCGGGCCGGACCCGACGGAGGCCCTCGAGACGGGCGTCGCCGTCGCCGCGGGCCTGCGAGAACCGGCCGGGTCCGCCGCCGCGACCGAGGCGCTGCGCCGGCTCGCCGGGCTCTGCGGTGCCGAGGCGGCGGGGCTGGTCCGGCCCGGCCTGCCCGACTCGTGGTGGGGCCCCGGCCGCGCCGACGGCGTCGCGCTCGCCGGGCGGGCCCGCGGGCGACGGCTCACCGAGGCCGGCCGCACCGCGCTGCCGGTCGGCGACGGGCCGGTGCTCGTCCTGGCCGGTGGGGTCGGGTCGGCCGCCGCCCGCCGGGCCGCCGCCTTCGTCGCCGACGCCCTCGAACGCGCCCGGCTGGCCGACGGCGAGACCGAGGCCGAGGCCGCCCGGCTGCGCGCGCTGCGGGCCCAGATCTCGCCGCACTTCGTCTACAACGCGCTCACCACGATCGCCTCGTTCGTCCGCTCGGATCCGGCGCGCGCCCGCGACCTGCTGGAGACCTTCGCCGAGTTCATCCGGCACTCGCTCGCCGCGCGCGGCGACTACGTGCCGCTGGCCGGGGAGTTCCGCTCGGTCGAGGCCTACCTGACCCTCGCCCGCGCCGTGCTGGGCGAGCGGCTGCGGGTGCAGGTGCGGGTGGCGCCGGAGGTGCTGCCGGTGCCGGTCCCGGTGCTGGCCCTGCAGCCGCTGGTGGAGAACGCGGTGCAGCACGGCGTCGAGCGCTCCCCCGACGGCGGGCTGGTGCAGGTCAGCGGCGAGGCCGAGGGGGACGTCTGCGTGATCACCGTCGACGACGACGGGCCCGGCATGAGCCCCGAGCACGCCCGCGCCGTGCTGGCCGGCACCGCCGAGGGGGCCGGGCTGGCGCTGGTGAACGTCGACCGCAGGCTGCGCGCGGTCTACGGCCCCGACCACGGCCTGGTCATCGAGACCGCGCCCGGCGCGGGCACCCGGATCGTGCTGCGGATCCCGCGGTTCCAGCCCGGGGTGGTGATCTGAGGTGACCGCCTCCGCCGAGCCGCTGCGCGTGCTGGCCGTCGACGACGTCGCCCCCGCCCTCGACGAGATCTGCGCGCTGCTGGCCGACGCGCCCGACGTCGGCGAGGTCGCCCGGGCCGGCGGCGCGGTCGAGGCGCTGCGCGCGATCCCCACCGGCCGGTTCGACGCCGTCTTCCTCGACATCACCATGCCCGGGATGGACGGCCTGGAGCTCGGCGGTGTGCTGGCCGCGATGGCCACGCCGCCGGAGATCGTCTTCGTGACGGCGTTCGAGGAGCACGCCGTCGCCGCGTACGGCCTCGGCGCCGTCGACTACCTGCTCAAACCGGTCGGCGCGGACCGGCTCGCCGACGCGCTCGGCCGGGTGCACCGGGCCCGGGCGGGCCGCTCGGCCGCCGGGCCGGGCACCCCGGGCACGACCGCACCGGAACCGTCCGGGCCCGCGCTGCCCCGCGTCGACGAGCTCGCCGTGCTGCCGGTCGAGGCCGCCGGGCGCACCCGCTACGTCCGCCGCGAGGACGTCCGCTTCGTCGAGGCCCACGGCGACTACGTGCGGCTGCACCTGCCCGGGGGCTCGCACCTGGTGCGGATCCCGCTGTCCCGGCTGGAGGAGCACTGGGACCCGCACCGCTTCGTCCGGGTGCACCGCAGCTTCCTGCTGCACCTGCCCGCGGTCCGCGAGCTGCGCAGCGACGCCGGCGGCGGCCTGCTCGCCCACACCGACGCCGGGGACGTGCCGGTCAGCCGTCGTCACGCCCGGGACCTGCGCGACCAGCTGCTCGCCGCGGCCACCGCCGGGGCGCTCGACGGCCACCGCGCCCCCGACGGCGACGGCCCGGGAAGCGGCCGGGGGCGGCCGTGACCGCCCGCCCGCGCCGGGTCGCGGTCAGCGCACCGCCCGAGCGGGGGACCGCCGTACCGCGCCCGCAGCCGGCCGCGTCGCTCGACCCGGGGCTGGCCGAGCGGGCCCGCGGGCTGCGCCGGGCCCAGCTGCGGCGTGCCGTGGTCACCCTGGCCTGCGCCGCGGTGCTGCTGTTCGGGCTGCCGGTACTGCTGCGGCTCGCGCCGGACCTGGCCCAGTGGCGGGTCGGGGGACTCCCGCTGGGCTGGATCGCGGTCGCCTGGCTGCCGTACCCGCTGCTCGGCGTGCTGGCGTGGTGGCACCTGCGCCGGGCCGAACGCGCGGAACGCCCGTGACGGCCGCCGCGGTCGTCGCCCTGCTGCTGGTCACGGTGCTGATCGGGGCACGTGGCGTCGCGGCGATGCGCACCACCTCGGACTTCCTCGTCGCGTCCCGGCGGACCTCGCCGATGCTCAACGCGGCCGCGGTCTCCGGGGAGTACCTGTCGGCCGCGTCGTTCCTCGGCGTCGCCGGGCTGGTGATCAAGGAGGGCACCGGGGCGCTCTGGTACCCGGTCGGGTTCGCCGCGGGCTACCTGCTGATGCTCGCGCTGGTCGCCGCGCCGATGCGCCGTTCCGGGGCGCTGACCGTGCCCGGGTTCGCCGAGGCCCGCCTCGGGTCGCGGTCGCTGCGCCGGTTCTGCGCGGTGGTCGTCGTGGTGATCGCGGTGCTCTACCTGGTGCCGCAGATCGTCGCGGCCGGGCAGCTGCTCACGCTGGTGTCGGGTGTCGATTACTGGGTCGGGGTCGTGGTGTCCGGGCTCGCCGTCGGGCTGACCCTGGCGCTGGGCGGGATGCGCGCCGCCACCTACGTGCAGGCGTTCCAGTTCGCGCTCAAGCTCCTGCTGTTCGCCGGGCCCGCGATCTGGCTGCTGCTGCTCGCCGGGCCGCAGCTGCGCGCCGACATGGCCGCACCGCCGGAGTTCACCCGGTTCACCGCCGAGACCCCGGTCGACTTCCGGCTCGACACCGAGCTCGTGCTGACCGAGCCGACCGTCGTGGTCGTCGACGGGGTGCCGGCCCCGCTCGCCCCCGGCCCGCACCACGCCGCCGCCGACGCCGTCTGGGTCTTCCCCGACGGTGCCGCCGTGCCCGAGCTGGGCGGCGACCGGGCGTCGCTGCCCGTCCCCGGCAGCGCCGACTGGGCGCTGCCGCTGCTCGGCACCGCCGACACCTCGCCGCTGCTGACGACCTGGTCGGTGCTGGTCGCGACGGCACTGGGGACGATGGGGCTGCCGCACATCATCGTGCGGTTCCACACCAGCCCGGACGGGCGCGGCGCCCGGCGCACCGCGGCGATCACCGTCGCGATGCTCGGCGCGTTCTACCTGTTCCCGATCGTCTACGGGCTGCTCGGGACGGTGCTCACCCCCGAGCTGTACCTCTCGCAGGGCACCGACACCGCGATCGTCACGCTGCCCGGCCGCGTCACCGGCGGCGGCACCGCGGCGGCGCTGACCGCGATGCTCACCGCGGGGGCGTTCGCCGCGTTCCTGGCCACCTCGCTCGGGCTGCTGCTCGCGCTGTCCGGCGCGCTCGCCCACGACCTCATGCCCTCGGGGCTGCGCCGGCTGCGGCTGACCGCGCTGGCCGCGTCGGCGGCCGTCGTACCGGCGGCGCTGCTGATGGTGCGCGTCGACGTCAGCGCGGCGGTGACGTCGGCGTTCACCGTCGCGGCGTCGACGTTCTGCCCGCTGCTGGTGCTCGGCCTGTGGTGGAAGGGGCTGACCGCACGCGGCGCGTACGCCGGGATGGTCACCGGGCTGCTCGCGACGGTCGGGTCGATGGCGCTGGGCGCCACGCTCGGGCTCGGCGGGACGGCGGGCATGCTGCTCGCCCAGCCCGCGCTGTGGTCGGTGCCCTGCGCGTTCCTCGTCATGATCGCCGTGTCACTGGGCGATCACGTTCCGTCGGACGCGGAAGTTACGATGCTGCGGCTCCATCTGGCCGATCGGGAGTGAGCGCTTTAGCGTAGCGGCGACATCGGCGTCAAGACCGCTCGTCGTTCGGTGCCGCGCTCGATCGTCCGGTCGTCGGCCGCTCGCATCTTGGGCCGCCCGGAGCGTGCGTGTGGGGTTCCGCACACGGCCCGAAGGCCCTTTCCTGGGTCCGGTCCCGTGGCCGTGCGTGGCTTGTGCAAGGAGGCATACGTGAGTACGACCGAGTCCGACGAGCAGCCCGGTGGTCCGACGCCGGACACTCCCGACTGGGCCGCCGTGCAGGCGAGCCCCGACTTCCAGGAGCTGCGCAAGCGGCTGCGCGGGTTCGTGTTCCCGGTGACCGCCGGGTTCCTGGCCTGGTACCTGCTGTACGTGCTGCTCGCGACCTTCGCGACGGACTTCATGGCCACCCCGGTGCTCGGCAACATCAACCTGGGGCTGATCCTCGGGCTGCTGCAGTTCGTGTCGACCTTCGCGATCACCGTGGTCTACATCCGCTACGCCGACCGCGTGCTCGACCCGCTGTCGTCGAAGCTCCGCGGCGAGATCGAGGGGACCCGATGAGCCCGACAGTCCTGGCGGCGACGGCGGACAGCAACCCCGCGCTCAACATCTCGATCTTCCTGGCGTTCGTCATCGTGACGCTGGGGATCGTGTTCTACGTCAACAGCCGGCACGCGAAGAAGACCGCGGCCGACTTCTACACCGCAGGCGGCGGCTTCTCCGGCACCCAGAACGGGTTCGCGATCGCCGGTGACTACCTCTCGGCGGCGTCGTTCCTGGGGATCGCCGGCGCCATCGCGATAAACGGCTACGACGGCTTCCTCTACTCGATCGGGTTCCTGGTCGCGTGGCTGGTCGCGCTGCTGCTGGTCGCGGAGCTGCTGCGCAACACCGGCCGCTTCACCATGGGCGACGTCCTGGCGTTCCGGATGAAGCAGCGCCCGATCCGCGCCGCGGCGGCCACCTCGACGCTCGCGGTGTCGTTCTTCTACCTGCTCGCGCAGATGGCCGGTGCCGGTGCGCTGGTCTCGCTGCTGCTCGGCATCTCGGGCGGCTTCGCCCAGGGCGTCGTGATCGCGGTCGTCGGCGTCGTGATGATCGCCTACGTCCTCATCGGCGGCATGCGCGGTACGACCTGGGTCCAGATGATCAAGGCGGTGCTGCTCATCGCGGGCGCGCTGGTCATGACGATCTGGGCGCTGGCGCTGTTCGGCTTCAACTTCTCGTCGATCATGCAGGCCGCCGCGGACGGCTCGCCGAAGGGCGAGGGCCTGTTCGCCCCCGGCCAGCAGTACGGCGCGTCGCTGACCTCGCAGATCGACTTCATCTCCCTCGGGATCGCGCTGGTCCTCGGCACCGCGGGGCTGCCGCACGTGCTGATGCGCTTCTACACGGTGCCGACGGCGAAGGAGGCCCGGAAGTCGGTCGAGGTCGCGATCTGGCTGATCGGCCTGTTCTACCTGTTCACGCTGGTCATCGGCTTCGCCGCCGGTGCGATCGTCGGGCCGGAGGCCATCCAGGCCGCGCCGGGCAAGGTGAACTCCGCAGCGCCGCTGCTCGCCGCCGCCCTCGGCGGACCGGTGCTGCTCGGCATCATCGCCGCGATCGCGTTCGCGACGATCCTGGCGGTCGTCGCCGGGCTCACGATCACCGCGTCGGCCTCGTTCGCGCACGACGTCTACATCAACGTGATCAAGCGGGGCGAGGTCAAGGACACCGAGGCCACCCAGGTCCGGGTCGCCCGGCGGACCGCGATCGTGATCGGCGTGGTCGCGATCGTCGGCGGCATCCTCGCGAAGGACCAGAACGTCGCGTTCCTCGTGGCGCTGGCCTTCGCGGTGGCGGCGTCGGCGAACCTGCCGACGATCCTGTACTCGTTGTTCTGGAAGCGGTTCAACACCACCGGCGGCCTGTTCTCGATCTACGGCGGCCTGATCAGCACCCTGGTGCTGATCGTCTTCTCGCCGGTGGTCTCCGGGAAGGAGACCTCGATCTTCCCGACCGTGGACTTCGCCTGGTTCCCGCTGGCCAACCCCGGCCTGGTCTCGATCCCGCTGTCGTTCCTGCTCGGCGTGGTCGGTACCTACATCGGGCAGAAGCGCCACGACGGCAGCAAGTACGCCGAGATGGAGGTCCGGTCCCTGACCGGTGCCGGCATCGCCAAGGCCGAGTCGCACTGACCCGAGCCACCCCACGCGGAGAGCCCGCGTCCCCGTCGACGGGGGCGCGGGCTCTCCGCGTTCCGGGGTGCCGGGGCGGGGTTCAGCCGCGCACGATCCCGGCCTGCTGCAGGAACGTCAGGTTGTCCTCCAGGTGCCAGTCCTCGACGATCCGCCCCGACCGGCCGATGTGCTGGACGTCGATCGCGCCGAAGTCGATCACCTGCCCGTGGCCCCGCACCCCCTCGTACCCGCCGGTGAACCGGCCACGGAACACCAGCCGAGCGGTGACCGTGTCGCCGGTGACGTACAGGTCGGCGAGCTCGCAGTGCAGGTCGGGCACCGCGGCCCGGAACCCGGCCGAAGCGGCCACCGGGCCGTCCGGCCCCTGGGGGCGTCCGGCGGGCAGCGTCCGGTCGACGAACGACGGGTCGACGGCCCGGTCCAGGTGGGTCCGGTCGCCGGTGTCCCAGAACGTGTAGAGCTCCTGCGCGACGCCGACGGCGTGCCGGGCCGCCTCGGTGTCGAGCGATCCGTCCACATGGACCGTGCCGGGCTCGACCAGCCCGTGCGTGCGGTCGACCAGGTCGGCGTCGTCGGCCGGGCGGGGTGCCGCGCCCACCGGCGCGGCCGTCGTCCCGGCGCCGGAGTCCGCCGGGCCGGTCGTCCCGGTCGCCGCCGCTCCGCCACAGCCCGCGAGGACGGCCACCGCCACTCCCGCGGCCGCCACGGTCCCGATCGTCCTGCGCGCCCGCATCGCCGTACTCCTTCCGGGCCCGGTACCTCCGTGCCCGTCCGGTACAGCGCGCCCCGGCCGCGGAGCCATCCCGTCGCGCCGTCGATGCTCCGACGGTTCGCGATAGACGATGTCTATACCTCGGCCGAGGCCGTCGGCACCCCCGCGACGAGGTCGTGCAGCGCGCGGGCGTCGAGCAGGTCGGCCGGGCGGAGGGTGACGCCGTCGCGGACGTAGTGGAACGCCGCCCGCACCCGGTCCGGCTCGACGTCCTGCAGTGCCGCCCACGCCAGCCGGTACGCGGCCAGCTGCACCCCGACCGCCTGCCTGCGGTCCTCGGCGGGCAGGCCACCGGTCTTCCAGTCCACGACCGTCCAGCCGCCGTCGGGGTCGGCGAACACCGCGTCCATCCGGCCGCGCACGGCGACCCCGGCCAGCACCGTCTCGAACGACACCTCGACGTCGACGGGCAGCCGGTCCGCCCACTCCGACGCCTCGAACGCGGCCTGCAGCTCGGCGAGCTCGGTCGCGTCGGCCTCCGAGGAGACCGACTCGTCGGCGGCGCCGGGCAGCTCGTCGATGTCCAGCAGGCGTTCCGCGCCGAAGCGCTGCTCCAGCCAGGCGTGGAACGCGGTGCCGCGGCGGGCGTGCTGGTTGGGCGGCATCGGCACCGGACGGCGCAGCCGCACGGCGAGCGCGTCCGGGTCGTCGGCGAGCTCGACGAGCCGGCTCACCGACAGCCGCCCGGGCAGCGACACCGTGGGCCGCTGCGCGGCGGCGGCCCGCTCCGCGAGCAGGACGTCGACGTCGGCGGCCCAGCCCTCGGGGTCCCCCTCGGCGTCGACCACGCCGGCCCCGGGCTCCGCGTCGGGAGCCGAGGGCAGCTCCAGTGCGAGCTGGTCGGCGGGCGCGGCGCGGCGCGGCCGCTTCGGGCGCCGGGCCCGCAGCGCGGCGCGGACCAGGTCGGCCCCGGAGCGCACGTCGTCGGCGCGGTCGCCGAACGGGTCCGGCGGCCACTGCGCGGTCCGTTCGACACCCAGCGCCGGGTTGCCGGTGCCCAGCTCGGGCGGCGGTGCCCACTGCTCCAGCACACCGACCTCGGAGCCGCCGGGACCCTCCAGGATCTCGGCGAGCTCGGTCAGGAACACCGAGGGCTCCTTCGGCTTCTCCCCCGTCGCGGGCCAGCGGTGCCCGGACACCAGCAGCACCCGTTCGGACCGGGTGAGCGCGACGTAGAACAGCCGGCGCTCCTCGGCGAGGCGGCGCTCGTCGAGGGCGTCGTCGTGGTCGTCGAGGGCGGTCTCGACCTGCTTGCGGTCGGCGCCGGGCGGGGGCAGTGCCAGGCCGGGCAGGTCGTCGGCGTCGCCGCGCAGCGGCACCGGCAGCGCGGCCGGGTCCTTGAGCCAGGAGCCGGACATCTTGCGGCCGGGGAAGACCTGGGCGACCAGGTGCGGGACGGCGACGACCTCCCATTCGAGCCCCTTGGCCGCGTGCACGGTCAGGATCTGCACCCGGTCCGGGGCGACCTCCACCTCGCCGGGGGTCAGCCCCTCCTCGGCCTGCTCGGCGGTCTCCAGGTAGTCGAGCAGACCCGGCAGCGACGGCACGTCCGCACCGGCGGCGAAGTCGGCGACGACGTCGGCGAACGCGTCGAGGTGCGCCCGGCCGGTGGGGCCGGGGCGGGCCATCGTCTCGACGTCGAGGAGCAGGGTCCGCTCGACGTCGGCGACCAGGTCGGTCAGCGGGGCCGCGGTGCGGGCGCGCAGCTGGGCGAGCTCACGGCCGATGCGCCGGATCCGGTCGAACCCGGCCGGGGAGTAGCGCTCCGGGCCGCCCGGGTCGTCGAGGGCGTCGACGAGACCGGCCTGCTCCGCCTGCTCACCGGGAAGTGCGCCGAGCGCCAGGTCGGCGGCCGACAGCGGCCCGGGGCGGGCCGGGCGGTGCGGGACGAGCTCGCGGGCACGCTGCCACAGCGCGGCCAGGTCGGCGATCCCGAGCCGCCAGCGCGGCCCGGTCAGCAGCCGGACGGCAGCCGGTCCGGCGAGCGGGTCGGACACCACCCGCAGCGCGGAGACGAGGTCACGGACCTCGGGGGTGGACAGCAGCCCGCCGAGCCCGACGACCTCCACCGGGACCCGCCGGTCGCGCAGCGCGGCGGCGAGCGCGTCCATGTCGGAGCGGCGCCGGACCAGCACGGCCGCGGTGGGCGGGGTGCCCTCGTCGTGGCCCGCGTGCCAGCGCTCGGCGATGCCGTCGGCGGTCCAGGCCACCTCGGCCGCGACGTCGGGCAGCAGGGCGGCCCGGACGTCGCCGGGGCCGGCGCCGTCGAGCGGGCGCAGCTCCCCCACCCGCACGGTGCCGGGCGCGGTCCGCAGCGGCTCGGAGACCCGGTTGGCCAGGACGAGCACCTCGGCCGGGTTCCGGAAGCTGGTGAGCAGCCCGTGCACGGGCGCGGGGTCGCCGCCCGCGGCGGGGAAGTCGGTGCGGAAGCGCGCGAGGTTCCCGGCGCTCGCGCCCCGCCAGCCGTAGATCGACTGGCAGGGGTCGCCCACCGCGGTGACCGAGCGGTGGTCCGGGCCGTCCTCCGGCTCCGGGGCGAGCCCGGGCGGCACGCCGAACAGGGCGCGGAGCAGCACCCGCTGGGCGTGCCCGGTGTCCTGGTACTCGTCGAGCAGCACGGCCCGGTACTGGGAACGCTCGATCCGCCCGACCTCCGGGTCGGCCTCGGCGATCCGGGCCGCGAGGGCCATCTGGTCGGCGAAGTCCATGGCCTGCTCGGCCTGCTTGCGCCGGGCGAACTCCTCGACCAGCGGCAGCAGCTCGCAGCGCATCCGCTGCCCGGCGATGCGGGCCTTGTACCCGGCCGAGGGCTCGGCGCGCTGCCGCTTGCCGGGCGGGGCGTGCTCCAGCACCGGCAGCATCCGCTCGGCGAGGCGCCGCACCTGGTCCGGCTCGACGAGGTGCTCCCCCAGCTCCCCGGCCAGCGAGAGCAGGTAGCCGGTGACCGTCGCGGGGACCCGGTCGATCTCCAGGTCCGCGGCCCAGGTGGAGACGACCCGGTGGGCCAGCTGCCAGGCCGCGGTCGGGCCGAGCAGCCGGGCGGCGGGCTCGGCGGGCAGCCGCAGCGCGTGCTCGCCGACCAGGCGCCCGGCGTAGGCGTGGTAGGTCGCGACGGTGGGCTCACCCGCCAGCAGCGCGGCGCGCCGGGCACCGGACGGGTCCAGGTCGTCGAGCAGCCGGGCCCCGGCGAGGCGGCGCAGCCGGGACCGGACGCGGGTGCCCAGCTGCTGGGCGGCCTTGCGGGTGAAGGTGAGCCCGAGGACCTGCTCGGGCAGCACCCGGCCGGTCGCGACCAGCCAGACGACGCGGGCCGCCATCGTCTCGGTCTTGCCGGCCCCCGCCCCGGCGACGACGAGCGCCGGCCCGGCGGGGGCGGCGATGACCGCGGCCTGCTCCTCGGTCGGCGGGTGCAGACCGAGCGCGTGTGCCAGCTCGGCGGGGGTGGGGTCCACGCGGACCGTTCTACCCGGCGTCACCGACAGGTTCGCCACCCGGCGCCGTCCCGGCCCGGCCCCGGCGGCGGGTCAGCGTCCGGCGTCGTCGACCGGTGCGAAGACGCGGGCCCAGTCGACCTGCAGGCGTACCTCGTCGGGGGTGGTCGCGTCCGGGCCGGGGATCCACTTCGCCGCCGGGCCCTGGTCGAGCTGGATGGCCAGGTGCATCGGGGTGGTGGGGATCGCGCGGCGGTCGGTGACCTCCCACTTCTTCACCCCGTCGACGTACCAGGTGATCCGGTCCGGCAGCCAGTCCAGGGCGAAGGTGTGCCACTGGGTGAAGTCGCCGGGGGTGTCGGTGGACAGGATGTGGTTCTGCGCGCCGTAGTGGACGAAGGCGGTGGCCGCGTGCCGGTCGCCGAACGGGATCTCCATCATGTCGAGCTCCCCGTCGTCGGGGAACCGCTCGGAGTCCGGCCAGAGCAGGATCGCGGGGCTGTAGCCGTTGCCGACGTCGGTGCGGGCGCGGAACTCCCAGCGGCCGTAGAGCTGACCGTCGTGCATCGCGACGCCGCCGGAGACGCCCCCGCCCGCGGCCCGGGGGCGCGCGGTCACGGTGAGCAGGCCGTCGCCGACGCCGACCGCGGACGGGCGGCGCAGTCCGTTGCCGAACCCGCCGGGCGAGTTGTAGACGCTCCAGATGGAGCGGTCGACGCGGGAGCCGTCGAACTCGTCGCCACCGACCTGGCGCCACTGCTGCGGCGGGGGTGGGGGCGGCGGGGGCGGCAGCTGGTTGTCCAGCGCGGAGGTCGCCGGGTCGGCGGCGACGGCCGTGCCGTCCGGCGGGACGAGCACGGTCCAGGTCAGCCCGGCGACGGCGACGAGCACCAGCGCCATCGCGCCGGCGCCGTGCGCGATGCGGCGGCGCAGGCCGGTGACGGCGCGGTCCGGGCGCTCGCGGCGTCCGGCACGGCCCGCCCGTCCGGCACGGCCCGGCCGTCCGGCGCTGTCCGCCCGTTCGGCACGGTCCGCGCGCTCGGCGCGGACGACCGTCGCCCGGGCTCCGTGTTCGGTGGGGCGGATGCGGGAGGTCGTGGCGACCGGCTCCGGCGTCGCGGGGACATACGCCGCCGGGGTCGTCGCTGCGGGGGTCCTCGCTGCGAGGGTCCGGACCGCGGAGACCGGTGCCGCGGCGGCCGGAGGCCCGGGCGCTCGGCGTGGGCCCGGGACGGTGTCCGGGGAGCCCGTCCCCGGGGCGGGGCGCGACGGCGCGGGCACCACGCGACCGGGGCGGCGGGACTCCGGGACACGGTCGACGGGGGTGCGGTCCGCGGCGGGCAGGGCGACGGTCGACGCCACGATGTCCTCGGGGCGGGCGACGGGTCCGCGGGCGGTGGGCCGGGCGGGCTCGGGGCCGGCTGCCGACGACGTCCGGCGGACCGGCGGCACCGGCCCACGGCGACCGGCGGTCGGCCACGCGGCGTCCACCGGGCCTGCCGCCGCGGGCGCCGGGGCCACCGCCCGGTGGGCGACCGGCCGCGGCACGGGCGGGACCGCGGGTGCCGTCGTCCGGGGCGTGGACGACGCGGCCCGCCGCCCGGTCGGCCACGGTGCGGCGGCACGAGGTCCGTCGACGGCCGGCTCGGGCGAGCGGTGCCGACCGGAGTCCGCGGTGTCCGGCCGGTCCTCGGAACGGTGGGAGCCGGGACGGCGGGCGTCGGCCCCGGCGGGGGCGGCGTGGCGCGACGTGTCCGGGCGTTCCCCGCCCCGCGACACACCACTCCCCGATTTCTCCACGCAAGCAGGACGCGCGGGCCCCCGTTCGGTTGCCCCGTCAGGAGGTCGCGCGCGTCACCCCGCCTGCGAACCGGGATCAGGCCGGCGGGGTCCCGACGGTCGCGGGGGCGCCGTAGGACCGCAGCACCTCCGGCACCGTGACCGTCCCGTTCGCGTCCTGGAAGTTCTCCATGATCGCGAGCATGGCGCGGGCGGTGGCGCCGGTCCCGTTGAGCGTGTGCACGTTCTCGGTCGGCGCTCCGGCCTCGCGGCGGAACCGGACGTTCAGGCGTCGTGCCTGGTAGTCGGTGGTGTTGGAGCACGAGGTGATCTCGCGGTAGCGCTCCTGGACGGGGAACCAGGCCTCGATGTCGTACTTCTTCGCGGCCGGGTTGCCGAGATCGCCGACGGAGATGTTCTGCACCCGGTAGGGCAGCCCCAGCTCCTGCACGATCGACTCCTCGTGGGCGAGCAGCTCCTCGTGCACGTCCTGGGAGTTCTCCGGCAGGCAGTAGACGAACATCTCGACCTTGTCGAACTGGTGCACCCGGAACATGCCCTTGGTGTCCTTGCCGGCCGCGCCCGCCTCGCGGCGGAAGTTCGTCGAGAACGCGACGTAGCGCGCGGGCAGCGTGTCGAGCTCGACGATCTCGTCCATGTGGATCCCGGCGAGCGCGACCTCGGAGGTGCCGGTGAGGTAGAGGCCGTCCTTCTCCAGCTCGTAGAGGTTCGACGCCTCGGTCGGCAGGAAGCCGGTGCCGTACATCGCCCGCTCGTTCGCCAGGACCGGGCCGAGCACCGGGACGAAGCCCTCGCCGGCCAGCTTGTCCATGACGTAGCGGAACAGGGCCATCTCGAGCCGCGCGACATCGCCGAAGCGGTAGGCGAACCGCGACCCGGACAGCCGCGCGCCGCGGGCCATGTCGACCCGGCCCGTCGACGACGCCAGGTCCAGGTGGTCGCGCGGGGTGAAGTCGAAGACCGGCGGCTCGCCCCAGGTGCGGACGGTGACCGCGTCCTCCTCGGCCATGCCGTCGGCGGCCGTCGGGTCGGGCAGGTTCGGGATGCGGGCGAGGAGCTCGGAGCGCTCGACGTCGGCGGCGGCGAGGGCGTCCTCGGCGGCGCGCAGCTCCTCCTTCTCCTGCTTGAACTGCTCGACCTGCTCGGGGGTGGGCTTGCCCTTGGGCCGCTGCTTGGCCGCGGCGCGCAGGCTGCCGACGCGGTCGGTGGCCTCCCGCCAGCGGGCGTCGACCTCCAGCAGGGCGTCGAAGTCCGCGGACGCACCGCGACGGGACAGCGCCGTGCGGAAGGTGTCCGGGTCCTGTCGGGCCGCCTTGAGGTCGATCACTGCTGTTCCAGCCTCTCGCGTAGTGGAGGGGCCATCGTAGGACCGGGAATGATCGGGCCCGCGCGGTGGTACTCACCACCATGAGTGTTTCCCTCGGCCGGTACGGCGTCTGGCGGCACGAGACCGGGTTGTCCCCCGATCTCGCCGCGGAGATCGAGAAGCTCGGGTTCGGTGCGGTGTGGGTCGGCGGCTCCCCGCCCGGGGACCTCGCACTGACCGAGTCGCTGCTCGACGCGACGACGTCGCTGGCCGTGGCCACCGGCATCGTGAACATCTGGGCCACCCCCGCCGACGAGGTCGCGGAGTCCTTCCACCGCATCGAGGCGCGGCACCCGGGCCGGTTCCTGCTGGGGATCGGCGTCGGGCACCCGGAGGCCACCAGCGACTACACCCGCCCGTACGCGGCGCTCGTCGCCTACGTGAACCGGCTCGACGAGCTCGGCGTCCCCACCGAGGGGCGTGCCCTCGCGGCGCTGGGCCCGAAGATGCTCGACCTGGCCCGTGAGCGGTCCGCCGGGACGCACCCGTACCTGACCACGCCCGAGCACACCCGTTCGACCCGCGAGCGCTACGGCACCGGACCGCTGATCGCGCCGGAGCACAAGGTCGTGCTCGACGACGACCCCGCCGCCGCCCGCGCCCTGGGCCGCCCGGCCGTCGAGAAGCCCTACCTGGGCCTGGTCAACTACCGGAACAACCTGAAGCGGCTCGGCTGGGCCGAGTCCGATCTCGACGACGGCGGCAGCGACGCCCTGATCGACGCGCTCGTCGCGCACGGCACCCCCGAGCAGGTCGCGGCCCGGCTCGACGAGCACCTCGACGCCGGCGCCGACCACGTCTGCGCCCAGGTCATCACGCGCGGGATGGCCGAGCCGGAGGGCGACCTGCGGCGGCTGGCGAGCGCACTGGGGCTCGGCAGCGCGGGCTAGCCTGGGCCGGGTGCGCCCCACCCCCGACGACCCGTCCCTGCTGGGACCGTTGCGACGGCCGGCGCCACTGATCGTGGCGGCGGCCGTCGCCGTCTTCGCGGTCCTGGCCTGGGCCTACCGCGGCGATGCGACCGCCGGGCGGATCGACCGGGGCGCCGACACCGCGCTGGACGCGCTGGGGCACCGCTCGGGCTCCCTGCTCGCCGATGCGGTGACCTTCGGGTCCCCGCCGACGGTCGTGCTGTGCGCGCTGCTGGTCGCCGCGCTGGCCCTGTACCTGCGACGACGGCGCCTGGCCGTGCTGGCCGTCGTCGGCCCCGGCCTGACCGGCGTCGCGACGACGGTGCTCAAGCCGCTGATCGGCCGGACCATCGGCACCGCCACCGCGGACGGCTACGCCTTCCCCTCCGGCCACACCGGCGGCGCGGTGTCGATCGGGCTCCTCGTCGCACTGCTGCTGGTGGGGCTGCTGCCGGTGGCCCGCACCGGGCCCGCCTTCGCCACCCTGGCCGCGACGGCGCTGCTGGCCGGCGGCACCGTCGGCGCCGGCATGGTGCGGATCGGGGCGCACTACGCCACCGACACCGTCGGCGGGTTCTGCGCCGCCGTCGCGCTCGGGCTGGGCGCGGCGCTGGTCATCGACCGGGTCGCCGACCGCCGGGTCCGGCCCGTCCGCACGACCTGACCGGGGTCCGGCCCCACAGGTGTGGAGCCCGGGCCGGCTGCACGACCCGACCGCGGGCCCGGCAAGGCCGGGTGCGTGGCCCGTGCCGGTACGCGGCCGGACCCGCTCACCCGTCCACCACCGTCCGGCCGGTCTCGACCGCGGGGCAGCTGGTGCGGACCGGGCACCGGTCGCAGTCCGGCCCGGCGCGTGCGACGAACACCGCCCCCGCCGAGTCCTCGGCGCAGGTCATCAGCACGTCGCGCCAGTGCCCCATCTCCTCCGGGCGCAGCGCCGCCTGCTGCGGCTCCTTCGCCTCCCCGTTGGCCTTGCGGTCGGCCAGGAACAGCAGCCGCGCCCCGCCCGGCTCCACCCCACCCCCGACGAGCTGGTCGAACGCGCCGAGCGAGGCCGCGAGCTGGTAGACGGCCAGCTGGTGGTGCTCGGCGGTGGCCCGGGCCGAGGTGGCCGTCTTCCCGGTCTTGACGTCGACGACGACCGGGCGCCCCTGGTCGTCGCGTTCGAGCCGGTCGACCCGGCCGCGGAGCCGGACCCGCCGGGCCGCCCGCGCGGCCCCGCCGCCGCGCCCCCCGGCGCCGTCGCCGTCGGTGTCGACCGGCAGGAGCGCGGCCCCCGCCGGGTCGTCGTCGCCCGCACCGATGCCGCCGGGAGGCAGGCCCGGGTCGTCGCCCTCGCTGTCGTCCTCGCCGTCCAGGTCCAGCTGCACCGGCTGCTCGACGGCCACCAGCTCCAGCCCCTCGGTACGGCTGCGGCGGACCCAGTCGTCGAAGGCGGCGAGCATCTCGCGCACCCGGACCAGCTCGCGGCGCCCGAACCACGGCGCCCCGGAGTCCAGCCGCCGCCACGCCGAGCGCAGCGCCTCCTCCAGCTCCACCGGGTCGGCCCCGGCGGCGCGGGCCTGGACCAGCGCGTGCACCAGGGACCCGGTGACCGCCGCCAGCGCGCCGGTCTCGTCGCCGCCGTGCCGGGACAGCACCCAGCGCAGCGGGCAGCCGGCGATCGTCTCGACGTCGGAGGGCGAGATCGGGACGAGCTCGCCCTCGGCGCGCAGCGGGGCGCCGTCGGACAGGTCCGCGACGCCGTACCAGTCGTCGGGGTGGGCACCGGGGACGCCGTCCGCGGCGAGCCGGGCCAGCTGGGTCGCCGCCCGGTGACGACGTGCGGCGCGTGCCGGGTCGCCGTGGTCGGGCTCGGTGACGGCGCGCCGCAGCTCCCCGACCAGCTCGGCCATCACCAGGGAGCGCTCGGGCCGGTGCACCGGGCGGGCCTCGGCGGCGTCGGCGGGGCGGGGGTCGAGCTCGTCGAGGAACCGGGAGGGCTGCTCGTCCTCCCCCTGCACGGCGCTGACCAGCAGCGTCGTCCGGGCTCGGGTGCAGGCGACGTAGAACAGCCGCCGCTCCTCGGCGAGCAGTGGCGCCGTGCGGGAGACCGCGTCGTCGGGGGCGGCGACCCCGCCGACGAGGTCGACGAGCCGTTCGTGGCCGAGCAGGCTGCCGCGCAGCCGTACGTCGGGCCACAGCCCCTCCTGCACCCCGGGCACCGCGACGACCGTCCACTCCCGGCCGCGGGCGCCGTGTGCGGTGAGCAGCTCGACCGCGCCGCCCCGGGGCGCCTGCGGGGCCAGGGTCTCCCCCGGCAGCTGCTGGTCGAGCAGGTACTCCAGGAACCCGCCGACGTCGGCGCCGGGCAGCCGGTCGGTGTAGCGGGCGGCCGCGTCGAACAGGGCCAGGACCGCGTCGAGGTCCCGGTCGGCGGCCGCGCCGCCGGGGCCGCCGCGGGCGCTGGCCTCGCTCCAGCGCTTCGCCAGGCCGGTGCGCCGCCACACCTTCCACAACGTCTCCTCGACCTGCTCACCCGCGCCGATCGAGCGGGCGGCGGTGTCGAGGAGGCGGCCCACGTCGCGCATCGGGGCGGCCTCGGCGGGCGAGAGCATCGGCAGCGGGTCGGGCCGGCCCGCGACGGCGTCGCGCAGCATCCCGACCAGCAACGGGTCGCTGCTCGCCGCGGCCGGGTCGACCTCGCCCGCCTCGACGCGCTCGTCGTCGGCGAAGGTCCGCACGTCGTGCCCCGCGGCGGCGTGCATCCGCAGCAGGCCGCGACGCAGCCGACGCATCCGCATCGGGTCGCCACCGCCCAGCGGTGAGGTGAGCAGGGAAGTCGCGAGGTCGGCGTCGACCGCGGACGGCCGCCACGCCGCGCGCAGCACCAGCAGCAGCGGCACGACGGCGGGCTGGCGCGGCAGCGGCACCTCGTCCGGTGGTGCGGCCAGCGGGACCCCGGCGGCGGCCAGCGCCCGGCGCAGCGCGGGCAGGGTGCGCCGCGCGGACCGGGACAGCACCGCCATGTCCGACCACGGCACCCCGTCGACGAGGTGTGCGCGCCGCAGCCGGTCGGCGATCCAGCCGGCCTCCGCGGACGGCGACCCGAACACCCGGACCTGCAGCGCCTCGCCCACCCCGGCCCCCTCCGGGACCTCGGGGGCCGGGTCATCCTGCTCCGGGCCGCGCCGGGTCCGGGTCACCCCGGAGCCGGGCAGCTTCTCCGCCACCCGCAGGCCCGCCGCCCGCACCCCGGGCCGCTGGCGGTGGTCGACGGTGAGGACCTCGGTGGGCGCGTCGAGCACGGTCAGGCCCTGCGGGTCCGCGCCACGGAAGGTCAGGACCGCCTGGTCGGGGTCGCCCGCGAGCAGCGTGGACCCGGCGTGCTCGGCCAGCGCCGCGACCAGCTCCATCTGCTGCGGGTCGAGGTCCTGCGCGTCGTCCACCAGGAGGTGCCGGACCCGGCGCCGCTCCTGCTCCCGCAGGTCCGGGTCCGCGGCCAGGGTGTCCAGCGCGGCGGCGACGAGCTCGGCCGAGTCCAGCGCCGGGGCCGTCGCCTGTGGCGCACCCCGCCCCGCTGCCCCGCGGAGCAGCGTGACCTCCTCGTAGGTGCGGAAGAACCGGGCCGCCGCGACCCACTCCTCGCGCCCGTGCTCGCGCCCCAGCTCGGCCAGCTCGCGTGGCCCCAGCCCGCGCTCGGCCGCCCGCAGCAGCAGCTCCCGCAGCTCCGCGGCGAACCCGGGCAGCCCGAGGGCCGGGTCGAGCCGTTCCGGCCAGCCCGAGCCGGGGACGGTGCCGCCCCAGCCGTCGATCTCCCCGGCGAGCAGCTCGCGGACCACCACGTCCTGCTCGGCCGAGGCCAGCAGCCGCGGCGGCGGGTCCTCGTAGCGCGCCGCGTGCAGCCGCAGCACCCCGAACGCGTAGGAGTGCACCGTCCGCACCAGCAGCTCGCGGGTGGTGCGGACACCGAAGTCCCCGGCGAGCTCACCCCCGCCCGCGGTCAGCAGCGACGTGAGCCGGCCGCGCAGCTCCTCCGCGGCCCGGCGGCTGCCCACCAGCAGCAGCACCGACCCCGGCGGCTCCCCGGCCCGGATCCGGCGGACCACCGCGTCGAGCAGCAGGCTCGTCTTGCCCGTGCCCGGCCCGCCCAGCACCCGCAGCGCACCGCGCTCGTGCGCGAGCACCCGCGCGGCGGCACCGGACCACTCCCGCACGGGAGCGGGCCGGGGGTCCGCACGCACCAGGCGCGGCGACGCCTGCTCGGTGGCTGTTCGGCTCATGGGGCGATGAGACCACGGGGCACCGACAACGTCAGACTGCAGGCGTGGACGAGGAGACCCTGGAGCGGGTGCGTGAGGTCGTCCGGTCGATCCCGCCCGGGCAGACCCTCAGCTACGGCGAGGTGGCCGAGCTGGCCGGGATCCGCTCGGCGCGCCTGGTCGGCCGGATCCTCGCCGAGGACGGCCACGACCTGCCGTGGCACCGGGTGCTGCGCGCGGACGGGCGCTCGGCCCCGCACATCGCCGCCGAGCAGGCGGCCCGGCTGCGGGCCGAGGGGATCCTGATGGTCGACGGCCGGCTGCCCCGCGAGCACCGCAGGCGCTGAGCCGGTTCAGGCCCGCCGGCGCGCCCCGATCCCGGCGACGATCGCCTCCACCCCCCAGGTGAAGGTCTCGACCGGCAGCGCGGCGACCTCGTCGCTCAGCGCGTGGGTCAGCGGCTGGGCGTCGGGGTCGAGCCGGGCCCGGCGCCGTTCGGCGGTGTAGGCCGCACCCCGGACCGGGTCGTGTCGCTGCTGCTCCTCGATGACGTGCCCGACGACGAACGCGTTCACCGTCGTCAGCGCCCGTTGCGCGTCGAGCGGGGTGAACCCCTGTGCGACGAGAGCGGCCAGCGGCACCTCCAGCGAGCGCAGGGCCGCGTCGTCGAGCAGGTAGGTGCCGGCCACGAGCAGGGCGCCGTCCCGGTGGCCGAGGAGCGTGTCCCGGCTCGTGGTCGCCGCCGACCGCAGCAGGTCCACCCAGCCCAGTCCGGCGGCCTCGCCCACCCGTTCCAGCATCCGCCGCACGATGCGCGTCGCCATCTCGTCGCGCAGGGCCGCCATGTCCGGCAGGTGGTAGTAGAGCGCCCCGGCACGCACGCCGAGCCGGGTCGCGAGCGCGCGGGCGGTGATCGCGTCGAGGCCTCCCTCGGCGAGCAGGTCGAACGCGGCGTCGACGATCGCGTCGCGGTCCAGAGCCACGCCGCCCCCTTGACGTTGAACAGTGTTCAGAGGAGTGTAGGCGACATCGGATTTGAACACTGTTCAACGGAGGTGTCCTCATGAAGGCAGCCGTCGTCTCGACCTTCGGCGCGCCGCCTGCCTGCGCCGACTTCCCCGATCCCGTGGCCGGCGACGGCACGGTCGAGGTCCGGATGCTCGCCGCCGGGGTGCACCAGCTGGTGCGGTCCGTCGCCGCGGGCACCCACTACTCCGCCGGGGACACGCTGCCGTTCGTCGCGGGGGTGGACGGGGTCGCCGAGCTCGACGGCCGCCGGATCTACACCGGCGGCTGCCCCGCCCCCTACGGGACGATCGCCGAGCGCACCGTGGTCCCGGCGGGGTGGGCGGTGCCGGTGCCGGACGCGCTGCCGACCGAGCTGGCCGCGGCGGTGGTGAACCCGGCGATGTCGTCGTGGATGCCGCTGGTCGACCGGGGCGTCCCGCCGGGTGGCACGGTCCTCGTCCTCGGCGCGACGGGCGCCTCCGGCGGGCTCGCCGTGCGGATCGCGCTGCACCACGGCGCGGGCCGGGTGATCGCCGCGGGGCGCAACCCCGCCGCGCTGGAGCAGGTCGCCGACGACGACCGGGTCGTCCCCGTCCGACTCTCCGACGACCCCGCCGCGACGACCGCCGCCCTCGCGGCCGTGCTCGACGGCGGTCCCGATGTCGTCCTCGACTACCTGTGGGGACCGGTCGCCGGGGCGACCTTCGAGGCGCTGCGGTCGGGCAGCCTCCACCACGGCGGCCGGCCGGTGCGGTACGTGCAGATCGGTGCGCTCGCGGGCCGGACCGTCGCCCTCGACGCGTCGATCCTGCGTGCCCGCCGGATCGACGTGTCCGGCAGCGGCGGGGGCAGCATCGACCCCGCGCTGCTGTTCGCGGAGCTGCCACGCCTGCTCGACGCCGTCGCGACCGAGGGGCTCCGGATCCCGCTGCGGGTGGCGGAGCTGGGCGACGTGGAGCGGGCCTGGACCGCGGACGCTCCCGGACGCCTGGTGGTGACCACAGGCTGAGCGCTCTGCTCACCATGACGCAGCAGTCGCCCGCCGCCCGATCGAGGCGCACGTTCTCGCCCTCGCCGGGGCGGAAACGTGCGTCTCGATGCGCCGGGCGGTGATCGACGGGGCGGCTGGGCGGGCTGCTGCGTATCGGTGAGCAGAGCAAAGCGGGACACGAAGCCCCCGGTCAGACCGTGACGCGGCCCTGCACCCAGGTCGCGTCGCGGTCCTGGTCGTGCCCGATGCGCGCGACGAGGCCGTGCCCGCCGAACACCTGCGCCAGCACCGGGGCCTGGGCCGTGCCCGTCTCGATCAGCAGCGCCCCGCCCGGCGCGAGCCACTCCCCCGCCCCCGCGGCCACCCGGCGGGCCGGGTCGAGGCCGTCGCGGCCGCCGTCGAGCGCGGTGCGGGGCTCGTGGTCGCGGGCCTCCGGGGGCATCGAGCCGATCGCGCCGCTGGGCACGTAGGGGGTGTTCGCGACGAGCACGTCGACGCGTCCCTGCAGCCCGGTGGGCAGCGCGGCGAACAGGTCCCCGGTGTGCACCGTCCCCACCCCGGCCAGGTTCTGCGCGGCACAGGCGGTGGCGACCGGGTCGGCGTCGGCGGCGTGGAGCTCGACGGCGGCCCGTCGCGCGACGGCGAGCCCGAGCGCCCCGCAGCCGCAGCAGAGGTCGACCACGAGCGGGCGCCCGGGATGCGCGGAACCCGGCAGCGCGGCGACGGCCGCCTGCACCAGCGCCTCGCTGCGACGGCGCGGCACGAACACCCCCGGGGTGACCCGCACGGTCAGCCCGTCGAAGTCCACCCGGCCGAGGACGTGCTCGAGCGGCTCCCCGGCGACGCGGCGCCGGACCAGCGTCTCCAGCTCCGGCCCGTCGGCCGCGGCCGCGAGCAGCGCGGCCTCGTCCTCGGCGAACACGCAGCCCGCCGCCCGCAGCCGGGCGACCAGGTCCGGGTCGGGCCGCGGCACGGTCAGGCGGCGAGCACTGCGGCGGCCCCGGCGGCGTAGCGCTTGAGGACGGCGGTCACCACGTCGTCGTGCACGCCCAGCGGGTCGGCGACGACGTCGGCCCCCGACCCGAGCAGCCGCGTCTGGAAGACCCCGGGGGCCAGCAGCCAGGACGCGACCGCGACCCGCTGCTCCCCGGCGTCGTGCAGCCGGGCGACCAGCTCGGTCACCGACGGGCTGCCGGTGGCGGCGAACCCGACCGGGACCGGACGGCCGACCCGGCGGGCGAGCATCCCGGCGCTCGCGTGCACCTGGGCGACCGCGGACGGGTCCGACGAGCCGGCGGCGGCGAGGACGACGGCGTCGCCGTCGCGGTAGCCGGCCGTGCGCAGCCGGTCCAGGGCCGCGGCGGCGAGCAGCGGGTCGGGACCCATGGAGCGGGTGACCGGGAACCGGGCCGGGTCGGCGCCGACCTCGGCGAGCTGGGCGGGCAGGTCGGTGCGCACGTGGTAGCCGGCGGCGAGGAACGCGGGGACGACGACGGCGCCGTCGTGGCCGCGGTCCTGCAGCCCGATCACGGCGTCGACGACCTTGGGGCCGCGGACGTCGACGTAGCAGACCTCGACCTGCGGGCCGCGTGCGGCGACGGCCGCGGCCAGCGACCGGATCACCGCGTCGGCGGCGTCGGAGCGCGACCCGTGCGCGACGAGGAGCAGCGGGAGCCCGGTCACCGGGTCACCTCCGGGTCCTCGGCGCAGTGCGCGCCGTGCTCGGGTTCGAGTGCGAGCCGGTAGCCGCGGCGCACCACGGTCTGCACCAGGCCGGGGACGCCGAGTGCCGCGCGGAGCCGGCCGATCGCGTTCTCGACGGCGTGCTCGTCGCCCGCCCCACCGGGCTGCGCGGCGAGCAGCTCGGCGCGGGACACGACCCGGCCGGGGCGCTTGGCGAGCAGCCGCAGCAGCGCCATGGGCGTCGGCGGGAGCGGGCACAGCGTGCCGTCGACGAGCACCGCGTGTCCGCGCAGCTCCAGCTGGTGGCCGCCGACCGGGAGCCTGCGGGCCCGGGCCGGGGCGACGGACTCGCAGGTCCGCACCATCGCGCCGAGCCGGGAGCGCTGCGGCTGCACGGTCGGCACGTCGAGCGCCTCCAGCGGTGCCGCGGTGACCGGGCCGACGCACAGCGCCAGCACGGGGCCGCGCAGCGCGGTGAGCAGGTCCTCGCGCAGACCGCGTTCCCCGGCGCGGGCGAGGATCCCGGCCGCGGCGGGGGCGCTGGTGAACGCCAGGACGTCGATCCCGCCGGCCAGGGTGGTGTCGATCAGCCGGTCCAGCGGGCCGAGGTCCAGCGGCGGCGCCCACCGGTAGACCGGCACCGTGACGACCTCGGCGCCCGCCATCTCCAGGGCGTCGACGACGTCGGGCAGCGGCTCGCCGTGCAGCTGCACCGCGATCCGGGTGCCCTCGACGCCGCGGTCGAGCAGGTGCTCCAGCACCTCGGCGGTGGACTCCGACTCCGGGGACCAGGCGTCGACCAGGCCCGACGCGCGGATCGCGCCGCGCGCCTTGGGGCCGCGGGCGAGCATCTCCGAGCGGCCGAGCGCGGCGAGCAGGTCCTCGCCCAGCCCCCAGCCGTCGGCGGCCTCGATCCAGCCGCGGTAGCCGATCCCGGTGGTCGCGACGGTGATGTCCGGTGGTGCGGCGACGAGCTCGCGGGTGCGGTTCTCGAGGTCGGCGTCGTCGGCGAGGGCCACGATGCGCAGCGCGGGCCCGTGCTGGATGCTCGCGCCGCGGCGCTCCAGCATCGTGGCGAGCTCCTCGGCGCGCCGGGCGGCGGTGATGCCGACGGTGAACCCGGCCAGCGGTGGCACCGCGGCCGCGTCGGGCGCGGCGGCGGTGTCTCGTGCGGCGGATCGGGTCACCGGTTCTCCGTTCCTCCGATACCCCGGCCGGCCGGCGCGGAGGACGCGCGGAGGTCGCCGGGAGCGTCGCGGGTGGTGGTGGGCACGACGGTGCGGGAAGGCCCGTTCACCGTAGCCCGACCTGCAGCGCGTCGCCCATGGCCCGCACCGCGAACGCGGGCAGGCTCACAGCCTCGCCGTCGGCGCCGTCGAGGCAGCGGCCGTCACGCAGGGCGAAGACCTGCTTGTACAGCGGCGAGGCGACGGTCGGTTCGCCGCCGCGGTCGCCGACAATGCCGCGCGAGACGACCGCGGCCCCGGTGAACGGGTCGATGTTGCCCAGGGCGTACACCGAGCCGTCGGCGAGACGGAACAACGCGACCTGGGTGTCGCCGACGAGTGCGGCGGCCCCCCGGCCGGGCAGCAGCCGGTCCACCGGGCAGACGGTGAGCCAGCCGGTGGGCTCGGTCCCGGCCGGGGCGGGGACGGCGGCCGTGGTGGTCGTGGTGGTCATCGCGAGGACACCTCCGGGAGGCCGATCAGGACGGGCTCGTCGGGACGGCCGGGGGCCGGGACGTTCTGTCCCCGCTCCTCGACGAACCGGACGGTGGGGTCGGGGGTGTCGGGCGCGTTGACGAAGGAGACGAACCGCTCCAGCTTCTGCGGGTCGGCCAGGACGCCGGCCCACTCGTCGGCGTAGGAGTCGACGTGGCGGGCCATCGCGGCGTCGAGCTCGCCGCAGATGCCGAGCGAGTCCTCGACGATCACGTCGCGCAGGTGGTCCAGCCCGCCCTCCATCGCCTCGATCCACGGCGCGGTGCGCTGCAGCCGCTCGGCGGTGCGGACGTAGAACATCAGGAACCGGTCGATCGTCCGGACCAGCGTCGCGGTGTCCACGTCGGACACGAGCAGCTCGGCGTGGCGCGGGGTGAAGCCGCCGTTGCCGCCGACGTAGAGGTTCCAGCCGTGCTCGGTGGCGATCACGCCGAAGTCCTTGGAGCGGGCCTCGGCGCACTCGCGTGCGCAGCCGGAGACGCCGGACTTGAGCTTGTGCGGGCTGCGCAGCCCGCGGTAGCGCAGCTCCAGCTCGACGGCGAGGCCGACCGAGTCCTGCACGCCGTAGCGGCACCAGGTCGTGCCGACGCAGGACTTCACGGTGCGCAGCGACTTGCCGTAGGCGTGCCCGGACTCGAACCCGGCGTCGACCAGGCGTCGCCAGATCGCCGGCAGGTCCTCGACGCGGGCGCCGAACATGTCGATCCGCTGCCCGCCGGTGATCTTGGTGTAGAGCCCGTAGTCGCGGGCGACCTCGCCGATGACGATCAGGCCCTCGGGGGTCACCTCGCCACCGGCGATCCGCGGCACCACCGAGTAGGTGCCGTTGCGCTGCATGTTCGCGAGGAAGTGGTCGTTGGTGTCCTGCAGGGTCGCGCGCTCGCCGTCGAGGACGTGCTCGTTGTAGAGCGTCGCGAGGATCGACCCGACGACCGGCTTGCAGATGTCGCAGCCCGACCCGCGGCCGTGCCGGGAGATCAGCGCGGAGAACGAGGTGATGCCCGCCCCGGCGACGATCTCGAAGAGCTCGGCGCGGGAGTGGTCGAAGTGCTCGCACAGGGCCTTCGAGACCTCGACGCCCTGCTGGGCCAGGATCCGGGCGAGCGCCGGGACGCACGAGCCGCAGGTCGTCCCGGCGCGGGTGCAGGCCTTCAGCTCCGGCACGGTGTGCGCGCCGTCGGCGACGGCCGCGCACAACGCACCCTTGGTGACGGCGTTGCACGAGCAGATCTGCGCGGAGTCCGGCAGCGCGGACGCGTCCGGTTCGGCCCCGCCCTTCGAGATCAGGGTGACCGGGTCGGCGGGCAGCCGGGCCCCGACCAGCGGGCGGAGCGAGCCGTAGCGCGAGGCGTCGCCGACCAGGACCCCGCCGAGCAGCGTCGACGCGTCGTCGGAGACGACCAGCTTGGAGTAGGTGCCCTCCACCGGGTCGTTGACGACGATCTCCAGCGCGCCCTCGGTGGTCGCGTGGGCGTCGCCGAAGCTGGCCACGTCGACGCCCAGCAGCTTGAGCCGGGTGGACATGTCCAGCTCCTCGGGCGTCATCCGGGCCTGCCCGCCGAGCAGCCGGTCCGCGACGACCTCGGCCATCGCGTAGCCCGGCGCGACCAGGCCGTAGGTGCGGCCCTCCAGGGCGGCGCACTCGCCGATCGCCCAGACGGCGTCGTCGGAGGTGCGGCAGCGGTCGTCGACCCACACCCCGCCGCGCTCGCCGACGGGCAGGCCGCAGTCGCGGGCGAGCCGGTCGGAGGCACGGATGCCGGCGGAGAACACGACGAGGTCGGCGTCGAGCTCGACGCCGTCGGACAGCGTCCCGACCAGCCGGCCGCGGTCGGTGGACACGCCGGACAGCGACACCCCCGTGCGGACGGCGATGCCCTGGCCGGTGACGAGACGTTCGAGCAGTGCGCCGCCGCCCTCGTCGACCTGGACCGGCATGAGCCGCGGTGCGATCTCGACGACCTGCGGGGACAGCCCGAGCAGCCGCATCGCCCGGGCTGCCTCCAGGCCGAGCAGCCCGCCGCCGACGACGATCGCCGACGGCCGTCCCTTGCGCGCCGGGTCGTCCGCGGCGGCCGCGGCGGCGGCCTTGATCGCGTCCAGGTCGTCGAGGGTGCGGTAGACGAAGCAGCCGGGCAGGTCCTTGCCGGGGACCGGCGGGACGAACGGGTACGAGCCGGTGGCGAGCACCAGCGCGTCGTAGGTCAGAGTGCGGCCGGACGCGGTGGTGACGCGGCGGGCGTCGCGGTCGATCGACGCCACGGCGTCGCCGAGGTGGTAGGTGACGAGCGGGTCGCCGCGCAGGTCGTCGTCGTCGAGGCGCAGCTCCTCCTCCGACGTGCCGTCCACATAGGAGGACAGGGCGACCCGGTCGTAGGCGCGGCGGGACTCCTCGCCGAGGACGGTGATCTCCCAGTCCCCCGCCGTGTCCCGGTCCCGCACGGCGGCGACCAGGCGGTGGCCCACCATGCCGTTCCCGACGACGACCAGACGGCTCATGCTCTGCTCCTTCATGCCGCGCTCTCCTGCGGCGGGTCGATGTCGGCCAGCCAGTCCCGGATCCCGCAGACGACGTCGCGGCAGCTCCCGCAGCCGGTGGCGGCCCGGGTGCGCCGCGACAGCGCGTCGACGTCGTGGGCACCCGCGCGCCACGCGGTGACCAGCGCGTTCTTGGTGACGCTGTTGCAGCGGCAGACCACGGCAGCGCCCGGCATCCGGCCCGGGTCGGTGGCGGGCGACGTCTCGCCGGGCAGGGCCCGGCCGAGCAGCAGCGCGAGCCGGTCCTCGGGAGCGGGGGCGCCGGAGTCGTAGAGCCCGGTGATCATGGCGGCGGCGTCGGGCAGTCCCATGAGGACGGCCCCGACGACGCGGTCGTCGCGCAGCGCGAGCACGCCGTAGCGGCCGCGCCGGGGGTCGGAGACACTCAGCTCCTCGTCGCCCGCAGTGGGGTCGCCGAGGGCGGCGAGGTCGATGCCGCGGGCCTTGAGCCGGGTGACCGGGCGGGTGCCGCGGTAGCGCGCGGCCGGGTCGGTGCCGGTCAGCAGGTCGGCGAGGACGGCGGCCTGCTCCCAGCCGGACTGCACGAGCCCGCCCGGGGCGCCGGAGTGCTGCGCGCAGTCGCCGAGGGCGTGCACCCGGCCGTCGTCGGTGGCGAGGCGGTCGTCGACGAGGATCCCCCGGTCGACCGCGAGCCCGGCGTCGGCGGCCAGCCCGGTGTTCGCACGCACCCCGGCGGCGACGACGACGTGGTCCGCGGCGATCCGGGAGCCGTCGTCGCAGTCCAGGCCGGTCTCGGGGTCCCAGGCCTTGGCGCCGACACCGCAGCGGACGTCGACCCCGAGCCCGCGCAGCGCGGTCGCGAGCACGTCGCCGGCGCCCGCGTCGAGCTGGCGCTCCATCAGGTGGGTGCGCGGGTGCACGAGGGTGACGGCGACGCCGCGTCCGGCGAGCCCGCGGGCGGCCTCGACCCCGAGCAGCCCGCCCCCGACGACGGCGATCCGCGCGCCCGGCACGGCCGCGTCGAGGATGCGCTCGCAGTCGTCGAGGTCGCGGAACAGGCTCACGCCGCGGGCCGGGACCTCCGGGGCGCCGGGGTCGGCGAGACCGTCGACCGGCGGGAGCCAGGCGCGGCAGCCGGTGGCGAGGACCAGCTCGTCGTAGGGGTGGACGGTGCCGTCGTCGGCGTGGACGACGCGCGCGGTCCGGTCGAGCGCCGTCGCCGCGACGCCGGTGTGCAGGACGATGCCGTCGACGACGGGCAGCGCGACCATGGCGGGCCGCAGCCCGCCGGCGAGCACGGTGGACAGCAGCACCCGGTTGTACGCGGGGCGGGGCTCCGCGCCGAGGACGGTGAGCGTCACCCGCTCGCCGTCCGGGTCGCGCCGGCGGGCCTCCTCCACGAAACGGGCACCGACCATGCCGTGCCCGATCACCACCACGCGCCTGCTCATGACACCGACGGTAGGAACGGGGGGTTACGGGCAGAACGCCGGCCATTGCACGGGCGTTACGAGGTCCTCATTCTCGGCGGGCGCCGTCCGTGAGCCGGGACCTCGCAGCGGTTCCGCCCACCTCGCAGCCTCTGCAGGGTGTGCGAGGTGCGCCTTCGCGGTGCGCGGGGTGCTGCGCTCAGCGGTCGAGGACGGCGGCGACCCGGGCCGACCACCGCTCGTGCGCGGACTGGCGGGTGATCCCGGCGGCGCGGCCGACCGTCTCCCAGCTGACCCCGATGCGGCGGAGCCCGACCAGCTGCGGCAGCGGGTCGAGCCCGGCGGCCAGGGCGATCCGGAACGCGGCCAGCTGCCAGGCGGTCTCACGACGGGCCGGGCCGTCGGTGCCCTGCTCGGCCTCCCACTCCGGCGTGCCGGGCAGCGGCGGGATACCGGCGACGGCGTCGGCGCGGCGGTCCAGCTCGGCGACCGCCGCCGCGGTGACGGCCCGGGCCGCCTCGGTGACGTCGACGACGAGGGCGTGGTCGACGAGGGTGCGGTGCTCGGATGCGGACATGTCTGTCAGGGTATCCCTGACAACGCACGACAGCTACGCGATTTCCGGTGCACGCCCGGGCGGCTCCCCCCGGCAGCGGGCGCGGCGCCCACCGCCCGCGTCATGATCCGCCGAGCGCGCGGTGATCCGCAGAGCGCGCGGTGATCCGCGGCTCGCGCGTGTCCGGACGCGCGCGGGCAGCGGATCAGCGCGCGGACCGGCCCGCGCCGGTGGGACTCAGCTCGGCGGCGGTGCCGGTCCCGGCTCCGGGGCCGGCGGATCTGCCCCGTTCCGTCGAGGCGGGTTCCAGCCGCACCGCGGCCACCTTGAACTCCGGCATCCGGCTCACCGGGTCCAGGGCCGGGTTGGTGACGTTGTTCGCCGCCCCCGCCCCGCCGAAGTGGAAGGGCAGGAACACCGTGTCCGGCCGCAGCGAGGCGACGCAGCGGACGCGCGCCGTCGTCGTCCCGCGCCGGGACACGACGTCGGCCAGGTCGCCGTCGGCGAGACCGTGCCGGGCGGCGGTGTCCGGGTGCACCTCGACGAACACCTCGGGCGCGACCTCCGCCAGCTCGGCGACCCGCCGGGTCTGCGCGCCGGACTGGTAGTGCACCAGCACCCGCCCGGTCGTCACGGTCAGAGGGAAGTCGCCGCCCGTGCCCTCGTCCGGCTCGACGTGGTCGACCGGCAGCATCCGGGCGCGTCCGTCGGGGTGGCCGAAGCGCTCGGTGAACAGCCGCGGGGTCCCGGGGTGGTCGTCGGCGGGGACCGGCCAGTGCAGCGCCTCGCCCGCGTCGAGCCGGGCGTAGGACACGCCGGCGTAGTCGGCGATGCCGCCGGCCGAGGCGCGGCGCAGCTCGTCGAACACGGTCCGCGGGTCGCCGGGGAACTCCCCCGGCGCGTCGAGGGCGGCGGCCAGCCCGGCGATCACCTCGAGGTCGGTGCGCACCCCGGGCGGCGGGGCGAGCGCGCGGCGGCGGCGCAGCACCCGTCCCTCCAGGTTGGTCATGGTCCCCTCCTCCTCGGCCCACTGGGCGACGGGGAGCAGGACGTCGGCGCGCAGCGCGGTCTCGCCGGGCAGCACGTCGGCGACGACGAGCAGGTCCAGCGCGTCCAGCCGCTCGGCGACGGCGCGGGCGTCGGGCGCGGAGACGAGCACGTTCGAGCCGAACACCAGCAGCGCCTTCGGTCCGCCGGGGCGGCCGAGGGCGTCGAGGAGCTCGACGGCGCTGCGGCCGGGCCCGGGGATCGAGGGCTCCGGCACCCCCCACACCCGTGCGACGTGTGCGCGGGCGGCCGGGTCGCTGATGTGCCGGTAGCCGGGGAGCTGGTCGGACTTCTGTCCGTGCTCGCGCCCGCCCTGGCCGTTGCCCTGCCCGGTGATCGTCCCGAACCCGGAGCCGGGGCGGCCGGGCAGGCCGAGCGCCAGCGACAGGTTGATCCACGCGGCGACGGTGTCGACGCCGTGCGCGTGCTGCTCGGCGCCGCGCGCGGTGAGCACGTAGCGCCGCGCGGACTCCGCGAGCCACCGCACGACGGTGCGCATGTCGGTGGCGGCGACCCCGCAGACCCGCTCCGCGCGCTCGGGCCACCACTGCGAGGCGATCGCCCAGACGTCGTCGAAACCGGTCGTCCGGTCGTCCACGTAGGACAGGTCGAGGTGCCCGTCGACGACGGCGGCGTGCAGCATCCCCAGCGCCAGGACCAGGTCGGTGCCCGGGCGCGGCGCCAGGTGCAGCCCGCCGGAGGCGAGCGCGCGCTCCGCGGTCGGGGTGCGCCGCGGGTCGACGACGACCAGGCGCGCCCCGCTCAGGTGCGACATCAGGGGCGGCATGGTCTCGGCGACGTTCGCGCCGGCGAGCACGACCAGCTCGGCGTCGTCGAGGTCGGTGACGGGGAACGGCAGCCCGCGGTCGACCCCGAAGGCCCGGTTGCCCGCGGCGGCGGCCGAGGACATGCAGAACCGTCCGTTGTAGTCGATCTGGCTGGTGCCCAGCGCGACCCGGGCGAACTTGCCGAGCAGGTAGGCCTTCTCGTTGGTCAGCCCGCCCGCGCCGAACACCGCGACCGAGTCCGGGCCGTGCTCGGCGCGCAGCGCGGCGAGCCGAGCGGCGACGCCGGTGAGCGCGTCGTCCCAGCCGGTCTCGACGAAACCGGCCGTCCGCGAGGTCCTGACCAGCGGCGACGTCAGCCGTTGCGGATGGGTGAGCAGAGCGCCCGAGGTCCAGCCCTTCTGGCACATGCCCCCGGCGTTGGTCGGGAAGTCACGGGCGTCGACCTCGCCGGACGGGCCGACCCACTGCCCGCACTGCAGGGCGCAGTACGGGCAGTGGGTGGCGGTCCGGTCGTCCGGACCCACGGCTCAGACCCGGGCCATCGCGGCGGCCTCGGTGCTCCCGACCAGTGCCGGGCGCGGCCGCAGGTACACGGCCCAGGTGACACCGATGCAGAGGACGTAGAAGGCCAGGAAGCTCCAGAACGCGGGCGTGCCGGACTGCACCGTCATGAACGACTGGCGGAAGGCGAGGTTGATGAACAGCCCGCCCAGCGCGCCGACCGCACCGACGATGCCGATGACGGCACCGGACAGCCGTCGCGCGGTGTCGAACGAGGTCCCGCGGTCCGCGCCCCCGGCGATCGCGACGCGCGCCCGCCCGGTGAAGATCGCCGGGATCATCTTGTAGGTCGACCCGTTGCCGACGCCGGACAGCGTGAACAGGGCGATGAAGCCGATCGTGAACAGCGTCAGCGACCCGATCCCCGAGGCGAAGATGATCACCAGCGTGGCGACCGCCATGCCGACGAAGTTCCACAGGGTGACCACCGCGCCGCCGAACCGGTCGGCGAGCTTGCCACCGTAGGGGCGGATCAGCGACCCGATGAGCGGGCCGATGAAGGTGACCGCGGCGGCCTGCAGCGGGGTCCGCTCGAACTGGTTCTGCAGGACCAGGCCGAAGGCGAACGAGTAGCCGATGAACGACCCGAACGTCCCGATGTAGAGGAACGACATGATCCAGGTCTGGCGGTCGCGGCAGGCCTCGGTGAAGGCGCCGGTGTCGTTGGACATCGCGGCGATGTTGTCCATCCGCTTCCAGGCCAGGAACGCCGAGATCACGATGAACGGCAGGTAGACCGCCAGCAGCACCCGCGGGGAGCCCGCGCCGAGGGTGGCGATGACGAGCAGGCCGAGCAGCTGCGCGACCGGCACGCCGAGGTTGCCGCCGCCGGCGTTGAGCCCCAGCGCCCAGCCCTTCTCCTTCTCCGGGAAGAACGCGTTGATGTTCGCCATCGACGACGCGAAGTTGCCGCCGCCGACGCCGGCGACCGCGGCGACGACCAGCAGCGTCGTGTACGACACCCCCGGCTCCAGCACGACCATCGCCAGGATCGTGGGCACGATCAGCAGCGACGCCGCGAAGATCGTCCAGTTGCGGCCGCCGAAACGGGCGACGGCGAAGGTGTAGGGCAGCCGCAGGATCGACCCGACCAGCGTGGGTACCGCGACCAGGAAGAACTTCTGCGCCGCGGTGAACCCGTACTCGGGCCCCATGAACAGCACCAGGACCGACCAGATGGTCCAGATCGAGAAGCCGATGTGCTCGGAGAAGATCGACTGCCACAGGTTGCGACGGGCGATCGCCGAGCCGGTGCGCTGCCAGAACCCCTCGTCCTCGGGGTCCCAGCGGTCGATCCAGCGGCCGCCGATGCGGCGCCCCGGGGCAGAGGTGGTGGTCACGGATCGGTCTCCTGATCGCCGGCGGTCACGTCGTCGACGACGCTAGGGAGCCCCAGTTTCCGACGGGTGGCCCCGTGTGACACCCCCGCAACGCTTATCTCACACGGGTGTCGCGACGGCTGTGAGCCGCCTCAGCGCAACGGGACGCCGAGCGGGGCGTCGCAGAACGCGCCGCCCACCCGGTGGTGCACCGGGTCGGCCGGGTCCGGCTCGGTGCCGCCGAGGAGCTCCCCGGCGAAGACCTCGGCGTCGTCGCGCGGGTGGTAGCCGATCGCGGCGCCCTCCTCCAGCGACCACCAGCGACGGGTGTTGGCCGACACGCCCCACACGACGTGGTGGCCGCGGGTGCCCGGGTCGACGGCCGCCTCGACCAGGCGGGCGGCGTCGTCCGGGGACAGCCAGGTCGCGAGCATCCGGGGGTTCGACGGCCGGGGGAAGCAGCTGCCGATCCGCGCGGAGACCACGGTCAGGCCGAACCGCTCGTGGTAGAGCCGGCCCAGTCCCTCCATCGCGTGCTTGGACCAGCCGTAGAAGGTGTCCGGGGCGTGGCCCACGTCCGCGGGCAGCGGGACGCCGTCGTCGCGGGTCCGGAAGCCGACGGCGTGGTTGCTGGACGCGAGCACGACGGTCCACACCCCGGCGGCGACCGCCGCGTCGAGCACGGTGCGGGTCCCCTCGACGTTGACGGCGAGGATGTCGTCCCAGCCCGCCTCACCGCTGATCCCGGCGAGGTGGACGACGGCGTCGGCACCGGTCGTCGCGGCGGCGACCGCGTCCGGGTCGGTCACCGAGCCGGTGCGGACCTGCTCGCCGGGACCGGCCTGCAGCTCCGCGGTGTCGAGCAGGCGCAGGGTCCGGCCGTCGCGGGCCAGCCGACCCCGCAGCAGCGTCCCCATGTTCCCCGCGGCGCCGGTGAGCAGCAGCGTGCTGGGAGCGGCCACGTCAGAGCCGGCGGCTGACCAGGCTCGCGACCCGCTCGATCCCGGCGAGCGACTCGGTCGTCGCGTCCGGGTGCTGGGCGTGCAGGGCCAGCCGGTAGAGGACCGCGCGCAGCAGCGACTGCGGCCACTCGGGCAGCTCCGACCAGCGCTCGATCAGCTCCTCGTCGGCACCGCCCCAGGCGACCGCGTCGACGACGACGACCGCCGCCGCCCACTCCGCGGGCCGCCAGAACGGCACGAGATCGAGCACGGCGGGCCGCCCCGTCGGGTCGAACAGCATGGCGCCGAACAGCTCGCCGTGCACGACCTGCGGGGTGAGCCGGATCGTGCGGCGGTGCGCGGCGAGCTCGGCGAACAGCCGGCCGCCGGTCTCGGGGTGCAGGTCCAGGCGGCGCTCGCCGAACGCGGCGGCCGCGGACCGGGACAGCAGGTCGTCGCGGTCGTCGAGCAGGCGCGGGCGCAGCACGGTCGCGGTGGCGGCGTGCAGCCGCAGCGACGCGGCGACGACCTCGTCGTGCCGCGGCTCGGGGACGCCCGGCACGTGCCGGGACGCGGCCCAGCCGCCCACGACCCACCGGCCGTCCGAGCTGCGGACGGGGCGGGCGAGGCGGACGCCGTCGACCTCGAGGTTCTCCAGGACCGTCGCCGACCAGGCAGCGACGACGTGGTCGGACACCGGCCGCAGCAGCACGTCGCCGCACTGCCAGGCCCGCTGGCCCGCCCACACGACGGGACGGGGGGACGTCTCACGCACGCCGAAGGCGGTGCGGACGTGCTCGGGCAGGACGCTCGCGGCCGGCGCGGTGGCGAGCGTGCGGGCAGCGGTCACAGCGGGGACGGTACCCGCGCCACCGGCCCGCGATCGTCGCGCCACGCCCGAACCGCGCGACGCGCCACGACCGATCGGGTGAACGGTGGACCGATCGGGGCCGGTGGGGCGGGGCGGGCGGGGCCGTCGGCCGGGCGAGGCGGTCGGTCCCGTGACGCGGTCGGTCCCGTGACGCGGCCGGTCCCGTGACGCGGCCGGCCCGGTGAGGCGGCCGGCCCGGTGGCGCGGCCGGCCCGGTGGCGCGGCCGGCCCGGTGGCGCGGCCGGCCCGGTGGCGCGGCCGGCCCGGTGGCGCGGCCGGCCCGGTGGCGCGGCCGGCCCGGTGGCGCGGCCGGCCCGGTGGCGCGGCCGGCCCGGTGGCGCGGCCGGCCCGGTGGCGCGGCCGGCCCGGTGGCGCGGCCGGCCCGGTGGCGCGGCCGGCCCGGTGGCGCGGCCGGCCCGGTGGCGCGGCCGGCCCGGGTGGCCGGCTGTGTGGGAGCCGGCCACCGCGGGCGACACCGTCAGTACCAGGAGCTGCCGCCGCCCGAGTCCGGCCCCGAGTCCGACCCGGACGACCGGGAGCCGGAGTCCGAGGACGAGGAGCGGGAGTCGTCCGAGCTGCTGCTCCGCGAGGACTCCCCCCGCGACGACCCCGAGCCCGAGTCCGAGGACCGCGACTCCGAAGAGGACGAGGAGCCCGAGCCGGACGACCGGGAGGACGACGAGCCCGAGTCCGACGACCGGGATGCCGACGAACCGGAGTCCGAGGACCGGGACGACCGTGACTCCGAGGACCCGGAGTCGGAGTCCGATCCGGAGGAGCGGGACCCGGAGGACCGCGAGTCCGATCCCGAGCCGTCGGAGGAACCGGACGAGCCGCCGGACCGGGACCCGGAGGACCCGCTGCGCTCGGCCATCTGCTCGGCCGCCTGCCGGTCGGCCTCCGCCAGCACCGGCGCCGCCGCCTCCCGCCCCATGGCGGACTCGACGTAGGACCCGGCCACGGCGCTGACGATGCCGCCGGAGCCGCGGCTCCCGCCGGACCCCTGCGACCCCGAGCCGGAGCGCTCCGTGCCGGAGCTCTCCGACGGGGCGGGCGAGCTCGGCGCGGGCGCGGCCACCCGCGGCGCGGGCTCCTCCCGCGGCGCGGGGGCGGACGGGGCCGGAGCCTGGTCGGACGAGCCGGATGACCCGGCGTCCGAGCCGCCGGAACCCGAGCCGGACCTCTTCCCGGTCAGCCCGCCCGCGACGTCGTCGACACCCCTGCCCAGCGACTCGGCGGTGTCCCCGACGCCCTGTGCGGCCTCGCCGACGCCGTCGCCGACCTTCTTCACCGGCCCCTCGGACGACGCCGGTGCGACCTCGGCCCGGTCGGCCTTCTTCGCCCCGCCCGGACCCGCGCCCGGACCCGCGTCCGACCCCGCACCCGAGCCCGCGCCGTCCCCGGGGCCCGGCTCTCCGCCGGTCAGGCCGGCGACGCCGTCGGCGGCACCGGAGACGGCACCACCCAGCTTCTCCCCCGGGCCCGCGTCCCGACCGGGTGTGCTGCCCGCACCGCGGGCCGAGGCGCCCTCCGGTCCCTCCGCCCGCGGCCGGGTCTCGTCCAACGGGCCCCGCGGGTCGGGCGGGCCGCTGGTGCCGACGTCGTCGCGCTCGCGGTCCCCGCCGGTCTCCCGGCCCCCGGCCAGGACCTCGGGGTTGCGGCGCACCCCGGACGGCGCGGGGGTGGCGGGGTCCTCGCCGCGGGCGAGGGCCAGCACGTCGTCGGAGACCTTCTCGGTCTCGTCGCCGTCGCCGGGCAGCGGGGCGGTGCGGGCCCTGTCGATGCCGTCGTCGATGGCGGCCAGCCGCTCCGCGCAGGCGTCGCGGTTGCGGGCGCGCAGGTCGCGCTGCTCCTCCAGCGACGCGGCCGCGGCCATCTGGTCGGGAGTCCGGCGGGTGGCCGGCGGGAGGTCGGCGACGATCCGGTCCATCTCGGCGAGCTGCTGCTCGGCGGCGGCCAGCGCGTCCACGGCGTCCTGCCGGGAGGTGTAGACCTGCAGCTGCGACTGCAGGGCGGCGCGCTGCTGGAGCAGGGTGTCGCGCTGCTGCTGCAGCTTCGCGACCGCGGCCGGGGTGCGGTCCGGCTCGTGCGCGGACGCCTGCCAGGTCCGTTCGCTCGCGTTGAGCGTCCCGAGCTTGTCGTCGAGCGCCGCCAGCGCGATCCGGGCCTGCCCGGCCCACTGGTCGGCGGTGCGGTCCTGCGGCGCCGGGACCCCGGTCACCGCCGGGGAGGTCGTCAGCGCGTACCCGCCGAGGAGCACGGCCGTCGCCCCGATCAGGGCCAGCGTGCGCCGGTGCCGCAGCGGGCCACGCAGCGGTCCGGGGCGGTCCGGGCCCGCCGACGCGGCCGGGCGCGCCACGACGGGACGGCGGGTCGCCGTCCCCCGCCGGGCGGTCGCCACGCGCTCGTCGGCCTCGACGGCCTCGGGCTCACGCAGCCACGGCAGCGTGTCGGCGAGCCGCTGGTCCCCCGCCGCCTGCGCCGCGGCGCGGCGGACCTGCCGGGCCGCCAGCCGGTGGGCGGCGGAGCAGTAGCGCCGCTGTGGACGGTCGCCGGACACGTCCCCCGTGGGCTCCAACGGTGCGTCGCACCCCTGCAGGGCGCATGTGCGCAGCGAGTCCTCCACCGAGCGTCCTCCCGACCTAGTGATCGCGTGCATCCCCATGTCGCGGCGATCGGTCGACATGTTTCGCCCAACGGGCGAGTTACAGGGCTGAACGGACGATGTTCACTCGGACGGTCGTGTGCGATCGACGAGCGGTCACGCTGTGCCACACCAGGAACGGCGACGGCCGCCGTCCCGGGTGTACCGGTGACGGCGGCCGTCGGTGTAGGGCGGAGCGGGTCGGCCCCGGTCAGTAGGTGGGCTGCGACGGGTCGATCTGCTTGACCCAGGACAGCACCCCGCCGCCGACGTGGACGGCGTCGCGGAACCCGGCCTTGTGCAGCGCGGCGAGGGCCTCGGCGGACCGGCCGCCGGACTTGCAGTGCAGCACGACCGGCTTGTCCTGGGCGATCTCCGACAGCGCGGCACCGGACAGGATCCGGTCCTTCGGGATCAGGACCGAGCCCGGGATCTTCACGATCTCGTACTCGTGCGGCTCGCGGACGTCGATGAGCTGGAAGTCCTTGCCCGCGTCGATCATCTGCTTGAGCTCGCCGACGGTGATCGTGCTGCCGGCGGCCGCGTCCTGGGCCTCCTGCGTCACGGTGCCGCAGAACGCCTCGTAGTCGATCAGCTCGGTGATCTTCGGCGTCTCCGGGTCCTTGCGGATCTTCACCTGGCGCCAGGTGGTCTCGAGCGCGTCGTAGATCACCAGGCGGCCGAGCAGCGGCTCACCGATGCCGGTGAGCAGCTTGATCGCCTCGTTGACCATGATCGAGCCGATCGACGCGCAGAGCACGCCCAGCACGCCGCCCTCGGCGCAGGACGGGACCATCCCGGGCGGCGGCGGCTCGGGGTAGAGGTCGCGGTAGTTGAGGCCCTGCCCGTTCGGGGCGTCCTCCCAGAAGACCGACGCCTGGCCCTCGAACCGGAAGATCGAGCCCCAGACGTAGGGCTTGCCGAGCAGCACCGCCGCGTCGTTCACCAGGTAGCGGGTGGCGAAGTTGTCGGTGCCGTCCAGGATCAGGTCGTAGTCCCGGAAGACGTCCAGCACGTTCTCGCTGGTGAGGCGCTCGTTGTGCAGGCGGACGTCGACGAAGGGGTTGACCTCGCGGATCGAGTCGCGGGCCGACTCGGCCTTCGGGCGGCCCACGTCGGACTGCCCGTGGATGACCTGACGCTGCAGGTTCGACTCGTCGACGACGTCGAACTCGACGATGCCCAGGGTGCCGACGCCCGCGGCGGCCAGGTACAGCAGGGCGGGCGAGCCGAGGCCGCCCGCGCCGACGACGAGCACCTTCGCGTTCTTCAGGCGCTTCTGCCCGTCCATCCCGACGTCGGGGATGATGAGGTGGCGGCTGTACCGCTCCACCTCGTCCTTGGTGAGCTCGGCTGCCGGCTCCACCAGTGGCGGTAGCGCCATCTCGTCCACTCCTCGCGGGTTGCGTGCGGGTCTCAGGGCGTCTCAACGCGCCACGTGCGCGTCATCTTCCCGCACCCGCTCCGACCGGCACCGCGTCCCACAGCGCGGCGACGGCGTCGGCCACCGCCGCGGGCCGCTCGATCTGCGCGACGTGCCCGGCACGGGGCAGCACCAGCAGCCGTGCCCCGGGCAGCGTGGCCGCGGTCCGCGCGGCCAGCCGCGGGGACACGATGCGGTCCTGCTCGCCCCACACCACCAGCGACGGCACCCGCACCCGGGCCATCCGGCGCCAGATCTCGCGCCCGGCCCACAGCCCGAGCAGACCGCGGGTGGCGCCGTCGGTGGCCGCGCCGGCCCACGGCAGCGTCGCGCGGTGCTCGTGCTCGGAGATCAGCTCCTCGAGCCGGCGGGCGGAGCCGCGCTGCGGGTCGGCGAAGCAGACCTTCACGATCCGCTCGGCGCGGGCCCGCAGCGGCTCCTCGGCCAGCGCCCGCCGCGCGCCGCGCCCGAGCAGCGGCACCATGGCCAGCGCCATCCGCGGGTCCGACAGGCGTCGCGGGTCGGGGCGCCGGTCCGGCACCGCGGGCGAGACCAGGGTGAGGCTGCGGACGAGCTCGGGACGGCGGGCCGCCACCGTCGTCGCGATCACGCCGCCGAGGGAGTTGCCGACCAGGTGCACCGGGCGGTCCCGCCCGGCCAGCCAGCACAGCAGCGCGTCCGCCATGCCGTCCGGGCCGAAGTCGGCGACGGCGGTCGGCTCGGACAGCCCGAACCCGGGCAGGTCGACGGACAGGCCGGCGGCCCGCGGCGCGAGGAGCCCGGCGAGGTCGGTCCAGTTCGTGGCCGACCCGGCGAGCCCGTGGACGTAGACGGCGTCGGCGTCGCCGGAGCCGGGGGTCTCGCGCACGTGCAGGGTGACCCCGCCGGAGGTGACCGCGCGGCCCGGCCACGGCGGGCGCTCCGCCGGAGCCCGGTCCGCGTCCGCCGCTCCCGCCGCACCCGGGGACGTCGCGGCACCCGGCGCCGTCACCGGCGCGGGCACGGTGACGGGCGGGTGAACGGACATCGACGGGGCGGCGACCATCCGACCAGCATGACGTGTCGTGCGCGTCACCCGCCGCGCCGGGTGATCCCCGTCTCGCTGTGATCACCGTCCGCATCCGGCGCTCCACGGAGCGCAACGAGATCGCCCCCCGGACGTTGTACCCCGTGGACGACGCGACGGAGGAGGTGGGCATGGGGCGGATCGCGGGATCGGCCGCGGCCCGGCTTGCCGGTTTCGGCGCCGCGTCGGTGCTGGTGTTCACCGCGGCCTGGACGGCGGGCGGTGCGGTGGGCACCCTCTCGGCGACCCCGGCCGCCGACGCGCGGGCCGGCGGCGACCCCGGCGACGAGCGCGGCGACGACGGCGTCCTCGCGGCCGGCCTGGCCACCGGCGACGCGACGACCGGCGCGGGCGGCGTGCTCACCACCGCGGCCGGCTACACCCTGACCCCGGTCGGGATCGTCTACCCCTGGCGCGAGCCCACCGAGGTCGCGTTCACCGTGACCGGCTCCGACGGCGCCCCGGTGACCCGCTTCGACGCCTCCTCCGACGGCTCCGGGGTCATGGACGTCGCCGTGCTGCGCCGCGACGTCGCCGGCTACATGCGGCTGCGCGCCACCCAGGGCCCCGACGGCGTGTGGCGGGCACCGGTCCGGTTCCCCGGCCAGGGCGTGTGGCGGCTCTACGCCGGGTTCACCCCGACCGGCGGCCCGCACCTGGACCTCGGGACCGACCTGCACGTCCCCGGCACCTACGGCGCCTTCACCTTCCCGACCGAGAACCGGGCGGGGCTCTGCGGGGGCAGTGACCAGCAGGTCCGTCTCGACGGCGCCCTGGTCCCCGGCGGAGAGTCCCGGCTGTTCGCGACGGTCGGGCGCGACGGCACCCCGGTCACCGACCTCGAGCCCGTCGACGGCGGCGCGTTCGGCCGGATGACCGCGGTCCGCCAGGGCGACCTGGCCCGGTTCCCGGTCCGTCCCGAGATCACCGGCGCGGCCCCGACCGACCGGTCCGGCCCCGGGGTGGCGTTCGCGGTGTCGGTCCCCGCCCCGGGCAGCTACCGGCTGTTCCTCGACTACCGCTCCGGCGGTGTGCTGCGGTCGTGCGAGTTCACGCTCCCGACCGCCCCGGGGAGCTGACGGCGGTTGCGTCCGGTCCTGCGGGCCGTCGCCCCGCCGGTGGCGGCCCTGCTCGCCCTGCTGCTGCCGGTCGCCGGCCCGGCACTCGCCGGCGCGGCCTGGGCCCCGCCCTGCGCGGCGGCGGCCCTGCTGGTCGCCCTCGCCGTCGTCGCGACGACGGGGCGCCCGGGTCTGCGCGTCGCCGGGCGTGGCCTGCGGGAGGGCACGGTGACCGCCGAGACCGGCGTCGCGGCGGCCGTGCTCGCCGCGCTGGGGTGGTCGGCCGCGGTGCTGGCCGTCGCGGCGGTCTCGCCCGCGGGTCCGGACGCGGTGCCGGCCGACCCGCTCGCCGGGCCCGTCCTGCTGCCCGGCGCCGCCGCGGTGCTGACCGTCGTCGCGGCCGCGGTGCAGCGCACCGGCCGCCCGGCCGACGGGGACGCCGACGAGGTCCGCGCGGGCCTGCGCACCGTCGCGGACCGGTGGAGCGCCCTGCTCACCCCGCCCGCGGCGCTGGCCGCGGTCGCGGTGACCGCGTTCGCGGCGGGCACCGGCACCCCGTGGCCCGTCGCGGTCCCGGCCGGGATCGCGGTGCTGGTCGGGGCCTGCCCGTTGCCGCTGCTGGCCGCGCTGCCGGCGGCGCTGCGGGCCGCGGACCGGGCGGGCGGCGACGCGGTGCGGCTGCCGTCGCCGCTGCCCGGGCGTCGCGAGCCGGTGGGCTGGACCGGGCCCGCGGGCGGCCCGGGGCTCGTGGGCCGGGTGGACACCGTCGCGCTGGCCGGGCCGGACGTGCTGACCGGCACCGGCCCCGGGACGGTCACGGTGCACCCCGGCCGGGGCGAGGACCCGGCTCTGGTGCTGCGGCTGGCCGCGTCGGTCGCGGCGGGCGCGCGGCGCGGGTCGGACCTGCGCGTCGCGGCGCGGGCGCTGGCCGACGCCGTCGACGGCCCGGTGCCCGACGTCGCCGAGGCCGACGAGCAGCCCGGCCTCGGGGTGTCCGGCCTGGTGGCCGAGCTGCGGGAGCCCGGCCCGGGCGACGGCGGCGCCACGGTGACCGTGGTCGCGCACGCCGTGCTGCTCGGCGGCCCGGACTGGCTGGCCGAGCACGGGATCCGGGTGCCCCCGCCGCTGTCGGTGGAGCGGGAGCGGGCGGTGGCCGAGGGCCGTGCCGTCCTCGTCGTCGCCTGGGACGGGTGCGCCCGCGCCGTGCTCGCGCTGCCGCGGGCGCCGCACCCCGCGGCCCGCCCGGGGGTGGCGGAGCTGGCCGCGGCCGGGGTCGCGCCGGTCCTGCTCACCCCCGACGACGACGGCGCCGCCCGTGCCCTCGCCGCGGCGACCGGTCTCGACCCGGCCGACCCCGACGCCGTCCGCCCGGGGCTGGACGCGGCGGCGCGGGCGGCGGCCGTCGCCGGGCTGCGGGTGCGCGGCCGCACGGTCGCGGTGGCGGCCGACCCGGCCACCGACGAGGCCGCCCTGGCCGCCGCCGACCTGGCCGTGGAGCTGGTCCCCTGGCCCGCCGCCGACGGGGCAGGCCCCGGGTCCGCGGACGACCCGGACGACGCTCCGGACGCGCGGCCGGACCCGGTCGTGGTGCCCGCACCCGGATCGGAGAGGATCTGCGCCCGTGGCCGCCCCGCGGAGGTGGCCGCCGCCCTGCTGATCGCCCGCCGCGCGCGGGCTCAGGTCCGCTCGTACGTCCGTGCGGCCGTGGTGCTCGCCGTCGCCGGCGTGGTCCTCGCCGTGCTGGGGACGCCCGCGGTCGTGGTGGCCGCCGTGCCGGTCCTGGGTGCGCTCGGGCTCGCCGCCCGGGGCCCGCACCGCCGATCGTGAGAGGTTGTCACCCTTCTGCGGAGAAGCCCGTTCACGGATCGTTCGTCAACGCGGTTACCTGCTAGTAGGGTATTCCCACGACGGGTGAGAGGTAGGGGGCCCATGACCGGAACCGCCACGCCACGGGGCGCACGACTGTCCCGCGGTGCGCGGCGCGCCCAGCTGCTGCTGGCCGCCCGCGACGTGTTCGCCGACCAGGGCTACCACGCCGCCGCGATGGACGACATCGCCGAGCGGGCAGGCGTCTCCAAGCCCGTGCTGTACCAGCACTTCCCCGGGAAGCTGGAGCTGTACCAGGCGCTGCTCACGACCTACGCCGAGGAGCTCGTCGAGCGGGTCTCCAACGCCATCGAGCGGACCGAGCACAACAAGGAGCGCGTGCAGGCCGCCGTCGCGGCGTACTTCGACTTCGTCGCCGGCGAGGGCAAGGCCTACCGCCTGGTGTTCGAGTCCGACCTGCGGGGCGACCCGGAGGCCGCGGCGCTGGTGGAGAGCGCGCTGGACCGCTGCATCGACGCGGTCGCCGGCGCGGTCACCACCGACGCCGGGCTGGACCAGGACCGTGCGCGGCTGCTCGCCGTCGGGCTCGTCGGGCTGAGCCAGGTCGGTGCCCAGTTCTGGCTGGACTCCGACCAGCGGGTCCCGCGCGACGAGGCGGTGGCGCTGATGGCCTCGCTGGCCTGGCGCGGCATCGCCGGGTTCCCGAAGCAGGGCCTCGACCAGATCTGACGACCCGGCCCCGGCGGCGGGGCGGGCGGCTCAGGCCGCCTGCTCCGCCCCGGCCCGGCGCACCAGCGCGGCGATCCGGCCGGTGACCCCGCCGACCCGCTCCACCGGGAGCATGTGCCCGGCGCCGGGGAACACGGTCAGCTCGGCGCGCGGCAGGCTGCGGTGGATCCGCCGGGCGAACCGCGGCGGCGTGAGCCGGTCCCGGGTCCCGACGAGGATCTCCACCGGCAGCGACGAGAACGCCGCCAGCGCCTCGTCGCGCTCGTGGGTGGTGAGGGTCGGGGTGAACCCGGAGACCGTCGTCGGGCGGCAGTCGGCGATCGCCTCGCAGGTCGCGCGGACGGCGAGCCGGTCCGGCCGGGTGCCGAGCAGCAGCGGCTGCAGCCCGGCCCGCAGCAGGGTCGGGTGGGTCGACAGCGACCGGCGCCCGGTCCACAGCGGGCTGACGGTCACCTTGTCCTTGCCGGCCAGGAACATCTTCGCGGGCCGCCCGGTCATCCCGAGCGTCGCCGCCGCACCGAGGCCACCGCTGGCCGTCGCGACGAGCGCGACGCCGGTGACCCGGGACGCGACGAGCTCGGGGTGGCGCTGGGCCAGCGCCATCGCCGTCATCCCGCCCATCGAGTGCCCGGCGATCACCAGCGGCCCGGTCGGGGCGAGCCGGGTGATCACCTCGGCCATGTCGTCGGCGAGGACCTCGAGGGTCTTCAGCTCGTCGGGGGTGTCGTCGGAGCGGCCGTGCGCGCGGTGGTCGTAGCGGATCACCCGCGGCGCGGGGCCGCCGCCGGGCGCGCCGACGGCGAGGGCGTCGGCGACCGGGGCCCAGCAGCGCTCGTCGAGGGTCCAGCCGTGCGCCAGCAGCACCGTGACCGGCGCCGACTCCGGGCCCGAGACCCGGGCGAACAGGCCGGTCCCGTCGCGGGTGACGATCCGTGTGCTCATCGCGGGGTGCCTCCTCAGATCAGGTGGGCGCGCTTCCACAGGGTCTCCGTCGGGCCGCCGACGATCCCCTGCTCGCGCAGGAACGGCACGAGCTTGCGCGAGGACCAGCGCAGCATCTCGTGGTGGTGCGGGTTGGCCAGCGCCGCCTTCCGCCCGACCGCCGGGGCGATCCCGACGCTGCGGTAGACCTCGGGGTGGATGAGGTTGCGGGCGACGACGAACGCGATCCGCGCGGTGAGGTAGCGGGCCCAGGCGCGCTCGGCGCGGTTGGTCCTCGGCATGATCCGCTGCAGCTCCTCCCGGGCGTAGCGGACGTGCCGCGCCTCCTCGGTGACGTGGATCTTGTTGATCATGCGGGACAGCGGCTGGACGCGCTCGTCGCGCATGCCCTCGCGCTGGAGCTGGTCGAGGATCTCCTCGACGAAGAGGGTGCCGGCGAACATCGCCGGGCCGGTGCCGATGGTCTTCATCAGCCGGCCCTGCTCGTGGGTGAGCCGGCGCGGGGCGTAGTCCGGCACGCCGTAGCGCTCGGTGGCCTTGGCGAACATCATCGAGTGCCGGCACTCGTCGGCGATCTCGACCAGCGCGTACTGGATGTGCGCGCGACGCGGGTCGCGGTCGTAGGCGTAGCGCAGCAGCATCTGCATGAGGATCATCTCGAACCACAGCCCGATCCGGGCGACGCTGCAGAACTCGTGCACCGACAGCGTGATCCGCTGCTCCTCGGTGAGGCCGTCCCACAGCGGCGTGCCGTAGAGCGACACGCGCTCGGGGACGATGCCGTACCTGCCCTCGACCAGCGGGGCGTCCCAGTCGATGTCGATCGACGGGTCGTAGGAGGTCGTGACCGAGCTCTTGAGCAGCCGTCGGGCGGTGTCCTCGCGGTCGGCGAGATTGGTCTTGCTGCCGGTGCGGGCGGGAGCGCTCATCGGTCGCGCCTTCCTGCTGGGAGGGTCCTGTGGTGGCGGGTTCCACACCCGGAACCCTTGCTGTTACCGCCGGTAACGGTTACCACTGGTAACGTGCCCCAGGACACGAGGGATGTCAAGCCGGACGCGCGCAGCCGCCGACGGGAGGAACGGCGGACCGAGATGGTCTCCGCCGCCGTCGAGGCGATCCGCGAGCACGGTCCGGGGGTCTCGGTCGCCCAGATCGCGGCCGCGGCCGGCATCACCAAGCCGGTGCTCTACCGGCACTTCGCCGACCGCGCCGACCTGCAGCGGGCCGTCAGCGAGCACGCCGCGGACATGCTGCTGCAGCGGATCTACCCGGTGCTGGCGATCGAGGCCGAGCCGATCGAGCACGTCGCCGCCGTCATCGACGCCTACCTCGGGATGATCGAGGACGAGCCCCAGCTGTACCGGTTCGTCGTCGCGAACCCGGCCGAGCCGGTGCCGGGCGCGGAGATCGCCCAGGACGTCCGCGGCCAGATCGGCGCCCTGCTCACTACCCTGTTCGGGGAGCGGCTGCGCGCCGAGGGCCGCGACTCCGGCGGCGCCGAGGCGTGGGCGCACGGGATCATCGGGATGGTCCAGACCGCGGGCGAGTGGTGGCTGGAACGCCGGACGATGAGCCGCGACGCGCTCACCAACTACCTGTCCGCGCTGATCTGGGGCGGGATCGCCGGCGTCGCCGGGATCGACTCCCCCACCGCGAACGCCGACATCCTGCGGCTGGTCCCCGAGCCGCAGGTGCCCGACGCCTCCGGGGGCGACCGGTGAGCGGCGACCACGATCACGACGAGGGCTACCGCGGCCCCGCCGCCCTGGTGCTCGACGGGGAGACCGTCGACGTCGAGGTGCTGCTCGACGCCCGGCACGAGCCCTTCGACGGCAGGCTGCACTGGTCCGGCCGGGTCGCCGCGCACCCCCGGCTCACCGCGCTGCTCGGCAGCCGCGGCGGGACCGCCGAGGTCCGGACGCCCGGGCACGCGGCCGTCGGCACGCTGTCCGAGCCGGACGTGTGGGACCGGTTCCGGATCACCGGCACGGGCAGGCCGCCGTTCGCGCTGGACGGGCCGCCCCCGCCCGAGACCGACTGACCCGCGCCCACCGGCCCCGGACACGCGTCGGGCCCGGTCCCGCGGACGGGTACCGGGCCCGGACGACTCCGTGTGCGCTCAGCCGCTGAGGCCGAACCCGACCCGGCGCTCCTCGGACGGGCCGATCTCCACGTACGAGATGCGCGCGACCGGGACGACGTAGCGACGGCCCTCGTCGTCGGTGAGGTCCAGCAGCCCGTCGTCGGACTTCATCGCCCCGCTCACGAGCTGGGCCACCTCGTCCGGCGTGCGGTCGCTGGACACCACGAGCTCCCGCGGGGTCTCCGCGATGCCGATCTTGACCTTCACCGGTGGTCCTCCCGATCCGTCACTTCTGATCACCTTGCCCGCGCCAGGCTAGTCCAGATCGGGCCGGAGCATCGGCGAGCCGGGAGCGGACAGCCGGGCCGGGGCTCAGGAGAGTCCGAGCCTGCCCATCCGGCGGCCGTGCGCGGTCTGCACCGTCCGGATGAGCCCGGCCACGCCGCCCTTCTCCCCCGAGCCGAGCACGATGAACTCGGCCAGCTCGTCGCGCTCGGCGACGACCCGCTGGGCGTGGGTGACGGCCTCGCCGAGCAGCCGCCTGCCCCACAGGGCCAGCCGGTCGCGCTGCGCCGGGTTGGCGGCGCAGGCGGCCCGCACCTCGCGCTCGGCGAAGGCGGAGTGCCCGGTGTCGGCGAGCACCCGCTGCACCAGGTCGCCGGTGCCGGGGTCCACCCAGCCCGCGACCTCGCGGTAGAAGTCGGCGCCGAGACCGTCGCCGAGGTAGGCCTTGACCAGCGACTCCAGCCAGCTCCGCGGGGCGGTCGAGGCGTGGTAGCTGTCGATCAGCGCGACGAACGGCGCCATCGCGTCGGCGACGGCGATCCCGCTGCGGCCCAGGTGGTCCTCGATGAGGCGGAAGTGGCCGATCTCGGCGGCCGCCATCGTCGACAGCTGCGCGCGGCCGGCCAGCGTCGGCGCGGCCCGGGCGTCCTCGGCGAGCCGGTCGAACGCCGACAGCTCGCCGTAGGCCAGCACGCCGAGCAGCTCCACGGTCGCGGCCGTCGGCGCGTCGCCTCCAGTGGTCATGACCATCACCCTAACCGGGCCGTACGGGCCCGCCGGGCGGCCCGCGACGGCCGCCCCGGCCACGGGGCGAGACAACTCACCACACCCGGCGACGGCCGCGCCGTCGTGTTCGGGCGCCGCGGCGGGTACCATGCGGGCAGCGCGTCACCGGATTTCGGGCTCATGGGACTCCATGCGGACGCGCCCACCGCGCGGGGACCGGGTAACGGGACGAGCGGCCGACACGGCCGAGCACGTCTCACCGGGACCCGCACCCGAACTGGTGCGCGCAGCGCCTCGGCGGCTCTCCCGCCCGGACCGTCCCCGACGGCCCGGGGCCGGTCGACGAGCCACGCCACGGCTCCTGTGCGCGGAGAGAGGCGATCACACTGTCCCGAGTCGACAGCACCGACACCCCCGAGGCCGACCCGGGCTTCCTGCCCACCGGCATCACCCCCAGCGAGACCCCGCTCGGCGTGACCAACCCCGGCGGCGAGAAGCTCCCCCCGACCTTCGCCGAGCTCGGCGTCCGGCCCGAGATCGTCTCCGCGCTCGCGGAGAACGACATCGTGCGCACGTTCGCGATCCAGGAGCTCACCCTCCCGCTGGCGCTCGCCGGCGAGGACGTCATCGGCCAGGCCCGCACCGGCACCGGCAAGACGCTGGGCTTCGGCGTCCCGCTGCTGCAGCGGATCACCCCGCCCGGTGAGCGTGCCGCGGCCACCGCCGAGGGCGAGGCCGCCGACCGCACCAAGGACGTCCCGCAGGCGCTCGTCGTCGTCCCGACCCGCGAGCTGTGCGTGCAGGTCGCCCGGGACATCGCCGCCGCGGGCAAGAACCTGGGCGTGCGCGTCGTCGCCATCTACGGCGGCCGTGCCTACGAGCCGCAGCTGGAGGCCCTGCGCAAGGGCGTCGACGTCATCGTCGGCACCCCGGGCCGGCTGCTCGACCTCGCCGAGCAGCGCCACCTGGTCCTCGGCCGGGTCAAGGCGCTCGTCCTCGACGAGGCCGACGAGATGCTGGACCTGGGCTTCCTGCCCGACGTCGAGCGGATCCTGCGCATGCTCCCCGAGGAGCGGCACACGATGCTGTTCTCGGCGACCATGCCGGGCCCGATCGTGCAGCTGTCCCGGGCGTTCCTGACCCGCCCGACGCACATCCGCGCGGAGGAGGCCGACCAGGGCTCCATCCACGAGCGGACCAAGCAGCTCGTCTACCGCGCGCACGCGATGGACAAGGTCGAGCTGGTCACCCGGGCCCTGCAGGCCAAGGACCGCGGCCTGACGATGATCTTCACCCGGACCAAGCGGACCGCCCAGCGGGTCGCCGACGACCTCGCCGAGCGCGGCTTCGCCGCCGCCGCGGTGCACGGTGACCTCGGCCAGGGCGCCCGTGAGCAGGCGCTGCGCGCGTTCCGCGCGGAGAAGGTCGACGTGCTGGTCGCGACCGACGTCGCGGCCCGCGGCATCGACGTCACCGGCGTCACCCACGTCATCAACTACCAGTGCCCCGAGGACGCGAAGACCTACGTGCACCGGATCGGCCGCACCGGCCGCGCCGGGCGCGAGGGCGTCGCGGTCACGCTGGTGGACTGGGACGAGACCCCGCGCTGGAAGATGATCTCCGACGACCTGTCGCTGGGCATCGACGAGCCGGTCGAGACCTACTCGACCTCGGACCACCTGTTCACCGACCTCGACATCCCGACGACGGCGTCCGGGCGGCTCCCGCTGTCCGCGCGCACCCGCGCCGGGCTCGACGCCGAGTACATCGACTCCGAGGGCGACCACCAGGGCGCCCGCAAGCCGCGCGGCAGCCGTCGTGACGGCGCCGGGCGCGACGGCGGCGGCCGCGAGGGCAGCCGCGACGGCGACGGCGACGAGGGCGGTCGCCGCCCGCGGCGCAACCGCTCCCGGTCCCGGACCCGCGGCGGGGTCGCGGTCGAGGCGGGCGCCTCGGCCCCCGCCGAGGGTGCCGCCTCCGCGGGCTCCGCCGAGGGCGCCCCGCAGAACGGGCCGGACGCCGGCGCGTCGGCCGAGGGCGGGGCGGCCAAGCCGCGCCGCCGTCGTCGCCGCGGCGGGTCGCGGCGCGGACCCGGCGGCGGCGAGTCCGCCGACGGGGCCGACGCGGCCGCCAGCTGACACCACGCGTGCTGCGCGGCCGACCCCTGCGGGACCGGCTCCCGCTCCCGGGCGTCCCCGCCGAACGACGACACCGCGGCGACCGACTGGTCGCCGCGGTGCTCGTGCTGCTGGTCGCCGGGGTCGCGGTGCTCTACGCCGTGCAGAGCCCGGCCGCGCACACCGAGTCGGTGACGGCCGCGACCGCGCCCACCCCGCCGCCGCCGGTCGGCCCGGTCCCGGCCGGGTTCACCGAGCTGTGGCGGGCGGCCAGCCCGGACACGCCGGTGCCGCTGGCGGTCGGGGACGGCGTCGTCGTCGCCGAGGGGTCGCGGGTATCCGGGCACGACGCCCGCACGGGCGCCGAGCGCTGGAGCTACGAGCGTGACCTGCCGCTGTGCACCACCGGGTTCGCCGACGGCCGCGTGCTCGCGCTCTACCGCAACGACGAGTACTGCTCCGAGCTGTCCACGCTCCAGCCCGACTCCGGGGCCCGTGGACCGGCCCGGACCCTCGACGCCCGGCCCGGCACCCGGCTGATCGGCCAGGACCCGGTGCTCGCGACCGGCCAGGACTACGTCGAGACCTTCCGCTCCGACCTGGTCCGCACCGCCGAGTACGGCACGGTGCGCGCGCTGGAGGAGCCCGGCTCGCAGCCGCGGTCGGGGTGCACGTTCCGCTCCTTCGCCGCCGCCGAGGACCGCGCCGCGATCCTGGAGCGCTGCCCCGGTGAGCCGTCCGAGCGGCTGACGGTGCTGCGTCCCAGCGGGACCGAGGGTGACCGGCCCGCGTTCGACTCGTCGTCGGTCACCGGGACCGACGGCGCCCAGGTGGTCGCCGCGTCGTCCGAGCGCGTCGCCGTCCTGCTCCCGGGTGCACCCCGCCTGGCCCTCTACGACCGGTCCGGGCGCAGCATCGGCGAGTTCCCGGTCGACGCGGGCGCGACGGTCGCCACCCCCGCCGACGGCGTCGCCCGCACCACCGCCGACGACCAGCGCCGCTACTGGTGGACCGGCGGCGCGACCGTCGCGCTGGACACCCGCAGCCTCCAGCCGCGCTGGAGCCTGCCCGGCACCCTCGGCCCCGGGACCCGCTACGGCGACCGGCTGCTCGTGCCCGTCCCCGGCGGGATCGCCGACGTCGACCCGGCCACCGGCGTCGTCGCCCGGACTCTGCCGGTGGACCGCGGCCCGGTCACCGCGCCGGTCCTGCTCGCCGCCCAGGGCGCCCTGCTGGTCGAGCTGCGCGGCGACGAGCTCGTCGTGCTGGGGCCCGCCGGCTGAGCCGACCGTTGCCATAGTGTCTTCGACACTAGTATCGTCGACACCATGACACAGCGGTCCGGCCTGGCCCTCGCCGTGCTGTCCCTGCTCACCGAGGAGCCCATGCACCCCTACCGGGTGCAGCAGCTCGTCCGCGAGCGGGGCAAGGACGACGTGGTCAACGTCGGGCAGCGGTCACAGCTCTACAAGACGATCGACCGTCTCGCGCGCGACGGCCTGATCGTCGAGCACACCACCGAGCGGGAGACCGCCCGCCCGGAACGCACCCTGTACGCGGTCACCGACGCGGGCCGCGAGACCGCCGAGGAGTGGACCCGGGAGATGCTGGCCGTGCCGCGGCCGGAGTTCCCCGAGTTCGTCGTCGGCCTCGCGCACCTGCCCCAGCTCACCCCGGCCGACGCCGCCGCGGCCGTGGAGATCCGCCTCGGCACCCTGCGACGACGGCTGGCCGGCGCCCGGGCGAGCCACGACGCGGTCGCGGGCCTGCTGCCGTGGGTCGTGCTCGTCGAGCTCGGGTACACCATCGCGATGCTGGAGGCCGAGACCTCCTGGGTCGCCGCGCTCGTCGACGACGTCCGCTCCGGCCGCCTCACCTGGAACCGCGAGGAGCTGCTGCGCCTGGCCGCCGCGCGCAGCGGCACCGCACCGCCCGACCGCCCCTGACCGGGCGCCGGGCGCGTCCCGGCCGCACCGCACGCACGGCCGTCGCGTCCGCGACCGGCCGCGATCCGCCCTGCTCCGACACGGAGGTCCACCATGTCCGTCCGAGTGATCGTCGCCGGTGCCGGTACCGGCGGCCTGTGCCTGGCCCAGCGACTGCACCGGGCCGGGGCGCAGGTCGTCGTCCTGGAACGCGACACCGACCCGCGGCCGGCCGGGCTGCGCGGCTACCGGGTCGGGATCTCCCCCGACGGCTCCCGGGCCCTGCGGGCCTGCCTGCCCGCGGAGCTGTACGCGGTGTTCGAGGCGACCACGGCCGCGTCGTACGACCGGCTGCTGATGTGCACCGAGCAGTACCGCGAGCTGCTGTCGCTGCCGTTCGCCGAGATGCCCGGCGGCGGGGCCGAGGAGTTCAACGTCAGCCGCACCACGCTGCGCCGGGTGCTGCTGACCGGCATCGGGGACACGGTGCGCTGGGGCAGCCCGTACGTCGACCACGAGGTGCGCGACGACGGCACCGTCCTCGTCCGCACCGGGGACGGGGACACGGTCACCGGCGACCTGCTCGTGGGCGCCGACGGCGCGCACTCCCGGGTCCGCGCACGGTTCCTGCCCGGTGCGGGCCACACCTCCACCGGGCTCGTCGCGATCGGCGGCCGCGCCCCGCTCGACGCCGCCACGACCGCGCTGCTGCCCGGCGCCGACGGCATGGCCCTGGTGTTCGGCCGCACCGGGACGATGGGGATCACCCACGTCATGCGGATGCCCTGGGACGCCGACCGCGTCCCGCGCCCCGGGACCGACCCGGCCCGCGCCGCGGCGCTGCGCGGCTGGCCCGGGCTGGCCGGGGACCCGACGGACGACTTCGTCTCGTGGGGCGTCACCGTCTCGCACACCGTGCTGCCGGGCGGGCGGGCGGTGTCCGCGGACGGCTCCGCTCTGCTCACCCTGGCGCAGCAGGTCACCGCGGACTGGGACCCGCGCTGGCGCGCGCTGCTCGACCGGTCGGACCCGGCGTCGGCGTTGTGGATCGACATCCGCACCTCCAACCCGCTGCCGCACTGGGAGCCCGGCCCGGTCACGCTGCTCGGCGACGCCGCGCACACCATGACCCCCGGCCGCGGCGCCGGCGCCAACACCGCCCTGCGCGATGCCCGTGAGCTGGGCGAACGCCTGGTCCGGGTGCACGACGGCGGCCTCGACCTGCGCACCGCCGTCGGCGGCTACGAGGCGGAGATGCGCCGCTACTCGGCCGTCGCGGTGCGCGAGTCGCTGCAGCAGATGCACGACGACTCCGACCGCGGCCCGGTCGCGCGGGCGCTGGGGACCGCCGCGCAGCGGACCGGGCTGCGCCTGGTGAACCGGGTCCCCGCGCTGCGCCGGCGGCTGGCCCGCGGCATGCAGCGCGTCAGGGACTCCGAGCGCGCCTGAGCGGCTACAGGAACCAGCCGAACCCGAGCACCAACGACGCCGTCACGACCACCCCGAGCGCGGCGAGCAGCCCGGTGCGGTCCCGCCGCCGGTCCGCGACGACCTGGCCGACGACGGCGACGACCGCCGCCCCGACGTGCGCGACGATCGCGCCGGAGCCGGGCCCGGGGACCCCGCTGTTCCCGGCCACCCACTCCACGACGACCAGCCCGAGCGCGAGCACGACCAGCCCGCCGGCGAGCACCCCGGCCAGGCCGCGCAGCAGCCGGGCCCCGGCGCCGTCGACGTCGGGTCCGGGGGTGCGGCGCCGTGCCCGCCGCTCGCCCTCCTCGGCGCGGCGGCGGTCGGCCCGCCGGCCGGGCGCGCGGGCGGCGGGGTGCTCGTCGGCGCGCGGCGGCTCGCCCGCGCCGGAGGACAGCCCGCGGCGCGACCCGGCGTCGCCGCGGCGCGGTGCGCGGCGGGACTCGGGCAGGGCCTCGGTGGGCCGCGGACCCGCCGGGGGCCCGACGCCGCCGCGGCGCCCGGGCGGGCCGGACGGCGGGACCGGCGGGCGGGGGCCGTAGCCGTCGGGGCCGGGGTGCGGGCGGCCGTGCGACGGCCCGGCGCGGTACGGGGCGGGCGCGCCCGGCGGGCGGGGCGGGAGCGGGGGGCGGCCGCGGGGCGGCGGGCCGGGGAACTGCGGGTCGGCGGTCACGGGGCGAGCAGGTCCCACGGTCGCGGCTCCGGGACGGCGGCGCGGCCCGGAGCGCAGTTCCGGCGGACCGCGCAGGTCCCGCAGTGCGCACCGGTGCGGGCCGGGAAGAGCGTGTCGGCGTCGCCGCCGTCGGCCAGCGCGGTCGTCGCCCCGGCGGCGGCGTCGGCGGACTCCGCGGCCGCGGCGACGTGCCGGTCGAGGGAGGCCTGGTCGTGGGTGTGCGCGGCGACGGTCCCGGTCGGCACGTGGTGCAGCTCGACCGTGCGGCAGGGGCGGCGGAACACCGAGGCGGTGGCGACGGCGTAGAGCGCGAGCTGCCGGGAGTCCGCGGCGTCGGCCGCGGTCGGCACCCGGCGCCCGGTCTTGAAGTCGACGACGACGGCCTCGCCGTCGCGCGCGTCGATCCTGTCGACCCGGCCCTCGACCAGCAGCGGCCCGGCGGGGGCCCGCACCCACCGTTCGACGGCGAGCGGCTCGTCCCGCCCGGCCGGGCCGTCGACGGCGGCGGCCAGCCAGTCCCGGGCGCGCTCGCGGTACCGGGCGGCCTGGGCGTCGTCGGCGAACCCCTCGCCGGTCCAGTGCCGGTCCACCAGGGACGCGGCCTGCTCCGGGGTGCGCCGCTCGGCGGGCAGGGCCGCCAGCGACCGCAGCGCCAGGTGCACCACCGCACCGAGCGTGGTGTGGGCGAACCCGCCGCCCCGCGGCGGGGCCGGCCGGTCGACGTGCAGCATCCGGTAGCGGCGCGGGCAGGCGTCCCAGGTGTCGAGCCGGGCCGGGGTGACCCGGTGCAGCGCGGTCGCACCGAAGCCGGGGTCGAGCAGGTCCAGGCCGAGCTGACCGTCCGGGGTCCCGGTGGCGGGAGCGGTGGTCCGGGCCATGGGCGCCACGGTACTCCCGGACGGTCACCGACCGTCGATCACTCCCGGCGACGCACCGTCACGCGGTGCCGCCGGATCCGCCGTGCAGCACGGGGACGCCGGTGGCCCGTTCGGTCAGCGCCGCGTAGACCTCCGGGTCGGTCGTCTCCTCGGCGAGCGGGGTCGTCTTGTTCGTGCCGTGGTAGTCGCTGGAGCCGGTCGCGAGCAGGCCGTGCTCGGCGGTGATCCCGCGCAGCAGCTCGCGGTCGGCCGGGGCGTGGTTCGGGTGGTCGACCTCGATCCCGCCCAGCCCCCAGCCGACGAGGTCCACGAGCACCGACGGCTCCACGACCACACCGCGCCTGCGGGCCAGTGGGTGCGCGAACACCGCGACCCCGCCCGCCGCGACGATCATCTCGACGGCCGTCTCGACCCGGGTGTCGGCCCGCGGCACGTAGTAGGGGCTGTCGTTGTGCAGCAGCTCGGCGAAGGCCTCGTCGACCGACCCGACGACGCCGGCCGCGACGAGCGCGCGGGCCAGGTGCGGCCGGCCCGCGCTGCCGCCCTCGGGCAGGTGCGCGAACACGGTGTCGACGTCGACCGGGTACCCGTCGGCGGCCATCCGTCCGATCATGGTCTCCAGCCGCTGCACGCGCTCGGACCGGAGCCGCTCCTGCTCCGCGACGATCGCGGCGTGCTCCGGGTCGAACAGGTAGCCGAGCAGGTGCACCGAGCAGCGCGGCTCGCCCGTGCGGCCGGTCGGGCTCAGGCAGGAGAACTCCGCGCCGCGCACCAGCGCGAGACCGGCCGGCAGCGCGGCCCCCGCCTCGGTCCACCCGGCGGTGGTGTCGTGGTCGGTGATCGCGACGACGTCGAGCCCCGCGGCGCCGGCCGCCCGGACCAGCCCGGCCGGGGAGTCGGTGCCGTCGGACGCGGTGGAGTGGGCGTGCAGGTCGATGACGGACACGCGCCCGACCCTAGCCCCGCGCACCACCGGCGCACCCCGGGACGGGGCGCCTACTCCCCCGTCGGGCGGGACGACCCGGTCCAGTCGGCCAGCGCGGTCCGGACGTGCGCGACCGCCTGTTCCGACGACATCGGGGGCACCCCGCGCAGCCGTTGCAGGGCCAGCCCGTCGACCAGCGCGACGAGCCGGGCCGCGGTGCCGTCGGGGTCCGCGCAGCGCAGCGAGCCGTCGGCGACCCCGGCGAGGACCAGGTCCCGCAGGACGGTGTGCCAGCCGGTGTAGCGCTCGTGCTGGGACCGTTCGTCGTCCCACACGCCGTCCTGCCAGCACTCGAACCACAGCCGCCAGTGCGGCCGGGTCTCCTCGTCGAGCGAGGCGGCGAGCAGCAGGTCCAGGCCGTCGCGCGGGGCCAGCGCCGCGGCCCGCTCGCGCAGCGGGTCGTAGTAGGCGGCGAGCTGCACGGCGAGGGACTCGGCGAGGATCTCCCGGACCCCGGAGAAGTGGTAGGTCAGCGTCCCGACCGACACCCCGGCCGCGGCGGCGATGTCCCGGATGCCGGTGCCGCGCACGCCGCGTTCGGCGACCAGGGCCGGGACCGCCTCGAGCACCATCGCGCGCCGGACCTCGGTGGGCTGGCGGCGCCGCGCGGGCCGGGCGCTCATGCGCCCCGCCGCGGGATCGTGCGGTGCCAGCGTCGCTCGGCGACGATCTCGTCGCCGTGCCGCGCGACCAGCGAGCTGTCGGCGACGAAGTCGGTGGCGGTCGCGGTGAGCACCGAGCGGGTCTCGACGTCGGTCCGCCAGTCGCCGCGGCCGATCGCGATCGTCCAGGCCGACTCGGCGCGCGCCGAGAGCGGGTCGCCGTCGGTGATCCGGTAGGTCTCGCGGGTGTCCTCGGCGTAGGACAGGCCGTCGGGGAAGGTGCGCGAGCCGCCGTAGCGGGGGTCGACGCGCAGCTCCCAGGTGCCGGTACCGACGTCGTGGAGGACCTCGCGTTCGGGACGGTCCGGCGGCGGGGTGGTCGTCACCGGCAGTGGCGGCGCCTGCTCGGGCGGGCCGAACGTCGTCGCCGGGAGGTCGGTGCCGGTGTTCAGCGGCAGGGTCAGCGAGCTCCGGCCGGGTACGACCGTCAGGCGTACCGGCTCGGGGTGCGGCCACACCCACGGCCAGTACGTCTGCGAGACCGCGACCCGCAGCCGCCCGCCGGCGGGGACGGCCGAGCCGGTCGCCATCAGCGGCACCTCGACCGTCTCGGGGACGCCCGGGGTCCACGGCACGGTGCGGTCGCGGCCGTGGCGGCGGGTCAGGTTCAGCACGCCCCGGGTGACCAGTGTGGACGCGCCGTCGTCGTCCACGGTGCACAGCCGGACGACGACGGCGGCCGCGGGCCGGTCGGCGTCCAGGTGCAGCCGCACCACCGGCCTGCCGAGGATCTCGACGCGCTCGGGCAGCGGGCCGAGGTCGAAGCAGACCGAGCGGCCGTCCTCGGCGCGCTGGTCGGGCGGCAGGTCGGTGGGGTTGCCGAAGGGGAAGTAGCGCCCGGCGTCGATCCCGGTGTGGTCCGGCGCGGCGACGACGACCGGCTCGCTCCCGCTGCCCAGCACCAGCTCACGGACGGTCTCCCCGACGGCCGGGGCGCCGACCCACCGCCCGGGGCGCTCGGGGTAGGTGGTGGCGGGCCGGACCGGTTCCTGGATCCACGCCCGCAGCGGCGGGTCGTCCTCGACGCCGGTGGGCTCGTCCTTGAGCCAGCGGTCCCACCAGCGCAGCGTCTCCTGCAGGAACCCGATCGCGGGGCCGGGCGGCAGCTCGATGTCGGGGTAGCGGTGCGCCCACGGGCCGACGATCCCGCGCACCGGTGCGTCCAGTGTGGACAGCAGGCGGAGCACGGTGTCGCGGTACGGGTCGTTCCATCCGCCGACGGCGAGCACCGCGGCCCGGATCGCCGAGGGGTCCTCGCAGACCGAGCCGTGCCGCCAGTAGTCGTCGCGCTCGGGGTGGGCCAGCCAGTGGTGCAGGAACGGTTCGGCCGCCTCCAGGCGCTCGCGCCACATCGGCAGCCACCGCTCCCCGACGACGGCCGGGTCCGGCGGCCGGGCGGTGAACGCCAGCATCGTGCCCGACCAGCCCGCCATGTCGATGCCGAGCACGGCGCCGCCGGTGTAGTGCACGTCGTTGTCGTAGCGGTCGTCGGTGGAGCAGACGGTGACGACCGCCTGGAGCGCGTCGGGGGCGAGCGCGGCGACCTGCAGGGCGTTGAACCCGCCCCAGGAGATCCCGAACATCCCGACCCGGCCGGTGCACCAGGGCTGCGCGGCCAGCCACTCCACGACGTCGACGCCGTCGGCCAGCTCGGCCGGGGTGTACTCGTCGAGCAGCAGCCCCTCGGAGTCGCCGGTGCCCCGGACGTCGACGCGCACCGAGGCGTAGCCGTGCCCGGCGTACCAGGGGTGGCGGGCGGCGTCGCGGGGCGCGGTCCAGTCGTCCTTGCGGTAGGGCAGGTACTCCAGCAGGGCGGGCACCGGGTCGTCGAGGGCGTCGACCGGGAGCTGGATGCGGGCGTGCAGCCGGGTGCCGTCGCGGGTGGGGATCCAGGCGTCGACGGTCTCGGTGCGGCGCGGGAACGCGTCGCGGTACCTCATGGTGCGGGGGTCTCCTCAGGACTGCCGAGATCGGTGTAGCGGGCGGCGGTGAGCAGCTCGCGGGTGTAGGGGTGCTGCGGGTCGGCGAAGACCTCGGCGGTCGGCCCGTGCTCGACGACCCGGCCGTGCCTCAGCACCAGCACCCGGTCGGCGAGGCCGCGCACCACGGCGAGGTCGTGGCTGATCAGCAGCACGGCGAGGTCGCGCTCGCGGCGCAGGTCGTCGAGCAGCGCCAGCACCGAGGCCTGCACCGACACGTCGAGCGCGGTGGTCACCTCGTCCGCGACGACGACGGCCGGGTCCCCGGCCAGCGCGCGGGCGATCCCCACCCGCTGGCGCTGCCCGCCCGAGAGCTGCGCCGGGAGCCGCCCGGCGAACGACGCGTCGAGCCGCACGTCGGCGACCAGCTCGGCGACCCGGCGGGCGACGCCCGCGCGCCCGGTCGCCGTGCCGAACAGCCGGACCGGCCGGGCCAGTGACGAGCCGACGGTGCGGCGCGGGTTCAGCGCGGTGTCGGCGCTCTGGAAGGCCATCTGCAGGGCCCGGCGGACCTCGACCGGCCGCCGTCCGGCGGGGCGGGACAGGTCGCCGGCCGGGGCGCCGTCCGGGGTGCACAGCCGCAGCGTCCCGCCGGCCGGGATGACGAGGCCGGCCAGCGCCCGGGCCAGGGTGGACTTGCCGCTGCCCGACTCCCCGACGATCGCCAGGACCTCGCCGCGGCGCACGGTGAACGACACGTCCTCCACGGCGACGGTGCCGCCGTAGGTGATCCGGGCGCCGTCGACCTGCACCGCGACCGGGCGGTCGCCCGCTGGCGCGCCGGCGGCCCGGTCGCGGACGGTGCGGGTGCCGTCCTCGCCGACCTCGGCGAGCCCGGTGTCGGTCAGCCGCGGCACCGAGGCGAGCAGCCGACGGGTGTAGGCGGTGCGCGGGTCGGCGAACAGCTCCGGCGCCGGGCGCTGCTCGACGGGCTCCCCGTCGCGCAGGACCAGCACCTCGTCGGCCATCCGCCGCACGACGCCGAGGTCGTGGCTGACCAGCACGCTCGCCAGGCCGTCGGCCTCGGCGAGCTCGGCCAGCAGCCGCAGCACCTCCTCCTGGGTGAGCACGTCCAGCCCGGTCGTCGGCTCGTCGAGCACGAGCAGGTCCGGCCGGGCCGCGACGGCCATGGCGATCGAGACCCGCTGCTGCTGCCCGCCGGAGAGCTGGTGCGGGTACCGCGGCGCCAGGGCGGGGTCGAGCCGGACGCGGTCGAGCAGCTCCGCGACCCGGGTGTCCCGGTCGCCGGTCCCCTCGGGCAGCGCCTCGGCGAGCTGGACGCCGATCCGCATCGACGGCGTCAGCACCGCCCCGGAGTTCTGCGCGACCATCGCGACGGTCCCGCGGCGCAGCGCGCGCACCCGTCGCGGGCCCGCGGCGAACACGTCCTCGCCGTGCAGCGCGACGGTGCCCGCGGTGATCCGCGACCCGCGGCGCAGGTGGCCGAGCAGCGCCGCGGCGACGGTGGACTTGCCGCTCCCGGACTCCCCGACCAGGCCGAGGGTGCACCCCGGCTCGACGGCGAAGGACACCCCGCGCACGACGGGCACATCGGCCCGGCCCGCCCGGTAGGCGATCCCGAGACCGGAGACCCGGGCGACCGGGGCGCTCACCGGCGGGCCCCCGCGGTCATCCGGTCGACGCCCCACCGGTTCGCCAGCCCGTCCGCGGCCAGGTTCAGCCCGATGACCAGCGTGGCCAGCGCGAGGATCGGGGCGAGCACGCTCCACGGCACGACGGTGACGGCGGTGCGGTTCTCGGCGACCATGAGCCCCCAGTCCGGCGTCGGGGGCGCGGCCCCGAACCCGAGGAACGACAGCGAGCTGATCAGCAGCACCACCCAGGACGCGCGCAGCGCGAACTCCACCGCGACGACCCCGACGACGTTCGGCAGGACCTCGCGGACCAGCACCGAGCCGGTGCGCTCGCCGCGCATCCGGGCCGCGGCGACGAAGTCGAGCCGGACCACCGACATCGCGGCGGCACGCACGACGCGGACCACCGCCGGGGCGTAGGTGACGGTCACCGCGAGCACGACGACCGCCGGGCCGGCGCCGAGGACGGACACCACCACGAGCAGCGCCAGCACCGGCGGGACCGCCAGCACCGCGTCCAGGACGCGCATGACCGCGTCGTCGAGCCACCCGCCGCGCAGGGCGACCAGGCAGCCGAGCAGGGTGCCGAGCCCGACCGCGGCGACGGTCGCGGCGACCGACACGGCGAGCGCGTACCGGCCGCCGTACAGGACCCGGGCCAGCACGTCGCGGCCGTAGGCGTCGGTGCCCGCCCAGTGCGCCCAGGACGGATCCTGCAGCGCCGCCGCCGGGTCGCTGACGACCGGCGAGTACGGCGACAGCAGCGGCGCGGCCAGGGCGAGCACCAGGTGCAGCCCGACCAGCGCGACCCCGACGAGCAGCGGCGCCCGGCTCACCGGGTGCTCCGCAGCCGCGGGTCCAGCGCCATCGCCGCGAGGTCGGCGGCCAGGTTGACCACGACGTAGACGACCGCGCCGAGCACGGCGACCGCCTGCAGGGTCGGGACGTCGCGGTTCTGCACCGCGCGCAGCATCAGCGTCCCGACGCCCGGGTAGTTGAACACCGCCTCGACCACGACGGCTCCTCCGATCAGCCAGGCCAGGTTCACCGCGATGACGTTGAGCGTCGGCAGCAGCGCCGAGGGCAGGACGTGGGCGAGGACGATCCGGCCGCGCGGCACGCCCTTGAGCCTCGCGGTCGTGACGAACTCCGAGCCCATCGTGTCGATCACCCCGGCCCGGGCCATCCGCACGATGTAGGCGGCCATGACCGTGGTGAGCGCGATCGCGGGCAGCCAGATCGCCCCGGCCAGGTCGGCGACGGGTGCGGTCGGCCCGTCCAGCACGACGGCGGGCGCGAGCGGGACCGTGATCGCGAGCAGCAGCACCAGCACGGTCGCGACGACGAACTCCGGCACGCTCATCCCGACCAGGCAGATCGTGGAGATCACCAGGTCCGGCGCGCGGTCGCGGTACAGCCCCGCGACGACGCCGAGCGCCACCGCGAGCGGGATGCCGACGAGCACCGCGGGCCCGGCGACGAGCAGGGTGTTGCGCAGGTGCACGGCCAGGTCGGCCGTGACCGGGTCCCCGCTGACCAGCGACGTCCCGAGGTCACCGGTGAGCGCGGCGCCCAGCCAGCCGAGGTAGCGCTCCCAGGCGGGCCGGTCGAGGCCGAGCTGCTCGCGCAGCGCCGCGACCGCGTCGGGCGTCGCGTCGCGGCCGAGCAGCTGGGTGGCGAGGTCCCCCGGCAGGGCCTGGAGCGCGACGAAGACCAGCACCGAGGCCAGCAGCAGGGTCAGCACCGAGACGCCGAGCCGGCGCAGCACGTAGGCGGTCATGCGAACCCCAGCCCGCGGTAGTCGAACTCGAACCCGTGCTCGCGGTAGCCGCGGACGTCGCGGGACATGCCGACCAGGCGGTCGGCGAACATCGGGGTGAGCGCGGAGCCGTGGGTGGCGACGTAGCGCTGGGCGTCCTGGTAGAGCGTGCGACGGCGGGCGGCGTCGGTCTCGGCCCGGGCGGCGTCGAGCATCGCGTCGAACCGGGGGTCGGCCCAGTCGGACTCGTTGTACGACGACCCGGACCGGAAGATCTGGTTGAGCAGCTGGTCGATCGGGCGGCCGGTGAACCAGTACGACACGCACAGCGGGCGGGTCATCCACACCTGGGTGTAGTAGGAGTCGGCCGGGGCGGTGACCAGCCGGGCGCGGATCCCGGCGTCGGCGAGGGAGTCGGCGAAGGCGACCGCGACCGGGGTGAACAGCGGGTCGTAGGCCGAGGTGTAGACGTCGAGCTCCAGTCCCTCGGCACCGGCGCGGCGCAGCAGCGACCGGGCCCGGTCGGGGTCGCGCGGGCGCAGCGTCGAGACCCAGTCCCGCTGTTCGGGCGGGACCGGGTTGTCCCCGCCGACGACGCCGGCGTCGCGCGCCGCGGTGTCCAGCACGGCCTGCGGGTCGTAGGCCAGCCGGACGGCGTCGCGGACCGCGGGGTCGGTGAACGGCGCGGCCGTCGCGAGCATCGGGACCGTGTACCACTGGGCGTTGCGCGAGCGCGCCACCGTGGTGCGCGGTGAGGACGCCACCACCCGGGCGGTGGCGGTGTCGAGGTTGGTCTGCATGAGCAGGTGCACCTGCCCGGCCAGCAGCGCGTTGGTGCGGGCCTGGGCGTCGGCGACGGAGGCGAACGCGATCTCGTCGAGGTGCGGGCGGCCCGCCCAGTGGTCCTCGTGGGCGGTGACGCTGCCGCGCCCGGCCGGGGTGAACCCGCCGAGCACGAACGGGCCGGTGCCGACCCCGATCTCCCCCGACGCCGGCAGCACCCCGCACTGGTAGCCCGACAGCAGCGACGGGAGCTCGGCCGCGGGCTTGGCCAGCGCGACCTGCAGCGTGTACCGGTCCGGGGCCGACAGCCCGGCCGGCTCCAGCAGCCCGGCGAACACCCCGGCCATCGGCGACGACGTCGCCGGGTCCAGGATCCGCCGCAGCGTGTGGACGGCGTCGGCGGCGGTGAGCTCGCGCCCGTGGTGGAAGGTGACGCCGCGGCGCAGCCGGAACCGCCAGGTGCGCGCGTCCGGGGTCGACTCCCAGGACTCGGCGAGCCCCGGGACGGCGGCTCCGGTGTCGTCGAGCACGACGAGCCGGTCGTAGAGCGCGCCGAGGTACTCGTAGGCCGACAGCGAGCTCGCGGGGTCCAGTGTCTCGGCCCCGGACGCGGGCGGCCGGGCGATGACCATCCGCCCGCCGCGACGGGCCGGTCCGGCCGGTCCCGCCTCCGGGATCGCCGTCGTCGCGGGGGCGCCGCCGCAGCCGGTGAGCCCCGCGGCACCGAGCCCGGCCAGTCCCAGCCCGGCCAGTCCGCCGCGCAGGGCGGCCCGGCGGGTCAGTGTCACCGGCACGCGCCCACCCCTTCTCGTTCACTGAACGATTGATTCGTTCCGTGAACGATAAGGCGCTGCCGGCGTACGTCAAGTGCCCCGGGCCCGCGACCGCACCCCGGACGCCGGGCGCGCACACGACGACGCGGGGCCGCGCACGGTGCGCGGCCCCGCGTCGGGACGGCCGTTCCGGGGCGCCGGTGCGGCGCTCCCGGGGGAGGTGGCGGCGGGTCAGCGCCGCCAGCGCGGTTTGGCGAGCATGCCGGTCGCGCGGGTCTTGCCCTTCTCCCCGAAGACCAGCTCGGAGAGCGCCTCGTAGATCTCCTCGGGGCGCGGCATGTAGTCGATGCGGTTCAGCGCCTGGATCTGGCCCGCGGACTCGACGACCATCGTCCCGTAGCCGAGCATGCGCCCGGACAGCGAACGCTGGAACGTCAGGTCGGTGACCTTGCCCAGGGGCATCATGCCGACGTTGTGCACGATGATCCCCTGGGCGATCATCACCCGCTTGTCGGTGATCACGATCCGCTCGATCCACCACAGGATCGACAGCGCCGTGTAGCGCAGGACCGCGACGACGACCAGGTAGAACGCCAGGTTGTCGATCACGACGTCCAGCACCGGGTCGATCCCGGGCCGGTCGAGCAGCTGCTCGACACCGATCACCACGATGATGAACAGCGCCGTCTGCCAGATGTGCTTGACCATCACCGCCCAGTGCTGGCGCACACGGATGACGCGCCGCTCCGTGGGGAGCAGATACTCGTCGATCTCCCGGGGCGCGAGCACGGGCTCAGATCAGGTTGGTGACGAAGGTCGAGACGGACTGCGCCGCGTCGTAGAGGATGTTGCCCACGTTCGAGACCGAACCGGCTGCACCATTGGGATTGGTGATCACCAGGAAGATCCCCAGCGCCACCGCTACCAGGATCAGGATCTTCTTCACGTTCCCTGCCCACCCGTTTCTCGGTGTGTCGGACACACAGACATGTCATTGGTACCGGAGGGCCGACTGGCCCCGGTACCGGCACCCGAGCAGCGTACCGTCGTTCCGGATGACCGACAGTAGCCGACACGTCGCCTGCGTGGGTGGAATCGTGTTCGACCCGGACGGACGATTGCTGCTCGTCCGCAGGGCGAACGAGCCTGGTCGGGGGCTCTGGTCGGTCCCCGGCGGCCGGGTCGAGGCGGGCGAGAGCGAGCACGAGGCCGTGGTCCGCGAGCTCGCCGAGGAGACCGGTCTGACGGTCGTCCCCGGGCGCCTGGCCGGGGTCGTCCTCCGCGGCCCGTACCGGATCGCCGACTACGTCTGCACCCTCGCGCCCGGCGACGGCACCCCGCGGGCCGGCGACGACGCCACCGACGCCCGGTTCGTCGACCGTGCGGACTACGCGGCGCTGGCCGTCGTCGAGGGCCTCACCGAGACCCTCGGCGGCTGGGACTGCCTGCCCCGGACCTGACCGCCACGGCGGGTGCCCGTCCGGCCCCGCGGTATGCGTGTGGGTGACACACGACGGCCCCCGCTCCGGGACGGAGTCGGGGGCCGGTGTCGGCGTGGTGTGCCGCGGGTCAGACCTGCGGCGTGGGGCGGCCGGGCTGCTCCCCTCCGCGGCTGTCGCCGTAGGACCGCTTGGGCACCATGACCTTGCGGCGGAAGGTGCACACGACGGTGCCGTCCTGCTTGTAGCCGATCGTCTCGACGTAGACGACGCCGCGGTCGTCCTTCGACTTCGACTCGGTCTTGTCGAGGACCGTGGTCTCGCCGTAGATCGTGTCGCCGTGGAAGGTCGGCTTCGTGTGCTTGAGCGACTCGACCTCGAGGTTGGCGATCGCCTTGCCGGAGACGTCGGCGACGGACATCCCCAGCAGCAGCGAGTAGATGTAGTTGCCGACCACGACGTTCTTGCCGAAGTCGGTCGTCTCCTCCGCGTAGTGCGCATCCATGTGCAGCGGGTGGTGGTTCATGGTGAGGAGGCAGAACAGGTGGTCGTCGTACTCGGTGACCGTCTTGCCGGGCCAGTGCTTGTAGACGGCACCGACCTCGAACTCCTCGTAGTAGCGCCCGAACTGCACCGTTCACGCTCCCATCACGCTGTCGATTCGTTGCGGGAGTAATCTATCCGGTGGCCCGCGCGAGGAAGGGCGGTCCGGCTCACACGTGCGCGGTCGGGGATGTCACATCACAGTGACGTCCACGGGCGCACGGACGAGACACAGGACGTCCGCCGAACAGCAGGGAGGTGAGTGCGGTGTCCGAGTCCCAGACACCGGCGAGCAGTAGGTGCCGCCTCCCGCTGCACACGGCTCCGGAGTACGTCACGGGCTGATCCCGGCGGGAGGCGAGTTCCGGCCCGGCGGCCGCCCTGCGCGGTCGCACCGTTCCCCGGTGCCGCTCGCCCCCGAGCCGCACCGGCACGCCCGGAGGTGGTCCTCGTGATGCCCTCGCTCTCCCAGCTCCGCCCCACCATCCGCCCGTCCCGCCGCGCCGAGCGCGCCGCGGCGCGGGCCGCCGCGAGCCCGCCCGTCCGGCTGCGTGTCCCGCTGTCCGCCTACGTCGTCGACTGCGCCGTCTACGTCGACGGCCACCGGCTCCCCGGCCGCTGGACCCACGACGAGGCGATCGCCGAGGTCCGCGAGCGCGGTGAGGGCTTCGTCTGGATCGGGCTGCACGAGCCGGACGAGGAGCAGATCTCCGGCGTCGCCGAGACCTACGGGCTGCACGAGCTCGCCGTCGAGGACGCGGTGCACGCGCACAACCGCCCCAAGCTCGAGCGCTACGACGACACGCTGTTCATGGTGCTCAAGACCGTCCGCTACGTCGGGCACGCCGACCCGACGACGTCGAACGAGATCGTCGAGACCGGTGAGGTCATGGCCTTCCTCGGGCGCGACTTCGTCGTGACCGTCCGGCACGGCCGCCACACCGGCCTGCGGGAGGTCCGGCGACGGCTCGAGGACGACCCGGAGCAGCTGTCCCTCGGCCCGGCCGCGGTGCTGCACGCGATCGCCGACCACGTCGTCGACTCCTACATCGAGGTCTGCGGGCAGATCGAGGACGACATCGACGCCGTCGAGGCCGAGGTGTTCTCGCCGCGCTCGACGATGAACCCCGAGCAGATCTACGTCATGAAGCGCGAGATCCTCGACCTGCGCCGTGCGGTGATGCCGCTGGTCGGACCGATGCGCAAGCTCGCCGAGGGCTACAGCGCGCTGGTCCCGCACGACGTGCGGTCGTACTTCCGCGACGTCGACGACCACCTCGGTGGCGTCGCCGAGCAGGTGGCCGGCTTCAACGAGCTGCTGACCACCCTGGTCGACGCGGTCCTCGCGAAGATCAGCATGCGGCAGAACAACGACATGCGGAAGATCACCGCCTACGCGGGCCTGATCTCGGTGCCGACGATGATCGCCGGCGTCTACGGCATGAACTTCGACTCGATGCCCGAGCTGCACTGGGACTTCGGCTACCCGATGGTCCTGATCGTCATCGCGACGCTGTGCGGGCTGCTGTACCGCAACTTCCGCCGCAACGGCTGGCTGTAGCCCCGGGACGCCCGCCGGTCGGACCCGGCGGGTGCCCGTCGACGGGGTCGGTCCCGCCGGTCAGACCCGGCGGGTGCCCGTCGGCGGGGTCGGCGGCTCGTCGTCGTCCCCGGCGGGCGGGGGCGCGTCCCCGGGGCGCGGCCGCGGGGGGCCGGGGCGCCGGAGCCCGACCGGGCGACGCGGGCGGGGGCCGGGTGTGGGGCGCCGGGGGCCCGTGGCGCCGGGTCCGGCAGGTCCGGGCTCGGCAGCGTCGGGGTCGGGTCCGGCTGCGCCGGGGTCGGATTCGGCTGCGCCGGGGTCGGAGGGGTCGGGACGGGAGCCCGGCAGCCCGTACCGCAGCGCCCGGGCGACGGCGTGGCCGCGCGGGCGCGTGTCCGGGTCGTCGTCCTCGGCGGGGGCGGGGTCGTCCACCGCACCGGGCACACCCCGGTCGGGGTCGATCGCGGCGGGGACACCGGCATCGCGGCCACCCGGCGCACCGGACGGGTCCGGGTCCGCGGCGACGTCGGCGTCGCCCTCCCCCACCTCGACCCCGTCGCCCTCGAGCACCTGCTCCGGGAGCGTCTCGGCGTAGCCGGGGTCCTCGGGGCCGCCCTCGTCGACGGGCTCGGTCGTGTCCTCGGGAGCCGGGGCGGGCTCGTCCCGGAGGGGCCGCCACCCCGCGGCGGCGATGGCCGAGCGGCGGGCGCGGCGTTCCTGGCGCTCCCCCACCACGTCGGGCTCGTCGGGGCGCCGTCCCAGGAACGTGTGCACGAGGTGCTGCTGGACCCCGCCGACGGTCTGGACGCGGACGTCGTCGAAGCCGGCCCGTTCCATCCGGTGCACCATCTGCTCGGGCCCACCGGCCGTCGCGATCCGCCTGGCCCGGTAGCGGGCGAGGTCCGCGGCCCCCCAGCGCAGCGAGGCCATCGGGAGCATCCAGGTCCAGTTCGCCGTCGTCCAGCGCATCCGGCTCCGGCCGCCGACGGCGTAGTCGTGCACCGCCAGCGGGGCGCCGGGCGCGAGCAGGCTCAGCAGCCGGCGCAGGCCGTGCTCGGCGTCGGGCAGGTTGGACACCAGGAAGGACGCGAGGATCCCGTCGAACGGGCCCTCGACGCCGGCCTCGGCGAGGGTCTCCAGCCGGGAGTGCACGAACGTCACCCGGGGCGACCAGTTCTTCTTCCGGGCGACGGCGAGCATCTCCGCGGACGCGTCGACCGCGACCACCTCGGCACCCCCGACGCTGGTCAGCAGCGCCTCGGTGGACACCCCGGTGCCGCAGCCGGCGTCGAGCAGACGCAGACCGTGGCCGTCGCCCAGGCCCATCCGCGACGCCGACACCCGCAGGTGGGTGCGGTAGCCGGGCAGGGTCGCGACGAAGGCGTCGAAGCCCGCGGCACCCCGCCCGTAGGCACGGTGCACCGTGGCCGGGCGGATCTGGTCGCTCTCCTGCCACGCCTCGCCGCTCACGGGGCCTGATCCTGCCCGCAGCGGCCCGTGTCCGGAACCCGACGCGCCCTCCCCGGTGGGGTGTGACACCCACCCGGGAGGGCGCGCTGGGCCGAACGTGGAGCCCCGGCCACCCGTGCGGCGCAGCGGGTCCGGCCGGAGGCGGGGTGCCGCCTCAGCAGCAGCGGCCCTGCGGGTTGCTCTCCTGGTACGCGGTGCGGGCCCGCCAGTACTCCCGCTCGGTCATCGGCGGGTGGTCGTGCCCGCTGCGACGGTGGTGGTCGAGGTAGCGGTCGTACAGGTCCGCCCCGATCACCCCGCGCCACCAGCCGTGCAGCGCCCGCAGCCGGGCCAGCGTCGTGGCCGCCACGGTCGGTGCCGCCACGGTCAGTGCCCCGACCGGGCCGGGGTGCCGACCGTCTCGGTCCACTGCTTCTCCAGCTCCTTCTCCGCCGGGGTCGCGACCAGGCCGGCCGGGGCGTAGAGCCGCGAGGGCACCGGCTCCTCCTCGTTGTCCGGGCGACCGCCCATCGAGATCGACCTCCAGGCGGCCAGGACCGCGGCGACGATCGCGAGCGTCACGAACAGGATCGACAGCGTGCCCTGGACGAAGGTGTTGCGGACGACGGCCGCCATCGCCTGCGGGGTGCCCGCGGTGCCGAAGCTCGTCTCCCCGGCCGCGATGGCCTCCCGGAAGGCGAAGTGCTGCGCCCAGTACCCGATCTTCGGGTTCGAGGAGAAGATCTTGTACATCGACGCCGTGACCGTCACGACGGCGGCGAACGCCAGCGGCACGACGATGATCCACAGGTAGCGCACGTGCCCGCGCCGGGCCGCGATCGCCAGGCAGACCGCGAGCGCGATCGCCGCCAGCAGCTGGTTCGCGATGCCGAACAGCGGGAAGAGCGTGTTGATCCCGCCCAGCGGGTCGGTCACGCCCATCAGCAGGATCGCGCCCCAGGCACCGACCATCAGCCCGGTGCAGATCCAGGCGGCCGGCCGCCACGAGGTGTCCTTGAACTTCGGGGCGACGGTGCCGATCGCGTCCTGCAGCATGAAGCGCGCCACCCGGGTGCCGGCGTCGACGGCGGTGAGGATGAACAGCGCCTCGAACATGATCGCGAAGTGGTACCAGAAGCTCATCATCCCGGGCCCGCCGATGAACTGCTGCATGATGTTCGCCAGGCCGACCGCCAGCGTCGGCGCACCCCCGGTGCGGGAGACGATCGACTCCTCGCCGACCAGCGCCGCGGTCGTCGCGAGCTGGTCGGGGGTGACGTTGACGTTCATCAGGCCGAGCGAGTTCACGAATGCGGCCGCGCCCTCGACGGTGCCCTCGGTCAGCGACGCGGGGACGTTCATCGCGAAGTAGAGCCCGCGGTCGATCGACAGCGCCGCGACCAGCGCCATGATCGCCACGAAGGACTCCATGAGCATGCCGCCGTAGCCGATGAACCGGGTCTGGCGCTCCTTCTCGACCAGCTTGGGCGTGGTGCCCGAGGAGATCAGGGCGTGGAAGCCGGACAGCGCGCCGCAGGCGATCGTCACGAACAGGAACGGGAACAGCGACCCGGCGACGACGGGGCCGTCGTCCCGGCCGGCGAATTCGCTGAACGCGGGCGCCGCGAGCTCGGGGCGGACGACGATGATCGCCACCGCGAGCAGCACGATCGTGCCGATCTTCATGAACGTCGACAGGTAGTCGCGCGGGGCGAGCAGCAGCCAGACCGGGAGCACCGCGGCCACGAAGCCGTAGACGATCACGCCCCAGGCGATGGTCGTCCGGTCCAGGGTGAACAGCGCCTGGCCCCAGCCGGTCTCGGAGACCCAGCCGCCGGCGACGATCGCGCCGATCAGCAGCACGAAGCCGATCCAGGAGACCTCGGAGACCTTCCCGGGCCGCAGGTACCGCAGGTAGACACCCATGAACAGGGCGATCGGGATGGTCAGCGCCACCGAGAAGACGCCCCACGGGCTCTCCCCGAGCGCGTTCACCACGACCAGCGTGAGCACCGCGATCAGGATGATCATGATGGCGAGGGTCGCGATGATCGCCGCGATCCCGCCGACCCGGCCGAGCTCCTCACGGGCCATCTGGCCCAGCGAGCGGCCGCCACGGCGCATCGAGAAGAACAGCACCAGGTAGTCCTGGACCGCGCCGGCGACGATGACGCCGACGATAATCCAGATCGTGCCGGGCAGGTACCCCATCTGCGCGGCCAGGACCGGTCCGACCAGCGGACCGGCACCGGCGATCGCGGCGAAGTGGTGGCCGTAGAGGACCCGCCGGTCGGTCGGCAGGAAGTCCTGGCCGTTCTCCTTGTACTCGGCCGGGGTGGCGCGCCGGTCGTCCGGGCGCAGCAGCTTGTTCTCGATGTAGCGGGAGTAGAACCGGTACGCGATCGCGTAGGTGCTCACCGCGGCGAACACGAACCAGATCGCGTTGACCGTCTCCCCGCGCACCAGCGCGAGCATCACCCACGCCAGACCGCCCAGCAGGGCGATGCCCGCCCACACCGCGATCTTCAACGGTGTCCACGTCCGCTGTTCGGCGAGGAGCACCTCCTCGTCCACCGCCGCCGGCGGGAGCTCACGCTCCGCCGGTCCGCCCGACACCTGTGTCATCGCGCCCCTCCGATATGTCCGACGCGCGAACTATAGGAGGCGGTGTGCCGTGTGGGAACAGATGTCCGCTTGCCGACGCACGACGGCCGCCGCCACCCGGTCGGGTGACGACGGCCGCGGGGTCGTGCGGGCGGGCAGGGAGCCGGTCAGAAGCCCCCGCCGGGGCCGCCCATCGCCAGCTTGGCCAGCATCTCGCGGGCCCGCTCGGCGTTGCGCGGCTCGCACAGGACGTCGTAGCGGCCCGCCACCATCTGGCTGGCGGACTGGAAGTCCCGGCGACCCTTGCTCGCGCTGTAGCTGACCGCGGCGAAGGCCATGAAGAACACCGCGCCGGACACCAGGCCGACGACGATGGGCAGGAAGTTGCCGTCCGGGGAGAACACGAACAGCAGGACACCGACGAACAGACCCAGCCAGGCGCCCTGCGCCGCGCCGGAGGCGAGCACCCGGCCCCAGGTCAGGCGGGCGATGACCCGCTCGACGAGCATCAGGTCGACGCCGACGATCGTCACGTCGGCGACCGGGAAGTCGGAGTCGGCGAGGTGGTCGACGGCCCGCTGCGCCTCCTCGTAGGTGGCGTAGGAGCCCACCGGCCACCCGGTCGGCGGAGTGGGCAGCTGCGGCAGGCCCGGAGCCGGACGAGTCTGGCCGCCGAAGGGGTTGGTCATGGCGTGCTCCTCGTAGAAGATGTCCTGTCTCGTCGTCGGTGCAACGTTCGACCGGACCGCGACGTGCCCCGAACACTAGTCGCGGAGCCGCAGGTCACACCCCACCGACCGGACGACACGGCCCCGCACCCCGGGACGGGGTACGGGGCCGTGGCCGCGGGTGCGGTCAGCGCAGCTTGTAGTCGCGCAGCAGACCCCGGGAGATGATCGTCTTCTGGATCTCCGAGGTGCCCTCGCCGATGAGCAGGAACGGCGCCTCGCGCATGAGGCGCTCGATCTCGTACTCCTTGGAGTAGCCGTAGCCGCCGTGGATGCGGAACGCCTCCTCGGTGACCTCCTTGCAGTACTCCGAGGCGAGCATCTTGGCCATGCCGGCCTCAACGTCGTTGCGCTCGCCGCGGTCCTTCAGCCGTGCGGCGTTGACCATCATCAGGTGCGCGGCCTCGACCTTGGTCGCCATCTCGGCGATCTTGAACGCGATCGCCTGGTGCTGGACGATCGGCTTGCCGAAGGTCGAGCGCTGCTGGGCGTACTCGACGCCCAGCTCGAAGGCCCGGATCGCGATGCCGCAGGCACGGGCGGCGACGTTCACGCGGCCGACCTCGACGCCGTCCATCATGTGCGCGAAGCCCTTGCCGCGCTCCCCGCCGAGGATCTGCTCACCGGAGATCCGGTGGCCCTTGAACACCAGCTCGGTGGTGTCGACCCCCTTGTAACCCATCTTGTCGATCTTGCCCGGGACGACGAGGCCGGGAGCGACCTCGCCGTAGCCGGTGGGCTTCTCGACGAGGAAGGTCGTCAGGTTCTGGTGCGGGCGCTCGGCGCCCTCGTCGGTCTTCACCAGCACCGCGGTCAGGTTCGACGTGCCACCGTTGGTCAGCCACATCTTGGCGCCGTCGATGACGTAGTCGTCGCCGTCCTGCTTCGCGCGGGTCTTGATCGCCGCCACGTCGGAGCCGAGGTCCGGCTCGGACATCGAGAACGAGCCGCGGGTCTCGCCCGTGGCCATCCGCGGCAGGTACTTCTCCTTCTGCGCCTGCGTGCCGTGCTGGCGGAGCATGTACGCCACGATGAAGTGGGTGTTGATCACGCCGGAGACGCTCATCCAGCCGCGGGCGATCTCCTCCACGACCAGGGCGTAGGTGAGCAGCGACTCGCCGAGGCCGCCGTACTCCTCCGGGATCATGAGGCCGAACAGCCCCATCTCCTTCATCCCGTCGACGATGTCCTGCGGGTAGGTGTCCGCGTGCTCCAGGGCCGTCGCGTGCGGGATGATCTCCTTGTCCACGAAGCTGCGGACGGTGGACAGGATCTCGGTCTGGATGTCGGTCAGACCGGCGGTCTGGGCGAGCCGGGCCATGGGTGTTCCTCCTGAACGGCTGCGGTCGGGGCGGGCGGGGCGGGACTCAGCGCTGCGGTTCGTTCCGCACGCTGCTCTCACGCCTCCGGCGGGGTCCACTTGTCGGTGCGGGTCATGCCCGCGGCCCGGCCCTTGCCCGAGATCACCAGCGCCATCTTGCGGCTGGCCTCGTCGATCATCTCGTCACCGATCATCGCCGCGCCGCGCTTCCCGCCGGCCTCGGAGGTGAAGTACTCGTAGGCGTCGAGGATGTTCTCGGCGTGGTCGTAGTCGCTCTGCGCCGGGGAGAAGGTCTCGTTGGCGGCGTCGATCTGGCCGGGGTGCAGGACCCACTTGCCGTCGAAGCCCAGGGCCGCGGAGCTGCCGGCGACCCGGCGGAACCCGTCGATGTCCTTGATCTGCAGGTACGGCCCGTCGATGGCCTGCTTGTCGTGCGCGCGGGCCGCCATCAGGATCGACATGAGGATGTGGTGGTAGGCGTCGCCCACGTCGTAGCCGGGGGGCTGCTCGCCAACGACCAGGGACTTCATGTTGATCGAGGCCATGAAGTCGGCCGGGCCGAAGATGATCGTCTCGACCCGCGGCGACGCGGTGGCGATGGCGTTGACGTTGGTCAGGCCCAGCGCGTTCTCGATCTGCGCCTCGATGCCGATCTTCCCCACCTCGAGACCGTTGGTCTTCTCGATCTGGGTCAGCAGCAGGTCCAGCGCGACGACCTGCTCGGGGGTCTGCACCTTCGGCAGCATGATCGCGTCGAGGTTGGCGCCGGCGCCCTCGACGACCTCGACGACGTCGCGGTAGGTCCACTCGGTGGTCCAGTCGTTCACCCGGACGACGCGGATCTTCTCGCCCCAGCCGCCCTCGTTCAGCGCCTCGACGATGGTCGTCCGGGCACCCGGCTTGGCCAGCGGGGCGCAGGCGTCCTCCAGGTCCAGGAAGACCTGGTCGGAGTTCAGCGTGCGAGCCTTGTCGATGAACTTCTGGCTCGATCCGGGCACGGCCAGGCAGGACCGGCGGGCGCGGAGGGTGGTGCTCACAGGCGGGCTCCTCGTCGAGATCGTCCTCGCCCGCGTCGCGGCGACGACGTCGTCACGACACGGGCGCTCGGGCTGGGGACTGATGCTGGCACGACGACGGCCGCGGCGCCCCGTCCAGGTGATTGGTTTCTCACCCGCCGGTGGTCAGGTGGGGTTACCCGTCGGTCACCCCTGTTCGGGAGGTGGGGTCAGGGAGCCCCTGGCCACCGCGACGACGGTCCCGCCGACCCAGCTCCCGACGGCCCGGCCGCCCTCGGTGCGGACGCCGGCGTACAACGTGGACGGACGGCCCATCTCCACCCCCTGGGTCACGACGAAGGAGTGCTCGCCGTCGTCGGTGACCAGACCGCGGTCGGCGAGGAAGATCCCGAGCGCGACGGCGGCCGAGCCCGTCGCCGGGTCCTCGGGAACCCCGATCCCGATGCCGAACATGCGGGCGTGGACCCGCTCGGCGGTGGCGTCGACGGCGGCGACGAGCAGCCCGGTCGCGCCGCTGTCGGCGACCGCGGCGGCCAGCGCCGCGGGGTCGGGCACCGCGCGGGCGACCGCGCCGGCGACGACGAGCAGGATCGCGAAGTCGGTCCCGGCCCCGGCCACACCCGGCACGGCGGCGCCGTCGACGTCGTCGGGGCCGAGGCCGAGCGCGGCGGCGAGGCGGACGGCGTTCAGCTCGGCGCCGACCGACGGCGTGCCGCCCCACACCCGGGCGCCGGTGTCGTCGACCCGCACGGGCAGCAGCCCGGCGCCGCACTCCTGCACGCGGTCGCCCTCGCCGATGACGCCGTCGCGGGCCAGCACCCAGGCCGTGCCGACACTGGGGTGCCCGGCGAAGGCGAGCTCGGAGAGCGGGGTGAAGATCCGCACCCGGTAGTCCGCACCGCCCTCGCCGTCGCCGGTCGGGGCCAGCGGGAAGGTCGTCTCCGACAGGTTGAACTCCCGCGCGATCGCCTGCATCCGGGCCGTGGACAGCGCCTCGGCGCCGTGCACGACGGCCAGCGGGTTACCGGCGTAGGGACGGTCGGTGAACACGTCGACGATGTCGAAGCGGAGGGGTTCGGGGTCCTGGCCGGGATCGTGCTGCGGCTCGTTCACGGCGGGCGAGCCTAGTCACACGGTCGGGGCGGCCGCGGTACCGCCGGGGGTTCTAGTCTCGGCGCCATGGCCTCGGTACGGGTGTTCGTCGCGCGGATGGCCGGCCTGGCCGTCTACGGCCCGGACGGCGAGCGGATCGGCAAGGTCCGCGACATCGTGGTGTCGCTGCGCGTGGACAGTCATCCACCGCGGGTGCTGGGCCTGGTCGTGGACCTGTCCGCACGGCGCAGCATCTTCGTGCCGATGCTGCGGGTCGCCGACATCGCGCCGACCGCAGTGACGCTGGCCAGCGGCTCGGTGAACCTGCGCTCGTTCGACCAGCGTCCCAACGAGACCCTCGTGCTCGGGCAGCTGCTGAACTCCCCCGCGACGGTGCGCGAGGGCGGGACCGAGGGCTCGGTCGTCGACGTCGCGGTCGAGCCGAGCCGGACCCGGGACTGGGTGATCACCAAGGTGGCGCTGCGGTTTCGGCGGACCCGGCTGGCGCGCAGGCCGCGGGTCGAGGTGTACGGCTGGGAGGCCGTGTCCGGGCTCGACGTCGCCGCCGCGCAGGGCGCGGACCGGCTGCTCGCGGTGTTCGACTCGATGCGCCCGGCCGACGTCGCCGCGGCGCTGTCGCGGCTGCCCGACGACCGGCAGCGCCACGTCGTCGACGCCCTGGACGACGAGCGGCTCGCCGACGTGTTCGAGGAGCTGTCCGAGTCCGACCAGCGCGAGCTGCTCGGCTACCTCGACGACGACCGTGCCGCCGACGTCCTGGAGGCGATGAGCCCGGACGACGCGGCGGACCTGCTCGGCGAGCTCGACGACGACGAGGCCGGCCGGCTGCTGGAGCTCATGGAGCCCGACGAGTCCGAGCCCGTGCGCCGCCTGCTGCGCTACGAGTGGGACACCGCGGGCGGCCTGATGACCCCGGAGCCGATCACGCTGGGGCCGGACGTGACCGTCGCCGAGGCGCTCGCCCGGGTGCGCAACCCGGAGGTGCCCCCGGCGCTGGCGTCGATGGTGTTCGTCGTCCGCCCGCCCACCGCGACCCCGACCGGGCGCTACCTGGGCTGCGTGCACGCCCAGCAGCTGCTGCGGGCGGCGCCGTTCGAGCTGGTCGCGGGCATGGTCGACGCCGACCTGCCGCAGCTGGGGCCCGAGGCCGGGCTCGGCGAGGTGACCCGCTACTTCGCCAGCTACAACCTGGTGGCGGGCCCGGTCGTCGACGCCGAGGACCACCTGCTGGGCGCGGTCACCGTCGACGACGTGCTGGACCACCTGCTGCCGCAGGGCTGGCGCGACCGCGACCTCGCCCCGGGCGAGGTGCACGGCGGCGCGGTGCGGGCCGCGAACGGCGCCGGCGACCGCACGCACGACGGGGAGGTGCACGGTGCCTGAGCCCGGGATCGGACGGCGGCTGGACCAGCCGCGCGTCGGGCGTCGGCGGTTCGAGGTGGACCCGGACGGCTTCGCCCGCTTCTCCGAGCGGATCGCCCGGTTCCTCGGGACGGGCCGCTTCCTCGCGATCCAGACGGTGATCGTCGTCGTGTGGATCGCGCTGAACATGGTCGCCTGGTCGATCCAGTGGGACCCGTACCCGTTCATCCTGCTCAACCTGGCGTTCTCCACCCAGGCCGCGTACGCCGCACCGCTGATCCTGCTGGCCCAGAACCGGCAGGACGACCGGGACCGGATCGCGCTGGACGAGGACCGGCGCCGCGCCGAGCGGACGAAGGCCGACACCGAGTTCCTCGCCCGGGAGCTGGCGGCGCTGCGCCTGGCCGTCGGGGAGACCGCGAGCCGGGACTACCTGCGCGGCGAGCTGGAGAAGCTGGGTGACCGGCTCGACGACGCGGTGGCCCGCAGCCGCGGCGAGGAGGTCCCGGTCGAGCCGGGTGCCCGGAAGAAGATGCGCAAGAAGGAGCGCTGAGCGCTCGGGAGCGCTCAGGGGACCAGGCGGCCCATGATGCGCTCGAGCGCGGCGAGGTCGTCGGCGTCGAGCCGCTCGACGAAGTGCGCGCGGACCCCGCGCAGGTGGGTGACCGCGGCGGTGCGCAGGCGGTCGTAACCGGTGTCGGTGAGCCGGGCGGTGACCCCGCGGCCGTCGTCGGCGACCTTGGCCCGGGCGACGAGCCCGACCCTTTCCAGCCGGTCGACGAGCCGGGTGACCCCGGAGCGGGAGAGCAGCACGGCGTCGGCCAGCTCGGTCATCCGCAGCCGGTGGTCGGGCGCCTCGGACAGCTGGACCAGCACGTCGTAGGCGGCCAGGGACAGCTGCTGCTCGCCCTCCAGCTCGGTCTCGAGCTGTTTGGTGATGCCCGCGTGCGCGCGCAGGAAGCTGCGCCAGGACGCGAGCTCGGCCGGGGTCGGGACCACGCGGCGGCGCGCCGGGTGCTCGCGCGTCGGGGTGCCGCTCGTCTCGTCCATCGCAGGGATGCTAGAGAAACCCGCACCACCTCGTCAGCGCGGACGTGCCGGGCGACACCGCCGGTGACCCGGAGCCCCCGGAACCACCCACGTAGCATGGGGTGACGCGAGAGGAAAGAGGTCGTAGGAGCCCATGTCCGTCACCGGCAGCACCAGCACCGTCGTCGAGGCCGTGCGCGCAGCCCTCGGCACCGTCGAGGACCCGGAGATCCACAAGCCGATCACCGAGCTGGGGATGGTCAAGAGCGTCGACGTCTCCGCCGACGGCCTCGCCCACGTCGGGGTCTACCTGACCGTCGCGGGCTGCCCGATGCGCGAGACGATCACCTCCCGCGTCACCGAGGCGGTCTCGAAGGTCCCCGGCGTCGAGCGGGTCGAGGTCGAGCTCGACGTGATGAGCGACGAGCAGCGCACCGAGCTGCGCCGTTCGCTGCGCGGCGACGCCGACGAGCCCGTCATCCCCTTCGCCCAGCCCGGCTCGCTGACCCGCGTGTTCTGCGTGGCGTCCGGCAAGGGCGGCGTCGGCAAGTCCTCCGTCACCGTCAACCTGGCCGCGGCCATGGCCCGGCGCGGGATGAAGGTCGGCGTGGTCGACGCCGACATCTACGGCCACTCGGTCCCGCGCATGATCGGCGCCGCGGACCGGCCCACCAAGATCGAGAACATGATCATGCCGCCGCAGTCGCACGGCGTGAAGGTCATCTCGATCGGCATGTTCACCGACGGCAACACCCCGGTCGTCTGGCGTGGCCCGATGCTGCACCGCGCGCTGCAGCAGTTCCTCGCCGACGTGTTCTGGGGCGACCTGGACGTGCTGCTGCTCGACCTGCCCCCGGGCACCGGCGACGTCGCCATCTCCACCGCCCAGCTCGTGCCGAACGCCGAGCTGCTGGTCGTCACCACACCGCAGCAGGCCGCCGCCGAGGTCGCCGAGCGGGCCGGGTCGATCTCCACCCAGACCCGCCAGCGCCTGGCCGGGGTCGTGGAGAACATGTCCTGGATGGAGATGCCCGACGGCTCGCGCAACGAGATCTTCGGCTCCGGCGGCGGGCAGATCGTCGCGGACTCGCTGAGCCGCACGGTCGGCACCACGGTGCCGCTGCTGGGCCAGATCCCGCTCGACGTCGCGCTGCGCGAGGGCGGCGACGCCGGCACCCCGATCGTGCTCGGCAAGCCCGAGTCGGCCGCGGCGCAGGCCCTCGACGCCATCGCGGAGAAGCTGACCGTGAAGGCCCGCGGTCTGGCCGGGATGAGCTTGAACATCTCCCCCGTCGGGCGCTGACCCGCACCTCCGACGACGAGGCCCCGCACACCGGCCGGTGTGCGGGGCCTCGTCCGTTCCCCCGGGGCGGATCTCAGGACAGCGCGTCGTTCAGCGCCTTGGTCCAGAGCGCCAGGCCCTCGTCGACCTGCTCGGCGGTCACGACGAGCGCCGGGATCATCCGGACGACGTTGCCGTACACGCCGCAGGTCAGCAGGAGCAGGCCCTGCGCGGCGGCCGCGGCGTGCACCTTCGCGGCGGTGGCGCCGTCGGGCTTGCCGTCGGCGTCGACGAACTCGATGCCGACCATCAGGCCCCGGCCGCGGACGTCGCCGATGGCGGCGATGCCCTGCGCGGCGTCCCGGACGCCGGCGAGGAGCTTCTCGCCCTGCACGCGGGCGTTCTCGACCAGGCCCTCGCCCTGCACGACCTCGAGCGTGGCGAGCGCGGCGGCGCAGGCGACGGCGTTGCCGCCGTAGGTGCCGCCCTGCGAGCCGGGCCACGCCTTCTCCATGAGGGCCTTCGGCGCGGCGATGGCCGAGAGCGGGAAGCCGGACGCGAGCCCCTTGGCGGTGACGATGATGTCCGGGGTGAGGCCCTCGGCGTGCTGGTGGCCCCAGAACTTCCCGGTGCGGCCGTAGCCGGTCTGGACCTCGTCGGCGATCAGCAGGATGCCGTGGCGGTCGGCGCGCTCGCGCAGCCCGTGCAGGAACGCGGGCGGGGTCGGGACGTAGCCGCCCTCGCCGAGCACCGGCTCGACGATGAACGCGGCGACGTCGGACGCCGGCGCGGTGCTCGCCAGCTGCCGGTCGAGCTCGGACAGGGCGAACGCGACGGCCTGCTCCTCGGACCAGCCGTAGCGGTAGGCGTAGGGGAAGGGCGCGAACGCGACCCCGCCCATCATCGGGGCGATCCCGGCCCGGATCTTCGCCCCGGAGGTGGTGAGCGCCGCGGCACCCATGGTGCGGCCGTGGAAGCCGCCGTCGAACGCGACGATCAGCTGCCGGCCGGTGGCCTGGCGGGCCAGCCGCACCGACGCCTCGACGGCCTCGGAACCGGAGTTGGTGAAGAACACCGAGTCGATGCCCTCGGGCAGCACGTCGCCCATCCGCTCGACCAGCGTCAGCAGCGGCTGGTGCATGACGGTCGTGTACTGGCCGTGGATCAGCGTGGCCACCTGCTCCTGCGCCGCCGCGACGACCGTCGGGTGGCAGTGCCCGGTGGAGGTGACGCCGATGCCGGCGGTGAAGTCGAGGTGGCGGCGCCCGTCGGTGTCGTACAGGTAGACGCCCTCACCGCGGGCGGCCTGGACCGGGGTGGCCTGCTTGAGCAGCGGGGACAGCTGTGCCATGGGTTCGCAGCTCCTGATGCGTCGAGGGTGGTGCGTCTCGGGTTGTCGAGTTGTCGACAATCCTAGGGAAACACGGGCGAGTGGGTCCGGGCAAGGGTCGGTCGGGCCCGCCTTTGCTCTGCTCACCGATACGCAGCACGCGCCCGGACCGCCCCGGCGCCGGGGCCCCGGACGGGCCCGCGCGGACGCGCGGACAGGCGTCGGCGGCGTCGAGATGCAGCTCAGCGGGAGTTGTCGATCTCCACCGCCCGGTGGGCTGCATCTCGGCGCAGGCGCGACGCGGGTGGTCGGCGCGCCGTGGAGCCGCCCGGCGCCGGCGCGGGGCCGGTGTGGGGCCGGTGCTGCGTATCGGTGAGCAGAGCAAAGGGACGAGCGGAGGACCCCCTCGTGCCGGACGTCGCGACGAGGAAAACGCTGGTCAGGTCAGCAGGGCGGCGATCACCAGCAACACCGGGACGGCGACGACGGTCGAGGCCAGCGCCACGTCGCGGGCCAGCGGGACGGCGCGGTCGTAGCGCACGGCGTAGCCGAAGACGTTCTGCGCGGTGGGCAGGGCGGCCAGCACCACAGCGGCGAGCAGCGCCGGGCCGGTCAGGCCGAGCACCCCCGCGGCGAAGGCCCAGGCGATCAGCGGGTGCAGCACGTTCTTGATCAGCACGGCGGTCCACACCGAGCCCGCGGTCTCCCCCGTCCCGGGGCGGCGGGCGCCGTGCAGGGAGATGCCGAACGCGAGCAGCATGGCGGGCACCGCGAGGTCGGCGAGCAGCTCGACCGGGGCGGTCACCGGCTCCGGCAGCACGACGCCCGTCGCGGAGACGGTCAGCCCGGCGGCGGTGGCGATCGCGATCGGGTTGCGCAGCGGGGCGAGTGCGACCCGGACCCACCCGGGGCGCTCGCCGCGGCCGTCGCCGGGGAGGACGTCCATCAGGGTCGTGAACAGCGGGGTCAGGATCGCGAGCTGGAACAGCAGCACCGGGGCGACGGCGGCGGAGTCGCCGAGCACGTAGGCCGCGATCGGGATGCCGAGGTTGCCCGCGTTGACGTAGCCGGACGCCATCGACCCGACGACGACCTCGCCGGCCGGGCGGCGGCGCAGCAGCGCGACCGGCACGAACAGCAGGCAGGCCAGGGTGCTGGTGAGCGCGGTGACGACCAGCCCCGAGGACAGGACGGCGCCGACGTCCGAACGGCTGAGCGTCGTGAACAGCAGCGCGGGCGTCGCGACGAAGAAGGCGGTGCGTGCGAGGACCTTCGAGCCCTGGTCACCGAGCAGGCCTCCGCGGCCGAGGACGTACCCGACGACCACGACGACGCCGATGACCAGGAAACCTTCGAGGACGCCCACCACGTGCCGTCATGTTACGTATGCGAACTAGTCCCCGGGGTGTCCGGCGGTGCGGTTCACAGGCGCTCAGGCCGCCCCGGGCATCGCGGCGAGGATGCGGGTGACGGCGTCGTCCATGTGGGCGGCCAGCCGGTCGAGCAGCAGCTCGGTGCGGCCGTCGCGCAGGGCGTCGCGCAGCCGTTCGTGCTCGGCGAGCAGCGCCCGGGCGGGCGGGGCGGTCTGCTGGAACGCGGCGAGACACATCCGGGTCTCGACGAGCAGACCCTCGGTCATCCGGCGCAGCCGTGGGCTCCCCGACGCGGCGACGAGCGCGGCGTGGAAGTCGTGGTCGGCGTCGGCGAGGGCCACGGCGTCGCCCGCATCGGCCGCGGCGGCCATCACCCCGAGCGGGATCTCCAGCGCGACGACGGCGGCCGCCCGGTCACCCTCCAGCACCTTGAGCGCCGCGGCCCGCTCGACGGCGGTGCGGGCCAGGTAGACGTCACGGACGTCGTCGGGCCCGAGCTCGCGCACGAACAGGCCGCGGTGGCGTTCGCTGCGCAGCAGCCCCTCGGCGACGAGGCGCTGCATCGCCTCGCGCAGCGGGCCGCGGCTCACCCCCAGCCGGTTCGCGAGGTCCACCTCGCCGAGCTGGGTGCCCGGCGCGAACGTGCCTCGCATGATCGCCGCACGGATCCGGTCGGCGACGATCTCCGCGGTGGAGCGCCGGCTCACCGGCTCGAGCTCCGAGACGTCCAGGCCCACGACTCACCCTCTCCGGAACAGTGTCCCCAGGCCGGGACGGTCGACGTCGGCCCCGGCCAGACGCAGGCCCTGCCAGATGCTCACCTGGTTCGCGGTCAGCACCGGCCTGCCCACGCGTGCGTCCAGCGCGTCGAGCATGTCCACGGTGTGCAGCGCGGTGTCGGGCAGCAGCACCGCGTCGGCGCCAGGGGCGTCCGAGGCCACCGCGGCGGCGAACTCCAGCACGGTCTCCGGCGGCAACGTCCCGACCTCGGCGGCGGTGATGATGTCGCGGGCGGACAGCGTGTGCACGGAGATGTCGTGGTGGGTCAGGAAGTGCACGAAGGCGCCGGCGACGTCCGGCGGGTAGGTCGCCCCGACCGCCACCGAGCGGATCCCGAGCCGCCGGCAGGCGTCGACGAAGGCGAACGACGTGCTCGACGTCGGCACCCCCGACACCCTTTCCAGCGCCGCGACCTGCCGGGCGGCGCCCTCGGGGCCGAAGATGAACGACCCCGAGGTGCAGGCCCAGACGACCGCGTCCAGCGGGCCCGCCTCCGCGGCGACCCGGCGCGCGCCGTCGGCGAGGACCTCGTCGCCGCCGATGGCGAGCAGCGCGTCCTCGCGGTGGGCGTCCTCGGGCATCTCGGTGTGGACGAGGGCGAGCCGGCTGCCGTCGGTCAGCAGCTTCTCGGCGCGCGGGTAGTCGTCCTCGGCGGAGAAACCCGGGTAGAGGAATCCGACCGTGCTCATGTTGTCGACAATCCTACAGAGGCCGGGGTCACCGCAAGGGTCACGACGCCCGCGAGTAGACGAGCCGCTCCCCCACGCTGCCCGCGCGCCACACGTCGTGACAGGCGGTCGCCATCGCGTCGAGCCCGTCGACGATGGTGGCGAACACGTTGCCCGGCACCCAGCCGACGTCGCCGTTGAGCAGCAGGTTGTTGCGCCCGTAGAAGATCGCGAGGTCGATCCCGCCCTCGGCGGCGTCGATGCCCTGGTCGTCCTTGAACGCGCTGTCGAGCATCCCGCCGTGGAAGTCGAAGTAGCAGACGTCGCCCGGGATGGGCGTGACCGTCGGGTTCTCCTGCCCGATCCGCGGGCCGAACCGCGGGACGATCGTGTAGACCTCGTTGCGGGCGTACCTGGCGTGCTGCGCGTCGCCACCCTGCGGGCCGTCCGCCAGCGCCTCCCAGACCGCCGCGGCGGTGCGCGGCGCCTCGGCCTCCAGCAGCCTCGCGGTGCACGCGACGCCACGCTTCGCGAGCTCGATCCTGATCAGCTTCGTCATCCGATCCCCCTGTCCGATACGCGGATTGTTGACAATCGTAGGTGCGCTTCCTAGCGTGTCAACGCCGCCCGACCTCCCTACCGACAGGATCTCCCGTTGCCGGTTTCCGCTGGTCAGGACCTCATCACCGTCGCCGTACTGCACGGCGGGGAGACCCCGCCCGGCCTCGAGCGGCACGCCGGTGACGCACGTCTCCGCTTCGCCGCCGACGCCGGCGAGCTCGCCGCCGTCCTGCCCGGCAGCGACGTGCTGCTCACCTGGGACTTCACCTCCGACGCCGTCAAGGACGTCTGGGACGCCACCGACACCTCCGCGCTGCGCTGGGTGCACACCGCCAGCGCCGGCGTCGACCGGGTCGCCTTTCCCGCCCTGCTCGCCTCGGGTGCGACGCTGACGAACTCGCGCGGGGTGTTCGACCGCCCGATCGCCGAGTTCGTGCTCGGCGCGGTGATCGCGTTCGCCAAGGACACCGCCCGCTCACTCGCGCTGCAGCGGGAGCGGACCTGGCGCCACCGCGAGACCGAGACCGTCGCCGGGAAGGTCGCGACGGTCGTCGGGAGCGGGCCGATCGGGCGCGCCGTCGCCGACCTGCTGGGCGCGGTCGGGATGCGGGTGCGGCTGGTCGGCCGGCGCGCCGCCGACGGCGTGCACGCCTTCGACGAGCTGCCCGGCCTGCTGCCCGACACCGACCACCTGGTGCTCGCCGCCCCGCTGACCGACGCGACCCGCGGGATGCTGCACGCCGGGACGATCGCCCTGCTGCCCGAGCGGGCGCGGGTCGTCAACGTCGGCCGGGGCGCGCTCGTCGTGCAGGACGACCTGACCGACGCGCTCGCGACCGGGCGGCTCGCCGGCGCCGCGCTGGACGTGTTCGAGGTCGAGCCGCTGCCCGCGACCTCGCCACTGTGGGCGATGGAGCACGTGCTCCTCTCCCCGCACATGTCCGGTGACGTCGTCGGCTGGAAGGACATGCTCGTCGAGCTGTTCGCCGACAACCTCGCGCGCTTCCGGGACGGCCGGGAGCTGCGCAACGTCGTGGACCCCGAACGCGGGTACGTGAGCTCATCCGCAGGAAAGGTGTGACTGCTGTGACGACTGCAGACCTCAGCGCGACCGAGCTGCTGGCGGGCTACCGCAGCGGCGAGATCTCGCCGGTGCAGGCCACCCGGGACGCGCTGGACCGGATCGAGGCGCACGACGGCGCGGTGAACGCGTTCTGCCTGGTCGACGCCGACTCGGCGCTGTCGCAGGCGAAGGACTCCGAGGCGCGCTGGCAGGCCGGGGAGCCGGTCGGGCCGCTCGACGGCGTCCCCACCTCGATCAAGGACATGCTCCTGACGATCGGGTGGCCCACCCGCCGCGGCTCGACGACGACCTCACCGGACGGGCCGTTCGAGGTCGACGGCCCGCCGGTGGCCAGGGTCCGTGCCGCGGGTGCGGTGCTGATCGGGAAGAACACCACGCCCGAGCTGGCGTGGAAGGGCGTGACCGACTCTCCGCTGACCGGCGTCACGACCAACCCGTGGGACCCGACGAGGACGGCCGGCGGCTCGTCCGGTGGCTCGGCGTCGGCGGTCGGGCTGGGGATGGGCCCGCTGTCGCTGGGCACCGACGCGGGCGGCTCGGTCCGCATCCCGGCCGCGTTCACCGGCACCGTCGCGCACAAGCCGACCTACGGCCGCATCGCGCACTACCCGGGCTCGGCGTTCGGGACGCTGGCCCACGTCGGCCCGATGACCCGCACCGTCGACGACGCCGCGCTGCTCCACGACGTCGTCGCCCAGCCCGACACCCGCGACCCGTGGGTGTTCGACGTGCCCCGCGAGTCCGCCGTCGAGCGGCTCGCCGGGGGCGCGCAGGGCCTGCGGATCGCGTTCTCCCCCACCCTCGGGTTCGTCGACGTCGACCCGGAGGTGGCGGCGCTGGTCGCCGAGGCGGTCGCGGTGTTCGCCCGTGAGCTCGGCGCGACCGTCGAGAACGCCGACCCCGGCTTCGCCGACCCGATCGAGCCGTTCCACACGCTCTGGTTCGCCGCGGCCGCGAAGTCCCTGGAGCCGATCGGCGCCGAGGCCAGGAAGGCCATGGACCCGGCGCTGGTGGAGATCGCCGAGCAGGGCGCCGGGGTGTCGGCGCTGGACTACCTGGGCGCGATGGCCGTGCGCAACGAGCTGGGGACGCTGATGGGCGCCTTCCACTCCGAGTACGACCTGCTGCTCACCCCGACGCTGCCGATCACCGCGTTCGAGGGCGGCCGGGAGGTCCCCGAGGGCTGGCACGACCCGCGCTGGACGTCGTGGACGCCGTTCACCTACCCGTTCAACATGACCCAGCAGCCCGCGACGTCGGTGCCGTGCGGCTTCACCTCCGCCGGGCTGCCGGTGGGGCTGCAGGTCGTCGGGCCGCGGCACGCCGACGCCACGGTGCTGGCCGCCGCGCACGCCTACCAGCGCGCGACCACGCACCACCTGCGCCGCCCGCCGCTGCTGGGCTGACCCGGCCCCGCCCACGACGACGGCGCCGCACCCGAGCCGGGTGCGGCACCGTCGTCGTACGGAGGAGGGGCCGGATCAGGTCGCGTCCGGGTCCACCGGGGGACGTTCGTCCGCGGCCAGCGGCGGCTGCGGCGCTCGGACCGGGGGCGGGGTGCTCGCCGCGGCCCCGCCCAGGGCGGCGGCGCCGGCGGTGGCCGCGCTGCCGGCCGGGCCCGGGGCGAACCCGTTGGGCTTGACCGGCGGGGTGGTGACGTCGTCGGAGAACAGGCTCCGGGTGATCGCGGTCCGCGGGTTGAGCGAGCGCAGGCTGCGCAGGTCGTTGAGCGGCTGCTGGATCTGGTCGAACTCGGGGCCCAGCTCCTTCTTCAGGTGGTTCTGGGCGCCGCTCGCGAACTCCTTGATCTGGCGGACCGCGCGACCGACCCAGGCCGCGGCCTCGGGCAGCCGTTCCGGGCCCAGGATGAAGAGCCCCGCCACGACCAGGACGAGGATCTCCGGCATGCCGATGTTCTCGAACACAGCGCCAGCGTACGGGTCTCAGCGCTGCCCGAGTGTGACGGTCACGGTGAGCGGTCGTCCCTGACGGATGAGACCGACCGGGACCTGCTCGCCGGGGGCGTGTTCGCGGACGGCGACGACGAGCTCGTCGGCACTGGCGATGGGGCGCCCGGCGACGTCGACGACGACGTCGCCGTCGGCGATCCCGGCCGCGGCCGCCGGTCCCCCGGCGACGACGTTCTGCACCTGGGCGCCGTCGGTGGCGCCGTCGGTGACCGAGCGGGCGTTGACGCCGAGGTCGGCGTGCGCCACGCGGCCGGTGCGGATGAGCTCCTCGGCGATGGCGCGGGCGTCGTCGATCGGGATGGCGAAGCCCAGGCCGATCGAGCCGCCCTGGGCCCCGGACTCGGCGCTGCCCGCGCTGCGGATCGCGGTGTTGATGCCGACGACGGCGCCGGTCGCGTCCACCAGCGGGCCGCCGGAGTTGCCGGGGTTGATCGCGGCGTCGGTCTGCACGGCGTCGATCACCGCGTCGCCCGCACTGCCCTCGGGGTCGAGCCGCACCGGGCGGTCGACGGCCGACACGATCCCCGTCGTCACCGTGCCCGCCAGGCCGAACGGCGACCCGATCGCGATCACCGCGTCGCCGACGGCGAGCTCGCCGGAGCGGCCGATCGCGGCGACCGTCGGGTTCGCGACGGGCACCTTGACCACCGCGAGGTCGGTCATCGGGTCCGCGCCGACCACGGTGGCCGGGACGCGGGAGCCGTCGGAGAACAGGGCCTCGATGGTGCCCTGGCCGGGTCCGGTCGCCGGCGCGACGACGTGGTCGTTGGTGAGCACGTAGCCCGCGGGGTCGATCACGACGCCGGAGCCGTTGCCCGCCTGGTTGCCGACGGTCACCTCCAGCGAGACGACCGCGGGCAGCACCCGCGAGGCGACCTCCGACACCGAGCCGGGCGGCCGTTCCCGGGCGGGCTCGGTCGCGCTCAGCACCGCTCCGGGGCTGGTCAGGGCGCCCGCCGCGGCGGCGGTCCAGTGCCCGACCAGGCCGCCCGCCGCACCGACGACGAGCGCGAGCACGCCGAGCAGCGCCAGCGCGCGCGGCTGCACCCGCTTGCCGAACAGGACCTCGCGGACGCTGAGCCGGGGCCCGTCGGGCCGGGGACCCTCACCGGGGTCGTCGCCGTCGCCGGGGGGTGGGGCGGCGACGACCGGCGTGCCCGGGTCGCGCCACGGGTCGCCGGTCGAGCCGCCGGGCCAGAACGGGTCCTGCTCGGCGCTCTGCTCACCCCCGCGCAGCGCGTCGCCCGAGGCACCGGGCGGACGCTGCAGACCACCGGCGGGGTCGCCGTCCGGGGCACGGTCCGGGCGGCCGAATGCGCGGGCGACCGCGGCGGTCGGCGGGGGCACCGTCGGCAGCGACCCGTTCGACCCGAGGTGCGACGACGGCGGCGCGAACGAGCTGCCGACGCCGTCCGGGCGGCCGAACGCGGCCTGTTCGCCGGGGTCGGTCGCGGGGCGGTCCAGCGGGCGGGGGCGCAGCCGCGGCGGGGCGGAGCCGGGGGCCTCCGGGTCGGCCGCGCCGTCCGGGCGGGCGCCGCGGTCGTCGCTCACCGGGTCACCCCGGAGCCCGGGGAGACTGCTCCCGACGATCGATCAGCCGGCACGGCGTCCACCCAGTACACCCGCACAGCCTGCCCGGCGGGCGGTGAAGTCGGTGTATCGGTGACGCGTCAGGGCGTCGGGGAGATGTCGGCGTCACCGGTCGGCGTGGCCGAGGTCGTCGGCGACAGCGGCGCCCCGGTCGAGCCCACCGTGGTGGCGGCCGGGAGGGCCGTCCGCCGCGACGAGGCGGGCACCGGGGTGGCCGCGAACCGGGCGACGGCCGCGGCACCCGGGCCGGGCACGGTCGGCCCGGTCGGGGTGCCGGTCGTGGCGGCGGGCAGACCGAACGCGAGCGCGCCGAGCGCCAGCCCGGACACGGCGGCGCCGGTGCCCAGACGCACCCGTCGCGACCGGCTGGCGCGACGGCCGTGGTCGCCCTCGACCGGCGCCGGGCGCAGCACCGACACGAGCTGGCCGTCCGGGGTGAGCGACAGGCCCGCCGGCGGCGGGGGCAGCTCGGTGTCCTGCGGGATCGCGCGCAGCGTCGACATCAGTGACGGCGGCAGCGTGGGGGCGTCGGCACCGCGCAGTGCGGTGCGGGCCCGCCGCTGCTCGGCGACCTCCACCGCGCAGTCGGGGCAGCGCTCGAGGTGGCGGGTGGCGCGGTCGTGCGGACCGGCGGCCAGCTCGTCGTCCACGAAGGCGACGACCGCCTCGAGCGTCAGGTGGGTCGTCCCCCAGTCCGGGGGGACGACCTGGAAACGCCGTCGCTCGGTCACGGAACCAACTCTGCCACCGGACCGCGGTCGGATGCCACCGCCTGCTCCTCCGCCGCGGCCGCACGGTGCCGCTCCAGCGACGCCCGCAGCGCGGTCCGGCCCCGGTGGATGCGGCTGCGGACGGTGCCGAGCTTCACCCCGAGGGTGGCGCCGATCTCCTCGTAGGACAGGCCCTCGACGTCGCACAGGACGACGGCGACCCGGAAGTCCGGGGGCAGCTCGTCCAGCGCGGCCTGCAGGTGCGGGTCGAGGTGGTTGATCGCGAACACGGTCTCGGGCTCGGGGCCGCCGCCCGGGAGACGGTCGGTGTCCTCGGGCAGGCCCTCCATCCGCAGCCGGGCGCGGCGGCGGACCATGTCGAGGAACAGGTTCGTGGTGATGCGGTGCAGCCAGCCCTCGAAGGTGCCCGGCTTGTAGGACGCCAGGGACCGGAACACCCGGATGAAGGTCTCCTGGGTGAGGTCCTCGGCGTCGTGCTGGTTGCCGGACAGGCGGTAGGCGAGGCGGTAGACGCGGTCGGCGTGCTCCCGGACGACCTCGTCCCAGGTGGGCGGGGTCCAGTCGGCACCCTCACCGGGGCGGGTACCGGCGGCGGCGTCCCGGAACGGGGCGTCGTCGGTTGCGCGAGGGGCGGACATCGGGGCGGGCACCTCCGTGGGTCGCGACCGTGTCGTGGTGTCGATCGGCCGCGAGACTTCGTTCGTTGCAGCACAGACTGCCCGCCACCCATGAGGAGGATGTGAAACCCGTCTGAGAGAAGTCTGTGAAATCGTCCCGCGGGGCTCCGGCGATAATCTTGTTCCATGAGCACACCCGCGGGGGCGGCCGCGTACGCCGAGGGCTACCTCGCCGAGGACGACGCGTGCGGCGAGGCCCGCGCACTGGGCACGGCGGCGGGCGCGCACCCCATCTCCGCGGCGGGCGGGGCGGCGCTGTCGGTGCTGGCCGCGACGATCTCCGCGCGGGCCGTCGTCGAGATCGGGACCGGGGCCGGGGTGAGCGGGCTGTACCTGCTGCGCGGCATGGCCGGCGACGGGACGCTGACCACCATCGACGTCGACCCGGAGCTGCAGCGCTCGGCCCGGCGCACCTTCCTCGCCGCCGGGTACGGGCCCGGGCGCGCGCGGCTGATCAACGGGATGGCGCTGGAGGTGCTGCCGCGGCTGACCGACGGCGGCTACGACCTCGTCGTCGCCGACGCCGTCCCCGCCGAGTACCCCGGCTACCTGGCCGAGGCGATCCGGCTGCTGCGCCCCGGCGGGGTGCTGGTGCTGGAGGGTGTGCTCGACGGCGGCCGGGTCGCCGAGCCCGGTGCCGCGCACGGCCCGGGCACGGCCGCGCTGCGCGAGACCGCCGCCCTGGTCCGCGACGACGAGCGCCTGCTGTCGGCGCTGCTGCCGGTCGCGGACGGGATGCTCTGCGCCGTCCGCAGGTGACCTCGGCACCCCGGGTGAGCGCTACTGCGCGGTGACGCCCTTGCCCAGGACGACGACGCCGCCGTTGGAGACGGTGTAGCGGCTGCGGTCCAGGTTCAGGTCGACGCCGATCAGTGCGCCGTCGGGGACGACGACGTTCTTGTCGAGGATCGCCCGCCGCACCACCGCGCCCCGGCCGATCCGGGCACCCGGCAGCACGACCGAGTCCGAAACCTCCGCGCCGCCCGACACCGACACGTTCGGGCTGATCACCGACCGGCGCACGATCGCCCCGGAGATGATCGTGCCCGCGCCGACGATCGAGTCCTGCGCGATGCCGCCCTCGACGAACTTCGCCGGCGGCAGCGCGGGCACCGCGGTGCGGATCGGCCAGCGCTGGTTGTAGAGGTTGAAGATCGGGTGCACCGAGACGAGGTCGGTGTGCGCGTCGTAGTAGGCGTCGATGGTCCCGACGTCGCGCCAGTAGCCGGCGTCGCGCTCGGTGGCGCCGGGGACGACGTTGTCGGCGAAGTCGTAGACGTGCGCGTCACCCTTGGCGACCAGCGCCGGGATGATGTCCCCGCCCATGTCGTGGTCGGAGTCGGCGTTCGCCGCGTCGGCCTTCAGCGCGTCGAGCAGGGCCTCGGTGGTGAACACGTAGTTGCCCATCGAGGCGAAGGTCACCTCGGGGTCGTCCGGCACGTGCGGCGGGTCGGACGGCTTCTCGAGGAACTCGGTGATGCGGCCGGTCTCGTCGGAGGCGATGCAGCCGAACGCCTTCGCCTCGGCCCGCGGCACCCGGATCCCCGCGACGGTGACGCCCGCGCCGGACTCGGCGTGCTGGGCGATCATCTGCGCCGGGTCCATCCGGTAGACGTGGTCGGCGCCGAACACGGCGATGTACTCGGGCTGGTCGTCGTAGACCAGGTTGAGGCTCTGGAAGATCGCGTCCGCCGAGCCGGTGTACCAGCGCCTGCCGAGCCGCTGCTGGGCCGGGACGGTGGTGATGTACTGGTCGAGCACCGACGACAGCCGCCACGTCGTCGAGATGTGCCGGTCCAGCGAGTGCGACTTGTACTGGGTCAGCACGCACAGCCGGTCCATCCCGCAGTTCACGAGGTTGGACAGCACGAAGTCGATGAGCCGGTAGTTGCCACCGAACGGGACGGCGGGCTTGGCACGGTCCGCGGTGAGCGGCCAGAGCCGCTTCCCCTCGCCACCGGCCAGCACGATGCCGAGAACCCTTCCGGGAAGACGTCCGGACGCGGTCGGTCGCATGGCGTGAACACTAGTGGGCGCCCGGTGGCGGGGCCATACGTCCGGCCCCGCCGGGCAGGGTCGGACCGGATCGGACGCAGCGACCGCCCGGCGGACTCCTCGCGCCGCGTCCGCCCGCCCCGGTAGCGTCCCGGCCCGTGCGCGTCGGCCTTCTCACCCGTGAATACCCGCCCGCCGTCTACGGCGGCGCCGGAGTCCACGTGGGACATCTCGTCCCCGCCCTACGGGAGCTCGTCGACGTCGACGTGCACTGCTTCGCCGAACCGGGCAGCGACACACCGGCCGACGCCCGCGCGCACTCCGCGCCGCCGCTGCCGGACGGGGCGAACGCCGCGCTGACCACGCTCGGGGTGGACCTGTCGATGGCCGCCGAGCTGGAGCGCTGTGACGTGCTGCACTCCCACACCTGGTACGCCAACATGGCGGGCCACATCGGCGGCCTGCTGCACGGACGCCCGCACGTGGTGACCGCGCACTCGCTGGAGCCGCTGCGGCCGTGGAAGGCCGAGCAGCTCGGCGGCGGGTACCGGCTGTCGTCGTGGGTGGAGCGGACCGCCTACGAGGCGGCGGACGCCGTCATCGCGGTCTCCCACGGCATGCGCCGCGACGTGCTGAACGCCTACCCGGCGATCGACCCGGACCTGGTGCACGTGGTGCACAACGGCATCGACACGCAGTTCTACGCGCCCGACCCGGCGCGCGACGCGCTGCTCGCCCACGGCGTCGACCCGGACCGGCCGCTCGTGGTGTTCGTCGGCCGGATCACCCGGCAGAAGGGCCTCGGGCACCTGGTCGCGGCGGCGCACCGGTTCGACCCGTCGGCGCAGGTCGTGCTGTGTGCGGGCGCCCCGGACACGAAGGAGATCGCGGCCGAGACCGAGCGGGCGGTGGCGGAGCTGTCCGCCTCGCGCGACGGCGTCGTGTGGATCCAGCGGATGCTCGCCACCGCCGAGGTCCGCCAGCTGCTGTCGGCGGCGACGGTGTTCGTGTGCCCGTCGGTCTACGAGCCGCTGGGCATCGTGAACCTGGAGGCGATGGCCTGCGGCACGGCCGTGGTCGCCTCCGACGTCGGCGGGATCCCGGAGGTCGTCGACGACGGCGTGACCGGCCTGCTCGCGCACTACGACCCGGCCGACACCGCCGCGTTCGAGGCGGCGCTGGCGGAGGGGGTCAACGCACTGGTCGCGGACCCGCGGCGGGCCGCGACGATGGGCGAGCGGGGCCGGGAGCGCGCGGTCGCCGAGTTCGCCTGGGCCGAGATGGCCCGGCGGACGCTGGAGATCTACGAGTCGGTGACCTGAGGCCCGTCGCCGGGCCCCCCGGGTACGACGACGGCGGGACCGGTTCCCCGGCCCCGCCGTGTCGTGTCCGTTCGGTCGGCCGTCAGCCGACGGTCGACTTCAGCGCCTCACTGAGGTCGGTGGCCTCGTCCGGGGTCATCTCGACGACGAGACGCCCGCCACCCTCGAGCGGGACGCGCATCACGATGCCCCGGCCCTCCTTGGTGACTTCCATGGGCCCGTCGCCGGTGCGGGGCTTCATCGCGGCCATTCGTCCGTCCTCCGTCAACATCCACAACTGTCGTTCCCCGGTGCGCGCTCGGGGCACGCGCCGACCGTGGGACCACATTGTCCCCCATCACCGGCGTCGAGGTGCAACCGAGGCGATCACGGCTCGGCAGCGATACCCGCGGCGTTCACGCAGCGCAACGGCCCGGCGACGCTACGGCGACCCCGGTCCGGTCCCCCGCGGGTCCTCCGGGGCGGCCCCGGCACGCCAGCAGTACGCGACGTGGTCGTCGACCAGACCGGTCGCCTGCATGAGCGCATAGCAGGTGGTGGGACCGACGAACCGGAAGCCGCGCTTCTTGAGCGCCATGGACAGCGCCGTCGACGCGGGCGTGGAGCCGGGGACGTCGGACAGCCGTGCCGGGCGCGGGTGGTCGGCCGGGTCGGGCGCGTAGGAGGCGAGGAACGCACCGAGGTCGTCACCGGCGTCGAGGAGGTCGAGCACGGCGCGGGCGTTGGAGATCGTGGCCTCGATCTTCATCCGGTTGCGCACGATCCGGGCGTCGCCGAGGAGGCGGGTCACGTCGTCGTCGCCGAAGCGGGCGACCGTGTCCGGGTCGAAGCCGGCGAAGACCTCGCGGAACGCCGGACGCTTGCGCAGCACGACGATCCAGGACAGGCCGGACTGGAACCCCTCCAGGCTCATGCGCTCGAACCAGGCCGCGGTGCCGTGGACGGGGCGGCCCCACTCGTCGTCGTGGTAGGCGACGTAGTCCGGTGCCGAGAGCGCCCAGTCGCAGCGGGGGCGGTCGTCGTGGGCCGCGGGATCGGGCGATGTCACCGGCCGGCCCGGTAGCGGTCCTCGGTCCGCTCGGCCATCCCGCGCAGCGAGTGCGCGACCCCGGCCCGGAACGCGGGGCGCACCAGCGGCCAGCCGAACCGGCCGAGCGCACCGAGCGGCAGGTCGAGCAGCTCGGTCCACAGGAACCGCGACCGCGCCGGGCCCAGTCCGACGACGGCGAACACGCCGTCGCCGCGGATCACGGTGCCGGTGTGGGTGACGACGATCCGCCGCTCCCCCGTCGCACCGGCGGGCGGTTCGGTCCACTCGGTGACCCTCATCGTGTCGGCGACGCCGAGCGGCCCGACCCCGGTGACCGCGCGCAGCTCGGTGCCGACCGAGCGGCCGTCGCCCGCGGTGATCTCGACGGTCGTGCCGAGCATCCAGTCCGACTGGCCCTCGAGGTCGGAGACGACCTCCCACAGGACGTCGGCGGGCACGTTGACGTCGACCGGGACCGTCAGCTCCACCCGGCCGCCACCGACCGGCCGCACGCCCGGGGTGCGGTCGCCGACCCCGCCGTCGCGGCCGTCGCCGCTCCTGCCTGCGGTACCGCCGTCACCACTGCCGTCGTTGCTCGTCACCCGGGTCCTCCTCGGCGCGCATCCGCGCGATCGTCGCCTCCAACCGGGCCACCCGGTCGGCCAGCTCGTGCCGGTCGGTCCGGACCCGGTCCAGCTCGCCGGCCAGCCGGTCGAGTGCCCAGTCCACCTCAGCCATCCGGTATCCGCGCAGCACCTGCTGGAAACGCAGGTCACGGACGTCGGTTCCGGAGACATCGCGGGCGGGCAGCCGGGTGGGTGTCGCGTCCGGGGCGAGCGGGGCGAGTTCCTCCCCGCGGCCGAAGACCGCGGCCGCCAACACGAAGACCAGCGCGGCGACGCCGGCCAGGACGAGCACGTACGCGAGGGCGGTCCCCATGCCGCCATCTCATCACGCCGGTCCGACGACGGGTCTCACCCCACGCGGGCGGCGGGTGCGACCACCGGCTCGGCGGACCCTCCGTCGCGCACCCGGCCTGGTGGGGGCCGGTCCACCTGGCGCAACGGACGGGTCTCGGTGCGCCATCCCGTCTCCGCGCCGTGCCCGGTGCGGACGTGGCCGGGGAGGACGTCGTCGGGGAGGAACGCGGTGAGCCCGGCGCCGGAGTCCTCGACCCCGCAGCGGGCCAGGGCCGTGGCGAGGACCTCGCGGGAGGTGCGGCCGAGCTCGTGCAGCGGGCGGTTGCGGTGCCGGCGCACGCCGAGGTCGGCCTGCGCGATGGCCGCGGTCCCGCCGACGACGGTGTCGGCGTCGGTGTCGAGCAGCAGGCCGATGTCGACGCCGTAGCCGGTCGCGAACGGGAGCCGGTCGAGCAGCTCGCGGGTGGCGGCGTACTCACCCCCGATGGGCTGGCGGACGTGCCGCAGCCCGGGGCGGAGCGCGGCGAGCAGGGGGCGGGCGAGCAGCTCGGTGACGCGGCCGCCCTCGTGCCCGCTCGCGTCGTCGGGGCCGCCGGCACCACCGGGGCCGGTGAGCGGGCGCCGGTGGTAGCCCTTGACCAGCGCGGTCCCGGGCCGGGTGAGCAGCGGCGCGAGGAGCCGTTCGACGAGCTCGGGGTGCGGGTCGACGAGGTCGGCGTCGACGAAGCAGACCAGGTCGGCCGGGCGCGGCCCGTTCCCCAGGGCGACGACGGCGCGCCACATCGCCTCACCCTTGCCCGGCAGCACCGGGACGCCGGGCACCGCCCGCTCGCGGCCGAGCACCCGTGCCCCGGCCGCGGCGGCGCACTCCGCGGTGCGGTCGGTGCTCCCGGAGTCGAGGACGACGAGGTCGTCGACCAGCGGGGACGGGCCCTCGCACAGCCGGGTCAGCCCCGCGACGAGCGGACCGACCGTCGCCTCCTCGTCCAGGGCGGGCAGGACGACGGCGATGCGACGGCCGTCCTTGCGGGCGGCGAGCCGGGCGGAGAGGGTCACGGGCTCAGGTGAGCGGACGGGCGCACTCGTCGAGCGCCGCGCCGGCCAGCCCGGCGGGGTCGGCCGGAGCGGAGTCGTCGCCGCGGACCTGGCGCAGCCGCTCGATCGGGGCCCGCGAGGCGAACCCGCGGTCGGCGAGGCCGGCGACCCAGTCGACGAGGCCGTCCCAGTGGCCGTCGGGGTCGAGCAGCACGACCGGCTTGCCGTGCAGGCCGAGCGACCCGGCCGTCCAGACCTCGAACAGCTCCTCGCAGGTCCCGATGCCGCCGGGCAGCGCGAGGAACGCGTCGGCGCGGTCCTCCATCTGCTGCTTGCGCTCGCGCATGCTCTCGACGACGAGCAGCTCGTCGCTGTCGTGGTCGGCCCACTCGCGCTCGACCATGGACCGCGGGATGACCCCGACGGTGCGGCCGCCGGCGTCCCGGGCGCCGGCCGCGACCGCACCCATCATCGACTTGCGGCCCCCGCCGGACACCAGCGTCCAGCCGCGGGCGGCGACCGCACGGCCGACCTCCCGGGCGAGGTCGAGGTAGTGCGGGGCGACGCCGTCGGAGCTGGCGCAGTAGACGCAGACGGCGAACCCGGGCTCCGGACCGGCCATCAGTGCGTCTCCTCCCAGGCGTGGTAGGCCTCGTTGACCACGTCGACGGCGTCGTCGATGTCGTCGGTGACGTGCAGCAGGTCGAGGTCCTTCTCGCCGATCTTGCCGTCGGCGAGGACGGTCTTGGCGATCCAGTCGTAGAGGCCGCCCCAGTAGTCGCTGCCGAGCAGGACGACCGGGAACTTGGTGACCTTCTTGGTCTGCACCAGGACGAGCGCCTCGAACAGCTCGTCGAGCGTGCCGAACCCGCCGGGCAGGCAGACGAACGCCTGCGAGTACTTCACGAACATCGTCTTGCGGGCGAAGAAGTAGCGGAAGTTGATCCCGAGGTCGACCCACGGGTTCAGGCCCTGCTCGAACGGCAGCTCGATGCCGAGCCCGACCGAGAGCCCGCCCGCCTCGGAGGCACCGCGGTTCGCGGCCTCCATCGCGCCCGGGCCGCCCCCGGTGATCACGGCGAACCCGGCTCCGGCGAGCCGCGCCCCGAGCTCGCGGCCCAGCTCGTACTCCGGGGAGCCGCCCTGCGTGCGGGCCGAGCCGAACACGGTCGCCGCGCGCGGGAGCTCGGCGAGCATCCCGAACCCCTCGACGAACTCGGCCTGGATCCGCAGCACCCGCCACGGGTCGGTGTGCACCCAGTCGGCCGGGCCACGCGAGTCGAGCAGCCGCTGGTCGGTGGTGGTCGGCTCGATGCTGCGTTCGCCGCGCAGCACCACCGGGCCACGCTGCTTCTCGGGCTGCTTCTCGTGCAGCGTCCGGGGATCGGCGTTCTCGTCGGCCATGGCGATCACGGTATTCGGGCGGCGACGACCCGGCCCCGCCGGTGGGGTCGTCGGCGCTGTCGTCGGCGCTGTCGTCGGCGCGGGCCCGGCCGGCCGGCTCCGGTCAGGCGGGGTGGCCCGCGAGGTAGCGGCGCAGCACCGCGGTGCAGGCGGTGATCGCGTCCTCGGCGACGTGCTCCTCGCGGGTGTGGGCGAGGTTCGGGTCGCCGGGCCCGTAGTTGACCGCCGGGATACCCAGCGCGGCGAAGCGGGAGACGTCGGTCCAGCCGTACTTCGCCCGCGGCACGGCCCCGGTCGCGGCGACGAACTCCGCGGCCGCTGGCGCGGACAGGCCCGGCAGCGCACCCGGCGAGAGGTCGGTGACGACGAGCGGGAACCCGTCGAACACCTCCCGGACGTGCTCGACGGCCTGCTCGGCGGACCGGTCCGGGGCGAACCGGAAGTTCACGGTGACGACGCACTCGTCGGGGACGACGTTGCCCGCGACCCCGCCGCCGATCCGCACGGCCTGCAGACCCTCGCGGTACTCGCAGCCGTCGATGTCCACCCACCGCGGCCGGTACGCCGCCAGCCGCGACAGGATCTCCCCGGCCCGGTGGATCGCGTTGTCCCCCAGCCACGACCGCGCCGAGTGCGAGCGTCGTCCCGAGGTCCGCAGCTCGACGCGGAGGGTGCCCTGGCAGCCGGCCTCGAGGGTGCCGTCGGTGGGCTCGCCGAGGATCGCGAGGTCGGCGTCGAGCCAATCCCGGTGCTCGCGCTCGATGCGGCCGAGCCCGTTGCGCTCCGCCTCGATCTCCTCGCAGTCGTAGAAGACCAGGGTGAGGTCGTGGCGCGGCTCGGCCAGCGTGGCCGCGAGGTGCGCGAAGACGGCGTCGCCGGACTTCATGTCCGAGGTGCCGCAGCCGTGCACGATCCCGTCGGCGCGGCGCGACGGCACGTTGTCCGCGATCGGCACGGTGTCGATGTGCCCGGCCAGCAGCACGCGATGCGGACGCCCCAGATCGGTGCGCGCGAGCACCGCGTCACCGGACCGCAGCACCTCCAGGTGCGGTGCCTGGGTCCGCAGCGCGGCCTCGAGCGCGTCGGCGAGGCGCTGCTCGTCCCCGGACACACTGGCGATGTCGACCATCGCGGCGGTCAGGGTCACCGGGTCGGACGTGAGGTCCAGCGCGGGCAGCGTCGTCGTCACCGGCCCGACGCTACCGACCCGCCCGGGCGCCCCTCCCCCGCGACCCGGCCGTCCCCGGGCACCCCGGACCGCCCCGTGGCGCCGGATCGACGTCCCGGCCCGGTGCCGCGGCGCCGGGGGTGGCTCCTTGGTCGTCGCTTTGCTCTGCTCACCGATACGCAGCACGGGCCCACAGGCACTTCTCACGCCCCTCCCGTCGGCCCCGGAACCGGGCAGGGTCGGGGCCTGAACGGGCTCCGTTCGCCTCCTGGGGGCGTCCCCGGGCCTCCCCGCTGCGTATCGGTGAGCAGAGCAAAGCGACGCACGGACGGCCACCTCCCGGACGGCCGCTCGGGCCGCGGGCCCGCCGTCTCGATCATCACCGGCACCGGCGACGGCCCGGGTGTCCACAAGTGTGCGAGTTGTCCACAGGTTCGCAGGTCACCGGTGCATTCCGGGCTCGCGGACGCAGGGTCGGTGCATGGACATCATCGAGGGCGACCGGTTGCCCGCGGAGCCGCCGCCGGCGCCTGTCGACGTCGTCGTCCCGGATCTGTCCGGCCTGGTCCGGCGGGTGCGGCGCAGCGCGGACCTGTCGCAGCGGGAGCTCGCGGAACGGACGGGGCTGGCGCCCTCGACGATCGCCCGGATCGAGAGCCGGTCGCTCGCGCCGGCGCTGGACACGCTGGCCGCGATCCTGTCGGTCGCGGGGCTGCGGCTGGTCGTCGTCGACGCGGAGAACCGGCGGGTGCCGCCGATGGAGGACCCGCCGGGTGAGCTGCGGGACGGGGCGGGGCGCAGGTTCCCGTCGCATCTGGACGTGATCCTCGACCCGCTGCCCGGCGAGTGGTGGGGCGACCGGTACGGCTGCGCCCGACCGCCGGAGACGTTCCACCGGGATCGGCCGCTGCGCGACGCGATGCGTCGGCGCAGCGTGTGGGAGGTGCGGGTCGCGCAGTTCCGCACCGTGCCACCACCGCCGACCATCGAGCACTGGATGCTGATGCAGGCCCGGTGCCGGGCGTGTGGTCGGCTGCCCGACCCACTACCGCCGCCGTTCGCGCCGACCGCGGTGCTCCGCTATCTGCAGGCTGCGGCCCTGCTGCTCTCGGTACGGGCAGCCGATCATGAGGACGTGTCCCGGCGCACCCACCGCGGCGCGCCGTGGGCGACGGCGGGACGGTAGGTTCGGGGCCCGTGAGCACCGAGTACCGCCGCGAAGGCGCTTCCGGAACCGGCCTGGCCACGGTCACGACCGACGGCACCGTCCTCGACGTCTGGTACCCGGCGCCGGTGCTGGCCGGGGGCGCGTCCGACGACGCCGTCGACCTGGCGCCCCTCGTCGGGACCGACGAGCTGCGGGGGGTCCGCACCGAGGTCGTGCGCACCGAGATCGCCTCGCTGGCCGACGCGCCCGCCGACGCCGCCGACGTCTACCTGAGGCTGCACCTGCTCAGCCACCGCCTCGTCCAGCCGCACCAGGTGAACCTCGAGGGCCAGTTCGGGCTGCTCACCAACGTCGTCTGGACCAACCACGGCCCGTGCCCGGTGCCCGGGTTCGAGCTCACCCGGGCGAAGCTGCGCGGCCGCGGCCCGGTGACCGTCACCCACGTCGACAAGTTCCCGCGGATGGTCGACTACGTGATCCCCGCCGGCGTCCGCGTCGGTGACGCCGACCGCGTCCGGCTCGGCGCGCACCTCGCCGAGGGCACGACCGTCATGCACGAGGGCTTCGTCAACTTCAACGCCGGCACCCTCGGTGCGTCGATGGTCGAGGGCCGGATCTCCGCCGGTGTCGTCGTCGGGGACGGCTCGGACGTCGGCGGCGGCGCCTCGATCATGGGGACGCTGTCCGGTGGCGGCAAGGAGGTCATCTCGATCGGCCGCCGCTGCCTGCTCGGCGCGAACGCGGGCCTGGGCATCTCCCTCGGCGACGACTGCGTGGTCGAGGCCGGTCTCTACCTCACCGCGGGCACCAAGGTCACGCTGCCCGACGGCAGCACCACCGCGGCGCGCGAGCTGTCCGGCCAGAACGGGCTGCTGCTGCGCCGCAACTCCGTGTCCGGCGCGGTCGAGGCGCTGGCCCGCACCGGCGACGGCATCGCCCTCAACGCCGCGCTGCACGCCAACTGACGGCCCGGCAGCGGTTCGCGGCGGAACGACCCACAGAAGCAGGACGGCAGGGACATGGTGGGTATGGACGGGGCTGCGCAGCCTCCGGGGAACCTCTACGGCGCCGCGGACCTCGGTGAGCCGCTGACCGCGGGACCGCAGGACCCGGCGGTGGCGCACGTCCGCGCGCTGCTGGACAAGCGGCTGCGCGCGATGCTGCGGCACGAGCCCGGTGTGCGCGACGGGTCCGAGATCGAGGACCTGCACCAGATGCGGGTCTCCGTGCGGCGGATGCGGGCGGCGCTCAAGGCCGCCCGCCCCCTGCTCGACCACACCTGGGCGGACCTGCTGCGGGCCGAGCTCGGCCGGCTCGGCCGGGCGCTCGGCCCGGTGCGCGATCTCGACGTGATGATCGACCGCCTCCGCGGTGAGGTGGCCACGCTGCCGTCGGCCGAGCTGGCCGCCGGTGAGCGGCTGGTCGCGGTGCTGGAGGCCGAGCGGGTCGGTGCGCGGGCCGAGATGCTCGACGAGCTCGACTCCGACCGGCACGCGGCACTGCGTCGCTCGCTGGTCGAGGCCGTCTCCGCTCCGCTGCCGGAGCCGCCGGAGGAGGTCGCGCGCCCCGAGCTGATCGAGCTGGTCCGGGCCGAGACCCGCAAGCTCGTCAAGGCGGTGCGCCGGGCCGGGCCGAACCCGCCCGACATGACCCTGCACGACCTGCGGATCCGCACCAAGCGGCTGCGCTACACCGGTGAGCTCGTCGAGCCGGCGATGCGCGACGAGAACGGGTCCCGCACCGACGACGCCCGCCAGGTCCGCCGGATGCTCAAGGCCGCCGCCGGGCTGCAGGAGGTCCTGGGCGACCACCAGGACGCCTGCGTCGCCGAGCACCGCATCCGCGCCCTGCTCGACGAGCTGGGCCCCGGCCCCGACGCCCACGAGGTCTTCGTCGGCGGCCGGCTGGTCGAGCGCGAGCGGGCCCGCGCCGAGGCGCTGCGCGACCAGTGGTGGGCCGCGTGGGAGCACCTGGCCGAGCAGGCCGAGGCGCTCTGAGACGGCGCCCGCTCAGCGCGGGCGGTCCCCGATCCGGACCACGGCGACGCCCTGCAGCACGGCGCCGATCAGGAGCAGCCCGATCGCGGGCGGGAACCCGGCGGAGTCGATGACCACACCCATCACCAGCGGCCCGATCCCGGCCGAGAAGTAGCCGATCCCGAGGCCGAAGCCGCTCACGGCGGCGCTGCGGGCCGGGGTCGGCGTCCGCCACGCGATCACCGTCAGCCCCAGCGGGAACCCGGCGCCGACGCCGATGCCGATCAGGACCGCCCACAGCCACGGCAGCGGCGTCCCCGGTGCGGGGGCCAGCAGCACCCCGAGCGTCCCGGCGGCCGAGCTGACCACGGTCAGCGCCGCCCAGAACCGCCACCGGCGTCGGCGCTCGGCCGCGGCCGGGAACAGCAGGGCCGCGGGGATCTGGGCGATGCTCCACGCCGCGAGGAGCAGCCCGGCCGCCTGCGGTGACCAGCCCTGCGACTCGTAGAACGGGGACAGCCAGGTCAGCCAGCCGTAGAAGATCGTCGACGAGCCCGCCAGGTAGCAGGCGATGCGGCGGGCGAACGGGTCGTGACGGACCCGGACCTCCTCGGCGACCGACGGGCCGTCGTCGGCCGCTCCCGGGGCGCCCGCGGAGGGACGGGCGTGACCGATGCGGCTCGCGACCGGCGCCCACACCGCGACGGCGAGCACCGCGGGCACGGCCCACACCGCGAGCGAGAAGGACCAACCGCCCAGGGCGACGGCCAGGGGCACCGCGACGGCGGAGGCGACCGTCGCACCGATCATCATCGAGACGACGTAGGCGCCGGTCACCGCGCCCGCCCGCTCGGCCAGGTGCTCCTTCACCACCCCGGTGAGCAGCACCCCTGACACCCCGATGCCGAGCCCGACCAGCACCGAGCCGCCGACGAGCGCGGGCAGCGCCACGACCGACCGCAGCAGGCTGCCCACCCCGATCGTCGCGACGGCGACACCGAGCAGCCGCTCACGACCGACCCGGGCGGCGACGGCGGCGGCGCCGAACGAGCCCGCCGACATCATCAGCACCGCACCGGCCTGCACCAGCCCGGCCGCGCCCGCCCCGATCCCGAGGTCGGCCCGCGCGGTCTCCAGCAGCGGCGGGTACCCGGCGAGCCCGGCCCGCAGGTTGACCGCGAGCGCGAGCACCCCGAGCAGGACCAGCGCGGGCCGGACGACCGGCCGGGACCGGGCCGCGGGGGCCTCGGGCCCGGCGTCACGGGGCGCACCCGGACCGCCGGGACGCGGTGCCTGCATTCGACGGCTCCTTCGCCTGCCGGGTTCACCGGATCGCTGCGCCGGCGTCGTCGCTACCGGGCCGATCCTCTCCCGGGGTCCTTGCTCATCGCAACGACCGTGGGGTTCAGGCCGCGCCGAGCCGCTCGACCGCGGCGTCGATCCGCTCGTCCGGCGCGGTCAGCCCGACCCGGACGTGCCGGGCGCCCGCGGGACCGTAGAACTCGCCGGGAGCGACGAGGATCCCCAGGCCGGCGAGCCGGTCCACGGTCTCGCGGCACGGCTCGTCCGCGCTCGCCCACAGGTAGAGCCCGGCCTGCGAGTGCTCGATCGTCAGCCCGGCCTTCTCCAGCCCGGCCCGCAGACGGGTACGACGGGCGTCGTAGCGGGCGGCCTGCTCGGCGACGTGGGCGTCGTCGGAGACGGCCGCCTCCAGCGCGGCCTGCACCGGGCGCGGCACGATCATGCCGGCGTGCTTGCGGACCTCCAGCAGCCCCGACACCAGCGCCGGGTCCCCCGCGACGAACCCGGCGCGGTACCCGGCCAGGTTCGACACCTTCGACAGCGAGTGGACCGCCAGCAGCCCGGTGGTGTCGCCGTCGCAGACGTCGGGGTGCAGCACCGACCGCGGCGCCGGGTCGGCGTCGCCGGGCAGGCCGAGGTAGCACTCGTCGGAGGCGACGACGGCGCCCCGCTCCCGTGCCCAGGTCACGACCTTGCGCAGGTGCTCGACCGGCAGGACCCGGCCGGTCGGGTTCGACGGCGAGTTCAGCCACACCAGCCGGACCCGGGCCGGGCCCGCGGCGGTGAGGCCGTCGGAACGGACGTGCCCGGCCCCCGCCAGCCGCGCCCCGACCTCGTAGGTCGGGTACGCGAGCTCCGGGATGACGACGGTGTCGCCCGCGCCGAGGCCCAGCAGCGTCGGCAGCCACGCGACCAGCTCCTTGGAGCCGATCGTGGGCACCACCGCGGCCGGGTCGACCCCGGACACGCCGAAGCGCCGCTGCAGCGAGGCGACGACCGCCTCGCGCAGCGACGCCGGGCCGTGCGTCGTCGGGTAGCCGGGCTCGGCGGCGGCCGGCCCGGCCAACGCGTCGCGCAGAACCCCGGGGACCGGGTCCACCGGGGTGCCGACCGACAGGTCGACGATGCCGTCCGGGTGCGCCGCCGCGCGCTCACGCGCACCGGTCAGCGAGTCCCAGGGGAAATCGGGGAGGTCGAGCCTGCTCACTCGTCGTGTTCCTGCGGGGGCAGGCTCTTCGCCGGCTCCACGTCACGGTCGACCTTGCCCAGCTTCGAGGCGCCGCCGGGCGAGCCCAGCTCGTCGAAGAAGTCCACATTGGCCTTGGTGTAGGCGGCCCACTGGTCGGGGACGTCGTCCTCGTAGTAGATGGCCTCGACGGGGCAGACCGGCTCGCACGCACCGCAGTCGACGCACTCGTCGGGGTGGATGTAGAGCATCCGTCCACCCTCGTAGATGCAGTCCACCGGGCATTCCTCGATACACGCCTTGTCGAGCAGGTCGACGCAGGGTTCGGCGATCACGTAGGTCACTTCGGTGGTCCTCCACTCGGAGCAGCGGGCACCCGGAGATCATGTGGTGGCGGGGCGCCCGGTCAAACTGGGACGCCCGCAGGTTAACCCGCGCCCCCCGGCGGGGCAGGAGTGAGGTGGTCGGCTTCATGCTCGACGAGCTGGCAGGACGGCGGGTGGCCCTGCGCCACCGCATCGCGCCGGAGGGCGCACCGGGCCCCGGACTGACCGACGCGGTCGGTGAGCTGGAGCCCGACGGGCCCGACGCCGTCGTCGTCCACACCCGGTCGGGGCCGGTCCGGGTGCGGCGCGACGCTGTCGTCGCCGTCCGGGAGGTGCCGCCCGCCCCGGCCCGGCGGGCGTCCCGCGCGGCGGTGGACCGGCTGGAACGCGTACGGGCGGCGGCCTGGCCGGCACCGGTCGTCGAGGAGCTGGGCGGCTGGCTGCTGCGCGCGGCCGGCGGCTGGACGCGGCGGGCGAACTCCGCGCTCGCCCTCGGGGACCCGGGGATGCCGGTCGACCACGCCCTGGAACGCGTGCGGGAGTTCGCCGGGCGGCACGGCATCGCCCCGGCGGTGCAGGCCCCGGTGGACGCGCCCTGGTCGAACCGGGTGGCCGAGGCGGGCTGGGTGCGGGCCGACAGCCCGGGGACCTGCACCGTGCTCGTCACCCGCGCCGCGTCCGACGGCCCGGCGCCGCCGTGGCCCGCGACGCCCGGACCGGACTGGTGGGCCGCCCAGGGCGAGCCGGAGCCCGGGCCCGGCGCGCCCGCGTGGGCGGTGCTGACCGGGGTGCTGCGTCCCGGGGAGCAGAGCACAGCGACGAGCACGGACCCCGTCGAGGTCGGGTTCGGCACGCTCCGGGACGCCGACGGGACGCCGGTCGCGTCGGTGCGCGCCGCCGTCGTCGACTCCCACGTCTACGTGTCACGGCTGTGGGTCGTCCCGGCCGCGCGGCGCGGCGGTCTCGCGGCCCGGCTCACCGGACAGGCGCTGTCCTGGGGCGCGGCGCACGGGGCGCGGCACGGGATGCTCGACGTCGCCGACGACAACACCGCCGCGCTCGCCCTCTACCGCGGCACCGGCTGGACCGACCACCACCGCTACCACTACCTGGTTCCCCCGGATCCGGCCTGACCGGAGGGTCAGGGGCTCAGGCGAACCCGCGGCGGAGCAGCCAGGCGCGGGCCTGCTTGGCGGCGCGCTTGAGCCCCGACCACTCCCCCAGGTACTTCCCGACGACGCCGACGACCGGCAGCAGCCCGAGCCACTGGTGGTAGAAGCGGCCGTGCGGACGCTTGTCGAGCTCGTCCTCGACGCCCCACAGGGCCCGTCCGAGACGCCACACGGCGCTGCCGACGCGCTTGAGCGTGGCCCGCTTGCCGTCGCCGGCGAGATCACCGGTGAGCTCCTCGGCGCGGGCGTCGGCGTCGGCGTCCTCGGCCGCGGTGAGTTCCCGGGCGGCGAGGTCGAGCTCGCGCTGGAACAGCACCGACGCCAGCAGCTCGACGAGCCGGTCCTCCGAGCGGACGCCGTGCTCGCCCGCGATCGCGACGAGCAGTAACCCCTCGCCCGCCGCGCCGACGGCGTCGGACACCGGCAGGGTGCGGGCCAGTGCCCCGCCCAGGCCGGGGATCGCGGCGATCAGCGTAGTGAACCGGCCGACCCGGTAGACCCACCAGTCGGTGCGGGCGGGGACGTCCATCGCCGCCCAGGCCGAGGTGCCGGGGACCTTCACCGACGCCAGCGCGTCGAGGATCTTGTCGGCGAGCGAGCGTTCCTCGTCGGTCGCGTCCTCCGGACGGTCCGAGCCGGGCGTCACCCGGGCCCGCAGGCCGAACGGGTCGGACTCGCGCAGCCCCTCGAGCACCGGCCGGGTGGCCCGCACGAACGGGCGCAGGACCCGCACCAGGTCGTCGTCGGAGATCGTCATCGGGTCACCCTCCGGGTGTCGCGGCTGTCCGCCAGCCGGTCGAGCGCCCTGCGGAACGACACGACGCCGGTGACGGCACCGGCGACGAGCAGCAGCAGCGACTCCCAGTTCACCGGGAGCAGGAGGTCCCCGCCCGGGCCGAAGAAGCCGAGCACGAGCACCGCCGCGAACCACACGACCAGCGGGGCGGCCGCACCCGCCGGAGTCGGGAGGATCTCGGTGGCCGTGGTGTGGATCAGCCACGGCAGCGAGACGACCACGATCACCGTGCCCAGCGGCACCGGGACCGGCCCGATGTAGAGCATCTGGAACATCAGCTCGAAGGCCACCAGCAGCAGCGAGATCACCAGCAGCACCAGCGCGAGCGGGAGCCTCGTCACGTCGCTCACCCGTCGACCCCCTCGAACAGATCCGACTCCGTCGTGCCGGGCGGCGCGCCGGCGAGCACGTACTCCTCGACCCCCAGCAGCGGCTGGACGATGCCGTTGCTCATCGCGAACGCGACCCAGCCGTCGCCGCCGCGGACGTCGATCTGGGTGGCGTGCGCCCGCATCGCCGCGACCCGCTCGTCGTCGTGGGCGTCGACGTCGACCCGGGTGGTGACGGCGGCGGCGTCGTGGCCGGGGTGCTCGTCGGGCTCCGGCCAGCGCAGCCCGGTGCGGTCCGGGTCCCCGCCGAGCGCGGAGAGCAGCTCGGTGAGCCCGTCGTCGAGCAGCGCGCTCGACCGCACCGCGAAGTACAGCTTGGCGACGACGTCCGGGCGCGCCCCCGCCGCGGCGACGACCAGCTCGTGCGCGCGGACGTGGTCGGGATGGCCGTAGCTGCCGTCGGAGGCGTAGGAGACCAGCACCTGCGGGCGGACCTCGTCGATGATCTCCAGCAGCTGCGCGAGCTGGGTGCCGAACGGCTCCGGGGCGGCGAACGCCCGCGGGTGCAGCTCCGGCGGGAGCGCGGCGCGGGTGCCGTGCCCGGCCAGCACCATGCCGGAGTCGCGCCAGCGCCCGGGGCCGCCGAGCCAGCGGTGCCGGGGCCCGCCGAGGGCGGCCAGCGCGGCGTCGAGCTCGCGGATGCGGTAGCCGCCGAGCTGGTCACCGCGGTCCGGGGCGAGCTCGGCCAGCTCCGGACCGATCACCTCGCCCTCCTCACCGAGGGTGCAGGTCACCACGGTGACCTCGCAGTCGGGGTCGGCGGTGTAGCGGGCGATGGTCCCGCCGGTGGTCAGGGTCTCGTCGTCCGGGTGGGCGTGGACGAGCAGGAGGCGACGAGCAGGCACGCCGGGAGCCTACGGGGCGATGATCGACCCCGCCGCGGCGTGGGGGACGACGGGCAGCGGGAACTCCGCCGCCTCCCCCGTCGCCGGGGGGAACGTGATCGTCGCGCCGGTCAGCGGGACGGTCGGGACAGCGGTCCCGGCCAGCCCCGCGGGTTCGACGCCGTCGCGGACCAGCAGGTCGCCCAGGGCCGCGATCATCGCGCCGTTGTCGGTGCACAGCCGGGGCACGGGCACCCGCAGGGTGATCCCGGCACCCGCGCAGGCGCGCTCCATCTCGGTGCGCAGCACCCGGTTCGCCGCGACCCCGCCGACCATGAGCAGGGTGTCCGCGCCGCGCTCGGCGCACGCCCGCAGCGCCTTGCGGACCAGGACGTCGACGACGGCCATCTGGAACGACGCGGCGACGTCCGGGACCGGGACGGCGCGGCCCGCGTCCTGGGCGGCCTCGACGTGCCGGGCCACGGCGGTCTTGAGCCCGGAGAAGGAGAAGCCGAACGCGGCGTCGCGCGGGCCGGTCATCGGGCGCGGGAACGCGATCGCGGCCGGGTCGCCGTCGAGTGCGGCCCTCGAGACCGACGGACCTCCCGGGTAGGGCAGCCCCAGCAGCCGGGCGACCTTGTCGAAGGCCTCCCCCGCCGCGTCGTCGACGGTGTCGCCGAGGTGCTCGACGGGGTCGCGGGCCAGGTCGCCCAGCGCCAGCAGCGAGGTGTGCCCGCCGGAGACGATCAGGCAGACGCAGCGGTCGGGCAGCGGCCCGTGCTCCAGGACGTCGACGGCGGCGTGCCCGGCCAGGTGGTGCACCCCGTAGAGCGGCACGTCCAGCGCCGCCGCGTACGCCTTGGCCGCCGCGACGCCGACGTGCAGCGCGGGCGACAGCCCCGGCCCCGCGGTGACGGCGACGGCGTCGACGTCGGACAGCGACACCCCGGCCGCCTCGACGGCGGCGCGCACCATCGGCGTCACCGCGCTCACGTGGGCGCGGGCCGCGACCTCCGGGACCACACCGCCGAAACGGGCGTGCTCGTCCGCCGACGACGCCAGCCCCTCCCCGAGCAGCACCCCGTCCCGGACGAGACCGGCACCGGTCTCGTCGCACGACGTCTCGATCCCCAGAACCAGCGACACGCCACCCAGTTTCGCACCGGGTGGCGTGTCGTGGCCGTGGGGTCCTGCTCGGACGGGTCGTGCTCGGTCAGGTCCGCAGCAGCGCGCGCTCCTCGGCGAAGTGGCAGGCCACCCGGTGCCCCGGGCCGGACGCGATCTCCAGGACCGGCTTCTCGTCAATGCAGCGCGCCTTGTCGGCGTCGGACAGCTCCAGGTGCTTCCAGCACCGGGTGCGGAACCGGCAGCCCGACGGCGGGTCGGCCGGGTTGGGCACGTCCCCCGTCAGCACGATCCGCTCCCGCACCCGCTCGACCTCCGGGTCCGGGACGGGCACCGCCGAGATCAGCGCCTGGGTGTAGGGGTGCTGCGGCCGGTCGAACAGGTCGTCGCGGTCGGCGACCTCGACGACGTTGCCCAGGTACATCACCGCGACGCGGTCGGAGATGTGGCGCACCACCGACAGGTCGTGGGCGATGAACAGGTAGGTCAGGCCGAAGTCGCGCTGCAGCTGCTCGAGCAGGTTGAGCACCTGGGCCTGGATGGACACGTCCAGGGCCGAGACGGGCTCGTCGAGCACCACGAACTTCGGGTTGAGCGCGATCGCCCTGGCGATGCCGACGCGCTGGCGCTGCCCGCCGGAGAACTCGTGCGGGTAGCGCTCGGCGTACTCGGCCGAGAGCCCCACGGTCTCGAGCAGCTCCGGGATCGTGGAGTCGGTGAGCTCGCCGCCGAGCAGCTCGTACTTCTCCGACAGGATCGACCGGACCGTCATGCGCGGGTTCAGCGACGCGTACGGGTCCTGGAAGACGATCTGCATGTCCTCCCGGGCCGAGCGCAGCTCGGACTGCCCGAGCGCGGTCACGTCGCGGCCGTTGATGTGCACACTGCCGGCGGTGGGCTCGTGCAGCCGCAGGATCGCCCGGGCCGCGGTCGACTTGCCGCAGCCGGACTCTCCGACCAGCGACAGCGTCTGCCCCTCGGGGATCTCCAGGTCGATGCCGTCGACGGCCTGCACCACACCGACGGTGCGCTGGAACAGCACACCGGAGCGGATCGGGAACGACTTGGTCAGCCCCGCGGTGCGCAGCATCGGCTCGCCGGTCGCCGTCTCCGCGACGTGCGCCTCGGACCCCGGCACGACCGGCTCGCGCGGCGTGGCGGCGGCCTCGCCGACCTCGTCGGAGTGCAGGCAGGCGTGCAGGTGACCGGGCCGGTCGGTGAGCTGGACCAGCTCCGGGGTCTTCTCCGCGCAGGACGACGTGGCGAACCGGCAGCGCGGGTGGAACGCGCAGCCCGACGGGACGTGCGCGAGGTTCGGCGGCTGCCCGGGGATCGGCTCCAGCTTCTCCGGCCGGGCCTGGTCCATCCGCGCCAGCGACGACAGCAGCCCGTAGGTGTAGGCGTGCCGCGGCTCGGCGAAGATCTCGTCGTTGGTCCCGGTCTCGACGACCCTGCCCGCGTACATGACCATGATCCGGTCGGCGTGCGCCGCGACCAGGCCCAGGTCGTGGGTGATCAGGACGATCGCCGTCTCGCGCTGCTCCTGGAGCTTCTCGAGCAGGTTCATGATCTGGGCCTGCACCGTGACGTCGAGCGCGGTGGTCGGCTCGTCGGCCAGCAGGACCTTCGGGTCGTTCGCGAGCGCCATCGCGATCATCGCGCGCTGGCGCATCCCGCCGGAGAACTCGTGCGGGTACTGCGACGCCCGCGCGGCCGGGTTCGGGATGCCGACCTCGCCGAGCAGGTCGACGGCGCGGCGGCGGGCGGTGACCTTGCCGGCCTGCCGGTCGTGCGCCCGGATCATCTCGGCGATCTGGTCGCCCACCTTGTAGACCGGGTTCAGCGCGGTCAGCGGGTCCTGGAAGATCATCGCGATGTCCTTGCCGCGCAGCTTGCGCTGCTCGGACTCCGACATCGTCAGCAGCGAGCGGCCCTCCAGCAGCACCTCACCGCTGGGGAACGTCGCCGGCGGGGTCGGGACGAGGCCCATCAGGCTCATCGCCGACACCGACTTGCCGGAGCCGGACTCGCCGACGATCGCCAGGGTCTCGCCCCGGTCGACGTGCCAGCTGACGCCGTCGACGGCCTTGACCACACCGGCGTCGGTGGAGAAGTGCACCCGCAGGTCGCGGACCTCGAGCATGTGCTCGCTTCGGTTCTCGGTCACGGGTCAGTTCCTCCCGCGCAGCTTGGGGTCGAGGGCGTCGCGCAGGCCGTCGGCCACGAACGCGAAGCCCAGCGTGGTGATCGCGATGGCGGCGGACGGGAAGATCCACAGGAAGCTCTTGCCCGGCACCGACAGGTACTGGGACGCCTGCGAGATCAACCGGCCCCACTCGGGGACGTCCGGCGGGACGCCGACACCGAGGTAGGACAGGGTCGCCATCGCGACGACGACCACGCCGATCGAGGTGAACGAGTACACGAGCACCGGCGCCACGGCGTTGGGCAGGATGTGCCGGGTCAGGATCCGCCGGGTGCCCGCCCCGATCGAACGGGCCGCCTCGACGTACTCGGCCTCCCGCAGGGCCAGCACCTGGCCGCGCATCAGCCGGGCGGTCGTCATCCAGCCCAGTGCGACGAGTGCGATGACGACCGGCAGCGTCCCGCCGCCGACCGCACGGACGATCACCAGCGCGCCCACCAGCGGCGGGAACGCGAGGAAGATGTCGATGATCCGGGCGATGACCGCGTCCCAGGCGCCGCCCTTGAACCCGGCGAGCGCACCGAGCGTCAGGCCGAGGACGAGGGAGAAGAAGACCACGGACAGACCGACGATCATCGCCAGCCGGACGCCGTAGATGATCCCGGAGTACAGGTCGCGGCCGAGGACGTCGGTGCCGAAGAAGTGCGCCGACGACGGCGGCTGCAGCGTGTTGAGCAGGTTCTGCTCGAACGGGTCGTAGGGCGTCGAGAACGGCGAGATGATCGCCATGACGATCTCGAACGCGACGATGATCAGCCCGGCCATCGCGAGCTTGTTGCGGCGGTAGCGCCGCCAGATCTCGGCGAACTGGCCGTTGGACCGCGCGCGACGGGAACCGTCGGGCGCCGGCGTGACGGCCTCGGCGGGGTCGCCGCCCGGCAGTCCGAGCGCGGCGGCCGGATCGGTGGCCGGCGCGCCGGGGGTGGGTGGTGGGTTCATGCGAGGGATCGCCTCACTCAGTCAGCTCAGGCGGATGCGCGGGTCGAGGTAGGCGTAGAGGATGTCGACGAGCATGGAGAGCAGCACGTAGGCCACCACGCTGTAGACGACCACCGCCATGATGACCGGCGCGTTGTTGTTCGTGATCGCGCGGGCCAGCAGGAATCCGGCGCCGTTGTACTGGAACACCGTCTCGGTGACGATCGCGCCGCCGATGTAGGTGCCCAGGGTGAGCCCGACGAACGTGACGACGGGCAGCAGCGACGTCCGCATGGCGTGCCTGCCGATGACCGTCCGCTCGGACAGCCCCTTGGCGCGTGCGGTGCGGATGTAGTCGGCCTGCAGGACCTCCAGCATCGACCCCCGCATCAGCCGGGCGACGAACGCCGACTCGATGATCGCGAGGGTGAACGCGGGCAGGATCACGTCCCAGTACCAGGGCACCTCCTCCAGGAAGCTGCGCGGTACCGGCGGGAACGGCCCGACCCCGGAGACGTTCGCGACCAGGAAGATCGCGACGACGAACACCGGGACACCGATGCCGATGGTGGAGACGACGGTGACGAACACGTCCCAGAACGAGTAGCGGCGCACCGCGGCGATCACGCCGGCCGTCACCCCGAACAGGACGAGGAACAGCAGCGCGACGACGGCGAGCAGGATCGTGTTCGGGACGGTCTCGGCGAGCAGCTGGGAGACCGGGCGCCGCTGGTCGAAGTCGAGACCGAAGTCGCCGGTGACCATGTTGCCGAGGTAGTTCACGAACTGGACCGGCAGCGGCTGGTCGAGACCGAACTTGGCGCGGTTGATCGCGGCGACCTCGGGCGGGACGACCTTCTCCCCGGTGGAGGCGAAGGGGTCGCCGAGCGAGAACGTCGCGATGAAGATCAGGAACGCGGTGACGACGACGACCAGGATCCCCTGGAGCAGCCGCCGAAGGATGAATCTGCCCATGGAAGCACGGACTTTCGTGTGGTGGGAACGCCGCACGACGGCCCGCGTCCCGGGGTCACCGGGACGCGGGCCGCGTCAGCGGGACGTCACTTGAGGGTGATCGTGTCGAACGTCGGGTCCTCGGAGAAGTCCATGTTCACGTTGCCGAACTTCTCGGTGTTGACCAGGCGGGACTGCTGGCGGAACCAGAGCGGGATCAGCGCGAGGTCGTCGCCGATGGCGATCTTCTCGGCCCGCTTGTAGAGGTCGTTGCGGGCCGCCTCGTCCTGGGTCTGCGCGGCCTGCGCGAGCAGCTTGTCGAACTCCGGGTTGGAGTAGCGGCCGCGGTTGTCGCCCTGGGCCGGCTCGCTCGGCGAGGTGGCACCGATCGACTGGGTGGCCAGCAGCGGGAACAGGTAGTTGCCCGGGGTCGGGTAGTCCGCGCTCCACGCCGCGCGCCAGAGGCCGGAGGCCTCGGGCTGCTGCTCGTTGTCGAGCAGGTCACGGAACGGCACACCGGTGTAGGTGACCTTCAGCCCGAGGTTCTGCTCGAGCTGCTGCTTGACCGCCGCGGTCCACTCCTCGTGACCGGCACCGGTGTTGTACTGCAGCTTCACCTCGGTGCCGGGGGTGAGACCGGCCTGCTGCGCGAGCCGCTTCGCCTCGTCCGGGTTGTAGGTGCACGCGGTGCAGACGCCAGGGGTGTAGGCGTCCGGGAAGTTCGGCGGGATGAGCGCGTCGGCCGGCGAGGTCGAGTTCTGCAGCACGCCCTGCACGATCGCGTTGCGGTCGATCGCCATCGAGACGGCCTTGCGGGCGTCCGCGCTGTTCAGCGGCTTGGTGGTGACCGAGACCAGCAGGTAGTTGTTGCCGTTGGTCTTCTTGTTCAGCCACTTGCCCTGGGGCTCGTAGGTCGACTTGGCCTGGTTCAGGACCGGGGTGGGCATGCGCGCCCAGTCGAACTGACCGTTCTGGAAGCCGTTGTACTCGGCGGTCACGCCGCCGCCCTCACCGGACGGGACGATGGTGATCTCGACGGAGTCGAGGTTCGCCTTGGTCCCCGCGGTGTAGGCGTCGTTGCGGACCAGCCGGATGCCGCGGTCGTGCTGCCAGGGGCCGTCCATCTTGAACGGGCCGTTGCCGACCGGCAGGTCGTTGTAGGTCTTGTTGTCCGCCGCGCCCGCGGTCGAGGGGACCGGGCTCAGCGCCGGGTGGTAGGTCCGCAGCTCGAACTCGCAGTCGGGCTTGGACAGCGTGACCTTGAGCTGGTCCGGGTTCGTCGCGTCCACGCCGGACAGCGCGTTGGCGGTCCCGGCCTGGATCTGGTCGTAGCCCTGGACCTCGTCCAGGTGGTACGAGACCTCCGACGCCGAGGCCTTGGCCGCGGTGCGCTCCCAGCCCCGCTTGAACGAGGTGGAGTTCAGCGCCTCGCCGTTGGAGAACTTCTGGTCCGGCTTGAGGTCGAACACCCACTGCGTGCAGTTCTGGTTGGGCGTCCACTTGGAGGCCACGCCGTCGTAGACGTCGCCGTTGGGCTTGACCCGGATCAGGCCCGTGAACAGCGCCCGGTTCACGAGGGTGCCCTCGGACTCCTGGGTGTTGTACGGGTCGATCGCGGTCGGCTCGGTGATCGCCAGCCGGAACGTGCCGCCCGGCTTGCCGGGCACCTCCGGCTGGTCAGGGGTCTCCTCGAACCCGGCGGCGGTGTTGCCGCTGCCCCCCGTGTTGCTCTGCTGGCTGCAGCCGGTGAGGACGAGCCCCACGACCGCGGTCAGGGCGATGGCCGAGGCGGCCGCCCTTCTTCCCCTCATCTGCCGTGCCTCTCGAGATGTCGTGGGTGCACGCCGTTGTCGCACCCGTCCGGGACGCGACGGACCACCGGATGTGTGCCGGGGCCCGTCGGGAGGCACGCTAGGAATCGCGGCCCTCCAGCAGCGAGGTCCGACGCCGATCGTGGCGAAACGGTGACCATTGAACGGCGTAACGGGCTCGCAGCCGAACCGGACAGTAACAACGGGACCGTTGCGTCGCACAGCCCTCGATGCACGCCGCAACACAGTTGGTACTTACGTACCACTCGCCGTCACCGTGCAGCAGCGGAGTGCGTCCGAACGGACGCGTCCGTCGGTGTCAGTTCGGGTCGTCGTCGCCGGTCGGGCGCTCGCCCGAGCCCTCCGGCTCGGCCCAGGTCCGGGCGCCCGACATCGGGCCGGTCTCGATCGGGCCGGGCGTGACCCGGGTGGCCGCGTCGGTCTGCGGGTTGCTGATGACCAGACCCTGCGCCTGGTACAGGGGCAGCGCGGGCAGCTGGCGCCACAGCACCCGCTCGGCCTCGGCGACGACGGCCGGGTCCGGGCTGTCGGCGACCAGCAGCTCGTCGAGCAGCGGCTGCAGCGCGGGGAAGCAGGCCACGCCCGGCAGCTCGCCGGGCACCGCGTCCGCGGGGCAGCCGTAGTCGGAGTCCAGTCGCGGCCCGATCGCGCCGTAGGCGGCACGGGGGGCGACGAGCACGTCGACGGCGACCGGGGTCCCGGAGTCGGGGGAACCGGACGTCGTCGGGGCGGCGGTCGTCGTGGTCGGGGCCGCCGGGGGCGTGGTGACCGGTGCGGCGCTGCCGCCGGGGACCGGGCCCGCGCCCGGGGCGGGGGTGGTGGTCGGGGTCGGCGTCGTCGGGGCGACGCTCGGGTCGGTCAGCAGGTCCGGTGCCGACGGGGCGACGATCGTCGCGCCGATGCCGCCGGCCTTGAGCTGCTCGGCCACGACGCGGGCGACGTTCACGTCCTCGGTCCGCTCGGCCCCGGCGCCGATGACCACGCCGAGCGGGCGCCCGCCGAGGGTCCACCGGCCGTCCTGACCACGGACGTAGCCCGCCTCGGTGAACGCGGCCGCGGCCGCCGCCGCATCGGGCCGGCCGGGGGCACCGGCGGGGGCGGTCGGCGCGTAGCCGGGGTCCGACGGGGCGGCGCCGAAGGCGTTCACGGCCACAGCGTCGGGGTTGACGCGCTCGCGGATCGCGTCGCGGTCCAGCAGCGCCGCGATGCCCTCGCGGACCCGGGGGTCGGCCAGCGGGCCGTCGGTGGTGCGGAACTCCAGCTGTTCGACGGCCGGGCGCGGCCCGCGCTGCACCGTCGGCGGCTTGGGGCCCCGGGCCAGGACGTCGAGGGCCTGGGTGATCTCCGGCCGGGCGTCGGGCAGGGCGAGGTCGACGCCCTGGCTCTCCAGCGCCGTCGGCAGGGAGTTCGCCGGGATGCGGCGCAGGATGATCTCGTCGACGACCGCGGCGGTCGCCCAGTACGGGTCGTTGCGGGCGAGCAGGACCTCGCCGCGGAGGCGGTCGACCTGCATCAGCCGGAACGGGCCGCCCGAGGCGGGCACCCCGTTGGCGAACGGGGCGGTCCAGCCGCCCGGCGCGTCCTTGAGCAGGTGCGCGGGCAGCAGGTTGCCGAACAGCTCCCGCCAGTGCGGGTAGGGCTCGCGGAACACGACGTCGACGGCCTTGCCCGCGGCACGCGAGCGCACGTCGGTGATCTCGCGGTAGCCCGCGGCGCCGATCGTGTTGGGCCGGCTGCGCATCTGCTGCCAGAGGTAGACGAAGTCCTCAGCGGCGATCGGGGCGCCGGTGGACCACCCGGCGTCGCGGTTGAGCTCGTAGCTGACGGTGAACGGGCTCTGCGAGGTGACCGTCGCGGACGTGGCGACGGTCGTGTCGAGCTGCGGCACGCCGCGGTCGTCGGGCCGGAACACCGACGGCAGCGTCATCGACGCGATCGCCGTGGTGACCGCCGACTGGTCCGACCGCAGGTGCGGGTTGAACCCGGGCCCGAGGTCGTCGACGCCGACCACCACCCGGGTGGGGGCGGTGACCGGCTCGGTCGGGCGGTTCGTCTCCGGCGGGGGTGCCGGCTGCGGGTCCGCCGCGCAGCCCGTCAGCGCCAGCAGGGCGACCAGCAGGAGCGCCGGGAGCGCCCGGAAGCGTCGACGTGCTCTCACGTCCGCAGTATCCCCACCGGGGCGGGCACGCCCGCCGGACGGGGTCCGGCGGGCGCCTCCGCTCTGCTCACCGATACGCAGCGGGGCGGTGTGTCGGCGAGGCTTTGCTCTGCTCACCGATACGCAACACCGCAGCGCACGGGCCGTACGGGTCACTTCGTGGCGTTGGCCGCGGCCTTCGCGCGGGACCGGGCACGGGCCCGCAGGTTCGGGTCCAGCTCGATCTTGCGGATCCGGACGTTCTCCGGGGTGATCTCGACGCACTCGTCGGTCGCACAGAACTCCAGCGACTGCTCGAGGCTCAGGATCGTCGGCGGGATCAGCTTGACCAGCACGTCGGAGGTCGACGAGCGGATGTTGGTCAGCTTCTTCTCACGGGTGATGTTGACCTCGAGGTCCTCGTTGCGGGTGTACTCCCCGACGACCATCCCGCCGTAGACCAGCGTGGTCGGCCCGACGAACAGCGTGCCGCGGTCGGCGAGCTGGTCGATCGCGTACGGGGTGACGGGCCCGGAACGGTCCGAGATCAGCGAGCCCTTGTTCCGGGTGCGGATCTCGCCGACCCAGGGGCCGTAGCCGTCGAAGACGTGGCTGGCGATGCCCGCGCCGCGGGTGATCGTCAGGAACTCGGTGCGGAAGCCGATCAGGCCGCGGGACGGGACGCGGAACTCCATCCGGACCCGGCCGTCGCCGTGCACCATGTCGCCCATCTCGCCCTTGCGGGCGGCGAGCAGCTGGGTGACGGCGCCGAGGCTGTCCTCGGGCACGTCCACCGACAGCTGCTCGAACGGCTCGTGCAGCTTGCCGTCGACGGTCTTGGTGACCACCTGCGGACGGCCGACGGTCAGCTCGAAGCCCTCGCGGCGCATGGTCTCGACCAGGATCGCCAGCGCGAGCTCACCACGGCCCTGGACCTCCCAGGCGTCGGGGCGCTCGGTCGGCAGCACGCGGATGGACACGTTGCCGACCAGCTCGGCGTCGAGCCGGCCCTTCACCAGGCGGGCGGTCAGCTTCTTGCCCGGGTGCGGGTCGCGGCCGGCCAGCGGCGAGGTGTTGGTGCCGATCGTCATCGAGATGGCGGGCTCGTCGACGTGGATGCGCGGCAGCGCGACCGGGGACTCCGGGTCGGCGAGGGTGTCGCCGATGGTGACCTCGGCGATGCCCGCGACGGCGACCAGGTCACCGGCGCGCGCCTCGTCGGCGGGGACGCGGGTCAGCGCCTCGGTGCGCAGCAGCTCGGTGATCTTGACGCGCGGGGTGGTGCCGTCCTCGCGGCACCACGCGACCTGCTGGCCGCGGCGCAGCACGCCGGCGCGGACGCGGCAGAGCGCGATACGGCCGAGGAAGCTGGAGGCGTCGAGGTTGGTGACGTGCGCCTGCAGCGGGGCGTCGATGTCGTCGGCGGGCGGCGGGACGACGTCGAGCAGGGTCTCGATGAGCGGCTCGAGGTCGTCGGAGTCCGGCAGCTCGCCGTCGGCGGGCCGGATGCGGGAGGCCTTGCCCGCGCGCCCGGAGGCGTAGACGACCGGGAGGTCGAGCAGGTGCGCGGTGACCGACTCGTCGAGCTCCAGCTCGTCGGCCAGCTCCAGCAGCAGCTCGAGGGACTCGTCGACGACCTCGGCGATCCGGGCGTCGCCGCGGTCGGTCTTGTTGACCACGAGCATGACGGGCAGGCCGGCGGTCAGGGTCTTGCGGAGCACGAAGCGGGTCTGCGGCAGCGGACCCTCGGAGGCGTCGACGAGCAGCACCACGCCGTCGACCATGGACAGGCCGCGCTCGACCTCACCGCCGAAGTCGGCGTGGCCGGGGGTGTCGACGACGTTGATCGTCGTGCCGTGCCAGTTCACCGCCGTGTGCTTGGCGAGAATGGTGATGCCCTTCTCGCGCTCCAGGTCGTTGGAGTCCATGACCCGGTCGACGAGCTCGGCGCGCTCGGCGAAGGCGCCGGACTGGCGGAGCATCGCGTCCACGAGCGTGGTCTTGCCGTGGTCGACGTGCGCGACGATCGCGACGTTGCGCAGCTCGGGTCGGCCGGCCCGATCGGGCACGGCGTCGCTCTCGAGCGAGGAACGAGCGTCGAGGGCCGAGGCGGAACGAGGGATGGTCACACCTCAACGGTATCCGCTGCAAGTCCTTCACCCTGCCCCGGGCGCAGGTTAGCCTGACCTCATCATGGGCAAGGTCAAGAAGAAGTGCTGCCGGTCCAAGCCGAAGCGGTGCAAGAGCTGTCCGGTCGTCGCACTGCGGCTGCGCAAGGCGGGTGCGGACGATCTGAGCGGTAAGGCACTCACCCGCGCGATCAAGATCGCGCGCATCTACTGAACGGACGTATGACCCGCTGACCTGCGACGACGTCGCGCTTCGGGTTGCGTGCGCACCGCCGGTCCGGTAGGACGGCGGCAGGCCGGTCGACGTCGTCCGGCAGGTCCGGGTCTTGGTGCGCCCGGACCCCGGACCGGCCTTCATGATCACCCCGTGCGCTGCGACGACGCGTCCGGCGCACGGTGCCGGCATGGCCGGAATCACAGTCGTCCGAGTGGTCCGGTGACACCGTGTGTGGTGGCGTTCGCCGGTCGTTCACCCCGCGGCCCGCCCCGCGGCACCGCCGGGCCCCGCCGGGTGCCCGGTCACGGCCTCGCGGAGGCGGTCCAGGAGCTCGTCGGGGCACCGGAGCTCCGCCGGTCCGACGACGAGCGTCCGCCACCCGTGCCGGCGCAGCACGGCCCGCCGCCACGCGGGGCCGCAGCCGTCGGATCCGGTCCCGGCGTCGACCGGGTCGTGCACCTCGACGGCCAGCCGGGCCGCGGGGAACGCGAGGTCGAGCAGCACCCCGGCCACGGTGACGTCGGTGCGCCAGGCCCGCACCCCCCGCTGGGCGAGCAGCGCGCGCAGCCCGTGCCGGGCCCGGACGGCGACCCGGCGCGACGCCCCGGCCAGCATCCGGCCGACCGGGCCCGACCCGTGCGCCCCGAGGTTGCGGGCGTGCGCCTCGATCAGCTCGGCCGCACCGACGGAACCCGTGGTGAGCACGTGGTCGAGCAGCGCCTCCCCGGGTACGGACGGGTCGGCCGCGGCCTCCAGCACCGCGGCCGCGGGCCGGGCGACGACCGTCCCGTCGTGGGTGACGAGGTCGCGCGGGTCCAGGTCGCGGCGCCGGACGAGGACCCCCGCCCGCGGCCGCGGAGCCCGCCGGCGCGGCACGGTGACCGTGACGACCGCGGGTGCGGACGGGAGCAGCCCCCACCACCAGGCCGCGGCGGCGCCGGTCAGCACGGCGTCCTCCCCCGCCCAGAGCGCGGCGGCGCGGACCCGGGACCGCTCGCTCGGCGGGTGGGCGGCGTGCCGGTACACGCGGGGGTGCACGGGGATCCAGCGCCGTGCGGCGAGCCTGCGGTCGACCTGGTCGGTGGACAGGCCGTGGGCCAGCGCCTGGGCCCGGGTGACCAGGCCGTCCTGCGCGGCGACGAGCCGGGCGAGCGGGTCGGTGCCGCGCGACGTGCGGCGGCGGGCCGCCCCGTGTGCGGCGGGCGGGAGGACGGACGGGACGGGGGCGGTGGCGTTCCGGTTCATGCGGCTTGGACGACGCCCGGCCCGGATCGGTTCCACCGAACCGGCGGTGATCGTCGTTGCGGCACCGGGGACCGCGCGTCAGGTCCGCAGCAGGTCCACCAGCTCGGCGACGACGGCCCGGTCGGCGTCGAGCCAGCCCAGGGCCGCCACCTCGTGCGGCCCCACCCAGCGCAGCGCCCGGTGCTCGCGGGCCTCCGGCTCCGGGGAGCCGGCCGCCGGCCGGGCGGTGTGGATCCGCAGCACCCGTCGCCCGATCGGCAGGTCGGTGCCCAGCCGCTCCCCGACCACCACCCGGGCGCCCAGCTCCTCGGCGCACTCCCGGACCAGCGCCTGCTGCTCGCTCTCGCCGTCCTCGACGCCGCCGCCGGGCAGCTCCCAGCGTCCGGCCAGCTCGGCCGGGTAGGAGCGCTGGGCGACGAGCAGCCTGCCGTCGCGGACGATCGCCGCCCCCACGACCACCCCGGCCCGGCCCAGCTCCGCGACCCGCTCGGCGAGCACGTCGCGGCGGGCCCGGAGCAGCCGCTCCCCGTAGTGGCGCAGCACCGGGTCGGAGAGGCGGCCGAGTACGCCGAGGGGCGGCTCCCAGGTGAGCTCGTCGTGGACGTGGCTGCCGCCGCCGTCCGCGGGCGTGACCCGGGTCGAGTGCCGCAGCACCGCCGCGGGACCCGCCGCCAGCTCCGACCACAACCCGTCGGCCCCGGCGCGGGTGATCCGGGTCCGGCAGGCCGGGAACCCGCCGGGCAGCGCGACCCGGATCTCGTCCCCGGCCACGAGCAGCGCCGACGGTGCGGTGAACCGGGCTCCCACCCGCGCGACCGCGCGGGCCGAGGGGACGGATTCGCGCAGCACCCCCGCGACGAGTCGGGGCGGTCCGTCCACATGATGGTCCAGGCTCAGCACCGGCACACCGCTGATCCTCGCAGCCGGGCCCGCACCCGGCCGGGCCGACCGATCTCGCCGAAACGGCCCGCTCGCGGCGCCGCACGGTCACGCTGGGTCCCGTGTACCGGACGTCCGCCCCCGCCGACTCCCCCGAGCCGCCCGTCGCGCCCCGCCCACCGGCCGTGCGCGCGATCGGCCTGTCCCGCGGTTTCGGCGCGGTGCGCGCGGTCGACGGGGTGGACCTCGACGTGCCGATGGGCGCGGTCCTCGGGCTGCTCGGCCCCAACGGCGCGGGCAAGACGACGCTGATGCGGATGCTGCTCGGGCTGCTCGCCCCCACCGACGGCGAGGTCGAGCTGCTCGGACGGCGGCTGCCGTACCGCGCGTCGGAGGTGCTGCCGCACGTCGGAGCCCTGGTCGACGCGCCCGCGCTGCACCCGCACCGCACCGGCCGGCAGAACCTCCTGCGGGCCGCGGCCGCCGAACCGCTGCTGGACTCGGCACGGATCCCGGCCGCCGTCGACGCCGTGCTGCGCCGGGTCGGGCTCGCCGAGGCGGCCGACCGCCGCGCCGGCGAGTACTCCTCGGGGATGCGGCGGCGCCTCGGTCTGGCCGTGCCGCTGCTGACCCGGCGACGTCTGGTCGTGCTCGACGAGCCGACCGACGGGCTGGACCCGGCGGGCACCCGCGAGGTGCGCCGGCTGATCGCGGAGATGAACGCCGCGGGCGCGACGGTGATCGTCAGCTCGCACCTGCTCGGGGAGATCGAGGCGACCTGCAGCCACGTCGCGGTGCTCCGGGCCGGGCGCCTGCTGTGCGCCGGCCCGCTCGACGAGCTCGTCGACTCCGACCCGTCGGCGCTGGTGGTGACGACGCCGGACGGCGAGCGCGCCGTCGCGGCCCTGCTGGCCCGGGGCATCGACGCCGAGCCGGGAGCCCGGGACCGGGTGTTCGTGCCGGCCGGACCCGCCGCGCCGGACGTCGTCGCGACGCTGGTGCACGCGGGTGTCGCCGTGCACGGGGTGACGCGGCCCGCCGCCCGGCTGGAGGAGTTCTTCGCCCGGCTCACCGAGGAACCGGCCCCGGCGGGTGCCGGGTACGGAGCGGGACGGTGAGCGCGGGCGTGCGTCCCGAGCACACCTGGGGCACTGCGGCTTCCCGGCCCGACGACGACTGGGCCGCCGGGCCCCTCCCCCGGACCGGGTCGTCCCCCGCGGAGGCACCGGCACGGGTGCGGTCCGCGAGCTCCACCCGCCCGCGCTCCGGACCGATGGCCGGCCGCGCGGCACGCCGCCCCACCTCGGCGCCCTTCGGCCGGCTGCTCCGCTCGGAGCTGGAGCTGGCCCTGCTGCGTCCGCGCACCGCGGTCGTCCTCGCGGCGGCCGCGCTGGTGCCGCTGCTGGCGACGATCGCGCTCGCCACCGACGCCGGCCGCCTGTCCTTCGCCCTCGGGACCCTGACGGTCGCGCTGTCCGAACCCGCGGCGTTCGCGCTCGGGATGCCCGTCGTGCTCGTGGCCGCCGACGCGTTCGCCGCGGAGCGGGCCCGCGGCACCCTCGACGCGTTGCGGCTGTCCCCCGTCGGCCCGGGACGGCTGCTCGGGCTCAAGGCCGCCGCGGTCGCGGTGACCTCGCTGCTCGCCGCGGCGACGACGGTCGTCTCCGCCCTGGTCTGCGGCGGGCTCGCCCTGGGTGCGGGCCCGTTCGGGGCGGGCGCCACCGTGGCCCGGGCCCTGGTGCTCACCGGATGGGCCGCGGTGCAGCTGTGCGGCCTCGGGATGCTGCTGCTGGCGATGTCGGCGCTGGTCCGGCGACCCGCCGGGGTGGTCGCGACCGGTCTGGCCGCGCTGACCGTCGCGCCGCTGGCGACCGTGCTGTGGGAGCCGGTCGCGCCGGTCCTGCCGTCCGGGCACTGGCACGAGGTCCTGGCCGGGATCCTCGCGGTCCCCGCCGACCCGTCGGCCCTGTGGGCGACCACGGCGCGGGCGGCCGGCTTCGCCGTCGCCGGGGCGGGTGTCGTGGTCTTCGCCCTGACCCGCCGCGACGGCTGAGCGCTCCCGACCGGCCGCCGCCGCACCGGGAGCGGGCTGCTCCACCGGGAGGATTCGGACACCCTCCACCGCGACGGGGTGCGCCGTCTGCGCCACGATGGGGCGATGCCCACCCCGACGCTGACCGACGCCGAGATCGCCGACGCCCTGCAGAAGCTGCCCGGTTGGGACCGCGACGGCGACTCCATCGTCCGCACCGCCACCCTGCCCGACTTCGAGGCCGCGATCGCGGTGGTGGACCGGGTCGCCGAGGACGCCGAGGCCGCCGACCACCACCCGGACATCGACATCCGCTACGCCACGCTGACGTTCCGGCTGTCCACGCACTCCGAGGGCGGACTGACCGCGAAGGACGTCGACCTCGCCGCGCAGATCTCCGACCGCCTCAGCACCGCGGGCGGCTGAGCCGCCCCGGGCGGCCGCCGCACCGGTCACGGCCGGACGCGGCTCAGAACCGCCGGTTGGCCAGCACCGGGATCTGCTCGCGCACGGTCGTGGCCGCCGCCGGGTCCACGTCGACCACGAGCAGCCCCGGCTCGGCGCCGAGTGCGTCGACGACCTCGCCGCGCGGGCCGGCGACCAGGCTGTAGCCGATCCCGGTCGGCGCCTTGCCGTGCTCGCGGCCGACCGTCGTCGGGTCGGCCTGGTCGCACGCGACGACGAACGAGCCCGTGTCCAGCGCACGGGCCCGCACCAGCAGCTCCCACTGCTCGCGCTTGCCCGGGCCCGCGCCCCAGGAGGCGGGGACCAGCAGCACGGTGGCGCCGTCGTCGGCGAGGCGCTGGTACAGGCCGGGGAAGCGTACGTCGTAGCAGGTGGACAGGCCGACCGTGACCGGCTCGTCGCCGCCCACCCCGACCACGACCGGCTCGGTGCCGGGCTCGACGGTGTCGGACTCGGCGAAGCCGAAGGCGTCGAACATGTGGATCTTGTCGTAGTGGGTGTCGACACCGCCGCCGGTGGCGAGCAGCGTGTTGCGGACCCGGCCGTCCCCGGACGGGGTGAACATCCCCGCGACGACGGTGGCCCCGGCCGCCGCGGCGACCTCACGGACCCGCGTCGCCCACGGTCCGTCCAGCGGCTGCGCGACCGGGCCGAGCGCGACCCCGAAACAGCACATGGTGGCCTCGGGGAACAGCACGAGCTGCGCACCGGCGTCGGCGGCCGCGCGGGTGCGGCGCTCCACCTCGGCGAGGTTCTCCTCGGGATCCGGGGTGGACACGATCTGGGCGAGGGCGATCCGCATGTGCCGGTGGTACCACGCCTGCCGTCGGCGTGGGGTACGGTCGCCGCGTGCTGAACGCGTACTACTGGTTTCGCCGGCCGGCCCGGGATGGGCTGGCAGGTGCCGTAGCGCGCTGACCTCCATCCCCTCGAGCCGGCATTCCAGACCGGCTCGGTCGAGGTGATCCGGGGCGGTCCGCCGGGTAAGGACCACCGTCTCCGATGAGTGCGAGCACCACCCCCCTGCAGGTCGCCCCGACCGACGACCGCCGCATCGAGCGGATCAGCCCGCTGATCTCGCCCGCGCTGCTGCGGCACGACCTGCCCTGCGACCCCCGGGTCGCCGAGACCGTCACCCGCGGCCGCGCCGCGGTCACCGACGTCCTCGACGGCGACGACGACCGGCTGCTCGTCGTCGTCGGGCCGTGCTCGGTGCACGACCCGGACGCCGCCCTGGACTACGCCCACCGCCTCGCCGCCCGTGCCGAGGAGCTGTCCGGCGAGCTGTGCGTGGTCATGCGCACCTACTTCGAGAAGCCGCGCACGACCGTCGGCTGGAAGGGCCTGATCAACGACCCGGGCCTGGACGGCACCTTCGACGTGAACCGCGGGCTGCGCACCGCGCGCAAGCTGCTGCTCGACATCTCCGCGCTCGGGCTGCCGGTCGGCTGCGAGTTTCTCGACCCGATCACCCCGCAGTACATCGCCGACGTGGTCACCTGGGGCTCGATCGGCGCCCGCACCGCGGAGAGCCAGGTGCACCGCCAGCTGGTCAGCGGCCTGTCGATGCCGGTCGGGATCAAGAACGCCACCGACGGCGACATCCGCGCCGCGATCGACGGGATGCGCGCGGCCGCGGCGTCGCACGTGTTCATGGGGGTGAACGCCGACGGGCTCGCCGGCCTGGTCACCACCACCGGCAACCCGGACACCCACGTCATCCTGCGCGGCGGGGCCACCCCGAACTACTCGGCCGCCGACATCACCGCGACCGTCGACGGGCTGCGTGCGGCGGGCCTGCCGGAGCGGGTCGTCGTCGACGCCAGCCACGGCAACAGCGGCAAGGACCACGTGCGGCAGGCCGGCGTCGTCGCGGAGCTGGCCGAGCGGATCGCGGGCGGCGAGCGCGCCGTCACCGGGCTGATGATGGAGAGCTTCCTGGAGGCGGGACGCCAGGAGCTGGGCCCGGACATGGTCCGCGGCCGCTCGGTGACCGACGCCTGCATGTCCTGGGGCACCACCGACGAGCTGCTGGGCACGCTCGCCGACGCCGTGCGCCGCGGCCGCCGCTGAGCCCGGGCCGCTCACCCCGGGCCGTCCAGCCGGTCGAGGACCCTGCGGCGCAGCAGCTCGTACTGCGCGCGGCAGCGCCGCGGCGGGCCCTCCGGGCGCACGACCACCCGGGGCGGGTGGACCGTCTCCCCCGGGCCGAACTGGTCCCGGGTGAGGTCCACCTCGGCGCCGCCGGGCAGCCGGTTCCACCAGTGGTAGCCCTGCAGCCGGCCGTCGGCGTGCCACACCTCGGCCAGCAGCAGGTCACCGCCGAACAGGTCGTGCAGGACCAGGGCCGTCGCCCCGCACTGGCCCCGCGACGGACGGTCCGGGGTCCAGTCGGTGACGTCCGCGACGTCGCACGTGTCGCGGCTCCAGGAGGCGCGCAGCGCGGCCGCCACCCGGGCCGGGACGGGTGGCGAGGCCGGGGGCGACGGCGGGGCGGTGGTCATGGCGGCGACGCTACGACCGACCCCCGACAGTTCCGCGTCGCCGCAGCTCAGCCGCCCGGCGGAGCGAGGTGCCTGGCCATCAGGACGTCGTCGACGGCGACCCCGTCGACCACGAACTCGGCGCGCAGCACGCCCTCCTCGACGAAGCCGCAGCGGCGGTACAGCTCCCGGGCCCGGGTGTTCGGGCCGAGGACCCGCAGCGTGACCTTGCTGCCGCCGCTGTCGCGGGCGCGGGCCACCGCGGCGTCGACCAGCGCGCGGCCGACGCCGCGGCCGGTGTGCCCGGGGTGCACCGCCAGACCCCCGATGTAGCGGACGTGGTCGTGCGCCGGGATCGCGGGCGGAGCGGCCCCGACGATCACGTACCCGGCCACGGCGCCGTCGTCGTCGGCGACGAGCACGTCCCCGACCGGGGTCCGGTCGAGGAACGGTTCGGGCCGCGGCTGGGCCGGGCTGACCTCCGCGGTCCAGGTCAGGGCGTCGATCCGGGTCAGCCCGGGGTCGTCGGAGGGTGCCGCGGGCCGGACGGTCAGCACCGCGGGGCCGGACGGCCGACGGGCCGGTCCATCCGGGTCTCGCTGATGCCGTCGGGCCGCTCGACGACGCCCCGGTCGACGAACCCGAGCCGCCGGTAGAAGGCCGCGGCGCGGTCGTTGCCGATCACCACGTGCAGTGCCAGCGTCCGCGCGCCCCACCCGGCGGCGCGGTCGAGGACCGCGTCGACGAGCGCGGTCGCGGCGTCGCCCCCGCGCGCGTGCGGGGCGACCCACAGGGCGATGAGGTCGGCGACGCCGTCGCCGTCCGGCGGGACGGCCACGACCTGCCCGGCGGGGCGGCCGCCGACCTCGACCACCAGGTACCGGCCGGGCGCGGCCAACCGGTCGCGCCACTCCTGCTCCCCCGCGCCGAGCCAGTCGGTGAGCCGGCTGTGGAACGCGTCGGGTGCCTCGGCCAGGGCGGCGAGGCGCAGGTCGCGCCAGGTCTCCCAGTCGTCGGGCCCCAGCTCCCGGACGGTGATCACGCATGGCCTCCCGGACGGACGGAGGCGCCGAACCTAGCAGCGCGCCGGAGCGGTCCCGCCGCGTGTCCGGCGATCGACAATCCTGATGAGGTTGGTCCGGACGGCGCAACATCGGCCCGCTGTCCGGCGAGAGGACCGGCATGACCGCGCCGCGCCGCCGCACCCGTCCCACCGGACCCCGTCTGCTGCTGGCCGGCGCCGTCCTCGCGCTCGCCCTGTTCGGGACCGGGATCGCCGGGCCCGCCTCCGCGGGCACCGGCTGTTCCGCGGCCTGGACCGCGGCCGGATGTCCCTGATCCCGCCCGAGAGGCAACCGGACGCCCGATTCGGTACGAACTCCAGTCATGCTGCCCGAACCGCGCCACCGCGCCCGGACGCGCCTGTCCGCCTGGTCCTCCGGCCGACGCCGCACGATCGCGATGCTGACCGTGCTGGCGCTGGTCGTCCTCGGGGTCGTCGGGGGGCTGACGATCGGCCGGATGACCGACGAGCCGGCCGTGGCCGGCGAGCAGGGGGCGGCGGCCGCGCTCGGCCCGCTCACCGGCCCCCCGACGCTGTACGGGCGGGTGCAGCGGGTCGTGGACCCGGCGACGGTCGTGGTGGACGTCGGGGGCCGTCCGGTGACGGTGTCGGTGATCGGCGTGGACACCGCGTCGACGCCGCCGTGCGCGCGGGCCGACGCGCAGCGGTTCGCCCAGGGGTTCCTCGACGGCCAGGAGGTCACGCTGGTGCCGGACCCGACGCTGCCCGCTCCGGCGGCGGACGCCCCGACGTGGCCCGCGTACCTCGTGGTCGGGACGCAGCAGTCCTACACCGACGCGGCGCTCGTCGCGGGCTGGGTGGGACCGGGGCAGGGCCGCTACCGGCCGGGCTTCGAGGCCGGGCAGCGCATCGCGCAGGACCGGCGGGCCGGCATGTGGGGGCCGCCGTGCAACCGGACGTCCTGACCGGACGGCGACGCGGTGGGCCGCCGCAACCGGGTGTCACCCGTTCGGCAGAATGGTGAGCGTGGATCCCCGGGCGGTGCGCACGCGACGACGTCTCCAGGACGCGCTGCTCGCGCTGGCCAGGGAGCGCACCCTCGAGTCGATCACGATCGCCGACGTCGCGGAGCACGCGTCGGTGAACCGCAGCAGCTTCTACCAGCACTACACCGACAAGGAGATGCTGCTGGCCGACGCGCTCGCCAACCGGGCGGCGGACGCCGGGGCGGACCTTTCGGACCTGTCGATGGACGACATCGGGCCCGAGCCGCCCGCGGCGCTGCTGCGCTGGTTCATCCATCTGGCCGAGCACGCCCCGTTGTACCGGCAGGCGCTCGGCGGTGCCGCGGCGCCGGACGCCGCGGCCGGGATGCGCCGGCGGATGCAGTCGGTCGTCGCCGACACGACGGTGCGGCTGGGGATCTCCGAGGACGCGTTCGGCATGCCGCTGGACGTGTTCGCCGCCGGCCTGACCTGGACACTGCTCGGGGTCGCGGCCAGCTGGCTGGAACGCGACCCGCTGCCCCCACCCGACGTCGCGGCCGGGTGGGCGTGGCGGATGCTGGTCCGCCGGGACTTCTGAGCTCCGCTCGGAGGGACCGGTCGGCCGTACCGCCCGGGCCGGGTCAAGCGGCCCGGGCGGTACGCGCCTCGCGGGTGTCCCGCGGAGCTCAGCCCTGGACGATGCCGGAGTTGCTCTGGTCGACCGTGGTGGTGGACTGCGACACCGGGCCGCTGGACAGCAGGCCGCCGATGTTGATCGACGGGTTGACGGTGGCCGCGACGTCGATCAGGCCGCCGCGCTGCGAGGCGTGCCCGCCACCGCCGTGCTTGCCGCCGGACTGCAGGATCCCGCTGTTGGAGTCGTCGACGGTGGTGGTCGACTGCTGCACCGGGCCGGAGTTCAGGATGCCGCCGATGTTGGCCGACGGGCTGACGTCCAGGCCCAGCCCGACCAGGTCGTCGACCTGCACGGCGTCGCCCGCGCCGCAGCCGCTCTGCACGATGCCGGAGTTGGACCGGTCGAGCTTGGTGGTGTGCTGGGAGACCGCACCCTGGTTCAGGATGCCGCCGATGTTCAGCTGCGGGTCGACGGCCGCGTCGAGGCCGAGCAGGCCACCCTTCTGCGAGGCGGACGACGGCGCGCAGTCGCGGCCCTTGTCGTGGTGCTTGCCGCCGTCGCCGTAGTCACCGGCGAAGGCCATTCCGGCCGAGCCCAGGACCAGCGGGACGGACAGGACGCCGGCGGTGGCGATCCGCCGGGCGTTACGACGGGCGGGGGTCGTCTCGGGGGCGTTCATGGCACTCCTTCTGTGGCGATGTGATCCGGCCGTCGCACTGACACTCCGTCACTGGCCGGTGCCGCAGAACGTACGGACGCCGATCACCGAAGCGAGAGCACCCCCTCGTTCGAGCGGCGTTATGCCTGTTTCTGTGCGCCCGGACCGACCGTTCGCCGCTGATCAACTACACACAGTGCTATCCGTCAGGTGTCGTTTAGCTACTCTCCGTAGAAGATCGACAGCTCGCCGATCGTTACAGAAAGGCCCCGGGAAGTGGGATGGATCACAGCCGCGCAACGACGGGGCAGAACGGGCGTCTCTAGCTCCCGGAGTCACCACCGGACCCACCCGGTAGCCCCTCGACACCCGCGACCACCTGCGGGAATGGGCCGTACGGCGCGACCGGACTCGACCGTTCGTCGCGCGGGGTGCGGCCGTCGGGTGTGTATCGATCGCCGAACGGCGGCACGGCACGGGACTGGACAGCACTTCGCACCAGGCTGTCGCACGCCGGCGCGGTCCCTCACGATGGTCAACGACGTGGTCCGTCCGGAGTAACGCTGTCGGTGCAGATCACTCCTCGGGAGGGGTCACCCGGACGCCGCACGGACGACGACGGTGCCCGCCAGGTGGTCCCCGATCCGCTGCCGGCGCCGCGAGCAGAGCATCACGACGAGGCCCAGCAGCCCGCCGAACGCGGTGTCGAGGACCAGCAGCAGCGCGCGCACGAGGTGCTGCGCACCCGAGACCGGGCCGCCGTCGGCGCGCCGGATCCGCAGCCCGAACAGCGCCATCATCGGCGTCCGGCCGGTCCGCACCGGGACGAGGACGAACACCAGGAACAGCGCGAGCGGCGCCGCGAGGACCGCGACCACCGAGTACCAGCCGCCGGCGTCGGCCACCAGGTGGGGCAGCTGCACCATGGTGGCCTCGCCCTCGTACCGGAACCGGCCCGCCGGCAGCAGCCAGGTGATCAGCCACCACAGCAGGGACAGCACCAGCGACGCGACGAACACGTCGAAACACAGCTGGAAGACGCGCCGCACCGACACCCGGGTGTCGGAGGACGCCTCGCCCGCGACGGTCATGGTCGGTGAGGGTGGCAGCGCCTCCGGCCCGTCGCAGGCCGGAAACCCGGTGTCGCACCGGACGGGTGACCGCGATCCTGGGCGGGTGCACATCGGACTGAGGCGCCTCGACGAGCCCCTGCTGGCGGCGCTGTGCGACACGGCGGCCGCCGGGGCGGACCCGCTCGAGGTGATGCCGCCGGTGCCCGGTCCGCCCGGGTGGACGACGCGGCGACGCGCGGCGTTCGTCGCGTTCCACCGGGAGCGGTCGGTCGCGGCGGAGGTGCCGGTGGAGCGGACCTGGGCCGTCGTCGTCGACGGGGAGGTGGCCGGGGCGGCGCGGCTGGAACCGGTCGAGGACGGCGAGGAGGCCGGGCTCTGGCTGGCCCGGCCGTGGCGGGGCCGCGGGGTCGGCGGGGCGGTGCTGCGGATGCTCGTGGCACGCGCCGACGGCCCGGTCGTCGCGGAGACGACCCCGGGCAACACCGCGGCGGTCGCGGTGCTGCGCGGGCTGGGGGCGGACGTGACCGTCGACGACGACGCCGTGCACGGCCGGCTGGGCTGAGCCGGCCGTGCATCATGGCGGCATGGGCGTCCTCGCCGCGGGCCGGCGGCACTCGGCCGGGCTGCGGGCCGACGGGACCGTCGTCGCGGTCGGGGACGGCCGCGCCGGTGAGTGCGCCGTCGACGGCTGGACCGGCGTCGTCGCCGTCGCGGTGGGGAACGTCCACACCGCGCGCAACACCGGCCGCGCGCACACCGTCGGGCTGCGCGCCGACGGCACGGTCCTGGCCACCGGCCGCGACGACGACGGCGAGTGCGCCGTCGCCGGCTGGCGCGGGGTCGTCGCGGTCGCCGCGGGGTGGCGCCGCACGCTGGGTCTGCGCGCCGACGGCACCGTGCTCGCCGCGGGCCGCGCCGCCGAGGGTGCGTGCGCGGTGGCCGGCTGGCGCGGGATCCGGGCCCTGAGCTGCGGCGACTGGCACTCCGTCGGGCTGTGCGACGACGGCACCGCGGTCGCGACCGGCAACGACCGGTACGGCCAGTGCGCGGTCGGCGGATGGCACGACCTGGTCGTGGTGTCCGCCGGGTACCTGCACACCGTGGGGCTGCGGGCCGACGGCACGGTCGTGACGACCGGGCGGGGCGGCGGCGACGTCGCGGGATGGCACGACGTCGTCGCGGTGTCCGCCGGCAGCGGTCACACGGTGGGGCTGCGCGCGGACGGGACGGTCCTCGCCGCCGGGGACGACGACCTCGGGCAGTGCGCCGTCGGGACCTGGCGGGACGTGGTGGCCGTCGCCGCCGGGTCGGCGCACACGCTCGGACTGCGGGCCGACGGGACCGTCGTCGCCGCGGGCGAGGGCTCCGGCGGCCGCTGCGACGTCGACGGCTGGACCCTCGCCGTCACCCCACCGGGTGGATCGCCAGGTGCGCGATCAGCTCACCGCGGAAGGTGAGGTCGAACGCCAGCCGGACCGGGCTGCCCGGGAAGTCCCCGGCGACGTCGGCCGTCGCCCGGGTCGCCCCGCCGGCCGGCGCGACGTCGACGACGGTGCAGGTCACCGGCGGCACGTCGGCCCGCCAGGCCCGCAAGGCCGCGGTGCCCCGGTAGGTGTGTCCCTCGTCCTCGGCGACGGCGTCCGGGGTGAACAGCGCGGTGTAGGCGTCGAGGTCGGGGGCGGCGGCCCGGGCGAAGTAGCGGTCGACGAGTGCGGTGGTGTCCATCGGTTCCTCCTGGGTGTGTGCAGTGTCAGACGGTGCGGACGGTGCCGCCGTCGATGCGGTGGTCGGCCCCGGTGATCGCCGACGCGCGGTCGCCCACCAGGAACGCGACGAGCTCGGCGACCTCGTCCGGGCGGGCCGGACGGCCGAGCGGGATGCCGCCGAGCGAGTCCATGAGCCGGCCCAGCGCGGCGTCGCGGTCGCCGTCGAGACCCTCGGCGAGCCGGGTGACCAGCGCGTCGGCGGCCGGCGTGGCGATGAAGCCGGGCGAGACGGTGTTGACCCGGACCCCGTGCGGGCCGACCTCGGTGGCCAGGCCCTTGCTGTAGACGGTGAGCGCGGCCTTCGCCGCCGCGTAGCCGAGCGTGGCGTCGGGCAGCGGCATCTCCCGCTGGATCGAGGCGACGTGCACCACCGCGCCCCGGCCCGCCGCGACCATCGCCGGGACCAGCGCGCGGTCGAGCCGCACCGCGGTCAGCAGGTTGAGCTCCAGCTCGTCGTACCAGGTGGTGTCGTCGAGCGCGGCGAAGCCGCCGGGGGCGGCGTGCGACCCGCCGACGACGTGGACGACGCCGTCGGCCCGGCCCCACCGCCGCGCCACCTCGGCCGCGACCCGCGCGGCCCCGCCCGGGTCGGTGAGGTCGGCCGCCACCGTGTCGGCGGGGTCGGTCGGTCTGCGGGCGACCCCGAGCACGGCCGCCCCGGCGTCGCGGAGCCGGGTCAGCACCGCGCCCCCGGTCGCGCCGGTCGCCCCGGTCACGACCACGCGACGCCCGTCGAGGTCCTCGTTCCGTTCGGTCATGGCCCGACCGTGGCGTCTCCCCCTGCCGGAGGGTCCAGACTCCGTGACCGTGACCGCGTTGCTCTCGATCGGCGAGTTCGCCACCGTGACCCACCTGAGCGTGAAGACCCTGCGCCACTACCACGACGTGGGCCTGCTCGAACCCGAGCACGTCGACCGGCACACCGGCTACCGCTACTACGCGGCGGCGCAGATCCCCCGGGCCCAGGTCGTCCGCCGCTTCCGGGACCTCGACATGCCGGTCCGCGACATCGTCGCGCTGCTGGGCGCCGACGTCGACCGGCGGGCCGCGCTGCTCACCGAGCACCTCGCCCGGCTGGAGCGGCGCCTGGCCGCCACCACCGAGGCCGTCGGGTCCCTGCAGCGCCTGCTCGCGCCCGCGCCGCGCCCCGAGGTGGTGTTCCGCGACGAGCCGGCCCGCACCGTCACCGCCGTCACCGGCCACGTCGACGGCGACGACGTGCTCCGCTGGTACGCCGCGGCGATGGCCGAGATCGACGCGGCCGTCGCCGCCGCGGGCGCCCGTCCGGCCGGCCCGCCCGGCGGGCACTACGACAACGCGCTGTTCACCCACGGCGCCGGACGGATGACGGTGTTCGTCCCGACCGACCGGCCCGTGCGCGCGGGCCGTGTGGCGCCGCTGGAGCTGCCCGCCCGGGAGCTCGCGCTGACCGTGCACCACGGCGCGCACGACGACATCGACGTCACCTACGGCACCCTGGGCGCCCACCTGACCGAGCACGCGCTGCGCGTCGACGGGCCGGTGCACGAGACCTACCTCGTCGGGCCCCGCGACACCGGCGACGCCGCCGCGTGGCGCACCGAGATCGGCTGGCCGGTGTTCACCACCCGGCCCGGGTGACCGATCAGTTCCGGACGCCCGCCCGGTCGTACCGGTCATGTCCTCCGCACACACCGCACGCCGCATGTTCGGGCTGACCGAGCCGATCTGCCTGGCCACCTACCTCGCCGACGAGCCGAACGAGGAGCTGGCCGCGCTCGGCCACCGCACCTACTGGGACGGCTACTTCGCGAGCCGGGCCGCGCCGCTGGGCCGGGTCCCGGCCGAGGTCGTGCACGCGGCGTTCTACAGCTTCGCCGACGGCGAGGCCGCCCGGCACATCCCGAGCGCCTGGGCGACGGTCCCGCCGGAGGAGTCCTTCGCCGCGTGGCGACGGGGCAGCGTCGCGGCGCTGCGCCGGATCCTCGGCGCCGAGCTGTCCGGCTCGCCCGGCGTGGCCCGGGCCGCCGACCTGCTCACCACCGCCGCGACGAGCGCCCCCACCGAGGGCCGGGTGATGTACGCGGGCATGCGCACCCTGGAGGTCCCCGGCGACCCGCTGACCCGGCTGTGGCAGTCCGCGACGACGCTGCGCGAGCACCGCGGCGACGGGCACGTCACCGCCCTGCTCACCGAGCGGGTCGGTGGCACCGAGGCCCACCTGCTGTCCGCGCTGGACATGGGCATCCACCCGCCGGAGACGTTCGGGCGGGTGCACCACCTGCCGGCGGCCCGGCTGGCCGAGGTCATGGCCGGGCTGCGGCGCCGCGGCCTGGTCGACGACGACGGGTGGCTCACCGACGCGGGCCGGGAGGTCAAGGCACGCGTCGAGGCGCTGACCGACGAGCTCGCCGCGCCGCCGTACGCGGCCCTGTCCGACGCGGAGCTCGACGAGCTGGTCGCGGAGCTGGAGCCGCTGTCCACGGTGATGACGGCGGCCTGGTCGCAGTGACCGCCGGTCAGGGCAGCAGCGCCGCCACCGCCGCCCGCGCCTGCCGCGCCGGATCCGGGCTCCCGCCGATCGCCGCGGTCACCATCGCCCCCTCGGCGAGCAGGCAGACCGGCTCGACGGGGTCCACCCCGGCCGCCGACGCCCACTCCCCGAGCTGCCGGTGGAACAGCTCCTTGTGGCTGCGCACCTCGCGCAGCACCGGCTCCGAGGTGCTGCCGAGCTCGCCGTAGGCGTTGATCCACGCGCAGCCGCGGAACCCGGGCCGGGCGAACCACTCCCCCAGCCAGTCGAAGACGGCGAGCAGCCGACGCCGCGGGTCCCCGACCCGGGTCACGTACGCCGCCAGGTCGCCCCGCCAGCGCTCGTCGCGCCGGCGGAGCACCGCGACGACGAGGTCCTCCTTCGTCGCGAAGTCGCGGTAGATCCGCTTGAGCGGGAGCCCCGACGCCGACCTGACCTGGTCCATCCCGACGGCCCGGATGCCGCGCTCGTAGAACAGCAGCTCCGCTGCGTCCAGCAGGCCGTCCCGGTCGAGACGGGCCTGTTCCTCGGTGATGGCCGCGGGCACCGATGACCTCCTTGACATCGAGAACGATCGTTCCCTACGTTACCGGAGCAGATCGAGAACGCTCGTTCTCGACTGACCGAGGAGGCAGCCGTGGCCGAAGGCCGTCCGCCCTACCCGCCGTTCACCGCGGAGACCGCGCGCCAGAAGGTGCAGGCCGCCGAGGACGCCTGGAACACCCGGGACCCGGAGCGCGTCGCGGGCGCGTACACACCGGACTCGGTGTGGCGCAACCGCGACACCTTCGCCACCGGCCGGCAGGAGATCGTCGAGCTGCTGACGGCGAAGTGGCAGCGCGAGCAGGACTACGCGCTGCGCAAGAGCCTCTGGGCGTTCGACGACAACCGCATCGCCGTCCGGTTCCAGTACGAGTCCCGCGACGCCGACGGCCGGTGGTGGCGCAGCTACGGCAACGAGCTGTGGGAGTTCGACGAGCTGGGACTCATGCGGCGGCGCGAGGCCAGCATCAACGACGTCCCGATCACCGAGGCGGAGCGGCGGATCCACGGTCCGCGCCCCGAGTCCGAGCGGGGTGTCGACATCCCGCTGCGGTGAGCCGGGTCAGACCGAGTCCGCGCCGATGGTGTTCCGCATCCGCGTGAGCAGGTCCTGCTGCTCCCGCCCGGGCCGGTCCGGCGCGGCGGGCCGGATGCGGCCGTCGACGTCGTGCAGCGGGATGTCCGAGCGCCCGATCGGGGAGATGCGGGCCATCGACCAGCGGGAGAACACCCGCGACTCCGCCGTCGTCGACTCGACGACCGCCACATCGGTGTGCCGGTCGTCCTCCCTGATCGTCTCGAACAGCCGGGTGACCACGGCCTCGTCGCCCTCCAGGGTCTGGACGAACCAGTTGTCGGAGATCAGCAGCGCCCCGGTGACACCGGCCTTCTTGTTCTTCGACCGGGCCACGTCGAAGATCTCGGCGAGGACCTCGTCGCGGCGGTCGCGGGGCACGGTGCTGTGGCTGCGGTAGATCAACCGGTGGACCTGCTCGGCCATGTGGCTTCCCCCGTGTCGGTCGGGCCGCGTCACCGGGTCGGGCGCGGAACCGTCACGAGCCCGGACCCCGGGTGATCGTCACGGATGATCCGACGGTAGTGGCGTGGGACACACTCCGGCGTCGCGATATGAGACAGCCTGTCGGAAGATCGACCGTCAGTGGGCCCCGTCGAACCGGACGTCCACCCGGACCTGCCGTCCGTCCCGCACCGCCACACCGTGGCCCGGCCGTTCCGCACCGTCGACCCGGACCCGCAGCGGCGCGCCCTCGCCGGTGAAGTTGCGCCACCAGTTCTTGCGGTCCGGCAGCTCGACGCGGATGACGCCGCCGTCGCCCTCGGGCCGGAAGGCCACGGGGAGCCGGAACTCGGTGCCGGAGCGGCGGCCGGCGTAGCTGATCTCCGTCATCGCGCCGAGGCGGCCGGAGCGCGCGAGCGGCGTGACGACGGTGTTGACGACCCGGGCCATGCGCTGGAGGAGGTTCACGTTCCGCCAGGGTAGCCGCGGGCGACCGGCGCCGTCCGTGCCGCGACGGGTCAGCAGTCGCCCCGGGGCGCCAGGCCCCGCTCGCACAGGTACTGCATCTGGGTCTCGCCGCTGGTCGGCGCCCGGCCCGCGGACGTGCCCGGGTCGAGGTACCCCTGGTAGGCCGAGCACGACGGGTCGAACCGGCCGGCCGCCATCGCCCGTGCCGCGCAGTCGTCGCCGGACGCCCTCGCCCGGCTCTCCTCCGCCGCCCGCACCTCGGCGGCCGCGGCCCGGTCCATCGCCCGGCGGGCCGCGACGATCGCGCCGTCCACCGCCGCAACCGGCACGGACGAGCCCACCCCGGCCCGGGGCAGCACCCCGGCGGCGGGTGCGAACGGCGCGGACACCGAGACGGCCGCGGGTGCCGGAGTGGTGGCCCGCTCGGCGCCCGACGCGGCGGCGCACGCGCTGGTGGCGAAGACGGCGGCGACGACGGCCGCCACGGCGAAGCGGCCCATGCCCATCGTCGTTCCCCCGCCCCGGTCACGCCGGCCCCGCCCCCCGGGGCCGGCCCACAGTGTCGTGGGTGGCGCGACGACGGTCAGCGTGTACGCCGGATCGTCACCCCTTCTGATGAGGGACGACGGGCGGGACCGCCGTGGCTCAGACGTTGAAGCGGAACTCGACCACGTCGCCGTCGTGCATGACGTAGTCCTTCCCCTCCATCCGCACCTTGCCCGCGGCCTTCGCGGCGTTCATCGACCCCGCGGCGACCAGGTCGTCGAACGAGACGATCTCGGCCTTGATGAAGCCCCGCTCGAAGTCGGTGTGGATGACCCCGGCCGCCTGCGGCGCGGTGGCGCCCTGCGGGATCGTCCAGGCCCGCGACTCCTTGGGCCCGGCGGTCAGGTAGGTCTGCAGCCCGAGGGTGGAGAACCCGGCGCGGGCCAGCTGGGCCAGGCCCGGCTCGTCCTGCCCGATCGACTCCAGGAGCTCGGCGGCGGACTCGTCGTCGAGCTCCAGCAGCTCGGCCTCGACCTTGGCGTCGAGGAACACCGCCTGGGCGGGGGCGACGAGCTCGGTGAGCTCCTTGCGCCGGGCGTCGTCGGTGAGGACGGCCTCGTCGGCGTTGAAGACGTAGAGGAACGGCTTCGTGGTGAGCAGGGTCAGCTCGCGCAGCAGCTCGGTGTCGGCCTTCGCCTGGAACAGCGTCCGGCCCTCGTTGAGGATCGCGACGGCGGCGTGCGCGGCGTCCAGGACCGGCTTGCGGTCCTTCTGCGTGCGGGCCTCCTTCTCCAGCCGCGGGATCGCCTTCTCCAGCGTCTGCAGGTCGGCCAGGACCAGCTCGGTCGCGATCGTCTCGATGTCGCTCGCGGCGTCGATGCGGCCGTCGACGTGCACCACGTCCGGGTCGTCGAAGACGCGCACGACCTGGCAGATCGCGTCGGACTCACGGATGTTCGCGAGGAACTTGTTGCCCAGGCCCGCGCCCTCGGACGCGCCCTTGACGATGCCGGCGATGTCGACGAAGGACACCGACGCCGGGATGATCTTCTCCGACGAGAAGATCTCGGCCAGCTTCCCCAGGCGCGCGTCGGGGAGCGGGACGACGCCGACGTTGGGCTCGATCGTCGCGAACGGGTAGTTCGCGGCGAGCACGTCGTTGCGGGTCAGCGCGTTGAACAGGGTCGACTTGCCGACGTTGGGCAGGCCGACGATGCCGAGGGTGAGGGACACGGACGACCAGGGTAGTCGGGTCCGTTCAGCCCGGTTCGAGCCGGTAGCCCGCGCCGCGCACGGTCGCGATCCAGCCGGCGCCGAGCTTGCGGCGCAGGTAGCGGACGTAGACGTCCACGACGTTGGACGACGCCCCCGACTCGGCGGGCCCCCACACCAGCCGGAGCAGCTGGTCGCGGGACAGCACCTGGCCCGGGTGACGCAGGAACGTCTCGGCCAGCGCGCACTCGCGCGCCGACAGCTCGACGGTCCGGCCGTGCACACTCACGTGCCGGGTACGGGGGTCGAGCTCGAGCCCGTGGAAGGTCAGCACGTCCGGGTCCGGGACGGGGCGGGCGCGCTCCAGCCGCAGCCGGATCCGGGCCACCAGCTCCTCGAACCGGAACGGCTTGGCCATGTAGTCGTCGGCGCCGCCGGTCAGCCCGGCGACGGTGTCGTGCACGCTGTCGCGCGCGGTCAGGATGATCACCGGGACGGCGCTGCCCGCCGCCCGCAGCCGGCGCAGGACCTCGAAGCCGTCCATCCCGGGCAGCCCGATGTCGAGCACCAGCAGGTCGAACCCACCGGTCACGGCGTGGTCGTGCACACCGGCCCCGTCGGCGACGACCGTGACCTCGAACCCGGCCCCGACCAGGCCCTTCTTCACGAACGACGCGATGCGCGGCTCGTCCTCGGCCACCAGGATCCGGCTGCTCACGTCTCGCTCCTCGGCAGGTCCAGCGTGAAGGTCGCCCCGTGCCCGGGTGTGCTCTCGAGCAGCACGCGGCCGCCGTGCGTCGTCGCGATGGCCTCGACGATGGACAGCCCGAGACCGGCGCCGTCGGAGCGGGGCGCGTCGTCGCCGCGCGCGAAGCGCCGGAACACCCGGTGCCGGTCCTGGGGTGCGACGCCCGGTCCGGAGTCGGCCACCCAGATCCGCACCCGCCCGTCGACCGCCTCCGAGCCGAGCGCGATCCGGTCGCCGTCGCCGGTGAACCGGGTCGCGTTGTCGGCCAGCGCGACGACCGCCTGGGTGATCCGCTGCGGGTCCATCCGGCACCACACCGCGGCCACCGACTCCAGCCGCCAGTCCCGGTCGGCGAGGCCGGTCAGCTTCTCGAACAGCTCCCGGGTCAGCACGCCGACGTCGACGGTCTCGGTCCGCAGCAGCGACGGCTGCTCGGCCCGGGTCAGCGCGAGCATCTCCGACACCAGCCGGTTCATGCGCTCCAGCTCGTCGTCGACCAGGGCGACGGTCTCGGCGACGTCGTCGGGGTCGCGCGGGTCGAGCACCCCGAGGTGCCCCCGGACGATGGTGATCGGGGTGCGCAGCTCGTGCCCGGCGTCGTCGACGAACCGCCGCTGGGACACCATCCCGCTCTGCACCCGGTCGAGCATCGCGTTCAGCGTGGTGGCCAGCTCGGCGATCTCGTCGCGGGCCCGGGCGCGCTGCGGCACCCGGCGCGACAGGTCCCGCCCGGTGATGGTGCGGGCGGTCGCGGCGACGTCGCGCAGCGGCCGCAGGATGCGCCCGGCCACCAGCCACGCCCCGACCGCGGACAGCAGCGCCGTGCCGAAGCCGACCAGCCCCATCAGCCGCGCGGCCTCGTGGGCGAAGTCGTGCTCGCGCTCGGTGAAGTAGCCGATCACGATGACGCCGCGCTGCGGGTCGCCGGCGAGCCCGACCGGCAGCGCCGACCAGCGCACCTCGCCCGCCGAGCTGAGGTAGGAGCCGCGGGTGGGACGGCGGACGTCGGCGACCAGCGCGGCGAACGCCGGGTCCTCGCGCAGCAGCACCCGCGGGCTGGTCCGCCGGGACTCCCAGCGGAAGCGCCCGTCGAGGTAGCCGAGGAACTTCTCGTTCGGCCGTGCCACGTTGGCGGCGATCACCGACCGCAGGATCTCGTCGACCGAGGAGTACGGCTGGCCGGTCGTCGGGTTGACGCCGGTCTCGGTGACGCGGGCGAACTCGGCGATCTCGGAGTTCAGCGCGCCGTCGATCCGGCGGTCGGTCTCGTCGATCAGCAGCATCCAGGTCAGCAGCGTGACGACGCCCAGCGAGGCCAGCACGAGCAGCAGGACCCACCCGACGATGCGGGTGCGGGCCGCGGTCGCCCGCCCGGCGCGACGGGGCCCGGGGCCGGACTCGACGGCCTCGGTCGCGATGATCGCCTCCAGTTCGTCCGTGCCGACGACCATGATCCCGTACCCGCCCCGGTGCCAGGACACGACACCCACCGCGGACGATCACCGTCAGTCGCCGTCGTTGCTCCGTTAGGCGTAAGGCATACTCCGTCGCACGACGCACAGGTGACGCACAGCCATCGTCGAACCGCTCCCATCACCCGGACGGCCGTGCACCACATCCGTCCGGGCCGAGCTTCGACGACCGAGACCGAGGGGGACGTCGTGCGCCTGCCCGGAATGCACGCCCTGCTGACCGCGGGGGTCGCGGTCCTGACCACCGCCGGGACCGTGTCCGCGGTGTCGCTGACCGCGGCCGGCCAGGAGGAGCCCGCGTTGCCCCCGGCACCGCCGGCCGCGCCCGCCCCGCCGGCACCCGCTCCCCCGCCGCTCGTCCCGGCCCCGGCACCGGCTCCGTCGGGCGGGAGCGCACCCGTCGTGCGCGACGACACCGGCGGCGTCACCCGGGAGCGGGAGACGGCGGCCCCCGAGCCGGTCGAGCCCGCCCCCGTCGCGACCACGGCCCCGGCCGACCCGCCGCGCACCACCCCGGAGCGGACCCGCGAGCGCCCGTCGGGGGTCCCCGACCGGGACGCCTCGCGCGAGGAGGAGGTCCGCTTCGCCTGCCAGCAGGGATGGGTGTCGGGCGCGCTCTGCCCGTAGACCGGACCCCGGACACCGGTGACCGATTCCCGCCAGTGACGGCGGCTGCGGAGTGGCATCGTCGGTGCCGTGCTGCTCGACCACGACTCCTGTTACCGCGCCGTCGCCGCCAAGGACGCACGGTTCGACGGCCAGTTCGTCACGGCCGTGCGGACCACCGGCATCTACTGCCGCCCGTCCTGCCCGGTACCGCCTCCGCGCTCGCGCAACGTCGAGTTCCTGCGGACCGCGGCCGCCGCGCAGACCGCGGGCTACCGGGCCTGCCGGCGGTGCCTGCCCGACGCCGTCCCCGGCTCGCCGGAGTGGAACCTGCGCGCGGACGCCGCCGGGCGGGCCATGCGCCTGATCGCCGACGGCGTCGTCGAGCGCGACGGGGTCCCCGGGCTCGCGTCGCGGCTGGGCTACTCGCCCCGCCAGCTCGGCCGGATCCTCACCTCCGAGGTGGGCGCCGGGCCGCTGGCCCTGGCCCGCGCGCAGCGCGCGCACACCGCCCGCATCCTGGTCGAGACCACCCCGCTCGGGCTGGCCGACGTCGCGTTCGCCGCCGGGTTCGGCAGCGTCCGCCAGTTCAACGACACCGTCCGCGCCGTCTACGGCGTCCCGCCCTCGCAGCTGCGCGCCGAGGCCGCCCGCCGGTCGCGGACCCGTGAGCCCGGCCCGCCGGGTGCGCTGGTCCTGCGGCTGCCCTACCGGTCCCCGTTCGACCCGCACGGCCTGCTCGACCACCTCGCGGCCCGCGCCGTCGACGGCGTCGAGACCGTCACCGGCGGCACCTACCGGCGCACGCTGCGGCTGCCGCACGGACCCGCCGTCGTCGCGCTGGACCTGACCGCGCGGGCCGGGGCCGTGGTGGCGACGCTGCGGGCGTCCGACCCGCGGGACGTCGGGCCCGCGGTGTCCCGGCTGCGCCGGCTGCTCGACCTCGACGCCGACCCGCTCGCCGTCGACGCCGTGCTGGGCGCCGACGAGGCACTCGCCCCGCTGGTCGCCGCGACGCCCGGGATCCGGCTGGCGGGCACCGTCGACCCGGCCGAGACGGCGGTGCGGACGGTGCTGGGCCAGCAGGTGTCGGTCGCCGCCGCCCGCACCGCCGCGGCCCGTCTCGCGGCCGTGCACGGGACGCCGCTGCCCGCCGAGCTGCGCGACGACGACGGGCCGCACCTGCTGTTCCCCGGGCCGGAGACCCTCGCCGACGCCGACATCGCCGGGCCGGCGCGGCGGGCGTCGTCGCTGCGGGGGCTGTGTGCCGCACTCGCCGACGGCACCCTCGCCCTCGACCCCGGGCGCGACCCGGACGGGCTGCGCGCCGAGCTGTGCGCGCTGCCCGGGATCGGTCCGTGGAGCGCCGGCTACCTGGCCATGCGGGTCCTGGGCGATCCCGACGAGCTGCTCGCCTCCGACCTCGCGGTACGCCGCGGCGCCGAGGCGCTCGGACTGCCCGGCGACGAGGCGGCGCTGACCGCGCGCGCCCACGCCTGGGCCCCCTGGCGGTCCTACGCCGCCACCCATCTCTGGCGGGCCGCGACGTCCGCCGCCACCACCACTCCTCGGAGGAGCGCATGAGTACCGCAACGTGGTCCACACAGGACACCCCGGCCGGGCCGTTCACCGCCGTCGTCGACGACGACGGACACGTCCTCGCCTCCGGCTGGACCGCCTCGGTCGACGAGCTGCTCGCCCTGGTGCACCGCTCGCTGGCCCCGGCGACCGTGGTCGAGGGCGATCTCGGCACGGTCGGCGAGGCGGTCGAGCGCTACCACGGCGGCGACCTGTCGGTGATCGACGACGTGCCCGTCCGCCAGCGGTCCGGCCCCTACCGGGAGCTGGCGTGGGACGTGTTGCGGACCGTCCCCGCGGGGGCGCCGGTCACCTACACCGGCTACGCCGAGAAGACCGGCCGCCCCGCGGCGGTGCGGGCCGCGGCGGGCGCCTGCGCGTTCAACGCGGCGGCGCTGTTCGTCCCGTGCCACCGGGTGCTGCGCACCGACGGGAGCCTGGGCGGGTTCCGCTACGGCCTGGCCGTGAAGCGGTGGCTGCTGGAGCACGAGGCGGTCTGAGACCGCCGCGGCGGCCGCGGATCGCGCACCGCGGCCGCCGCGTGGCCGGTGGTCCGGGGCGGCGCCCCGGGTCAGCGCTCGGTGACCGGGCCGACCTGGATGCCGGCGTCGACGCCGATCGGTCCCCGGGCCAGGAAGCTGCCCGGGATGTCACCGCCGGGACCGTGCAGCGAGAACTCCAGCTCGTTCGCCCGGGCGGGCCCGGCGGAGTCGCGGACCTGCACGTCGAACTGCACGGGCTCGCCCGGCCCGAACTCGACTGCGCGGGTCTGGTCGCCGTAGGGCACCGCGACCTCGGAGGCGCGCGGCGAGCCGTTCAGGCTGAACACCAGGTCCGACGGCGATCCGGACAGCAGGCACGGCGACGTGCCCGGGGCCGCGCTGAGCACGACCGTGTAGTGGCGGTGCCCGGCGCTGCCCGGGGCCGGGTGGATGGTCGCCTGCTGGTTCGCCGGGCGGCAGGCGCTGGGCGCCGGGTCCCCCGCCGGCGTCGCGGGTGCGGCCGAGGCGACCCCGGCCGGGACGAGCACGGCCGCGGCGGCGACCGCCAGGGCGGCGGTGGTCGTGGCGGCCGTACGGCCGATGGTGCGGGCGAGTCGGGTGGTCATCACAGGTACCTCTCTCACTCTCGCGGTGCGCCCGGGCCCCCCGGCCCGGACCGTCGGCCCCCCGAAGGTCCGACACCGGGAAAGACGTGTGCATCGCGAACCGGTTCGCCCGGCGTGGCATCCGCCTCGCCGGGGCAACCCGGCCGGCCGACGGCCGTCCCCCGTGCGTGCCCGTACGAAACACCCGGCTCCGGACACGCCGCTGAGCTGCGGCGACGCGGAACTGTCAGGGGTGCGGTGCACGCTGCGGGGGTGGACGTCCTCAGCCTGCTCCTCGGATCGCTGCTAGGTGCGGCGGTCGCCGCCGCCGTGGTCTGGTCGGTGGCCGCCGCCCGGTTCCGGGCCGAGGCGGCCGAGGCGGCCCGGGCCGCCGCGAACACCGCCGCCACCACCCGGGCCGACGCGGCGGGCCTGCGCGCCGAGCGCGCCGCGCTGCTCGAACGGGTCGAGGAGCTGCACGAGTCCCTCGACGACGCGACGATCCGCGCCCGGCGGGCCGAGTCCGACGCCGCGGGGGCCACCGCAGCGCTGCGCGCCGAGCGGGAGGCCCGGGCCGGGGCCGAGGCCGCGACGGTGCGCCGCGAGGCCGAGCTGAAGGACTCCTTCGCCACGCTGTCGCAGGACGCGCTGGCCCGCAACAACGAGGCGTTCGTGGCGCTGGCGGAGAGCAGGCTCAAGGAGGCGACCGCCGCGCTCGCGGCGAAGGCCGACGGCGACCAGGCCGCCCGCGCGAAGGCCGTCGAGCAGCTGCTCGACCCGGTCTCGGCGGCGCTGGGCCGGGTCGAGGGACAGCTGCGGACGGTGGAGAAGGAGCGCGAGTCCGCCTACGCCGGGCTCCGCGAGCAGGTCAGGGCGATGGCGGCGAGCTCGGACAAGCTCGGCACCGAGACGAAGGCGCTGGTCAACGCGCTGCGGGCGCCGCAGGTGCGGGGCCGGTGGGGCGAGATGCAGCTGCAGCGGGTCGCGGAGATGGCCGGGATGCTCGAGCACTGCGACTTCTCCACCCAGGTGTCCGCCGCCGGGGAGGACGGCGGGGTCCGCCCGGACATGCTGGTCCGGCTCGCGGGCGGCAAGCAGGTCGTCGTCGACGCGAAGGTGCCGTTCGCGGCCTACCTGCAGGCGGTCGAGGCCTCGGACCCGGACGTGCACACCGAGCGGCTCGCGGCGCACGCCCGGCAGCTGCGCACCCACGTGGACCAGCTCTCGGCCAAGGCCTACTGGGAGTCGTTCGAGCCGACACCGGAGTTCGTGGTGCTGTTCGTGCCGGGCGACCCGTTCCTGGAGGCGGCGTTGCGCTCGGACCCGGGGCTGCTGGAGTACGCCTTCGGCCGCAACGTCGTGCTCTCGACGCCGACCACCCTCGTCGCGCTGCTGCGCACCGTCGCCTACGGCTGGAAGCAGGAGGCCCTGGCCCGCAACGCCGCCCAGGTGCACCGGCTCGGGCGGGAGCTGCACGGGCGCCTCGCGACGATGGGCACGCACGTCGCGAAGCTCGGCCGCAGCCTGGACGCGGTGGTGGACAGCTACAACCGGACCGTCTCCTCGCTGGAGGCGCGGGTCCTGGTGAGCGCCCGGAAGTTCACCGAGCTGCAGGTGTCCGACACCGAGCTGGGGACGCCCGCGACGGTCGACCGGACCCCGCGCGGCGTCTCCGCGCCCGAGCTGGTCGCCTCCGCCGGGGACTCGCTGGTGTCCCTGGAGGACCTCGGGCGGCCCGACCACAACCGGTCGGACGGCACCCGATCCGGCGGTGGCCGACCCGACGGCGCACATCCGGGCACGTTCGGCGACGGCGACACGGCACGCGACGAGGCGGCCGGGACACCGTGGCGGGAGGGGTTAGGCTGACCGGGTGACCACGGCCCGATCGAGCTCGGCCCGCCGGCCCGGCCGGGGGCCCGCCCCCGCGCGCGGTGGCTGGCCGGTGCGTGAGCGGTCCCTGCTCCCCCCGGTCCTCGGTGTCCCGCCGCTCGCGGCCACCGGTCTGGCCGTCGGCACCACCGCCCTCGGGGTCCTGGTGGACCTGCTGCGGATCGGCACCGTCGGCCGGGTGTTCGAGGTCTGCTACCTGCTCGGCTGCGTGCTCGCGGTGTCCTGGGTCCGCCGGCGCAGCCTGTTCCTGCCGGCCGTGCAGCCGCCGCTGCTGCTCGCCGTCGTCGTGCCGCTGGTCGCGGTGCTGATCGGCGCCCCGTCCGGCGGTGGCACGGCGCAGAGCCTGCTCATGGCGGGGGCCCCGCTGATCAACGCGTTCCCGGCGATGGCGGTGACCACGCTGGTCGTGCTGCTCGTCGCCGGTCTGCGCGTTCTGCGTCAGCGGCTCGGCCCGGACGACGCCGTCGGCCGGCTGCGGCAGCGCCTGGGCCGCGACCCGGGCGGGTACGACCCCGACGGCCCCGGCGGACGGACCCGGGCACCGCGCGGAGCGGGCACCTCGACGACGACCGCGGCCCGGTCCCGCACGACCGGCACCGCCCGCACCGGCTCGACGACCGGTACCGCCCGCACCGGCTCGGCCCCGACCGGTTCCGCCCGCCGCGACACGGCCCGCACCGGGTCCACCGGGCGTACCGGGTCCACCGGCACCGGGGTCTCCCGCACCGGCTCGGCGGCACGCTCCACCGGGACCGCGCGCTCCGGCTCCTCGCGCGCCGGCTCCTCCCGCTCCGAGCCCGACCGCGGGTCGACACGCGGCGCGACCGGCCGGACACGCCGCGACACCCGCTGACGGCCGTCCGGCGCAGCCACGGCCGTCCGGACGCATCCGCCCAGGTGGACGGCCGGAACGTACCCCGCAGACCGCCCGGGTGACGACGGATCGGACAATGGGAGCAACCCACTGCCCTCCCGAGCGTCTTCCCATCGGGGGCACGGCGTGACCCCGCCGCTCCCCGACGCACGCCGGAACCACTGGAGAGCCATGTCGACCACCCGCAGCCCCCGCAGGACGCGACCCGCGATCGTCGTCGCGCTGGTCACCGCGGCCGTCGCGCTGATCGGCGTCGGCACCGCGATCGCCGGGACCCCGGCCGCGCAGGCCTTCCGGGACCAGCCGCTCGTCGAGGGCACCCCGTGCACCGTCACGGCCCGCGCCTGCGTCGACCTGGACACCCAGCGCTCCTGGCTGCTCACCGACGGGAAGGTCACCCACGGGCCCGTCCCGGTCGCCATCGGCGGCCCGGGCAAGGAGACCCCGGTCGGCCACTCCCTGCGGGTCTACCGCAAGGAGCAGCTGCACAAGAGCGGCGAGTACACGATGACCAACGGCGAGCCCGCCCCGATGCCGTGGGCGGTGTTCTTCCAGGACGGCGGCATCGCCTTCCACGAGGGCCGTACCGACACCCCGTCGGCGGGCTGCGTCCGGCTCACCCCGGAGAACGCGAAGCTCTGGTTCGACACCCTGCAGATCGGCGACCAGGTGCAGGTCGTGTCGGCGAAGCAGGTCCAGGCGGACCGCGCCGCGGGCTGACCGCCCCCGTACACACGTGAGGCCCCGGACCGAGTCGGTCCGGGGCCTCCGTCGTGTGTGCCGCGGGTCAGTTCACCGGGGTCAGGCCCAGCGACCGGCCGCGCGGCGGGCGCAGCTCGCGGGGCAGCGAGAAGGTCAGCGTCTCCTCGGCGGTGTCGACCTCCTCGACCGAGCCGAAGCCACGCTCGGCGAGGTACTCCACGACACCCTGCACCAGGATCTCCGGGACCGACGCGCCGCTGGTGATCCCGACCGTCGTGACGCCGTCGAGCCAGGACTCGTCGATCTCGCGGGCGTAGTCGATCAGGTACGAGGCACCGGCCCCGGCGCCCAACGCGACCTCGACCAGGCGCACCGAGTTCGACGAGTTCCGCGACCCGACGACCAGCACGAGGTCGCAGCGCGGCGCCATCGTCTTCACCGCGACCTGGCGGTTCTGCGTGGCGTAGCAGATGTCGTCCGACGGCGGGTTCTGCAGCTTCGGGAACCGCTCGCGCAGCGCACGGACGGTGTCCATCGTCTCGTCGACGCTCAGCGTGGTCTGCGACAGCCACACGACCCGCTCGGGGTCGCGGACGGTCACGGAGTCGACGTCGGCGGCGGACTCGACGAGCTGGATGTGCTCGGGCGCCTCACCGGAGGTCCCCTCGACCTCCTCGTGCCCGGCGTGCCCGACGAGCAGGATGTCGTAGTCCTCGCGGGCGAACCGCTTCGCCTCCTGGTGGACCTTGGTCACCAGCGGGCAGGTCGCGTCGATGGTCTGCAGGTTCCGGCCCTTGGCCTCGTCGCGGACCGCGGGCGAGACGCCGTGCGCGGAGAACACGACGTGCGCGCCCTCCGGGACCTCCGACGCCTCGTCGACGAAGATCGCGCCGCGCTCGCGCAGCGTCTCCACCACGTGCTTGTTGTGCACGATCTCCTTGCGGACGTACACGGGGGCGCCGTACTGGTCGAGCGCCTGCTCCACCGCCTCGACGGCACGGTCGACGCCCGCGCAGTAGCCGCGGGGCTTGGCGAGCAGGACCTGCTTGGCAGAACCGGACATGGCCCCCAGGGTACGGACCGGTCCGGGAGCGGGCAGCCGTACGTGACCGGCCCGACCGGGTCCCGGCGCGCCCGGCGCGACAGGCGGCCGCGGATCAGGGGACAATGGCGTGCATGTCTCCGCTGCCGTTCCCCGTGCGGATCGCCGCCGGCCTCGTCGTGACCGCCGTCGAGCAGGCCCGAGAACTGCCGCGGCACGCCGTCGAGCTGCCGGTGACCGCGGTCAGCCAGGCGCTGCAGGTGTCCATGCGGCTCCAGCAGCGGATCACCGAGCTGGCGATCAAGGGCGACCGCGCGCTCGGCACCCTGCGCCCCGCCGACGACATCCCCAGCTGGGCGACCTTCGACGACGACCTGGCCGACGGCGCCGACCTCTCGCTGCCCGACCCGGAGCCGATCGCCCCGCCGCTGCCGCCCGCCGCTCCCCCGGCCGGGCGCAACGGCACCGTGTCGTCGCTGCGGCCCGCCCGCACCGGCATCCCGATCGACCGGTCGCCCGCGTCGCCGCGTCCGGCGTCGGCGTCGAACCGGGCCGAGGCGAGTGCGACCGCGCCCGCCGTGCTGCCCGAGTACCCGACGATGACCGTGCCCCAGCTGCGCGGCAAGCTCCGCACGCTGAGCCTCGACGACCTCGCGGACCTCCTCGCCTGGGAGACCGCACACGAGAACCGGCCGCCGTACGTCACGATGCTGACGAACCGGATCGCGACGGTGTCCGAGAACCGTTGAGCGCCACGACCTCCGAGGAGGACCCGTGGCCGGTCCGCACGGTCGCCCGCAAGATCGCCGAGTGGGTCGACCGGCTCGGCGCGGTGTGGGTCGAGGGCCAGCTCGCCCAGGTCAACGCCCGCTCCGGGACCGCGTTCCTGACCCTGCGTGACCCGGCCGCCGACATCTCCCTGCAGCTGACGGCGCCGTCGTCGCTGGTGCGCGACGCCGGCGGCGCCGTGACCGAGGGCAGCCGGGTGATCGTGCACGGCAAGCCGTCGTTCTACCTGGGGCGCGGCACGCTGTCGCTGCGCGTCGACCGGATCCGCGCGGTCGGGCTCGGCGAGCTGCTGGCCCGCATCGAGCGGCTGCGCAGGCTGCTCGCCGCCGAGGGGCTGTTCGACCCGGCCCTCAAGCGGCGCCCGCCGCTGCTCCCGCACACCATCGGCCTGGTCACCGGGCGCGACTCGGCGGCCGAGCACGACGTCGTCCGCAACGCGACCTCCCGCTGGCCCGCGGTGCGGTTCCGGATCGAGAACGTCGCCGTGCAGGGCGGGCTCGCCGTGGAGCAGGTCGTCGGCGCGCTGCGGGCCCTCGACCGGGATCCGGACGTCGAGGTCATCGTGCTCGCCCGCGGTGGCGGCAGCGTCGAGGACCTGCTGCCCTTCTCCGACGAGACGCTGTGCCGCGCCGTCGCCGCCTGCCGGACCCCGGTCGTGTCGGCCATCGGGCACGAGCCGGACACCCCGCTGGTCGACCACGTCGCCGACGTGCGCTGCTCCACCCCCACCGAGGCCGGACGCAGCCTGGTGCCCGACCTCGCCGAGGAGACCGCGCGGATCTCCGGGCTGCGCGACCGGGCCCGCCGCGCGCTGCACGGCTGGGTCGACCGCGAGCAGCACCGCCTCGACGACCTGCGACGACGGCCGGTGCTGGCCGACCCGCTGCGCATGGTCACCTCCCGGGAGGGCGAGATCGCCGACGCCCGCGCCGCCGCCCACCGCGCGGTGCTGCGCCGGCTGGACCGGTCGTCGTCGGAGCTGGAGCACCTGGGTGCCCGGCTCGCCGCGCTCGGCCCGACCGCGACCCTGGCCCGCGGCTACGCGATCGTGCAGCTCGCCGACCGCACCGACGACGACGTGCCCCCGCTGCTGCGGTCGGTCGCCGACGCGCCCGCCGGCACCGGCCTGCGGATCCGGGTCGCCGACGGCGCCGTCGCCGCCACCGTGACCACCACCCCCGACCCGGAGACCTGATGAGCGACCGACCGGCAGTGGAGACCCTGGGCTACGAGAAGGCCCGCGACGAGCTCGTGGAGGTCGTGCGCGCGCTGGAGGTCGGCGGCCTCGGCCTGGACGAGTCCGTCGCGCTGTGGGAGCGCGGCGAGGCCCTGGCCAAGCGCTGCGACGCCCAGCTCGCCGGCGCCCGCACCCGCATCGAGGAGAAGCTGGCCGACGCCGAGTCCGACGACGAGGCCTGAGCCTCCCGCACGGGATCCGGCGTCCCACACGGGTCCCGATCCGGTGTGGGACGCCGGATCCGGTGTGGGAGGTCATCGGGTCGGCAGCCTGGTCCGGAGGCGGGTCAGGAGGGCGGCGGGGTCGTCCAGGTCACGCCAGGTCCACCGGACGACGTGCAGTCCCAGGTCGCGGAGCCGGTCCTCGCGGATCTTCTCCTCGGTGATCACCTGGCCCGCCGTCCTCCCCGGTGGGAGCAGACGCCCGTACTTGATCTCGCCGTCGAACTCCCCGACGACGGGTGGACAGCCGTCCCACCAGAAGTCGACCGTCGCGAGCCACCGGCCGGCGGGGTCACGCACCTCGCGCTGCAGGTCGGGTGCGGGGAGTCCGGCGGTGTGGAACAGGACCCGGCTGCGCGACTCGCCGGGGCCCGCGGCGCGCCCGTCGGCGAACCGGGCGACGCGCACCGCGGCCGCCGTCCCCCGGCGACGGCGGTCCGGGCGGGCCGCGGTCAGGAGCTCCGCGGTCCCGAGCGCGTGTCGCCGGGCGAGAGCGTCCGCGACGACGACCGCCTGCCCGAACGGCACCGTCCTGGCGACGTCGACGACGGTGCGGGCGGGGCTGGTGACCGGGAGCCCGCGCACCCGGACCGTCTCCGCGGGGTCGAGGGGCAGCGCGTGGAGGACGAGGTCGTGCCCCCCTGCGGGCGCCGGTCGGCACCGACCGCGTGACGTGCACGCGGTCCAGCGGCACGTCCCAGGTCTCGGCGCCGTGCACGACCGCGGCGGAGACGTGGCTGACGACGGCGGGCGAGTCGAGCCGACGCAGCACACCGCGCACGGCGCGCTCGTGCGCGGTGACGAGCTCCTCCCCGCGCCCGCCGGGTCCCGTCACCGCCCCGGGCAGTACGGCACCGCGGTACATCCCGCGGCAGACCCGCACGATCTCCCCCGCGCCCAGGGCCTGCCGGATCTCGGCCTCGCTCATCCCCGCGGCGATCAGCTCCGAGCGCCGCACGGGCGTCGTACCGGGCAGGAGGTCCATGCCCCGACCCTGCCCGCCACACCCCGTCCGCCGGCCCCACCCGGGCCCCTGTGGACAACTCCCCGCGATGTGGACAACCACAACCCGTGTGGGACCGGTCCTCAGGACCCGGGCGGGTAGACGCGGGCGGTCGTCAGGGCGGTGGCCAGGGTGGTGAACTGCTCGTCCGACGCGGACCCCGTCACCAGGACGCGGACCTCCGGCCGGCCGGGCAACGTCGCGATCCGGAAGGGCTCGCCGCCCTCGGCGCCGTAGACCTCCCAGGTCAGGCCGCCCGCCTGCACGGTGCCGCGCATCGTCGGCGGGCCGTCGCCGCGGCCCGCGGAACCGGACTCGGTGGCGAGGACCCCCTCGACCGTGCCGTCGGTCTGGACCAGGCTCAGGAAGTCCGCGTCGGGGGTGACGAAGCCGATGCGCACGGCGGTGCCGCCGCCCTCCACCGGGCCGCGGTCGGTCGAGTTGACCCGGAACGGGACATCCGGCAGCCGCAGCGGGAAGGTCGAGCCGCGGGCGTACTCGGCGATCCGGGCCGGGGCGTCGACGGTGGGGGCCGACGCGGCGTCCTCGGCCGGGGTGCCGGGCGAGAACGAGCAGGACCCGCCGACCGAGAAGATCAGCAGGGCGACCGGGACGAGGATCAGGCAGGCCCAGATCAGGTCGCGCACCGACGTGTCGCCGCGCCCGGGCTTGTGCATCGCCTGCGGACCGGCCTCGGGGATCCGGCGGGTCACCGGAGGCGGCTGCGGCCTCCCGGACCGGGCCGCACCCGCGGGAGCCGCGGCGACGGCCGGGGTCTCGGCCGGGGCCGGACCCGCGTCGGGGCGAGCGCCCGGAGCCGACGCCGGGTCCGACGCCGGAACCGGGCCCGGGCCCGGTTCGTCGGCCGCAGCCCGACCGGCGGAGGCCGCCCCACCGGGGGACGCGTCCCGGTCGGCGGCCCCGGCGGTACCGGAGGTCTCGGCCGGGTCCGGGACAGCCGGGGGCCCGGCGGGCTCCGAGGAGTCCGGCGACGGCGTTCCCGGGTCAGGTCGTGCGCTCACGTGTCCATCGTCCCAGGCATGGCGTCGGTCGCTCATCACTGCTCCCCCGGCGTCCCGCGTGCGAGGATCGCCGGGCGCCTCCCCGTACGCCCGTGGGAACCCGGACGAGGGGACGTCGCCGACGAGCACGCCGCCCGTGAATGGAGACGTATCCGTGAGCCAGCCCGCCAGCCCCGCCACCCCCCGCCGTCGTGAGGCGCCCGACCGCAACCTGGCGATGGAGCTGGTCCGGGTCACCGAGGCCGCCGCGATGGCCGCGGGCCGCTGGGTCGGCAAGGGCGACAAGAACGGCGGTGACGGTGCCGCCGTCGACGCCATGCGCCAGCTCATCTCCTCGGTGTCGATGCGCGGCGTCGTCGTCATCGGCGAGGGCGAGAAGGACGAGGCCCCGATGCTGTTCAACGGCGAGGAGGTCGGGAACGGCGAGGGCCCGTTCTGCGACGTCGCCGTCGACCCCATCGACGGCACCACGCTGATGGCCAAGGGCATGCCCAACGCGCTGGCCGTGCTCGCCGTCGCCGAGCGGGACGCCATGTTCGACCCGTCCGCCGTCTTCTACATGGAGAAGATCGCGGTCGGGCCGGAGGCCGCGGACGTCATCGACATCACCGCACCGGTCGCGGAGAACATCCGCCGGGTCGCGCGGGCCAAGGAGATCGACGTCGCCGACGTCACCGTCTGCGTGCTCGACCGCCCCCGCCACGAGCAGATCGTCACCGAGATCCGCGAGGCCGGAGCCCGCATCGCCTTCATCTCCGACGGCGACGTCGCCGGTGCCATCGCCGCCGCGCGTCCCACCTCGGGCGTGGACATGCTCTACGGCGTCGGCGGCACCCCGGAGGGGATCATCACCGCGGCCGCGCTGAAGTGCATGGGCGGCGAGATCCAGGGCCGGCTGTGGCCCAAGGACGACGCCGAGCGCGAGAAGGCCCTCGCCGCGGGCCACGACCTCGACAAGGTCCTGACCACCGCCGAGCTCGTGCGCGGCGAGAACGTCTTCTTCTGCGCCACCGGCATCACCGACGGCCCGCTGCTGCGCGGCGTCCACTACCGGGGTGGCGGCGCGACCACCCAGTCGATCGTGATGCGGTCGAAGTCCGGCACCGTCCGGCTGATCGACGGCTACCACCGTCTCACCAAGCTGCGCGAGTTCTCCTCCGTCGACTTCGACGGCGTCGAGGGCGAGGCCCCGCCGCTGCCGTGAGGTTAGGCTCACTTAACACTGCGGGACGGGTCGTGGAGGAGTAGACCTTCGCCCATGAGCGAGGACTTCCGCATCGAGCACGACACCATGGGCGAGGTCCGGGTCCCCGCCGACGCGTTGTGGCGGGCCCAGACCCAGCGCGCGGTGGAGAACTTCCCGATCTCGGGCCGCGGCCTGGAGCGCGCCCAGATCCGCGCACTCGGCCTGGTCAAGGCGGCCGCGGCCCGGGTGAACGGCGAGCTGGGCGTACTGGACGACGACCGGGCCCGCGCGATCGCCGCGGCCGCCGACGAGGTGGCCGCGGGCGGGCACGACGACCACTTCCCGGTCGACGTCTTCCAGACGGGCTCGGGCACGTCGTCGAACATGAACGCCAACGAGGTGATCGCCTCGCTGGCCGCCCGCGCCGGCACCGACGTGCACCCGAACGACCACGTCAACGCCTCGCAGTCGTCGAACGACGTCTTCCCGACGACCATCCACCTCGCCGCCACCGAGGCGCTGGCGACCGAGGTCGTCCCGGCGCTGCAGCACCTCGAGGCCGCGCTGCGCCGCCGCGCGGCGGACTGGTCGGAGGTCGTGAAGGCCGGCCGCACCCACCTCATGGACGCCGTCCCGATCACCCTCGGCCAGGAGGCCGGCGGCTGGGCCAGCCAGGCCGGCTACGGCGCCGACCGCGTCCGCGACGCGCTCCCCCGCCTCGCCGTCCTGCCGATCGGCGGGACCGCGGTCGGCACCGGGCTCAACGCTCCGGACGGGTTCGGCGCCGCCGTGGTCGCGAAGCTGCGCGAGGCGACCGGCCTGGAGCAGCTCGCCGAGGCCACCGACCACATCGAGGCCCAGGGCTCCCGCGACGGCCTGGTCGAGGCCTCCGGCGCGCTGCGCACCGTCGCCGTGTCGCTCTACAAGATCGCCAACGACCTGCGCTGGCTGTCGTCCGGTCCGCGCACCGGGCTGGCCGAGATCCACCTGCCGGACCTGCAGCCGGGCAGCTCGATCATGCCGGGCAAGGTCAACCCGGTGATCTGCGAGGCCACGATGATGGTCTGCGGGCAGGTCATGGGCAACGACGCCACGGTCGGCTTCTCCGGCAGCCAGGGCAACCTGGAGCTGAACGTGATGATGCCGGTGATGGCGCGCAACGTGCTGGAGTCCGCCCGCCTGATCGCGAACGCGGCGCGGCTGCTCGCCGACAAGGTCGTCGACGGGATGGAGGCCGACCTCGAGCGCACCCGCGAGTACGCCGAGTCCTCGCCGTCGATCGTCACCCCGCTCAACTCCAGGATCGGCTACGAGGAGGCGGCGGCCATCGCGAAGCAGGCACTGACGGAGCGCCGGACGATCCGCGAGGTCGTGATCGAGCGCGGGCACGTGGCGAACGGGACGCTCACCGAGGCCGAGCTGGACCGCGCCCTGGACGTGCTGGCGATGACCCGCGGCGAGAAGCGCTCCTGACCCCCGGCTGCGCCCGGTCACCGGCCGGGCGCACCGGGTCAGTCCATCCGCTGTTCACCTCCGCGTCCCCGTTCGGTCCACATCGACGTGACACCGTGTGTGCGTCAGTCGATCACTGTCACTCGAACGGACTCACCCATGCCCGACCAGCGCTTCGCGTACGTCCCCGTGCACGATCTGCGCACCGGCCGCGTCGCCGGGGTCGAGGTCGTGCCGCGCCGCCCGCACGACGCGGTGGCCGTGGTGGCCCGCGACCGCGGCTGGGACGCCCGCCGGATCGCCGAGCTCGACGCCGGCACCGCGGTCTCCGCGGTCGCGTCGGCCCGCGCGTACGGCGGGACGGTCCCGATCCAGGTCGACGTCGCCGCGGACACCGTCCTGCACGCACGCGGCCGGCTGCGCGCCATGCTCGGCGACGCCACCGACCCGGTCGCCCCGCTGCTGGAGGTGGGTCCGCCGATCGCCGCCGCCGCGCCGGCCGAGCACCTCGTCCCGGCGCTGGCCGAGCTGCGGCGGTGGGGCTTCCGGATCGGGCTCGACGGGGCCGGGCGCGCGTTCGGTCCCGAGGTGGTGGCCGCCGTCCGGCCGGACGTGGTGAAGCTGGAGCCCGACCTCTGCGGCGGGGTGCTCGACGCGGGCACCGGTGCCGCCGTCCGCGCGGTCATCGAGGTCTCCCGCACGGCCGGGGCGCCGGTCGCCGCGACGGGCGTCCACGACGCGGGCAGGCTGGCCGCGCTGTTCACGATCGGCGTCGCGTTCGCCCAGGGCCCGCTGCTGGGCGGGACGCGCGCCGCCCCCGAGGCCGACCCCGCCACCCGCGCGGAGCTGCTCGGCCTGCTGAGCGCGGCGCCGCAGCCGTTCACGACCGGGTCCGCGCCGCCCGCCCCCGAGCGCCCCGCGGCGCCCCGGCCGGCCGGTCCCCCGGTGCGCGGGCTCGCCGTGCCGGCCGTGACCCTGCCCGACGACGCCGTCGGCGACACCGCCCGCGAGGCGCTGCGCGCCCGCCCCGACTCGGCCGGGATCGTCCTGGTCGACCGGGCGCACCGGCCGGTCGGCTACCTCGACCGCAGCCGCGTCCTGCTCCAGCTGGCCGGCAGGTTCGGGCACGCGCTGTGGGCCGAGAAGCCGGCGGCCGAGCTGGCGGACCCGCCGCGCACCGTCGACGAGCGGACCCCGCTGCACCGCGCGATGGAGATCGGTCTGTCCGGCGACCCGGCCCGCGGCTACGACGACCTGGTCGTCGTCGCACCGGACGGCACCTGCCGCGGGGTCGTCCCGGTCGCCGAGCTGTGGCGCCGCGCGATCCTGCCGCCCGCCGCGTCCGGCCCGCGCCCCGTCCCGGTACCGCAGGCCGCGCGCACCGCCTGATCCGACGACGCGCGAACTGTCGGGGGTCGCTGCTTCACTGACCCCGTGCTGTTCACCGACGTCGTCACCACTTCGGCCGCGGTCGGGGCGACCCGCGCGCGCAAGGAGAAGACCGCCGCGCTCGCCGGGCTGCTGCGCACCGCCGCGCCGGCCGAGGTCGTGCCGGTCGTCGCCTGGCTGTCCGGGGTCCCCCGGCAGGGCCGGATCGGGACCGGCTGGCGGACCCTGTCGGGCGTCGACGTGCCGGCCGCGGCGGAGCCGTCGCTGACGGTGGAGCGGGTCGACGCACTGCTCGACGAGCTGGCCGGCACCGCGGGGACCGGCTCGGCGGCCCGGCGCCGCGAGCTGCTCACCGAGCTGTACGGCGCCGCGACCACCGAGGAGCAGCGCTTCCTGCACCGCCTGCTCACCGGCGAGCTGCGCCAGGGCGCCCTCGAGGGGCTGATGGTGGACGCCGTCGCCGCCGCCTCCGAGGCACCCGCGCCCGCGGTGCGCCGCGCGTTCATGCTGTCCGGCCGGCTGCCGGAGACCGCGGCCACCGCGCTGACCGGCGGACAGGACGCGCTCGCCGCGATCGGGCTGGAGGTGGGCAGGCCGATCCGGCCGATGCTCGCCTCCCCCGGCGACTCGCTCGACGCCGCGCTGGCCGGGCTCGGCACCGACGTCACCGTCGAGCACAAGCTCGACGGCGCCCGCATCCAGGTGCACCGCCGCGGCGACGAGGTGCGGGTGTGGACGCGCACGCTGCGCGAGATCACCGACGGGGTGCCCGAGCTGGTGGAGCTGGTGCGCGGGCTGCCGTGCGACACCGCGGTGCTCGACGGCGAGACCCTCGCCCTCGACGACGACGGCCGCCCCCGCCCGTTCCAGGACACGATGAGCCGATTCGGCACCGAGGAGCGGGTACCGGACGTCCTGCTGTCGCCGTTCTTCTTCGACCTGCTCCACCTCGACGGCCGCGACCTGGTCGACGAGCCCGCCGAGGTCCGGCTCGACGCGCTCGCCGGGCTGCTCGCCGCGGACACCCACGCCGCGCTGCGGATGCCGGGGGTGCGGCGGCCGTCGCCGGAACAGGCGGCCGCGGTCCTCTCCGAGGCGCTGTCGGCGGGGCACGAGGGCGTCGTCGTGAAGGACCTGGCCGCGCCGTACGCGGCCGGGCGGCGCGGCAAGGCCTGGCAGAAGGTGAAGCCGGTGCACACCCTGGACCTGGTGGTGCTGGGCGCCGAGTGGGGCTACGGGCGGCGGACCGGGTCGCTGTCGAACATCCACCTCGGCGCCCGCGACCCGGACGGCGGGGAGCCGGTGATGGTCGGCAAGACGTTCAAGGGGATGACCGACGAGCTGCTGGCCTGGCAGACCGCGACCTTCCCGGAGTACGAGACGGCGCGCGAGCCCGGCGTGGTGCACCTGCGGCCCGAGCTCGTCGTCGAGATCGCACTCGACGGCGCGCAACGCAGCACCCGCTACCCGGGCGGGGTCGCGCTGCGCTTCGCCCGGGTGCTGCGCTACCGCCCGGACAAGACCCCGGCCGAGGCCGACTCGCTGGAGGCGGTGCGGGCGCTGCTGTCGGGCTGAGCGGCCGCGGCGCCGTCGCGGGCCACCGGGACCGTGCCTGCCGGGTCGGCGCGCAGCACGCTGACGGCGAGGACCCGGCCGTCGTCGCCGGTCAGGGTGCGTTCGGCCCCCAGCAGCGGGGCACCGGCGGCGACGCCGAGCAGCGCCGCCGAGTCGGGGTCGGCGGGCACCGGGCCGGACCGGGTGCCGGCCCGCGCGGGACGCAGCCCGGCGTCGGCGAGCTGCCGGTCGAACGGGCCGGTCCCGGGCACCGCGAGCAGCAGCGCCGCGGCCTCGGTGGCCAAGTAGTGGGTCTCCAGCACCGCGCCGCCGCCGGCCGTCGCCGAGACGCACTCGGTGCGCAGGCACGGCGTGCCGACGGGGACGCCGAGCCAGTCGGCGAGCACGTCGGGCGCGGCGATCCCGGTGCGTTCGAGGTAGCGCGGGACCCGGGTGCCCGTGCCCGTGACGGCGGTCCGGCCGGGGTAGTGCGGGCGGGCGACGATCCGGTGCGCGGTCGGCCCGGGCCGCAGCAGCCCCTCCTCGCGGAGCAGCCCCAGCGCGGCGCGGACGGCGCTGCGCGGCACACCGTGGCGCACCATCAGCTCGTCCTCACCGGGCAGCAGGTCCCCGGGGCGCGCGCGCCCGGCGACGGCGATGCGCAGCAGGTCCCGGAGCCGGCGCGCGTCGGACGCCCGCACGTGGTGGGACGGCGACGGCACCGGCATGTACCCGACGGTAGGCACACGGGGTTGCCCGGCGGTTCCCCTCACATGACGGACGCGTGACAACGCCCCGGGGCGTAGCATCCCGACATCGTGCGCTTCCTCGACGACCGCCGGCCCGAGCACGACCTGACCTACGACGACGTCTTCCTCGTCCCGCGCCGTTCCACGGTGACGTCCCGGTTCGACGTGGACCTCACCGCCCCGGACCGCTCCGGGGCCACGGTGCCGGTCGTCGCGGCGAACATGACCGCCGTCGCCGGCCGCCGGATGGCCGAGACCCTCGCCCGCCGCGGCGCCCTGACGGTGCTGCCGCAGGACGTGGCGACCGACGCCGTCGCGGAGATCGTGACCTGGATCAAGTCCCGGCACCCGGTGTGGGACACCCCGCTGGTGCTGCGCACCTCCGACGCGGTGGCCGACGCGCTGAACCTGCTGCCCAAGCGGGCCCACGACGCCGTCGTGGTCGTCGACGACGGCGGCCGCCCGGTCGGGACCGTGTCCGAGGCGCACTGCGCGGGGGTGGACCGCTTCACCCGGCTCGCCGACGTCCTCGACCCCGACCCGCTGGCGCTGCCGCTGGGCACCGAGCCGCGGGATGTGTTCGAGCGGCTCGACGCCGGTCGGAAGGCTGTGGCGCTCGGCCTCGACGGCGACGGCCGTCTCGCGGGCCTGCTCACCCCGCTCGGCGCGATCCGGGCCGGGATCTACTCCCCCGCCCTCGACGGCGCGGGCCGGCTGCGCACCGCGGCCGCGATCGGCATCAACGGCGACGTCGCGGTGAAGGCGAAGGCCCTGCTCGACGCCGGTGTGGACGTGCTCGTCGTCGACACCGCGCACGGCCACCAGGAGAAGATGCTCGACGCGCTCGGCGCGGTCCGCCGTGTGGTCGACCAGGCCGGGGCCGCGGTCCCGGTCGCCGCCGGCAACGTGGTCACCGCCGAGGGCGTCGCCGACCTGGTCGACGCGGGCGCCGACATCGTCAAGGTCGGCGTCGGCCCCGGCGCCATGTGCACGACCCGGATGATGACCGGCGTCGGGCGCCCGCAGTTCTCCGCGGTCGCCGAGTGCGCCGCCGCGGCCCGCGAGCGCGGCGCCGTCGTCTGGGCCGACGGCGGGGTGCGCCACCCGCGCGACGTCGCACTCGCCCTCGCCGCGGGCGCGGCCTCGGTGATGATCGGCTCCTGGCTGGCGGGCACCTACGAGTCCCCCGGCGACCTGCTGCGCGACGAGCACGGCCGCGCGTACAAGGAGTCGTTCGGGATGGCGTCCAAGCGCGCGGTCAGCGCCCGCACCCGCGGGGACAACGCGTTCGACCGGGCCCGCAAGTCACTGTTCGAGGAGGGCATCTCGTCCTCGCGCCAGCGGCTGGACCCGGACCGGCCGGGCGTGGAGGACGTGCTCGACGAGATCTGCTCGGGCGTCCGCTCGGCGTGCACCTACGCGGGCGCGCGCTCGGTCGACGAGCTGCACGAGCGCTCCGTCGTCGGGGTACAGACCACCGCCGGGTTCACCGAGGGCACCCCGCACGGCCTCTGAGCCACCGCTTGACCCGGGGCGTGATCCGGCGCACGGTCGGGTCATGGCCGCCCCCACGCAGGACACCACCACCAGCAGCTCCGGTACCGCCGCCCTCGGCGGCGGTGGTACCGGCGGTCTGCCCACGCCACCGACGTTCGCCACCTCCGCCGAGGAGCGGCTGCACCGCAAGCAGCAGCTCGCCGGCGCGTTCCGGATCTTCGGCCGGTTCGGCTTCGGCGAGGGCATCGCCGGGCACATCACCGTGCGCGACCCGGAGGACCCGGAGATGTTCTGGGTCAACCCGTTCGGCATGAGCTTCCGGCACATCCGGGTCTCGGACCTGATCATGGTCGACCACCACGGCACGGTCCGGCACGGGAACCGCCCGGTGAACCAGGCCGGGTTCGTCATCCACTCGGCCGTGCACGCCGAGCACCCGCACGTCGTCGCGGCCGCCCACGCCCACTCGGTGTACGGCAAGGCGTGGTCGTCGCTGGGCCGCCCGCTGGACCCCATCACCCAGGACGCCTGCGCCCTCTACGAGAACCACGGCGTCGTCCACGAGGGCGCGGGCGCGGTCGTGCTCGACCCGGAGGCGGGCCGGGCGCTGGCCCGCGGCCTGACCGACCGGAAGATGGTGTTCCACCAGAACCACGGGATCTTCTCCGTCGGTGAGACCGTCGCCGAGGCCGCCTGGTGGTTCATCTCGACCGAGCGCAACTGCCAGGCGCAGCTGCTCGCCGAGGCCGCGGGGACGCCGACGCTCGTCGACCACGCCAACGCGCGGTTCACCGCCGAGCAGACCGGTACCCCCTACGCCGGCTGGTTCTCCTACCAGCCGCTGTGGGACGAGGTCGTCCGTACCGACCCGGACCTGTTCGACTGAGCACACGGCCCCCGTCCGCGGCTGCGGACGGGGGCCGGGCCCGGCACCTCAGGAGTTGGGTCCCTCCAGCATCTCCGTGACCAGCGCGGCGATCGGCGAGCGCTCGCTGCGGGTCAGCGTGACGTGCGCGAACAGCGGGTGGCCCTTGAGCTTCTCGATGACGGCGTTGACGCCGTCGTGCCGCCCGACGCGCAGGTTGTCGCGCTGCGCGACGTCGTGGGTGAGCACGACGCGCGACGCCGTCCCGAGCCGGGACAGCACCGTGAGCAGCACGTTGCGCTCCAGCGACTGCGCCTCGTCGACGATCACGAAGGTGTCGTGCAGCGAGCGGCCGCGGATGTGGGTCAGCGGCAGGACCTCCAGCAGCCCGCGGGCGATGACCTCGTCGATGACGTCCTGGCTGACCATCGCGCCCAGGGTGTCGAAGACGGCCTGCGCCCAGGGCTGCATCTTCTCGACCTCGCTGCCGGGCAGGTAGCCGAGGTCCTGCCCGCCGACGGCGTAGAGCGGCCGGAAGACGACGATCTTGCGGTGCTGGCGTCGTTCCAGCACCGCCTCCAGACCGGCGCACAGCGCGAGCGCCGACTTGCCCGTCCCGGCGCGGCCGCCGAGGGAGACGATCCCGACCTCGTTGTCCAGCAGGAGGTCCAGCGCGATCCGCTGCTCGGCCGAACGGCCGTGCAGCCCGAACGCCTCCCGGTCCCCGCGCACCAGCTTGACCCGCTTGTCCGCGGTGACCCGCCCGAGCGCGTTCGACGCCCCGACCAGCCGCAACCCCGTGTTGCAGGGCAGGTCGCGGGCCTCGTCGTGGTCGATGACGCCGTCGCGGAACAACGCGTCGACGTCCTCGGGGGTCACCTCCAGGTCGGTCATCCCGGTCCAGCCGGAGAACAGCACGTCCTGGCCGTGGTACTCGTCGGCATCCAGACCGACCGCGGCGGCCTTGACCCGCAACGGCATGTCCTTGGTGACCAGCGTGACGTCCGCCGGCGCGGCCGGGTCCGCCTTGAGGTTCAGCGCGCAGGCCAGGATCCGCGAGTCGTTCGAGTCGGTGCGGAACCCGGCCGGCAGGACCGTGGGGTCGGAGTGGTTCAGCTCGACGTGCAACGTGCCGCCGGACTCGCCGATCGGCACGGGTGCGTCGAGACGGCCGTGCTTGACGCGCAGCTCGTCGAGCTGGCGCAGCGCGGTCCGGGCGAACCAGCCCAGTTCGGGGTGGTGACGCTTGGCCTCCAGCTCACTGATGACGACGAGCGGCAGGACGACCTGGTGCTCGTCGAAACGCTGCAGCGACCAGGGGTCGGACAGCAGCACGGACGTGTCGAGCACATAGCAGCGGGTGGTACCTGCCGGTGCGTCCCCGACGGACCCCTGGGGTGCGGAGGTCGGGTCGGTGAGGGCGGGACGACGATCGGTCACGGGTGCTCCCTCGCAGGCGCGGCACCGCGCCTGCTCTGCGTCGGGCCGGCCGGCCCCGGTGCGGGCCGCGACGACGCGGAGGGACCATGGCGGTCCTCCGGCCGGCACGCCCGCAAGGGCCGGGTGCCGGCCCTCTCGGGTGCGTGTGACACCACTCCAGGGCCTCCCGAACGGGCCGCATCGGGTACAGCCCGTCGTCATGGACGCTACTAGTGGTCACCCTCGTGCGGTCAATAGCAACTCTCCGTCGGATCCCTACGTTGACCCCTGATGGAACAGTCGTAACGCGCCGTTCATCGTGTGATCGGTACCGTCCGACGTCGGATCGGGTATCAGCACCTCGTTCGGTGGCGAGCCGTTCGGCTCAGCCGAGGCGCGGCGGACGGAGTACTCCGACCGCGGCGGGGGGCGGTCCACCGCGTTCCGGACCGGGCGCGGCGCCACCGTCGGTGACCAGATCCGACGGCAGGACCGGGGTGTCGAGCAGCGTCGCCAGCGCGGCGGCGGGGCCCTCCGGGTCGGTGGCGAGCCGGGCGCGCACGAGCGGGCCGCCCTCGGCGTAGGTGACCGGGTAGGTGCGCCACTGGGGGTGGTCGAGGAAGTCGAGCATGCGCCGCGCCCGGTCGTCGTCGACCAGCAGCCAGCGCGACAGGTGGGCGAGCACCGCGTCGGGGCCGGCGCCGTCGACGTGACGCATGAGGGCGGCGTCGAGCCGGACCCGGCCGAGCAGGTCCAGCTCCCGTTCGATCCGCTCGGCCGCCGGGCCGTCGAGGTGCACGCCCGCGCCCGCGAGGACGCGTTCGGCGACCGCGCCCCAGCCGGGGCCGGGCACCACGGCGACGGCGGCCTCCGCCGCTCCCTCCGCGACCAGCCCCTGCGGGCTGTGGACCAGCCGCAGTGCCAGCTCCGGGTACCGCGCCGATGCGACCTCGGCCCGGCAGTACTGCAGGTGGTGGCCGGGATAGGCCTCGTGGGCGAGCAGCGGCAGCAGCGACCCGGCCCGCACCCGGCCCGTCGTCGCGACCGAGATCCGGCTGCGCAGGCCGCCGCGGTAGCAGGTGAATGCCGTCCAGGGGCGGGCGCCGACGAGGTCGACGTCGGCGTGCTCGCCGTCCGGGAGCCCCAGCGTGTCGCGGGTGCGGCGACGCAGCTCGGCGACGACGGCGGTGACCGCACCGGCCAGTCGTTCCGCCGGGAGGACGTCGGCGGCCCGGTGGTCCCGCATCCGGGCGGCCAGTGGGCCGCGCCCGGGCAGCACCGTCGCCAGTCTGCGGTGCGCCTCGTGCAGCTCGTCCGGCTCGCTGCGGCGCGGGAGCACCCCGAACAGGTCGCGGACCTGCTCGACGTAGCCGACGTCCTCGCCGGCGAGCAGCCGGGCCCGGCACCGCAGCGCGACCAGGAGCGCGTCCAGGTACCGGCGACGACCGTCCGGGAGCCCCGCCGCCGCGACCTCCGCACGCAGCCGCCCGGCCGTGACGACCAGCGCCGCCGGGTCCTGGACCGGCTCCGCGGCCACCCGCCGGGCGATCGACGGGTACGGCGGCGGCCCGTCCAGCACACCCGGCCGCAGCCGGTCCACCCGCGACGCGAGCTCCGCCGTCGCGTGCAGCAGGTCCATCCCCGGAGCGTAGGCGGGCTCGGAGCGGAACGACGGCGAGGGCCGCCGGTGACGCGTCCGTTCGGACGTACCCGACCACGCAGGGTGCACGATCCGTGTCCGCGACAGCTCGGTCGCACGGGACCGGAACAACCTATTTGGGGAGTATCGGAACCGTCAGTGAAAGTGTACCTCGATAGGGTCACGAGATTTGTTTCGCAGGAATAACAGCGGTAGCTTTTCTCGCAGTCGGTACGGGCTCCCCCTCGTCAGCGTGCCGGCACGCGTGAGACCGGCTTCGGGCGGACTCGAGACTCAACAGGAGAAAACTGTGCTGAAGAAGGCTGGAATCGTGGTTGCGGCCTCCGCCGCGTCCCTGCTCGCCCTGTCCCCGCTCGCCTTCGCCGGCGACAAGGACGGCGACCACGGCCACAAGGGCGGCCACCACCACGGTGCCGAGAACGTCATCGACAAGGACGCCAAGGGCCTCATCGCCGGCCTGAACGGCAACAACGTCAACGTGCCGATCCAGGCCTGCAACAACAACGTCCCGGTCAACGTGCTGGGCGTGCAGGTCCCGGTCGAGGACGCCTCCGCCCTCAACGGCGTCACCGGCGCCCTGGGCATCCTGGGCAAGGCCCAGGCCAAGTCGGGCGACTCGACGACCGACCAGTCGGACAACTGCGGCCAGGAGGCCGGCGCCGGCGACTCGATCGGCCGATCTCCTTGCAGATCTGAGAATGCCCCGGAGCTTCTGCTCCGGGGCATTCTCGCGTTCCGACCCGAGTCCACTCCCGAGTGACCGGGATTCCGTCGGGTCACCGTTTTCCGACCCCCGGCGGACGTGCTCACCCCGTCGTGTCGAGACCTGCGGGCGCTACTCCGATTCCTTGGCTGCGCGACCACGCTCCGTGCACGAAGCCCGTCTCCCCTCGTGCCCGGCTGTCCTCGCCCCCCGGCCGCGCTACCACCCGGCGACACCCGCGCCCGGCGGCCCTCCTGCCGCCCGACCTCCTTCACGCCGGCGGCCGTGAGGCCGTCCGACTTCCCAGCGTCCTCGCACGCGACTGCCGCTCAGCCGCCCTGCGGCCGTCGGTCGCGACAGATCGGGTCGCCCGGCGTCCCAGCGGCCTCGCGCCCGGCCACCTCCGGCGCCCCGACTGCCCCGGCCGCCCGACGGCCCCCCGCGGCCGACCGCCCCCGCGTCGACCGCCGCCGTCCCGGCCCGTCCGCGCTACGTCCGGCGCTCACGACCTCGTACGAGACGCCGGACGTCGGACGCCCCCATGATCGCCGGTTGTGGAGCGGAACGTCCGCGTCGCGGACGCCTGACTCCACAACCGGTGATCATGCGGCCGGACCAGGAGCCGAACCGGGTCGCCCACACCGGTTCGGCACCTGCGGCACCTCGGGTTCGCCCGCCGACCTGCGCCCCGCTCCGGCGCGGCCCACCTCTGAGGCCCACCTCCGAGGCCCACCCCGCTCGACCGTCCCGGCCGGCGCCGAACCCGTGAAGGCGATGCCCACCCGCGCGGCGGGCCGCACAGCCGGTTCCCGGGTGCCGTCGACACCGGCCGCACGCCTCCCCCGAACGGCTCCCACCCCGCTGCCCCGACCGCCGCAGCGCCGACACGCCCGCACGCCACGCCGACCGCGCTGCGATTGCGGTGACGAATCCCCAGGTACACGAATGGTTCGCCGACTCCCCCGAAGAATTACGCAGGGTCAGATTGTCGAGCGCGAAAGCGTCCGTTAGATTGACACGCAGTCGATGCGGGCTCCCTGGTTCGAGCGTCGACAGGTACTGAGAGTTGCGCACCTTGGTCGGGCGCGCTCTCCGACTAACAGGAGACGGACTGTGCTGAAGAAGGCTGGAATCGTTGCCGCGGCCGGCGCCGCGTCGCTCGTCGCGCTGAGCCCGCTCGCGTTCGCGGGTGAGCACGGCGGCGACACCTACATCAAGGACAGCGGTAACACCAAGTCCCACGAGAGCTACTTCAGCGGCAACAAGGCCAAGGCCTCGACCGTCGAGGACTCCGAGGGCGTCGCGCAGAAGAACAGCGCCGGCCTGGTGAACCTGTCCAACAACAACATCAACGTCTCGCCGCAGGCCTGCGGGACCGCCCTCAACGGCAACAGCCTGGTCCAGGGTGCCCTGGGCGGTCTGTTCAGCGAGGCGTACAACAAGTCGGGCGTCAAGTCGGACAACAGCGTCGACTGCACCAACGCCGCCGACAACGGCGACAAGGTCGACATCGACGGTGGCAAGCACCACGGCGGTGGCAAGTAAGACCTCGCGTCACCGACGCGCGGAAGGCCCCGGGAGTCCGCTCCCGGGGTCTTTGCCGTTTCCAGGGACCGCGATCTCCGTTTTCAGGGCCTATATAACGAGCGAGTCGGCCGGAGGTTACGGTCGATCTGAGTTCATCCGCCGAAACGTCGGTGCCGTGCGCCGAAGTCGCGCAGTGCCCGCAGGAAATCGACGCGGCGGAACTCAGGCCAGTAGGCCTCGCAGAACCAGAACTCCGAATGGGCCGACTGCCACAGCAGGAACCCCGACAGCCGTTGCTCGCCGCTGGTCCGGATGACGAGGTCCGGGTCGGGCTGTCCGGAGGTGTAGAGGTGCTCCGCGATGTGGTCGACGTCGAGCGACTCCGCGAGCTCCTCGATCGTCCGTCCCGCCTCCGCCTGGGTCAGCAGCATCTTGCGGACGGCGTCGGCGATCTCCTGGCGGCCGCCGTAGCCGACGGCGACGTTCAGCTGGATGCCCCCGCGGTCGCTGGTACGGGCGACCGCCGCGGTCAGCCGGTCGGCCAGGCTGCTCGGCAGCAGCTCCATCGCGCCGACCACCCGCAGCCGCCACGGGGTGTCCGGGCCGGAGAGGTCGTCGACGACCCCGGCGATGATCTCCAGGAGGTCCTTGAGCTCCTCCGGGGAGCGGGTGTCCAGGTTGTCGGTGGACAGCAGGAACACCGTGACGACCTCGACGCCCGCCTCGGAGCACCAGCCGAGCATCTCGGCGATCTTCGCCGCGCCGGCACGGTGCCCCTCCGCGGGGTCGGCCAGACCGGCCTCCCGCGCCCAGCGGCGGTTGCCGTCGAGGATGAGCGCCACGTGCCTGGGCTGCTCGGCCCCCGCGATCTGACGCAGGATCCTGCGCTCATACACCGTGTAGAGCAGGTCTCGGAGGGCCACGTACAGGGAGCCTAGTCCCGGGTGTGGCGTTCGTCCGCCGGACGGGACCCCCGCCGTCGCGACCCGTAACGTCGGGGTGCGTGAGTATCGCCCCGTCCGCCCCGCTCAAGCCCCGTATGCGGGGCTGGCTGCACCTGTGGAGCCTCGTCGGTTCCGTGTTCGCGTGCGCCGCGCTCATCAGTGTCGCGGGGGCGCTCGTCGGGGCCTCCGCGGCCGCGGCCACGGCCGTCTACACGCTGACCACGTTCGGCCTGTTCGGGATCAGTGCGCTGTACCACCGGCACACCTGGGTCGACCCGGCCCGGCGACGGCTGATGAAGCGCCTCGACCACTCGATGATCTTCCTGTTCATCGCGGGCACCTACACGCCGGTCTCGGTGCTGGCGCTCCCCGCGGCGACCGCCACCTGGGTGCTCGCCGTCGTCTGGGGCGGGGCGCTCGCCGGGGTCGCGCTCAAGCTCGCGTGGCCGACCGCGCCGGCCTGGGTCGGGGTGCCGATCTACGTCGCGCTCGGCTGGGTCGCGGTGTTCGTGCTGCCCGGGCTGCTGGCCGGCGGTGGCGTGGCCGCGCTCGTGCTGCTGCTCGCCGGCGGGGCCCTCTACACCGTCGGCGCGGTCATGTACGCGCTACGACGGCCCGACCCGTGGCCCGCGACGTTCGGCTACCACGAGTTCTTCCACGCCGCGACGGTGCTGGCCTGGGCCTGCCACCACGTCGCGATCTGGCTGGTGCTGCTGCGCTGACCCGCTGCGTCCGCGGGTCGGCGGCTCAGGAGCGGGCCGGTCCCGGCTCGCCGCGGTCGGTCGCGGTCCCGGATGCGGTGCCGGCCGGGTCGGATCCGCCCTCCGCGGTGTCCTCACCGTCGAAGGACTCCGGGAGCCGGGTGATCCGCTTGCTCATGTTGCGGATGAGGAAGACCGTCGCGAGCAGCAGGAGCAGCACGATCGCCAGCCCGGCGGGAGCCGCGTTGCCGAACTCGGGCAGCTGCCCGGGGGGCGGGGGCCGGTCCTGCATCGGGACGAGCAGGCCCGTCACGACCTGGTTCACCACAGCCGTCACGTTCTCGACCTGCACCGCCACGCGCCTCCGTACTCCGGTTCCCGGATCACCGGCACCACCCCGCAGCTGCGGGAGGGGCCGGTGACCAGGCTACCCGCGGAGCCCGCGCGCCCTCATCCGGCGCGACGGCGCTCCCCGCCGACCTCGACGGGGATGCCGGCGAACAGGTCGTCCTCCGGGACCTCGGTGTCGACCAGGGACTGGACCAGCTCGTAGTCCTCGGTGGGCCACACCCGGGCCTGCACCTCGAGCGGGGTGAAGAAGAACCTGCTGTCCGGGTCGATCTGGGTGGCGTGTGCGCGCAGCGCGTCGTCGCGCCGGCCGAACCAGTCCGAGCACGGGACCTTGGTGGTCACCCGGGTGCCGGGGTCGGGCCGGTCGCTCTTCCAGTTCTCCAGCCACTCCGCGTACGGCGACTCCTGGCCGGACTCGACGATCGCGTTGTGGAAGGCCTCCAGCCGGGCCTTGGAGAAGCCGTGGCCGTAGTACAGCTTCATCGGCTGCCACGGGGCCCCGGCCTCGGGGAAGCGTGCCGGGTCGCCCGCGGCCTCCCAGGCCGCCATCGAGATGACGTGGGTGCGGATGTGGTCCGGGTGCGGGTACCCGCCGTTCTCGTCGTAGGTGACGACCACGTGCGGGCGGAACTCGCGGATGACCTTCACCAGCGCCGCGGTCTGCTCCTCGACGTCACCCAGGGCGAAGCAGCCCTCGGGCAGCGGGGGCTTCGGGTCGCCCTCGGGCAGGCCGGAGTCGACGAAGCCGAGCCAGACGTGCTGCACGCCGAGGATCTCGGCGGCGCGGGCCATCTCGGCGTTGCGGACCGCGGTCATGTTCTCCAGGACGTCCGGCCGGTCCATCGCGGGGTTCAGGATGCTGCCCCGCTCACCGCCGGTGCAGGTCACGACCATGACCTCGTGACCCTCGTCGACGTACCGGGCGGTGGTCGCCGCGCCCTTCGACGACTCGTCGTCGGGGTGGGCGTGCACCGTCATCAACCGGGGACGCTCGCCGGGCGCCGGCGGCTGGACCGGGCGCGGGGCGGACGGGGTGTACTGCGTAGCCATCGGGGCGGGTTCCTCCACGGTCACCGGACTCGGGTCCCGCACCGGTGGTCTGCCGGCGGCGGGCGGCGAGGTCGTGCTCAGGGACGATCCTGGCAGAGGGGACCGACAGGAACCGCGCCGAGCACGGGCTCCGGCATCGGCAACGCCGTCACCCGCACCATCTGTTCCCGCCGGGGCGCCTGTCTGCGACGGACGGTTGACGCCGCCGCGGCCGGGGCGGCGGTGTGGCCGTCGACAACCCCGTTACCTGCGAATATTCCTCGACAGGGAACTATCCGGTACGCGCGCCCGTTCACCGAAAGGCTGCGATGAGCGGCACGCTCCGTGGTAAGGTGAGCCCCACACGACCCGCAGGCGGGTCGTGTTTTTCCTTACTCGGGGCGTGCCGCTCGGAGCCGCCACCCCCGTGTGCCCGCCGGGCGCCAGGCGTCCCGGCGGTGACACGTCCTGTTTTCCTGGAGGAGTTGATGACGGTGACGGACACCCAGGCCACCTGGCTGACCCAGGACGCCTACGACCGGCTGAAGGCCGAGCTGGACGGGTTGATCGAGAACCGGCCCGTCATCGCCGCGGAGATCAACGCCCGCCGCGAGGAGGGCGACCTCAAGGAGAACGGCGGCTACCACGCGGCGCGCGAGGAGCAGGGCCAGCAGGAGGCCCGGATCCGTCAGCTGCAGGAGCTGCTGCGCACCGCCCAGGTCGGCACCGCGCCGTCCAGCTCCGACGAGGCCTCCCCCGGCACCGTCCTCGAGATCCGCTACGAGGACGACGACGAGACCGAGAAGGTCCTGCTCGGCTCCCGCGAGGAGGGCAGCCACGGCGACCTGCAGGTCATCTCCCCGAACTCCCCGCTCGGCGCGGCGCTGCTCGGCGCGAAGCCGGGTGACACCCGCGAGTACCAGCTGCCCGACGGCGGAACCATGAAGGTGACGCTGGTGTCGGTGGAGGCCTTCACCGGCTGACCCACGACCACCCGCGGAACGGGCCCGGCCGGTCGGCCGGGCCCGTTCGCGTGTCGGAGCCGGTCGGAGCCGGTCGGAGCCGGTCTCCGAACGGGTCAGGGCGGTCGCAGCGGGCCAGGGCGGGTCAGGGCGTGGCGACGGCGTGCCCGGCCTCGCGCAGGTCGGCGACGATGGCGTCGCGGTGCTCGGGCCCCCGCGTCTCCACACTGAGCTCGACGTCGACCTCCCCCACCGCGAGCGCGCCGCTGATCCGCGAGTGCGCGACGTCGGTGACGTTGGCCCCGAGCCGACCGACCCGGGCAAGGAGCTCTGCGAGCGCGCCGGGGCGGTCGGGCATCCGCAGGTGCAGGGTGAGGTAGCGGGACGAGGCGACCAGCCCGTGCCGGATGACCTGCAGCAGCACGAGCGGGTCGACGTTGCCGCCGGACAGCACGCACACGACCGGTCCCGGCCAGCGGTCGGGCTGCTCCATCAGTGCGGCGACGGACGCGGCACCGGCCGGCTCGACGAGCATCTTCGCCCGTTCCAGGCAGTGCAGCAGCGCCGCGGACAACGCGTCCTCCGACACCGTGACCATCTCGTCGATCAGGCTGCTGACCTGAGCGAACGTCACGTCGCCCGGGCGTCCGACGGCGATCCCGTCGGCCATCGTGCGCATCCCGCCGACCGGCATCGGCTCACCCGCCGCCAGCGACGACGGCCAGGCCGCGGCACCCGCGGCCTGCACCCCGACGATCCGGATGTCCGGGCGGGCGGCGCGCAGGACCGCCGCGGTCCCGCCGAGCAGCCCACCGCCGCCCGCGGAGATCAGCACGGTGCCGGCGTCGGGGACCTGGTCGAGGATCTCGCAGCCGACGGTGCCCTGACCGGCGATGATGTCGGGGTGGTCGAAGGGGTGCACGAACACCGCACCCGACCGTTCGGCGGCCGCGGTGGCGGCCGTGACGGCCTCGTCGACGGTGCGGCCGGTGAGCACGACCTCGGCGCCGTAGCCGCGGGTCGCGTCGACCTTGGGCAGCGCCGCCCGCTCGGGCATGTACACGGTGGCGCGCACGCCCAGCAGCCGTGCGGCGAGCGCGACGCCCTGGGCGTGGTTGCCCGCCGACGCCGCGACGACGCCGCCTGCGCGCTCGTCGTCGGAGAGGCGGGCGATGCGGGTGTAGGCACCGCGGATCTTGAACGAGCCGGTGCGCTGCAGGTTCTCGCACTTCAGCCGGACCGGGGTACCGGTCAGGTCGGACAGGGCGCGGGCACCGGCGACGGGCGTGGTGCGCACGACGCCGGAGAGCAGTTCGCGGGCGGAGAGCACGTCGTCGGCGGTGACCGGGGGGATGACGGGGGCGGCCATCCCGGCAGTCTCGCACCGCCCCGGGTAACCTCGCCGATGTCTCACCGGGCGTGACGTCTCCTGCGCGCCCGGTGTCGGGAGGGACTCGCGAATGACGCGTCTGCGCACGACAGCACCGCTGCTGCTGGCCGCCGGACTGGCCGCGCTCGCGGTGGCGACCGTGCACGACGCGGGCTGCGCCGACCCGGGCCGCTACGAGGCCCGCGGCGACGGCACGTGGTCGCTGGTCGGCGGCTGCGTGGACCCGGGTGACCTGGTCATCCCGCCGCCGCCGGTGGTCCAGCCCCCCGCGCCGTCGCCGGAGCAGTCGCGCAGCTGAGCCCGCCCGGCGCCGCTACCGGACCGCGTCGAGCGCGGCCCGCAGGTCGTCGAGCAGGTCGTCGGCGTCCTCGATGCCGACCGACAGCCGGACCAGCGAGTCCGGCACCTCGAGCATCGACCCCGCGGTCGAGGCGTGGGTCATCTCGCCCGGGTGCTCGATCAGCGACTCGACCCCGCCCAGCGACTCGGCGAGGGTGAACAGCCGGGTGCCCGCGCAGATCCGCAGCGCCGCGTCGCGCCCGCCCGCGGCGAGGAACGACACCATCCCGCCGAACCGGCGCATCTGCTTGGCCGCGACCTCGTGACCGGGGTGCCCGGGCAGGCCCGGGTAGAGCACCGAGGCCACCGCGGGGTGCGCGGAGAGCATCTCGGCGACGCGCTCGGCGTTGTCGCAGTGGCGCTCCATGCGCACCGCGAGGGTCTTCGCGCCGCGCAGGGTCAGCCACGCGTCGAACGGGCCGGGCACCGAGCCGGTGGAGTTCTGGACGAACGCGATCTGCTCGGACAGCGCGTCGTCGTCGGTGACCAATGCACCGCCGACGACGTCGGAGTGGCCGCCGACGTACTTGGTCGTGGAGTGCACGACGACGTCGGCGCCCAGCGCCAGCGGCGTCTGCAGGTACGGCGAGGCGAAGGTGTTGTCGACGACGAGCCGCGCGCCCGCCTCGTGCGCCACCCCGGCCAGCGCCGCGATGTCGGCGATGCCGAGCAGCGGGTTGGTCGGGGTCTCGCACCACACGACCCTGGTCGTGGGCCGCAGCGCCGCGCGCAGGGCGTCGTGGTCGGCGAGGTCGACCGGGGTGTGCTCGACGCCGAACCCGGACAGCACCTTGTCGACCAGCCGGAACGTGCCGCCGTATGCGTCGTGCGGGATGACCAGGTGGTCACCGGGCTTGAGCAGGATCCGCAGCAGCGTGTCCGTCGCCCCCATCCCGGAGCCGAACGCGTGCGCGTGCCGGCCGCCCTCCAGGGCGGCGAGCTGGTCCTGCAGCACGGTCCGGGTCGGGTTGGCGCTGCGGGAGTACTCGTACCCCCCGCGGGTCCCGCCGACGCCGTCCTGGGCGTAGGTCGAGCTGGTGTGGATCGACGTCGTGACCGCGCCGGTCGTCGGGTCCGGGACCTGGCCGGCGTGGATCGCGCGCGTGGAGAAGCCCTGCATGGGCGCCGAGGCTACTCCCGGCGCCCGTGCGGGCCGGATCAGGCGTTGCCGCCGAGGAAGGCGATCACGTCGGACCGGGTGACGACGCCCGCGGGCTTGCCGTCCTCCAGCACCAGCGCGGCGTCGGCCTTGGCGAAGGCCTCCATCGCGTCCTGCACCGACTCGCCGGCGCCGAGGGTCGGCAGCGGCTCGGACATGTGGTCCTCGAGCCGGTCCGAGAGCTTGGCCCGCCCGGTGAACAGCGCGTCGAGCAGGTCGCGCTCGCTGACCGACCCGGCGACCTCGGCCGCCATGACCGGCGGCTCCGCCTTGACCACCGGCATCTGGGAGACACCGAACTCGCGCAGGTAGAGCGCGGCGTCGGCGACGGTCTCGTTGGGGTGGGCGTGCACCAGCGCGGGCAGCGCGCCGTCCTTGCGCCGCAGCACGTCGCCGATGGTCGCGCCCTGCGACGGCGGGAGGAAGCCGTAGCTGGCCATCCAGCGGTCGTTGAAGACCTTGCCGAGGTAGCCGCGGCCACCGTCGGGCAGCAGCACGACGACCACCGCGTCCGCGGGCAGCGTCGCGGCCACCCGCAGGGCGGCGACGGTCGCCATCCCGCAGGAACCGCCGACGAGCAGCGCCTCCTCGCGGGCGAGGCGGCGGGTCATCTCGAAGGAGTCGGCGTCGGAGACGGCGACGATCTCGTCGCAGACGTCGCGGTCGTAGGTGGTCGGCCAGAAGTCCTCGCCGACGCCCTCGACCAGGTAGGGGCGCCCGGTGCCGCCGGAGTAGACCGAGCCCTCCGGGTCTGCGCCGATGATCCGCACGGCGCCGTCCGACTTCTCCTTGAGGTACCGCCCGATGCCCGAGATGGTGCCGCCGGTGCCGATCCCCGCCACGAAGTGGGTGATCCGGCCCTCGGTCTGCTCCCAGATCTCCGGGCCGGTCGAGTGGTAGTGCGACTCGGGGTTGGCCGGGTTCGCGTACTGGTTGGGCTTCCAGGCGCCCTCGATCTCCCGGACCAGCCGGTCGGAGGTCTGGTAGTAGGAGTCGGGGTGCTCGGGGTCGACCGCCGTCGGGCACACCACGACCTCCGCGCCGTAGGCCTTGAGGACGTTGCGCTTGTCCTCCCCGACCTTGTCCGGGCACACGAAGACGCAGTGGTAGCCCTTGCGCTGGGCGACCATCGCCAGCCCGACCCCGGTGTTGCCCGAGGTCGGCTCGACGATCGTGCCGCCCGGGCGCAGCTCACCGGAGGCCTCGGCGGCCTCGACCATCCGCAGGGCGATGCGGTCCTTCACCGATCCACCGGGGTTCAGGTACTCGACCTTGGCCAGGACCGGCGGGGCGATGCCCTCGGCCGTCGCTCCCAGCCGGACGAGGGGCGTGTTCCCGACCAGGTCGACGACGTGCTCGACGTAGCGCATGCACGCATCCTCGCACCGCTCACTCGCGCGAGACCTCGTGCATCCCGCCACCGGGGGTCCACCAGCGCACCACGAGACGGTTCCGCTCGTCGTTCAGCCCGGTCCAGACGACCTCGGTGAGATCGACGCGGAACGCGTCCCCGGTGACCGGCCCGGACAGCGGGCCCTGCAGCACCGCCCGGCCGGACACCTTCAGGTCGCCGTCCCCGAGGTCGCCGCCGGACTGGTCGGCCGGTGCGGCGTGCAGCGCGAACCGCGGGTCCCGCCGCAGGTCGGAGCCCTTCCGGGCGCCCGGCATCGACCCGAAGGAGAGCTCGGTGTCACCGCCGGCGTCGTCCAGGACCACCTCGATCCCGGAGACGCGCGGTGACCCGTCGGCGCGCAGCGTCGCGATCACGAGCGCGATCCCTCGCCGCAGGATCCGCTCGGACAGGTCGGCGAACGCGGGCTCGGCCCGCCGGAAGTCTCCCCACGACGTCATGGACCAGAGCATGCCGCGGACCCCTGACGGTTTCGTCACGCCGTCTCCCGATCATCGGTTACCGACGAGTAGGGTCTGATGGAGAGGTACCTGCGATGGAGGAGGACGTCCCATGCCCGAAGCCGTGATCGTCGCCGCGGCCCGGTCCCCGATCGGCCGCGCCAACAAGGGCTCCCTGGCCGGGATGCGCCCGGACGACCTGACCGTACAGATGGTCCGCGCCGCCCTGGGCCAGGTCCCGCAGCTGGACCCGGCCGAGATCGACGACCTGATGCTCGGCTGCGGCCTGCCCGGCGGGGAGCAGGGCAACAACCTGGCCCGGATCGTCGCGATCCAGCTCGGCTACGACTCGCTGCCCGGCACCACCATCACCCGGTACTGCTCGTCGTCGCTGCAGACGACCCGGATGGCGCTGCACGCGATCAAGGCCGGTGAGGGCGACGTGTTCGTCTCCGCCGGTGTCGAGACCGTCTCCCGCTTCTCCCGCGGCACGTCGGACTCCTGGCCGGACACGCACAACCCGCTGTTCGCCGACGCCGAGGCCCGCACCGCCGGGACCGCGGAGAAGGGCGCCGAGAGCTGGACCGACCCGCGTGACCAGAGCCTCCTGCCGGACGCCTACATCTCCATGGGGCAGACCGCGGAGAACCTGGCCCGGTACAAGGACGTGTCCCGCGAGGACATGGACCGCTTCGCGGTGCAGTCGCAGAACCGCGCGGAGAAGGCCATCGCCGACGGCTTCTTCGCGCGCGAGATCACCCCGGTGACGCTGCCCGACGGCACGGTCGTCGACACCGACGACGGCCCCCGCCCCGGCACCACCTACGACAAGATCTCGCAGCTCAAGCCGGTCTTCCGCCCGGACGGCCGGATCACCGCCGGCAACGCGTGCCCGCTCAACGACGGCGCCGCCGCCCTGGTGATCATGTCCGACACGAAGGCCGAGCAGCTCGGCGTCACGCCGCTGGCCCGGGTCGTCTCGACCGGTGTCACGGGGCTGTCGCCGGAGATCATGGGCTACGGCCCGGTCGAGGCCTCCCAGCAGGCGCTGCACCGCGCCGGGCTCACGATCGACGACATCGACCTGGTCGAGATCAACGAGGCCTTCGCCGCGCAGGTGCTGCCCAGCGCCCGCGACCTGGGCATCGACGAGGCCAAGCTGAACGTGCACGGCGGCGCGATCGCGCTGGGCCACCCGTTCGGCATGACTGGCGCCCGCATCACGACGACCCTGATGAACGGCCTGCGCAGCACCGGCGGCCGCTACGGGCTCGAGACGATGTGCGTCGGCGGCGGCCAGGGCATGGCGCTGGTGATCGAGAACCTCGCCTGACCCACGGCGTCCCACGAACGGGCCGGTCCGCCTCGCGCGGGCCGGCCCGTCGGCGTCACGGGGTCAGGCCGCGTGGCCGGGCGGGTCGATGCGCACGCCGGTGGCCTCGATCTCGGCCTCGGTCCGCAGCCGGGCGAACTCCCGGTCGGCGTCGAGCGCGCCCTGGGTCCCGCCCGCCTCGACGTGGGCGCGCAGCGGCGGGTCCTCGACGCCGACGGCCCGACAGACGTCGAGCAGGACGTCGTCGTAGGCGGCCAGCAGCGCCAGGCGCCGGACGCGGGTGGCCGGCTGCGGCCCGCGGCGCAGCCGGTCGAGGCGGCGCAGGTCGGCGACGAGCCGTTCCAGCGGCGGCCCGATCGGGCGCGGCGGAGCCGGGCGGCGGTGTCGCGCGGCGACCCAGCGCACCAGGCGGGGCAGGCGCACCAGCAGCCCCACCAGCACCGCGGGCCCGAACGCGATCCCCAGGAGGATGGCGATCCCGGTGACGACCGGGTCGTTCCCGGGCACGTCACCGACGCTACGACTCCCGGCCCCGCCGGGCCACCCCCGGACACGACGACGCCGCGGACACCGGAGGTGTCCGCGGCGCGCGCGACCGGAGGGGGCGATTCCGGCCGCACCCGGCCCTCACGGGCCGGGTCGTGGGTGACCGGTCAGTCCTGGCGCAGGTAGCTCAGCAGGCGCAGGATCTCGATGTAGAGCCAGACGATGGTGGTCATGAGCCCGAACGCGAGGTACCAGGAGTACTTCGCCGGGACACCGGCCTTGACCGCGTTGTCCGCGGCGTCGAAGTCGAGCAGCAGGCTGAACGCCGCCACACCGATCACGACGACCGAGAACAGGATGGCCAGCGGGCCGCCGTCACGGAGGCCGAGGCCGCCGTCGGTGAAGAAGCCAGCCACCAGGTTCGCCAGCATGAGGACGACGACGCCGATCAGCGCGCCCATCATCCACTTGGTGAACCGCGGGGTGACCCGGACGGCACCGGTCTTGTAGACGACCAGCATCCCGAAGAACACACCGGCGGTGCCGATCACGGCCTGGACGCCGATGCCCCGGAGGTTCGGGTCCATCTGCATGAACCCGGTGATGCCGCCGAGGGCGACACCCATCGAGCCGGAGTAGAGCAGCGTCAGGACGGCGCTGGGCTTCTGCCTGAAGATGACGATCAGGGACACGACGAACCCGACGATGAACGCGGGCAGCGCCAGGATGTACAGCCCCGACAGCACGGTCAGGGTGCCCGCGACCAGAGCCAGGGCAGCGCTGATGGCGGTCTTCTGGACGACGTCGTCGACCGTGATCGGCCGGCCCGTGTCCTGGGTGGCCTGGGTCGGGTCGACGTAGGACGACTGGGAGCCGGCCATCGCGGCGCCCCCGCCCATCATGCCGCCACCCGAGCGGTCGAACGTGGCGTAGCCGCCCTGCTGCTGTGTGGGCAGGTTGCGGAACGCCGGGTTGCTCGTGGAGCGCACCTGGATCCTCCTCGACGGACGTGTGCGGGGCCCACCTCTGGCAGGCCCTCACACGTGTGCAACGCCGAGGGAGCGCCGGGGGTTCCCGCTGGTAAAAGAAAATCTACCGCGTCCGGGGCCTCCGGCGTCAGCCCCGTCTCCCACAACGGGCGACGATCACCGTCCCGGGTGTCTCACCTGCGGGAACGTCGACGTCGGCGGCAGCGGTTCGGCACGCACCGCCGGCATCTCGGGCGTGGTGTCGAAGCGACGGTCGTCGGCGGTGTCGGCACGCCCGTCGGACAGCGGCGCGTCACCGCGCATCTCGGCGCGGATCAGCGCGGGCCAGCGTCCGACCGAGCCGAGCGCGGCCACCGCGGCACGACGGCTCGCGGGACTGACCAGGGCGACGACGACGAGCAGCGCGACGGCGACGACCACCACGCTGCCGGAACCCGGAACGAACACGGGCGTACCTCCTCGCAGAAGCGGGCGCCCGGCCGGGGGCAGCCGGACCCACCCTCGCGTCGTACAACGATCCCGTGGCGGGTCGGTCACGGGCCGTCACCTCGCAGCGGGCGCACCCGGGCGGGCCGCACTACTGTCGGCGCCTCCGGCGACGACACCTCCGTCGCCCCCAGTGAAAGGACGGTCCGGACATGTGGGCCCTGCTCTCCCGGCACCTGCGCGTGTGGCTGCTCCTGGCGGTCGGTGCACCGCTGCTGGCCTGGCTCCTGGGCAAGATCGGCGACGCGGTCGAGCGACGCCGCGGCCCCAACACCCTCAGCAAGCTGACCCGCTCCGGCCGCCGCTACCTGGAGCGGCGCACCCGGGGACCGCTGCGCCGCCACGAGCAGACCGACCCGGAGCGGCTCGCCCGCTGACGGGTCCCGCTCCGGTACCGGACGACTCAGGCCGGCAGGACCCGGCGCAGGCCCCAGCCGCGCCGGCGGGCGGGACGCCGCGACGTCTCCTCCGCCGGTGGCGTCGGGTCGAGCTGCACGCAGCGGGCGCACGGGGTCCCGGCGACGTCGATCAGCGGGGCCGGGGACACCAGGTGGCCGCACAGCGCCGCGTACCGGCCGGTCCGCATCGAGTGCGGTGCACAGAGTTCCGCGTCGGTCACCTTGTGTGCACGACCGTCGAGAACGGACGTCACCGTGAGGACATCGGGTCCGCCGGCCTCGTTCGTCCGTCCGGCGGTCACGACGACATCCACCCGACGGCAGATCCGTGCGTCGACCGGCGCATTCTCGGACCCCCTCAGCGTGTCGGTCGTTCCATCGTCACGGATGACACGTGCGGATGCAAGATCGCCTGCACAGTCTTTCGACACTCTCCGCAGTCAAACGGACGCAGCGGACACATCCGGAGGCCCTCCATGTCCCACCCGAACGGCACGCGCGCAGCAGATCTCGGCCCCGTGACGTGGCGCCGCCCGGCCGGCGGGGCCACCGACGGGCAGAACGTGGAGTTCGCCGTCCTGGACGACGGCCAGGTCGCCGTCCGCAACGCCCGCGACCCCGAGGGCCCGGTGCTCGTCTACACCCCGGCCGAGATCTCCGCGTTCGTCGACGGCGCCAAGAAGGGCGAGTTCGACGACATGGTCGACCCCTTCCGCGACTGAGCCGGGCTCAGGGCAGCAGCGGGTCCGCCTCGCGCCACAGCCGGGCGACGACCTCGGACGCCGGGTCGGTCGTCGCACGTCCGGCGGCCTGCCCGGCCCAGTGGTTGACCCGGTCGACCGCGCCGGGCTCACCCGCGCGGTAGCGGGCCACCAGGCGTCGCTGATGGGGGTAGGGCGCCGGGGCCGGGGCGCCCGGCACGGTCCAGGCGCGGACGTAGTCGGTGGCGACGCCGCGGGCCAGCCGGCCGGTGTAGGCACGGGTGGTCGTCGTGCCGGTGGGGTCGAGGCCGTCGAGCCGGGCGGACCAGCCGTCGTCGATCCCGGCCTCGGGGCTGCGCAGCAGCGCCGTCCCCACCTGCACCGCGCTCGCGCCGAGGGTGAGCGCGGCGGCCAGGGCCCGGCCGTCGCCGATCGCGCCGGCGGCGACCACCGGGACACCGACGGCGTCGGCCACCCACGGGACGAGCGCGAGCAGCCCGACCGAGACGGCCTCGGCGTCGGCGGGGTCGGTGGTCCCGCGGTGCCCGCCGGCCTCCATGCCCTGCACGACGACGGCGTCCGCCCCCCGCCCGCTCCGCCGCGAGGGCCTCGGCGCGGGTCGTGACCGTCGCGAACCAGGCGCAGCCCGCACCGTGCACCGCGGCGACCTGCTCGGCCGTGAACAGCCCCATGATCGTCGAGACGGCCGCGGGCCGGGCCGCCAGGACGGCGGCGAGCTGGTCGGAGAACGACGGTCCGGTGCCGCCGGCCGGTGCGGGTGTGCCGCCCAGGCTGTCGAGGTAGGCGGTCTGCAGGCCCACGTCGTCGTCGGCCGGCGGGTCGGGGATCCACAGGTTGAGCTGGAACGGCGCGGTCCCGGCGAGCGCGCGGAAGCGGGCGGCCCAGTCGGCGATCGCCTCCGGGGTGTCGTTCACGACGCCCGCGGCACCCATGCCGCCCGCCGCGGCCACCGCGGCCGCCAGCTCCGGTGGGCAGGCCCCGGCCATCGGGGCCTCCAGGACGGGCACCCGCAGCCCGTGGCGTGTGCAGAAGGACTCGGCCCGGCTCCGTGCGCTCACCGCCCTGAGTGTGCCATTGCACCGCGGGTGGACCGGGGCGCCGCGGACGGGAAGGATCGGCCCCGTCCCCGCCCCGCAGTGCGAAGGAGCCCGCTCCCCCTCATGACCGGACCCTCGTTCCTCGAGCAGCTGCGTGCCCACGCCCCGGAGCTGCTGCCCTCGCACCTCCCGCGCGACCCCGCCCAGCGGGTCCCCGCCGACCTGGACGTCCCGCACGGCACCACGATCATCGCCCTGACCTGGGCCGACGGTGTCCTGCTCGCCGGTGACCGGCGCGCCACCTCCGGCAACCTCATCGCCCAGAAGGACCTGGTGAAGGTCGTCGGGATCGACGACACCTCCGCCGCCGGGTTCGCCGGGTCGGTCGGGCACGCGCTGCAGATGCTGAAGATGTTCGCGGCCGAGGTGGAGCAGTACGAGAAGGTCGAGGGCGCGCCGATCAGCCAGGACGGCAAGGTCCGCAGGCTGTCGAGCATCGTGCGGGAGAACCTGGGCGCGGCGATGCAGGGCTTCGTCGCGCTCCCGCTGTTCGTCGGCTACGACCCGACCGACCCCGACCCGGTCCGCATCGTCACCTACGACCCGACCGGCAGCATCAAGCGCGCCCGGTCCGGCTACGTCGGCATCGGGTCCGGCTCGCAGTTCGCCGAGGCGTCGCTGAAGAAGCGGCACGATCCGGGCGTCGACCGGGCCGGCGCGATCGCGCTCGCGGTCAACGCGCTGTGGGACGCCGCCGACGACGACACCGCCACCTCGGGCCCCGACCTCACCCGGGCGATCTTCCCGAACCTGATCACGGTGACCGCCGACGGCGTCGAGGAGATCGGCGTCGACGAGGTCCGGGCGGCGACCGAGCGGATGCTCGCCGAGCGGGCGGAGCGTCCCGGCGGCTGATCCGGCGGGTCAGGGCCGGGGCGGGCCGCCGGCCCGACCGATGATCTCCTCGACGACCGGACCCTTGGCGTCGGCGTAGAGGTTCATGTCGGCCCACTCCCGTCCGGCGAGGCCGCGCTTGTGCGCCTCGTAGCGCGCCCGCTCGTCGTCGTGGGCGCGGAGCCGGTCGCGGAACACCAGGTAGCGGGTGATCTCCGGGCTGCCCTGTGCGTAGCAGTGCAGGTTCACCGGCAGGTCCCCGACGGCGCCGCGCAGGCAGCGGTGCCCGGGCTCGCGGACCCGCAGGTCGTAGCCGTCGGCGAGCAGGTCGGACAGGTAGGCCGCCTCGTCGTCGGGATCGTCGAGCGCCACGACGACGTCGATCACCGGCTTCGCCGCGAGCCCCGGCACCGCGGTGGATCCGATGTGCTCGATCCGGTGGGCCCGCTCCCCCAGCGCCGCACGCAGCCGGGCCGCCGCCGCGTCGAAGGCGGCGGGCCAGGCCGGGTCGGGCTCGGCGAGCTCGACGACGACCGGACGCATCCCCTGCACGAGTGCCCGGTTCAGCTCGTCGTGGCGTCTGGTCACGGCGGCGAGCATGCGGGCAGACTGCCTCGGTGTCCACGCTGCGCTCGGTCGCCCCGGTCTTCGCCACCACCGATCTCGACCGGTGGCTGGACCGCTACCGGGCGCTCGGGTTCACCGTCGAGCGCTACGACGACGGTTACGGCTTCGCCGTCCTCGGCGGCGTCGAACTTCACGTCTCGGTGCTGCCCGACCACGACCCGGCCCGCACCGCGGGTTGCGCCTACCTGCACGTCGACGACGCCGACGCGCTCCACACCCGCTGGTCCGCCGTGGCCGGCGGCCGCGAGGTGGCACCGGTCGACACCTCCTACGGGCTGCGCGAGGGCGCGCACCACGACCCGGACAACAACCTGCTGCGCTACGGCTCGCCGCGGCAGGACTGACCGGGTCAGCCCGCCTTCTCCCGCCGGTCCGCCACCACGACCACGATCACGGCGGCCACGAGCAGGACCGCGGGGTAGGCCCACGGCAGCGCCGGCGCGTCGCCGACCACCAAGGACCACAGGCCGATCCGGCCGGTGACCAGGTACTGCAGCAGCGGGATCACGCCGAGGACCACCCCGAGGAACCCGGCGACGTTCTGTGCCGTCTTCACATGCCCTCCCTGGGTTACGATGCACTCGCATTGCAACAGCCTCCGGCGCACTCTGTCAATGCGACCGCATTGCTACGGTGGCGCCGTGCCCCGCTCCGTCGACCACGACGCCCGACGCTCCGAGATCGCCGACGCCGTGCTCGCGCTCGTCGCGCGGTCGGGCACCGAGGCGGTCTCACTGCGCTCGGTCGCGGCCGAGGCCGGCATCTCGATGGGCCGCGTCCAGCACTACTTCGCCAGCAAGGACGCACTGCTGCTGCACGCCCTGGACCGGTCGCACCGGCAGATGGAGGAGAGGATCGAGGCCAGGGCCCGGGCCGTGGGCGGCGGCGACCGGACCGTCCTCGCCACGATCCTCGACGAGCTGCTCGGTGAGCACCCGCGGACCCGCGACGCGCTGCGCATCCACGCCGCCTTCGCCACCCGTGAGGTCGACGAGCGCGCGCGGGCGATCCTCACCGACGGCGACGACGAGATCCGCGCCCTCGCCGTCCGGGTCGTCGCCGACGCCGGGTCGTCCGACCCCGACACCGACGCGCACGCCCTGCTCGCCCTGACGGCCGGGCTCAGCACGGAGGTCGCGCTGCACGGCGCCCCCGTCGACCGCGCCCGGCGGACCCTGGCCGCGATGCTCGACCGGCTCGCCCCCGCCACGGCGCGCGGACCGGCCGGCGACCCGGAATGATCCGGGCGGTGCGCCCCTGGTTCCCGCTCCTCGCCGGTTCGGTGTTCTACGCGTTCGCCCTGGTGTGGGCGGCCGGCGAGCTGCCCGAGGACGGGGTACCGCTGCACTTCGACCTCACGGGCGTGCCGACCGCGTTCGGCAGCCGCGCCTGGTTCCTGACGCTCGGCACCCTGTTCGGGCTGCTCGTCGCCGGGATCGGTGCCGGGCTCTACCGCCTGGTCGCGACGGGCCCGCTGGCGCGGGTGTCGGTGCCGCACCGCGACTACTGGATGCGGCCGCAGCGGGTCGGACGGCTGCGCCACATGCTCGCCGAGGACATGGGCCGGACCTTCGGCGCGACGCTGTTCCTGCTCACCGTGGTCCCGGTGACGGCGGTGTACGCCACCCGCACCGATCCGCCGCGGCTGCCGGTCGGACCGGTCTGGGTGGTGCTGGCGCTGCTCGTCGCCGGGATCGTCGGGTACTGCGTCTACCTGGCGCGCTACCGGTACCGCCCGGCCTGAGCGCCCGTGATCACCGGTTGTGGAGCGCAGCGACCGCCTCGCGAACGCTCCGCTCCACAACCGGTGATCACGCGTCGGCGACGGGCTGGCGCAGGATGGTGCGCAGCTTCTCCGGGGCGGTCCGGCGCGGGTCGCCGAGGTAGATCTCGTGGTGGCGGCCGGTCATGCGCAGCCCGTGCTCCGGGATGAACTCGGTGTGGATGCGGTGCAGGAGCGGGGCCTCGTCGTCGTAGGGGCCGACGTGCAGGGCCTGCACGCAGCGGCCCTCCGACAGCGGCGCGAACCGGACGTCGTCGATCCGTTCCGGCGCCTTCTTCCGCCGGACGGTGGCGACGGCGTCGTCGACCATCGCCTCGGGCACCCAGTCCGGGATCATGATCATCATGGTCCACGACCAGCGGGTCTTGTCCCGGGACAGGGTGAAGGAGTCCATGTCCTCGGCCCACCAGAGCCCCTCCAGGGGCATCACGACGTGGTCGCGCCCGAGCTCGCGCCTGCTGGCGAACTTGCAGGTGTAGGCGACCGGGTACAGCGCCTCGACCGCCGCCGTGTAGACGGGCGTGTTCGGGTCGCCGTGACCGTCGATCATGAGGAACCGCAGGTCGGGGACGTCGACCAGCTCGGGGGTGTCGCGGCGCGCGGCGTAGCAGGACAGCTCGCGCTTGAGGTCCACCGTCGTCGGCACGACCCCATCCTGGCGGAGGTGCGCGCGGTACGGGAAGGTGCTGCGGTGGCACGGATCGGACCGGGGGACGTCACCCTCACCATGGCCGACCTGCGGGTCGTGACCCGGTTCGCCGCGGAGTGCGCCGCCGAGGCCCTCCCCCTGTTCGACGGGCCCGACGACGGCCGCCCCCGCGCGGCGCTCGACGCGGCGTGGGCCTTCGCCGACGGCGCCGAGCGGTCGCGGCTGCAGCGGGTGACCGCCGTCGACGCGGCGCGGGCGGCGAAGGAGGCCCGCACCCCGGCCGGCAGGCACGCCGCGCTGGCCGCCGCGGACGCCGCCGCGTCCGCCTACCTGCACCCGCTGGCGAAGGCCACCCAGGTCGGCCACATCCTGCGCGCGGCCGCGCACGCCGCCCACGCCGTCGAACTGGCCGACGGCGACGCGCCCCGCAGCGGCGACGCGCAGCTCGACGGCGTGGGCGGCGGCGCGCGACACCGGAGCTGGTCGACGTCCTGTGCCGCTACCCGCGCGCGGCGGCCGGCAGCAGCCGCGTCGCCGCGCTGACCACCGCACTGGACGACGCGCTGCGCGACCGATGAGTCCGGGGCCGCGCGGCGGTCCCTCCTGCATGCTGATCGTCGCGGGCCACCTGCTCACCGACCCTGCCGACCGGGACGCCCTCGTCGCCGAGGGGACGCGGGCGGTCGCGCTCGCGCGCTCGGCCCCGGGCTGCCTGGACTTCGCCCTGACCGCGGACACCCTGGACCCGGCGCGGGTGAACGTCTACGAGCGCTGGGCGTCGGAGGAGGAGCTGCTCGCGTTCCGCGGCTCCGGGCCGGACGGGGACACCGCGGCCCGGATCCTGGGCGCGGACGTGCGGCGCTACGCCATCTCCTCCGTCGGCGACGCCTGACGCTCACGCGCCGCGGGCGACCCCGGCGGGTGCGGCCTTCGCGAACGCCTCCGGCGTCCCGGGTCAGGGCACGCTCCCGTCGACGGTCGTCGCGAGCCGGCGCAGGAACCGCACGACGACGTCGGCCTCCGCGGGCGACAGGTCCCGGCAGACCTCGTCCATCCGGCGCACAAGCGGGATCCAGGCCTCGAGGTTGGCCCGGCGGGCGGCGTCGGTGGCGGTGATGGCCACCCGTCGCCGGTCGACGCGGTCGCGGACGCGCTCGGCGTGCCCGGCGCGTTCGAGCCGGTCGACCAGCGCCGTCGCGGACGCCGACCGGATCCCCAGCCGGTTGCCCAGCTCGACCACCCCCATCGGCCCGAACTGGACGAGCAGGCCGACCGCGGTCATGTCGGTGACGTTCTGCCCGGTGGCCTGGGCCGTCCGGCCCGCCAGCTGCTGGGTCGCGGCGACCAGGTCGCGGACCGCGAGGGTCACCTCACCCAGCTCCGAGAGGTCGTCCGGACCCGTCTGCACACCATCGGCCATGCGGGTGAGTACACCACTCGACTTGCCGCCAGTCCATCTAGTCGCTAGTTTCTCTACTTATACGACGCCGAGGGAGACCCGATGAGCCCGCACGCCCTGATCTCCGGAGCCGGTATCGCCGGCCCGGCGCTGGCCCACCAGCTGCACGCCCGCGGCTGGCGCACGACCGTCGTCGAGCGGGCCACCGAGCTCCGCGAGGACGGCCAGAACGTCGACGTCCGCGGCACCGCCCGCGAGGTCGTCCGCCGGATGGGGCTGGAGGAGGAGATCCTCGCCGCCGGCACCCGCGAGGAGGGCACCCGCTTCGTCGACGACACAGGCCGCCCGGTCGCTGAGTTCGCCGCGGGCCGCGACGACACCCGCGGTCTGACCGCGGAGGCCGAGATCCTGCGCGGCACGCTCGCGCGGCTGCTGCACGACCGCACCCGCACCGGCACGGACTACCGCTTCGGCGACCGCATCGTCGACGTCCGGCAGGACACCGAGGGGGTCACCGCCACGCTGGAGCGCGGCGGCACCGTCGAGGCCGACGTCCTCGTCGTCGCCGACGGCACCCGGTCCCGCACCCGTGACCTGGTGTTCGACGACGTCGTCCTGGAGGAGCTCGGCCTCTACGCGGCCTACCTGACCATCCCCCGCACGGCCGACGACGACCGCTGGTGGACCGTCCTCAACGCCACCGGCTCCCGCGGCGTGAGCCTGCGTCCCGACGACCGCGGCACCACCCGCGCCGCCCTGACCTTCCTCAGCGGGGTGCGCGGGCTGGAGGCGCTCGCCCCGGAGTCCCGGACGGCCGTCCTGCGCCGCACCTTCGCCGACGCGGGCTGGCAGACCTCGCGCGTGCTCGACGCACTCGACGCGCCGTACTACATGGACGCGATCGCCCGGGTGCACGCGCGGAGCTGGAGCGCCGGGCGGGTGGTCCTCCTCGGCGACGCCGCGTGGTCCACCGGGCCGTTCGGCACCGGCACCAGCCTGGCTCTGACCGGCGCCTACGTGCTGGCCGCGGAGCTCGCGGACGGCTCCGACCACCGGTCCGCCCTGGCCCGCTACGAGCAGGTCGTGCGGCCCTTCGCGATGAAGGCCCAGGGTGTCACGGCCACCCAGCTCCGCGCCGCCAACCCGAGCAGCCGACTGGGACTCGCGACCCAGCGGGCGGTGCTGCGGGTGGCCGCGTCGGCGCCGCTGCAGCCGCTGGTGGAGCGGCTGGCCGCACCGCCCGCCGACACGATCACGCTGCCCGCGCGGTACGGGTCGCCGGCGCCGGCCCGCGTGGCCTGACCGGGCTCAGAGCCCGAACGCCCCGCCCTCGACGAGGATCAGCACCCCGATCCCGACGAGGACGACGGGCAGCACCACGTGCCCCCACCGGGCCAGGGCCCGCGCGACCGGCGGCCGTGTCGCGAGGAACCGGCCGAGGGCGCACCACACCCCGACGAGCACGAGGAACACGACGACGTGGGTGACGATCCCGGCCGTCCCCGCGGTGGCGAACAGCGGGACGTAGACGCCGAGGTTGTCGCCGCCGTTCGCGAGGGTCACCAGTGCGACGGTCGCGACGCCGACCCGGCCGCCCCCGGGCCCGGACTCGTCGTCGGGGTCGTGGTGCTCGCGCCACGCCGCCCGGGCGGCGCGCAGGCCGAGCAGCAGCGGCACCAGACCGAGGTAGGGCAGGGCCTGCTCGGGGAGCAGCCCGGCGACCAGCGCACCCGCCACGGAGGCGGCGAGGATCCCGGCGAACCCGAGGTACTGCCCGGCGACGACGGCCGCCACGCCCCGGCGCCCGTCGGCGACCCGGGCGAAGAACAGTGCCAGGACGAGGAGGTCGTCGACGTTGGTGGCCGCGAACACGGCTGCCGCCTGGGCGATCACGGACGGCTCCCGAGTGGCGGCGACGAGGACGGTAGGAGTCTCCGGGACGCCCTGTCCGGTGCCGCGACCGGATCCGGCCCGGGTCAGCGGACGCGCTGGTAGCGCAGGTGCACGGTCCCGCCGTCGAAGACGCGCTGCTCGACCAGTCGCAGCCGCAGGTCCGCACCGAGCGGCAGGTACCGCTTCCCGCCGCCGAGGACGACCGGCACCACCCGCGGGCGGAACTCGTCGATCAGGTCCAGCAGCGACGCGGCCAGCCCGGGCCCGCCCACGGCCAGCTCGCCGTCGGTCTCCTCCTTCAGCCGGGCCACCTCCGCCCGGGCGTCGGCGCGGCGGACGAGACGGCACCCGGGCGCGACGGAGGTCAGCGAGTCGGAGAACACCACCCGCGGGATCGCGGTGTAGAGCTGCGCGAACTCCGCCTCCACGGGGTGGCCCTCGGCCCGCTCGGGGGCGGTCCAGAAGTCCTCCATGATGTCGTAGAGGTTGCGGCCGAACAGGAACACCGACGTCGCCCGGGTCTGGTCGTTGGACAGCCGGTGCACCTCCTCGTCGGGGTCGCCGAAGGCGATGCTGCCGGTGGGGTCCTCGACGAAGCCGTCGAGGGACATGCTCATGGAGTAGCTGAGGAGTCCCACGGGTGTCAGACCTTCCGGTTCCAGAACTGGTGGATGCGCCCGCTCGGCGAGGCGACCGACTCGACGGTGAACCGGTCCTCGACGCCGGTCAGCCCCTCCCACGGCGACACCCCACGCCCCAGCACGATCGGCAGGATCACCACGTGCATGACGTCGACCAGGTCGGCGTCGAGGAACTGCCGGATCGTCGAGGGTCCCCCGCCGAGCCGGACGTCCAGGTCGCCCGCCGCCTCCTGCGCGACCGTCAGCACCTCCTGCGCCGACCCGTCGACGAAGTGGAAGCTCGTCCCGTTCGCGAACTCGATCGGCGGCCGCGGGTGGTGGGTCATGACGAACACCGGGGTGTGGAACGGGGGCTCGTCGTCCCACCAGCCCTGCCAGCCGTCGTCGGTCCAGGGGCCGGTCTGCGGACCGAACTTGCGCCGCCCCATGATCTCGGCGCCGATGCCCTGGGCCCACGTGCTGGTCAGGGCGCGGTCCAGGGTGACGGGGGCGTCCACCCCGCCGATCCCGTGGATGAACCGCCCGTCGAACCCGGCGAAGAGCCGCCCGGCGTCGCCGATCGGGGCGTCGAGGGTCACGTGGTCGCCGGCGGCGTAGCCGTCGAGGGAGATGAACAGGTTGTGCACCCGGGTGCGGGGCATGGGGCCTCCTCGGTGAACGCGCGGACCGCGTCGCGACGGTGGACCGCCGGGGGCGGCGGAACTCATCGGTCGACGCGGGTCCGGCTGCTGGCTAGCGTCGTCCGGGACCGGCTCGTCGTCGAGGGGTGGGGCGCGGTCCGGCACGGGCCGATGCCCGGACGACCGAGAGGGAGCGCATCGTGGACACCGTCGTGGCCGGACTGGCCGAGCAGCACCGCGTCCTCGACGAGCTGCTCACCCCGTTGACGCCGGACCGGTGGGACCGGCCGGCCCCGGACTGTCCGGGATGGACGGTCGCCGACGTCGTCCTGCACCTGGCCCAGGCCGACGAGTGGGTGATGGCCGGACCGACCGAGGGCAACGCGGCCGCGGCGGCCCGGATGGCGGGCGGCCCGCCGGCGCCGGGTGGGACGACCGACGACACGGTGGACCGCATGGTCGCCCACGAGCGCGGGGCCCCGCCGGAGCAGCTGCTGGCCCGCTGGCGCGCGTCGTCCGGCGCGCTCCGGGAGTTCTTCCTCGTCCGGGACCCGCGCGACCGGCTTCCGTGGATCTTCGGCGACCTGCCCGCCCGCACCCTCGCGACGACGCGGATCGTCGAGTGCTGGATCCACACCCGCGACGTCGCGAACGCCCTGGGCACGACCGCGCACGACGGCGACCAGCTCTGGCACGTCGCCCGTCTGGCCTGGCGGACGCTGCCCTTCGTGTCCTCGCAGGCCGGGCGTCCCGCGATCCCGCCCGAGTCGGTACGGCTCGAGCTCACCGCCCCCGACGGCGGCGACACCTGGACCTTCGGTCCCGAGGACGCCCCGACCGCGATCCGCGGGCCCGCACTCGACTTCTGCCTGGTCGCGGCGCGCCGGGTGGAGCCGTCCGCGACGGCGCTGGCCGGGCAGGGGCCGGACGCGGAGGCGGCGCTGTCGGTGGTGCGCACCTGGGGCTGAGGCGCCCCGTCGCCGCGTCCCTTCCGCGTCGACGACACGAGCGCGATGCCGGGCCCGACGGAACGGGAGGTGGTCGACGGTGAGCACGGATCCGTACGCCGTTCTCGGGACCGGCTACGCCCTGCAGCGCCGCACCGACCCGCACATCGACCGCCACATCCGGGAGGCGTTGCGCGGGTGCCGGCGTGTCGTCGACGTCGGTGCGGGCGCCGGTTCCTACGAGCAGCCCGGCACCGTGCTGGCGATCGACCCGTCCGCCACGATGCTCGCCCAGCGACCCGCCGGCGCCGCGCCCGCGGTGCTCGCGTCGGCCGAGGCGCTGCCCGTCCGGGACGACGCGGCCTACGCCGCGCTGGCGGTACTCACCACGCACCACTGGCGGGACCCGGCGGCGGGCGTCGCCGAGCTCGTGCGCATCGCGCGGCGGCAGGTCGTGCTGACCTGGGACCCGGTCCTGTTCGCACGCACCTTCTGGCTGGTGGCGGACTACCTCCCCGAGATCGGTCACCGTGAACGGCACCTGGCCTGCCTGGACACGGTCACACGGCTTCTCCGGCGGCACGGCGCCACGATCGAGACCGTTCCCGTCCCGGTGCCCGCCGACTGCGTCGACGGCCTGCTCGCGGCGCACTGGAAACGTCCACACGCCTACCTCGACCCCGCCGTCCGAGCCGCGGCCTCGGGACTCGCCGGCCTCCCCCGCGACGTCGTCGGGCCCGCACTGGCCCGACTCTCCGACGACCTCGACACGGGACGGTGGCAGGAACGCCACGCGGACCTCGACGGGCTGGAGCACCTCGACGTGGGCTACCGGCTCATCGTCGCGACGCGGTGAGCGGGCGGCCCGGGGCCCGGCCGACGCTCCCGTGTCACGCGGCGCCCGGGCACGGCGGTTGCCGGCCCTGTCGGCCACCGCATTCCGCCGGGAGGTCGCCGGGTGGCGCACCCTCGTGGGAGACCCGGCCGTCGGCACGACGCTCCGGACGCTCGCGGCGGTCGACACCGGCGGCCGGGGGGACACCGACCTGCTCGACCGGGGCCGGCATCGGCGGCCGGGGCCTCGGCCGACGCGGTCACGCGGAAGCCGGGCCGCTCCGGAGCTCGCGTTCGAGCGACGCCGACACCTCACGGAACCGGCTGACGGGGACGAGGTGCACTCCGGCGAACGCTCCCGTGTCACGCAGCGCCCGGATCTGCTCGCACGCCGCGTCGACCCCTGCGGACGGACCGTGCGCGACGCGGTCGACCAGCTCGTCCGGGATCTCGATGTCGGGGATGGACGCCCGCAGCCTCGTCGCCATCCCGGCACTCGCCAGGACCATGACGCCGGCGTAGACGGGCAGGTCGGTCGGGTTGTCCTCGCGCCACCGCAGGAACGCCTCGACCGAGTAGCCGACCTGGACGAACACGAAGTCGGCTCCCTGCTTCCAGGACGCCATCCGGCGACGATGACCGGCGGTCACCCCGAGGCGGAAGGGTGCGATCCCGGCGAACGGCTCCTGGTCGGTGGCCGCACGCGCTTCCTCGATCATGGCCCGCACGGTCAGCTCCCCGGTGCGGGCTCCGACCGACGGCTTGTCACCCTGCACGAACAGGAACTGGTCCACGCCGTAGGCGGCAGCGGTCAGGAGATCCCGGCGGAAGCCGAGCAGGTTGCGGTCGCGGGAGTTCACGCAGGCGATGCTGGTCCCGCCCATGGCCCGGACCTCGTTGGCCACCGCGATGCTCGACACCGTGGCGCGACCGATGTGGTTGTCGGGGATCAGGAACGCATCCGACACCGGGGTCAGGACGCCGATCTGGTGACGGGCGTGCGTCAGGTCGGGCCTGGTCGGCGGCTCGATCTCGCAGATGATGCGGAATCCGTCGGTCACGGTCCGACGATAGGGCCCGGGTCACCGGGAACCGGAGCGAGCGACGCCGCGACACACCGCTACCGGGCCGTCCCCCGGAACAGCCACCGGGTGGCGGCCACCTCGATGAGGGCACGGGGTCCTGAGCCGTCGTCGGCCTCGACGTCCCACCCGTACTTCCGGTCGAACAGGGCGACGACACCGGCCGGGAAGCCGCACGTCAGGACGGTGGCGACGCCCTCCGCCACCACGGGTGCCCGACCACCGTCGAGGGCCAGGGCGACCGCCGGCTGCGTGCGACAGTTCCTGACCTTCACCGACGTCGCGTTGCAGCCGACCCACCAGGTCGAACGATCGACGACGAACCACACGGGCGTGACATGAGGGGTTCCGTCGGGACGCACTGTCGTCAGCCATGCGATCTCGTCGCTCTGCAGTCGACGTCGGACCGTCGCGTCCAGCTCGTCCATCCCCGGAGTATCGCGAGTGCAGGAACCGACGGTGGCCACGACGGAGGTCACCGACGGCCCAGACGCTCGTCGAGGTGGACGGTGACGGTGTCCCCGGCCTGCTTGCCGATCGCCGTCCGCACCGCCGCGGTCACGGGCAGCTTGTGCGTCCCGTCGCCGAGCGCCATGAAGGAGCTCTGGAACGGGTGGCCGTCGATGGTGCCCCGGACCTTGACCAGGCCGCGGGTGGCGAAGAACTCCGCCGACCAGTCGGTGCGCAGGTAGACCCACCCGCCCGGTGCGTCGCTCTTCTCGAGCGTGGCGGTGAACGTGTGGTCGAGGGCGTGGGGGGCGACGGGATCGCTCATCGGGGTCTCCTTGTCGGGATAGCTGTCCGCGGGTCTGCCCGACCTGGACGATGAGGGAGACCGGCACGGGGCCGAGGAATCATCGGAGGCGGCTCCCACCCCGGAAGCCGGCACCTGCACCGTCGGACGACATCATCTCGACATCGGCGGGGTCATCGCTGTCCAGAGGGCCGGATCGATCTTGCGTGCGCGCCGTCAGCTGAGGAAGTGTGCAGCTCGTGAAGGCGTCTACCGCACGTGGGATCGTTCGAGGCCTGCTCGCGGGGTCCGGAAGCGTTGCGATCGGCACCGCTGGAGCCGTTGTCGCCAGGGGCACACGCGCGATCCCGGGCGGCGGTACCGCGACCGCGAGCACGGACAGCGTGTTGCGCTTCTACGCGACATGGTGGGGCGGTTCAGGGATCGCGATGCTCGCCGCGGCGCGGGAACCGAACCCGAGCACGGCCGTCGTCCGCGGCGTCGCCGCTGCGACGTTCGTAGGCGGGCTCGCCCGCCTTGCCGCTGCCCGACGGAGCGGACGACCCCATCCGCTGTTCCAGGCACTGACCGTGATCGAGCTTCTGACTCCGCCGGCGCTTCTCCTCGCACGACAGAAGTCCGAGTAGCCCACTCGCTCCGAGCGCCTGCGGCTGTGGACCCGCGGATCTTGGACCCGTGATCGCATCCGACCGGCGACATGGATGTCGAGACTCGGAGTGCACACCGGCTTCGGAACGCATTCGACACGAAGCTCGACAACACCTGGCTGACCGGCTGTGAGCCAGGGCGGATCGGATAGGGTGCGGCTACAGGCCACTGCGTCGAGGATCCAGGTTGTAACGGGCACCGCCCCGAGTTGCCGCCCCTTGCATGGAGCCGAACATGAAAGAAGCACCCTTCGGTCAATTCGGTCGAATCGCCGCAACCCTCCCCGTCGCAGACGTGGACCGGGCAGTTCGCTTCTACAGCGAGACCCTCGGCATGACCGTGACGTTCACCAACGGCGACCCCACCGGGTTCGTCATCGTGCGGCGCGACGAGGCTGAACTGCACCTGACGCTCGCCACAGGGCATCGGCCCGGTATTCACAACGTCGCGCACATGATGGTCGCGGACGCAGCCGGCTTCTACGAGCATCTGACGAGCAACGGAGTGCGGATCATCAAGCGGCTGCGTGACGCTGACTACGGACTGCGTGGATTCGTCTTCTGCGACCCGGACGGCAACCGCATCGACGTGGGACAACGCGTCGGGTCGCGTCGGCCCTGCTCGTCCGACGACCATGGATGACAGGGACACAGCGCCGTCGCAGCAAGGCCGGACAATCAGGCCTTCTCATTCCTCCGGGTCGGCAGTTCGTCGCGCAGGTCCTACGTGCTGGACCGTGATCGCGCCGCCGACCTGCGCTGATGCTCCTCGACGGGCGCGTCAAGCGGCAGCTGTTCCGTACCGGGTCACGTAGCAGCGGCGCGATCTCGTGATTCGGCCGTTCCTCTCCGATTCCCTCGTCCTGGCCGCATCGCTCCTCGGTGACAGGGACAAGAGTGGCGAACCATCGCGAAGCGACGCTGCAGGCGCCTTCGTGGCCGTCACCGCGGCGTGGATGATCGCGATCGAGGGGATGCAACCGGTGCACCGGAAGCAGTGAACTGGCGCCGTAGGGAGAACGCTCGTGCCGTAGGTCCGTACGTCCGAAGGTGACGGAGTCGACGTGTTGCGTCATCCGCGGTGGGTCGCTCTCCGGTGGTCACCCACCACAGGACCGTGGACGGCTGTCGGGTCGTGTCGAACCAGCGGTCCCGTTGACGCAGGAGGTCTCCATGCCGGCTGCGGTAGACGAACTGGTGCAGCGATCGGTAGTCGCGCCAGACCGAGAGGTTGAGGAAGGCCGGGCCGGTGCCGTCGCGGATCACGCAGAGACCGTGATCGTCGCCTGTCCGGAGGCGCCAGAGGAAACCGTCGCTGTGCTCGGCGAGGTGGTGGATCGGCGCGAGCGCGGTCAGGAATCCGCGCATCCTGGGGTCGTCGAGTGGCGCGCGCAGACTGGCGACGTTGGCCTGTGCGAGTTCAGGCATCCTCGCAGCGTACGACTCACGGAGGCGTGATCGGGTCAGGCGGATTCGCCCTCTGATCGGACGTCTCCCTACTGCTGGGGGCCTGCGTGGTCGGCCCGCGCGCCGCCGGAGGCCGGCCTGAATCGACACCGGCCGCCGTCGTGAGGAACGCGGGTCGAAGCACCGGGCGGTCGGCGAGACCGGCCGTGACTGAAACGTCGACACCTAGTCGAGACGGCCACCCGGTGGGCACCGGTTCCCGCCGGTCACAGCCGGACAGCCAGATCACGACCTCGACGGGCGAACACGCTGGTCAGAGGCGTAAAGTCGCGGTCGGAACGGGTGCCCCCGGTGGGAGTCGAACCCACACCGGTGACCCTTTTAAGGGGCCTGCCTCTGCCGTTGGGCTACGGGGGCGCCGCGACAGCGTAGCCAGGGCGGGAAGGACTCATGCCGAGCACCGAGAAGGTCGACCTCCGGGGCGCCGCGGCGACCCTGCTGATGACCCTCTACATGCGACGCCTGGACGCCCGGTCCCGCCGTCCGATCCTGGGCGACCCGTGGGCGGAGCCCGTCTGGGACCGCATCGAGCACGACGTCCACGGCCTCTGGCAGTTCACCGGCGACGTCTCGACCATCGTGTGCCGCGCCGCGATCCTCGACGGCTGGACGCGGGAGTTCCTCGCCGCCGAGCCCGCCGGGCAGGTCCTGCACCTGGGCTGCGGACTGGACAGCAGGCCGTTGCGGGTCGGGGTGCCGTCGACGTGCCGCTGGGTCGACGTCGACCAGCCCGAGGTGATGGAGGTCCGACGCCGGCTCTACGACCTCCCCGACAGCATCGAGCAGGTCTCCGGCTCCGTCACCGACGACGGCTGGTGGTCCGCCGTCGACCCGACGCTGCCGACGCTGGTCGTCGCCGAGGGGCTGTTCATGTACGTCCCGGCGGAGGCCGTGCACGCGACCGTCGACCGGGTCGTGTCCGGCACCCCCGCGGTGACGCTGGCGTTCGACGCCGTCGCCCCGTGGACGGTGCGTGCCTCGCGCTGGACGCCGACGTTCCGCGCCGTCGGTACCGAGTTCCGGTGGTCGTGGAACCCCGCGGAGTTCGCGCACCGGCACCCGTCGCTGACCGAGCGCGACGACATCTCGATCTACGACGAGGTGTCCCTGCGCGAGCCGCGGGTGTGGCTGCGCCCGCTGTTGTCGGCGGCCGGGCACGTCCCCGCCATGCAGGACGCGATGCGCCTGCACCGCTTCACCACCGGCTGAGTCCCGGGACCGGGACACCCGGCGAGATGCAGCTCAGCGGGCGACGACCCGTACCGGAACCCCGCTGAGCTGCATCTCGGCGACGGCATCGGCGCGGGAGACGCGACGCGCCCCGGGGGGCCGGGGCGTCGCGGCGGAGGGTGTTGCGTAGAGGTGAGCAGAGCAAAGCCACGCCGGAAGAGGCCCCGACCAGCGGCGATGGTGTTCATCGTCGGGTCGGCGACAATCCCGCGGCCCGCGCGGTGTCCGCCAGGACCTGCTCGACCATGGCCGGGGTCAGCCGTCCGGTGAAGGTGTTCTGCTGGCTCACGTGGTAGCAGCCGAACAGCTCCAGCGGCTCCCGGTCGGGCCGGGCCGGGGCCAGCGTCACCGACGCCCCGTGCCCGAACTTCGGGGCCGGCCGCGGGACCGTCCACCCCGCGCCGGCGAGCACCGGCAGCAGCGCCTGCCACCCGAAGCCGCCGAGCACCATGACCCCGCGGACCGTCGGCGCGAGCAGGTCGAGCTCCTGCTCCAGCCAGCTCCGGCAGGCGTCGCGCTCGGCCGGGGTCGGCTTGTTCGCCGGCGGCGCGCAGTGCACGGGCGCGGTGATCCGGACCCCGTGGAGCTCCAGGCCGTCGCCGATGTGGGAGGCGGTCGGCTGCGACGCCAGCCCGACGGCGTGCAGGGCGGCGTAGAGCACGTCGCCGCTGCGGTCGCCGGTGAACATGCGCCCGGTCCGGTTGGCGCCGTGCGCGGCGGGAGCCAGCCCGACGATCAGCATCCGCGCGTCGGGCGGGCCGAAGCCGGGCACCGGGCGTCCCCAGTAGGTCTCGTCGCGGAACGCGGCCCGCTTCTCCCGGGCCACCTGCTCGCGCCACTCGACCAGCCGCGGACATGCCCGGCACTCGGAGATCCGCTGGTCCAGGACCGCCAGGGTCATGCGATCGATCGCGCGATCCCGTCGAGGATGTCGTGCTCGGAGACGACGACGCGGTCGATCCCGGCGCGCGCGTGCAGCTCGTCGGCCAGGGCCTGCACGACCAGCGCCCCGGCACCGATGACGTCGACGCGGCCCGGGTGCAGCGAGCCGTGCTTCTCCCGTTCCGACCGCGACGACCGGATCAGCAGGTCCGCGACCCGGTGCAGGTCCTCGCGGGTCAGCGTCGAGCCGTGCACCTGCTCGCGGTCGTAGACGGGCAGCTCCTGGGCGATCCCGGACAGCGAGGTGATCGTCCCGGCCACCCCGACCCAGGTCGCCGCGGTCTCGACCGGCACCGACGCGAACGCCTCGGCCAGCACCTCGGCGGCGACCGCGCGCGCGGAGTCGATCTCGGCGTGCGACGGCGGGTCCGAGGGCAGGCAGCGCTCGGTCAGCCGCACCGACCCCATGTCGACCGACTTCGCCGCGGTCACCACGGCGGCCCCGTCGCGCAGCTCTCCCACGACGACCTCGGTGGACCCGCCGCCGACGTCGGTCACCACGAACGGGCCGTCGTCGGGGTCGAGGTCGCCCACGGCGCCGACGAACGACAGCCGCGCCTCCTCGTCGCCGGAGATGATCTCCGCCTCGACGCCCAGGGTGTCGCGGACCATCGCGAAGAAGTCCTCGCGGTTCGACGCGTCCCGGGTCGCCGACGTCGCCACCATCCGGATCCGCTCGGCTCCCTTGCGGCGGGCGGCGACGGCGTAGTCGACCAGCGCCACGCGGGTCCGCTCCAGCGCCTCCGGGTCGAGCCGGCCGGTCGCGTCGACACCCTTGCCGAGCCGCACGATCCGCATCTCGCGGTGCAGGTCGCGCAGCTCCTTCTGGCCGTCGAAGGCCTCGGTGACATCGGCGACGAGCAGCCGGATCGAGTTCGTTCCGCAGTCGATGGCGGCAACCCGCGACATCGGCACTCCTTCGGGTACGACGACGGTCGGTCCGAACCGTAGCCGGAACGCCTGGGATCGGTCGCACGCCGGGGTTACCCTCCGGTAATGGCGACGACGCACACCCCCGCCCCGGTGTCCGACCTCGGCACGCACCAGGTCCTGAACCAGGTCCCGCCCCGGGCCGACGGCGACCTGCTCTCCGCGGACCCGGCCGTCGTCGAGGCCATCGGACGCGAGGGGGGCGACCCGGCGTCGCTGCGGGCGCTCGCCGGCGAGATCGGGACGGCGGAGCACCGCGAGCACGCCCGCGCCGCCAACGTCCACGAGCCCGAGCTGCGCACCCACGACCGCACCGGACACCGCGTCGACGAGGTGACCTTCCACCCGTCGTGGCACGCGCTGATGCGCACGAGCGTCGAGCACGGCGTGGCCGCCGCCCCGTGGGCCGCGGCGCCCGGCACCGGTGCGCACGTCACCCGGGCCGCGGGCTTCTACCTGACCTCGCAGGTGGAGCAGGGTCACCTGTGCCCGATCTCGATGACCTACGCGTCGGTGCCGGCGCTGCGGCACGCGCCCGAGCTGGCGGCCGCCTACGAGCCCGGCCTGACCGCCCGCCGCTACGCGCCCGGCCTCGCCGTCCCGGCCGGCAAGGACGGCCTCCTCGCGGGCATGTCGATGACCGAGAAGCAGGGCGGCTCCGACGTCCGCGCCGGCACCACCGTCGCCACCCCGCAGCCCGACGGCAGCTACCGCCTCACCGGGCACAAGTGGTTCACCAGTGCCCCGATGAACGACCTGTTCCTCACCCTCGCCCAGGCCCCCGGCGGGCTGACCTGCCTCGTCCTGCCCCGGGTGCTGCCCGACGGCACCCGCAACGCGATCCGGCTGCAGCGGCTCAAGGACAAGCTCGGCAACCGGTCCAACGCGTCGTCGGAGATCGAGTACGCGGGCGCGGTCGGCTGGCGGGTCGGCGACGAGGGCCGCGGCGTCCGGACGATCATCGAGATGGTCTCGATGACCCGGCTGGACTGCGTGCTGGGCTCCGCGGCGACCGCGCGGGCCGCGGTCACCGAGGCCGCGCACCACGTCGCGCACCGGTCCGCGTTCGGGGCGCGGCTCGCCGACCAGCCCCTGATGCGGGAGGTCCTCGCCGAGCTCGCCGCCGAGACCGAGGCAGCGACCGTCCTGGCGCTGCGGCTGGCCGGCGCCGTCGACCGGGGTGAGACGGCGCTGCTGCGCCTGGCCCTGCCCGTGTCGAAGTACCTGGTGTGCAAGCGGACCTCGACCGTCGTCGCCGAGGCACTGGAGTGCCTGGGCGGCAACGGCTACGTCGAGGAGTCCGACCTGCCCCGGCTCTACCGGGAGGCGCCGCTGAACTCGATCTGGGAGGGCTCTGGCAACGTCACCGCGCTCGACGCGCTGCGCGCCATCGCCCGCGAGCCGCACGCCGTCGAGGCACTGCTCGCCGAGATCGACCTCGCCGCGGGAGCCGACCCGCGGCTGGACGCGACGGTCACCGCGCTGCGCGCCGAGCTGGCCGCGCCGGAGGAACGCCGGGCCCGCCGTCTCGCGGAGCTGGCCGCGCTGGCCCTGCAGGGGTCGCTGCTGGTCCGCCACGCCCCGACGGCCGTCGCGGACGTCTTCCTCGCGACCCGGCTCGACGCCGACGGGCCGCTGCGCACCGCCGGGACCCGGCCGGGCAAGGACAGCGTCGGGGTGCTGCTGGAGCGGGCGACGCCCTGACCGACCGGGCGGTCAGGCCGTCGCGGGGCCGTCGCCGGGCACGAGCACGAGCCGCCCGAAGACGGTCCCCGCGTCCATCCGGCGGTGCGCCTCCACCGCGGCCCGCAGCGGCAGTACGTCGTCGACGACGGTGCTGAGCCCGCCCCGGACCGCCGCGTCGAACTGGTCGGCGCGGACCGCGTCGCGTCGCGGGTGGGGGACGGTGTCCAGGCTGAAGGTGGCGAACGAGCGCGACTGCTGGAACGCCCGGATCAACGCCGACCCCACGTCGGCGGGCGGGAACCCGGCGACCGCACCGACGAGGACGAGCCGCCCGTTCGGAGCCAGCCGGTCCAGGAACGCCGGGACGTCCGGGCCCCCGACCACGTCGATGATCACGTCGTAGCGGTCCGTCCCGCCCGCGCCGGACCGGTCGAGGACCCGGGTCGCCCCGAGCTCGCGCAGTCGACGCCCCCGTTCCGCGGACGAGGTCGTCACTGCCACCTCGCCCGCACCGCCCTGCACGGCGAGCTCCACCGTCGCGATGCCGATGCTTCCCGCCGCACCGCGGACCAGGACGCTCTCGCCGGGCGCGTGGTGGGCGTGGGCCAGGGCGAAGTGCGCCACGGGGCCCGCGCTCCCGAGGGTCACCGCGCGGGCCGCCGTCAGACCGTCCGGCAGGGCGACCACGTCGCCGACCGCCGCGAGGACCTGCTCGGCATAGGCACCGCCGGTACCGGTGAAGGCCCAGACCCGGCGGCCCGTCCACGTCGGGTCGACCCCCTCCCCGGTCGCGGTCACCACTCCCGCCACCTCGCTGCCCGGCACCATCCCCACCGGGAACCCGGTGCCGAGCAGACCCCGCCGGATCACCGCGTCCACACCTCCGACGCCGATCGCCTCGGCCCGGACGAGGACCTGACCCGCACCGGGTCGCGGCACCGGGACCTCGACCACCTCCAGCCCGTCCGGGGCACCGAACTCGCCGATCCTGACCGCCTGCATCTCCGGGTCCTCCCTGGTCGCGTACCCTTCCGACGGTAGTGGACGCACCCGTCCACTTAGTGGAAGTGAGAGAGATGGATCGCGAGCCGACTCGGCTACGGGCCGACGCGCAGGACAACCGTGACCGGATCCTCGCCGCGGCCCGCGTCCTGTTCGCCGAGGACGGGCTCGACGTCGGGATGCGCGCGGTCGCCCGGCGGGCCGGTGTCGGCCCGGCCACGCTGTACCGCCGCTTCCCCACCCGGGACGACCTGGTCCGGGAGGCGTTCGCCGAGGAGATGCAGGAGTGCCGGCGGATCGTCGTCGACGGGGTCGCCGACGACGATCCGTGGCGCGGCTTCCGCACGGTCGTGCACCGGCTCGTCGCCCTGAACGTGCGGAACCGGGGCTTCGTCGACGCGTTCACCGCCGCGGAGCCCGCCCGCGACCTCCTCGCCGGCCACCAGCGGGAGCTGCTGCGCATGATCGACGGGCTCGCGTCACGTGCGCGGGCCTGCGGCGCGCTGCGCCCCGACTTCACCGTCGACGACCTGATCCTGGTCCTGCGGGCCGGGCGCGGTCTCGCCGCGGCACCGGAGGCGAGCCGCGGACGCGATGCGGAACGCTTCGCCCGGCTCGCGGTCGACGCGTTCCGTGCCGGGCGGGACCGTGGGCAGCCGGTCTAGGAGCAGGGCGGCCCGGACCGCCACCACTCCCCGATCTCGTCGAGGGCCTCGTCGCCGAACGGGTTCACCCCGGACCCGGCGGCGAGGGCGTGTGCGACGTGCACGTGCAGGCACTTGACCCGGTCCGGCATGCCCCCGGCCGTGACGTCGGGGTGCGTGGCGAGCGGCTCGATGGCGTCGCGCTCGGCGAGGTAGGTCTCGTGGGCGCGGCGGTAGGCGGCGGCCAGCTCGTCGTCGACGGCCAGCCGCTCCTCCATCTCCCGCATCCGGCCCTCGGCCTCGAGGGTCCCGATCCGCGACGCCAGCCGGGCGCAGGTCAGGTAGTACAACGTCGGGAACGGGGTGCCGTCGGGCAGCCGCGGCGCGGTCTGCACGACCGCCGGGTGCCCGGACGGGCAGCGGTAGGCGACCGCGAGGACCCCGCGCGGGGCGCGGCCGAGCTGGTCGGCGACGGCGTCGAGGTCGGCCTGGGCGACCGGGCCCGGCTCCAGACCGGGCGGACGGGAACGAGTGCTGCTCACGCCCTCATCGTCGCGGGTCGCCCGTGACGTCGTTCCAGAGGGTGTGGAACCAGGGCACGCCGGGCTCGGCCTGGCCGTCCTCGACGACCGGCGCCGGCGGGGCCGGGAACTGCACGACGTAGGGGGTCTCCCCCGGCTGGACCATCCCGAGCCGGGACCGGGCCTGGGCCTCGACCTCAGCCGGGTCCGAGAGCCGGGCGCGGTCGGAGGACAGCCGCGCCACGTCGGCCTCCAGCGCCTGCTGCCGGTCGGAGACGTCGGCCAGCTCCTGGCGCTGGGCGACGAAGTTGTGCAGCGGCACCGCGACGGTCAGCGCGAGCGCGCAGACCACGATGGCCAGGATGGCGGCCCGCTTGGTCGACGACAGGCCCAGCAGCCCGGTCGTGCGGGCGACGACCTCGCCGGCGCGGGACCGGGCGCGGGTCAGACGGGGCCGGGCGCCCTGCGGTCCGGCCGGCCGCGACCGCGCGCCGGAGCCGCCCGTCGACGCGGGGGCCCGCGCCGAGCGTGCGGTCATGGTCCGCGGCTTGGCCGCGGCACGGCCACGCCCCGTGCCGGTCGTGCGCGCACGAGCGTCCCGTCCACGTCCCCGACGGTCCGCCATGCACCCTCCCGTCCGTCCCGGGTTCCCTCACCCGTCAGTGCCGCCCGTGCCGCTCCGTGGCGACCCGTCCAGCATGCCGCCCGATCGGGCACCGGTGGGGGTGCCGCGCCGGACCGTCCGCAGACGATCCGGGCGGCACCTAGTCACCGACGGGGGAACGACCGGAGCGTCAGCTCTGGCCGGGCACCTGGTAGCGCGGGAACGCCAGCTCGCCGTTGTAGCGGGCGGCGTCACCGAGCAGCTCCTCGATGCGCAGCAGCTGGTTGTACTTCGCCACCCGCTCGGACCGCGCCGGGGCGCCGGTCTTGATCTGACCGCAGCCGGTCGCGACGGCGAGGTCCGCGATGGTGACGTCCTCGGTCTCCCCGGAACGGTGGCTCATCATGCAGCGGTACCCCGCGTTGTGCGCCATCGTCACCGCATCGAGGGTCTCGGACAGGGTGCCGATCTGGTTGACCTTCACCAGCAGCGCGTTCGCGGCGCCACGGGCGATGCCGTCCTCGAGCCGCTCCGGGTTGGTGACGAACAGGTCGTCGCCGACGAGCTGCACCTTGTCGCCGATGGCCTCGGTGAGGCCGACCCAGCCGTCCCAGTCGTTCTCGTCCAGCGGGTCCTCGATGGACACCAGCGGGTAGGAGTCGACCAGCTCGGCCCACACCTCGGACAGCTTGTCCGCGGTGATCTTCTTGCCCTCGAAGGAGTACTTGCCGGCCTCGTGGAACTCGGTCGCCGCGACGTCGAGCGCCAGCACGACGTCGGTGCCCAGGGTGTAGCCGGCGCGCTGCACGGCGGCGGCGATCAGGTCGAGCGCCCCGCGGGTGCCGCCCTTGACGTCGGGGGCGAAACCGCCCTCGTCGCCGAGGCCGGTCGACAGGCCCTTGTCCTTCAGCTCCGACTTGAGCGCGTGGTAGACCTCCGCGCCCCAGCGCAGCGCCTCGCGGAAGGTCTCCGCGCCGATCGGCGCGACCATGAACTCCTGCACGTCGACGGAGGTGTCGGCGTGCGCACCACCGTTGAGGATGTTCATCATCGGGACCGGCAGGACGTGCGCGTTGGAGCCGCCGACGTAGCGGAACAGCTCCAGGCCCGAGGACTCCGCCCCGGCCTTCGCGACGGCCAGCGACACGCCCAGCAGGGCGTTCGCGCCGAACTTCGACTTGTCCGGGGTGCCGTCGAGGTCGACGAGGCGCTGGTCGACCAGTCGCTGGTCCACCGCCTCGACGCCGACGAGCTCCGGCCCGATCTCGTCGAGGACGGCCGCGACGGCCTTCTCGACGCCCTTGCCGCCGTAGCGGTTCTTGTCGCCGTCCCGCAGCTCGACGGCCTCGTGTTCGCCGGTCGAGGCGCCCGACGGGACCGCGGCACGCGCCAGCGTGCCGTCGTCCAGCGCGACCTCGACCTCCACCGTGGGATTGCCCCGGGAATCGAGGATCTCGCGTGCCCCGACCTGCTCGATGACCGCCACCGTGACTCCTGTTCTGATCGCGGGTGTCGTCCGGTGCGTCAGCGTAGTCACCGGTGGGCCCCCGGCGGGGGACGCTTGCGTCACCCTGCTCCGCACCGGCGGTCTGTCAAGACCTCGCATCCCGCCCGGATCGCACCTAACGTAAGAGTGACCATGAGCAGTCCCCGTGCGAACCACCAGGACCCGGTCGCGGCGTTCCGCCGTGCCGACCGGCTGCTCTCCCGGCACCGCCCGCTCGAGGCGCTCGACGCGCTCCGCCCCGTCCTCGATGCACACGGTCCGGACGAGCCCGGCGACGCCTCGGTGCACCTGCTCGCCAGCCGCGCCTACCTCGACTCGGCGCAGCTGCGGAAGGCCGAGGCGGCGTTCGTCCGGGTCGTCGAGATGGATCCGGCCGACCACTACGCGCGCTTCGCACTCGGCAAGACACTGCAGCGTCAGGGCAGGCTCGGCGAGGCCGAGACGCAGCTGAAGATCGCCTCGGCGATGGATCCGCGCCCGGAGTACCAGGAGGCGCTGGGCGAGGTGCGGGCCCGCATCGCGCTCGCGCCCGACCGTCCCTGATCTGCGAAAACGGATCTTCCGGGGCGAATGCCCCGCGACACTTCCCCGCCCGATCGGGTGAGGTTAGCCTTCCCGCCCGGCAGCTCACCCTCACCTGGCGACTGCCACCGGTGACTGGGCTGCAGGAGGTCGCATGCTGGGGAACGCGCTCATCGGGCTGCGTGAAGGACTCGAGGCCGCGCTGGTCGTGGCGATCCTGGTGGCCTTCCTGGTCCGTACCGGGCGACGCTCGGAGCTGCCGCGGGTGTGGGCGGGCGTCGCGCTCGCCGTCGCGGTCAGCGTCGGCGTCACGCTCGGGCTGACGCTCACGCAGCAGGCGCTGACCTTCGAGGCCCAGGAGGCACTCGGCGGCTCGCTCTCGATCATCGCGGTCGGCTTCGTCACCTGGATGATCTTCTGGATGCGCTCGCACGGCCGGACCCTGTCCCGGGAGCTGGAGGGCGCCCTGGACCGGGCCGTGTCGATGGGGCCGTGGGCCGTCGTCGTGATGGCGGCGCTCGCCGTGGGCCGCGAGGGCCTGGAGACCGCGATCTTCTTCTTCGCCGCCGCACAGGCCGCGGGCGAGACCGCCGGACCGCTGGTCGGGTTCCTGATCGGCATCGCGATCGCCGTCGCTCTCGCGTACGCGATCTACCGCGGCGCGCTGAAGATCAACCTGGGGCGGTTCTTCACCGTCACCGGCTTCCTGCTGATCTTCGTGGCCGCCGGGATCCTCGCCTACGGCGTCCACGACCTGCAGGAGGCCGGGATCCTGCCGGGGCTGACCACACTCGCCTTCGACGTCAGCGACGTGATCCCCGCCGACTCCTGGTACGGCACCCTGCTCAAGGGGATCTTCAACTTCTCACCGCAGACGACCGTGCTCGAGGCGGTCGTCTGGTCGGTCTACGTCGTGGTGGTCCTGGCGCTGTTCCTGCGCCCGGCCCGCCGTCGCGCCCCGGCCACCGCCGACGCCTGAACCCCGCACCGCCCACGGTGTCGACCCCTCTAGGAGAACGCACGATGTCCCCCGTCACGCGCACGGCCGCAGGCCTGGCGTCGCTCACCGTCGCCGCCGCACTGCTGGCCGGCTGCACCTCGACCGCTCCCACGGCGCAGGGCCCGGGCGGCGGCGGCCCGATCACGGTCAACGCCACCGACACCGCCTGCGAGGTCTCGGCCACCGAGGCCGCCGCCGGGAACATGACGTTCCGGATCACCAACGCCGGCAGCAAGGTCACCGAGTTCTACCTCTACGCCACCGGTGACCGGATCATGGGCGAGGTCGAGAACATCGGCCCCGGGCTGTCCCGCGACCTGATCGTCGAGGTCCCCGACGGCGGCACCTACACCACCGCCTGCAAGCCGGGCATGTCCGGCGACGGCATCCGCGCCCCGTTCACCGTGACCGGCTCCGCGCAGCGCGCCACCGACACCAACGCCGAGCTCGCCGCCGCCACCGCCGGCTACCTGCGCTACGTGTCCTCCCAGTCCGACGCGCTGGTCACCAAGAGCTCCGAGTTCGCCGCCGCCGTCTCGGCCCGCGACGTCGCGAAGGCCAAGTCGCTGTTCCCCGTCGCCCGCACCTACTACGAGCGGATCGAGCCCATCGCCGAGTCCTTCGGCGACCTCGACCCGAAGCTCGACGGCCGTGAGGACGACGAGCGCGACCCCGGCGTCGCCTGGACCGGGTTCCACCGGCTCGAGAAGGACCTCTGGGTCGACGGTCTCAAGGCCGACTCCCCGCAGGTCGCCGCCACCCTGGTCACCGACGCCAAGGACCTCCAGGGCCGCATCCCCGGCCTGAAGCTCACCCCGGCCGAGCTCGCCAACGGCGCCAAGAGCCTGCTCGACGAGGTCGCCACCGGCAAGATCACCGGCGAGGAGGACCGCTACTCCCACACCGACCTCTGGGACTTCCAGGCCAACGTGGAGGGCTCGCAGGCCGCCGTCGCCGCACTGCGCCCGGTGATCGACCAGAAGGACCCGACGCTCGGCCCGGTGCTCGACCAGCGCTTCGAGGCCGTCGACACGCTCCTCCAGGGCTACCGCGTCGGCGACGGCTACAAGCTCTACACCCAGCTGACCCCGGACGACACGAAGAAGATGGCGGCGGCCGTCGACGCGCTGGCCGAGCCGGTCAGCAAGGTCGCGGGCACCGTCACCGCATGAGCCCGCTGCACGTCTCCCGGCGACGACTGTTCGGCCTGACCGGTGCCGGTGTGGCACTGGCCGGGGCGGGCGTCGCCGCCGGGTACGGCCTCTCCGGCGACGCGGCCGCCTCCGGCGACGGCACCGTCGCGTTCCGCGGCGACCGCCAGGCCGGGATCGTCACCCCCGCCCAGGACCGGCTGCACTTCGTCGCGCTCGACCTGACCAGCACCGACCGGGCCGCCGTGCGCGACCTGCTCGCGCGCTGGACGGCGTCGGCCGAGCGGATGACGGCCGGCCAGGAGACCGCCGACGGCGGCGCACTGCCCGCCAACCGCTACACCGCCCCGGCCGACACCGGGGAGGCGCTCGGGCTGCCCGCGGCGTCGCTGACGCTGACCTTCGGTGTCGGACCGGCGTTCTTCGACAAGCTCGGCATCACCGACCGGCGCCCGGCCGCGCTCACCACGCTGCCCCGCTTCCAGGGCGACCAGCTCGACCCGGCCCGCTCCGGCGGGGACCTGTGCATCCAGGCCTGCGCCGACGACCCGCAGGTGGCCGTGCACGCCGTGCGCAACCTCGTCCGCGAGGGCTTCGGGGTGACCGAGGTGCGCTGGTCGCAGCTGGGGTTCGGGCGTACGTCGTCGACGTCGACCGGGCAGGCGACCCCGCGCAACCTGTTCGGGTTCAAGGACGGCACCAACAACCTCAAGGCCGAGGAGCCGGACCTGCTGGACCGGCACGTGTGGGTCGGCGACGAGGGACCGGAGTGGCTGCGCGGCGGCTCCTACCTGGTGGCCCGCCGGATCCGGATGCACATCGAGAACTGGGACCGGTCCAACCTCGACGACCAGCAGCGGACCATCGGCCGGGACAAGGGCGAGGGCGCACCGCTGACCGGGAAGGCCGAGTTCGACACCGCCGACCTGGCCGCGACCGACGCGTCCGGCCCGGTGATCGCCGACGACGCCCACATCCGGCTCGCCTCCGAGCAGGAGAACGGCGGGGTGCGGATCCTGCGGCGCGGCTACAACTTCGTCGACGGCTCCGACGGGCACGGGCACCTCGACGCCGGGCTGTTCTTCGTGGCGTTCGTGCGCGACCCGCAGCGCCAGTACGTGCCGATGCAGCGCAGGCTGGCCCGCTCCGACGCGCTCAGCGAGTACCTGGAGCACAACGGCTCGGCGCTGTTCGCGGTCCCGCCCGGTCTCGCCGAGGGCGACGACCACTGGGGCCGCGCACTGCTCGCCTGACCCCGGGCCGGGTCAGGGGGCGGGCGGCGCGGGGGCGGCGGTGCGCTGCGCGTAGTCCGCGGCGGCGGCCCACACGTCGCGGGCGTAGTCGCCCGAGGCGTTGTAGGCGAGCACCCCGCGCCACCAGTCGTCGGCGTCGGCGACGTCACGCCCGTTCGCGCACAGGTACCCGGCCGCGGCGAGCGCGGCGTCGTCGACCTGCTGGGGGTCGGCGACGCCGTCGCCGTTGCCGTCCGCGCCGTAGCGCGCCCAGGTCCCGGGCAGGAACTGCATCGGCCCGACCGCGCGGTCCAGCACCGGGTCGCCGTCGAGGCGGCCGCCGTCGGTGTCGGCCACCCGGCGGGTGCCGCCGGTGCCGTCCAGCGGGATGCCGATGATCGGCGGGTCGACGCGGCCGTCCGGGCCGGGCTCGGCGCCGCGGAAGGTCGCGTGCCGGGACTCGATCCGCCCGACCCCGGCCAGCGTCGCCCAGCTCAGCCGGCAGTCCGGGGTGCGCTCGCGCTGGCGCAGCTCGGCGTTGGCGTAGGCCTGCAGGGTCCGCTCGGGGATGTCGGCCTCGGCCGCGGTCGCCCGGGCCCACGCGACGACGTCGGTGCCCGCGGGCAGCGGCGCGGACGCGGGCGGGGCGGACTGCCGGTCGACCGGGGTCCGGGGCAGCGACGGCCCGAAGTCCGGGCCGGTCGCCAGCGAGACGAGCACGATCAGGGCCAGGATGCCGCCGATGGCCGCGAGCAGCGACTGGGTGCGCACGCTCACACGTTACCGGCGGGTATCACCCGATCGGGGTGGGGGTCAGGGACCGTCCCAGTAGCGGCGCCAGTCCTCGGCGGTCAGCGTGTGCGGGTCGAGCCCGTCCGCGGCGGCGGCCTTCTCCGCCGACCGCACCCGCGCCTCGAACTCGCGGGCGGCCGTGCGGAGCGCGGCCTCCGGGTCACCACCGCCGAGCTGTGCGGCCGCGGCCAGCCGGAACAGCGCCGCGCCGGCGCCGTCGTCGGCGGGCAGCAGGTCCGCGGGCAGCCCCGCCTTCGCGGTGCGGGAGGTCAGCTTCGCGGCGAGCGCGACGGCCGGCTGGACCGTCGCGATGCCGTCGACGCTGGACTCGCGCTGCTTCTCGGCGCGCTTGAGCTCGTCCCAGCGGCGGTCCTGGTCGGCGGCGGTGGCGACCTGCTCCCCCGCGGCGAACACGTGCGGGTGGCGGCCGACGAGCTTGTCGACCAGCCCGGTCGCGACCTCGTCGATCCCGAACGGGGCGCCGTCGTGCTCGGTGGCGACGCGGGCGTGGAACAGCACCTGCAGCAGGACGTCGCCGAGCTCCTCGCGCAGCTCGGTGCGGTCACCGTCCTCGATGGACTGGTAGAGCTCGTAGCACTCCTCGACGAGGTAGCGCAGCAGCGAGGTGTGGGTCTGCTCGGCGTCCCACGGGCAGCCGCCGGGCGAGCGCAGCCGGTCCATCACCGCGACGGCGTCGAGCACCGCGTGCCCGGTGGGCGGCGGCACCGCACCGGGGTGCGCGGCGGCGGGGTGGCCCGCCGGGACCAGCAGCACCGTGCCGTCGGCGAGCTCGGCGGGGTCGGTGCCGGTCCAGTCGAGGGCACCGGCGGCGGCGCCGGCGTCGAGGCCGGGCACGGCGAGCACGTCGGTCGCGGAGCGCAGCAGCGGCAGCGCCGCGGCCGGGAGTGCGGCCCCGCGCCGGGGGCAGACGACGACCGTCGCGGCCATCAGGGGGCGGGCGGGGTCGGGTTGCCCGCGGCGACCGGGAACACCACGGAGGCGTCCTCGGCGGTCGGCACGGCGAGCATCTGGATCGGGTCCCACTCGCCGTAGCGGGGGTTGAGCTGCACCCCGGTGCGCAGCGCGGTGGGGGTGAGCATGCGGATCCCGGCCTCGGACAGCGAGCGCTGGTCCAGCTGGCCGACCGCGTCACCCGGGGCGGGGGCGCCGAGGTCGCGCTTGGTCACCCGGACCACGACCCAGCCCTGGCCGCTGCCCAGCGGGAACGCCGCGACCCAGCCGGCCGGGATCCCGATCAGCGGGGTGAGCGCGGCCTGCGGGGTCTCGGCCGGGCGGATCGCGAGCCCGCGCTGGGTGGTGCCGGCACCGGCCAGCGCCGCCTCGGCCCGCTGCCCGCCTGCGGCGACCTCACGGGCCAGCGTGGTGGCCTGTGCCCGGTCCTGGGCGACCGCGACGTCCGCGGTCACCGACAGCCGCGGAAGCTCGCGGCGGGCGAGCTCGGACAGGGTCAGCTCGTCCCGGGTGGCGGCCTGCGCACCGCCGACCGCCAGCGACGACTCCTGCACCGCCTGCTCGCCGCCCTGCTGGGCGATCGCCGCGGCGACCTGCTGGTCGGACACGGTGACGCCCTGCTCCGGGGCGGTCAGGCCGATCAGGTCGCGGATCACCAGCTGGGACACCACGGCCCGCCCGATGTCGGCCTCGGACCCGCCCTGGGCCTTGAGACCGTCGACCAGCCCGGGCCGGGTGAGCACCGAGGTGATCGCGGGCTGCACGGTGGCGAGCGGGATCGACGTCTCGCCGACGATCGCGGCGGAGTCGAGCCGGCTCGGTCCGGTGCCGCAGCCGGCCCCGGTGACAGCGACGGCCCCGACGATCAGCAGGGCGGCGGTGATCCTGCGAGTGCGCACGGCGGTCAGCCTCTCACGCGATGTGGTGCCGATCTCCCCCGCCCGGCCGACCCGGTAGTGCGGGCCGGGCCGCCGACGGCCGCCCCGCGAGGTCCGGCGGCCGCGCGGGCGGGTGCTCGTCGAGCCGGGCCAGGGCGATCGCGATCGCCCGGTCCAGCTGCGGGTCCCGTCCGGCCGCCCGGTCCTGCGGGGTCACGACCACCTCCACGTCGGGGTCGACGCCGTGGTTCTCCATCGTCCAGCCGACGTCGTCGAACCAGGTGGCGTAGCGGGGCTGGGTGACCAGGGTGCCGTCGACGAGCCGGTAGCGGCTGTCGATGCCGATCACCCCGCCCCAGGTGCGGGTCCCGACGACCGGGCCGACCCCGAGCCGCTTGATGGCGGCGGTGACGATGTCGCCGTCGGAGCCGGAGCGCTCGTCGGCCAGGGTCACCACCGGCCCGCGCGGCGCCTGCTCGGGGTAGGTGGCGGGTGCGCCGTGGCGGGGCAGGTCCCACCCGATGACGCGGCGGGCGAGCTTTTCCACCACCAGCTGCGAGGTGTGCCCGCCGCGATTGCCGCGCACGTCGAGCAGCAGGCCGTCCTTCGCGGTCTCGCGGGCGAGGTCGCGGTGCAGCTGGGCCCAGCCGTAGCCCATCATGTCCGGCACGTGCAGGTAGCCGAGCCGCCCGCCGGAACGCTCGGCGACCTCGGCCCGCAGCCGGGCCACCCGGTCCTGGTAGCGCAGCTCGTCCTCGGAGTGCAGCGGGCGCACCGCGACGCGGCGGACGGTGCCCGCATCGGACCGGTCGGGGCCGGAGCGCACGGTGAGCTCCACGGTGCTCCCGGCCGTCGCGACGAGCAGGGGTGCGACACCCCAGTGCGGGTCGAGCGGGCGTCCGTTCACCTCCAGCAGCACGTCCCCGGCCCGCACGTCGACGCCCGGCCCGGACAGCGGGCTGCGCGCGGCGGGCGCGGAGGTCTCCGGCGGCAGGACGCGGCGGACCCGCCGTCCCGGGCCGCCGCCGGGGTCGGGTTCCAGGTCCGCGCCGAGCAGGCCGGGGCGCCCGGTCGGGTCGCCGCCGGCGCGGCCGCCCATGACGTAGGCGTGCGAGGTGCCGAGCTCGCCGTGCAGCTCCCACAGCACGTCGAGCAGGTCGTCGTGGCTCCCGGCCCGGTCGACCAGCGGCCGGTACCGGGCGGTCTCGGCGGCCCAGTCCACGCCGGCCATGTCCTCGACCCAGAAGTGGTCGCGCATGAGGCGGGCGGTCTCGTCGTACATCTGCCGCCACTCCGCGACCGGGTCGACGGTGACCACGAGCCGGCGGGTGTCGATCGTGAACTCGTCGCCGCCCGCGTCGTCCTCCGGGGCGGTGGCGTGGCCGCGGTCGGCGCGCAGCAGCCGCACCGTGCCCCGGTCCCGGACGACGAGCCGGGTGCCGTCGCCGCTCACGGCGAACGACGACGCCGGGTCGGCGACGACGGTGACCGTGCGCCGGGCCAGGTCGAACCGCTCCAGCACGGCGCGGTCGGGCTCGGCGTCGTCGTCGGGGAGGCTGTCGCCGAGCACGCCGGTGCCGCCGGGCAGCCGCAGCCACACCAGGCCGCCCCGGACCGCGGCGAGCCGGGTGTAGCGGGCGGCCTCGACCGGCACGCCGACGACCCGGTCGGCCAGCCCCTCGACGTCGACGACGACCTCCGGCGGTGCCTCGTCGGCGTCCCGCCCGGACCGGCGACGGCCGCCGCGCGCCCCGCCCCGGGCCTGCGCCCCGGCCCCGGTCGCCGCGGCCACCACGCGTCCCGCACCGTCGGCGGCCCCGTCACCGGTCGGCTCGGGCTCGTCGCCGGGCTCCGGCGGGGCCGGGGGCGTCGGCGGGGTGGCGGGCGGGTCGTCCGGGCCCTCGTCGGCCGGGTCCACCGGGCGGCCGTCCGGCCCCGCCCCGAACGGCGACGGCGTCCGCGCGGCCAGCGGCACCAGGAACGGCTTCCAGCCGGTGCCGAAGGTCAGGTCGAAGGAGTGCTCGTCGTAGCTGGGGTCGAACACCCGCCGGGACAGGAACGCCAGGTGCCTGCCGTCGGCGGTGAAGACCGGGTCGCTGTCGTGGAAGCGGGCCGGGGTGACCTCGGTGTGCTCGCCGTCGGCGACCCGGGTGAGCACGATCCGCGACAGCCCCTCGGGGGCCGGGTCGCACCAGGCCAGCCAGGCCGAGTCCGGTGACCAGGACACGTCGGAGGGCTCGCCCGCGGTGCCGCGGTGCAGCTCGCGCAGCTCCCCCACTGCCCGGGCCGGGACGGCCTCGTCGACCACGCCGTCGTCGGGCCGGTCGTCGGGGCCGGGCGCCGGGTCCGGTGCGGGGTCGGCGCCGGTGTGCAGCACCATCAGCCTGCCGTCGTGCGTGGTGAGCGCGACGGCGGAGCCGTCCGGTGCCGGGGCCAGCTCCAGGACCCGCCCGATGCCGCCCGCGGCGTACCGCGCCCGCTCCGGGGCGGCCGGGGCGTACGGGTCGAGCGGAGCCACGACCACGGCATCCTCACCGGTCGCGTCGTCCACCCACACGGCGCGGTGCGTGCCGAGCGGGTGCGCGAGCCGGGCCCGCACGCCGGGCTCGGCGAGCAGCGCGCGGGCGGGACCGTCGCGGTGGGTGAGGCGGTGCACGGTGCCGCGCACCGACACGACGCTCGCGCGGCCGGTGCGGTCGGGCCGGACCGGGCCGAGGTCGGTGGGCAGCGACGCGCGGAACGGCTCGCGGGCGCGCCGCGGCCCGCCGGGCCGGACGTCGATCCGGCGCGGCTGCGAGGCGGCGGACAGGTCGTCGAGCAGGAAGATCTCCCCGGCCGACTCGTAGACCACCCGGCGCCCGTCGGTGCTCGCGTGCCGGGCGTAGAAGTCGGTGCCGCCGCCGGAGCCGTGGTCGGTGTGCCGGCGCAGGTCGGTGCCGGGGTCGGTGAGCGGGACGGAGTAGACGTTCCCCCAGCCCTCGTGGTCGGAGACGAACGCCAGCCGCGGGCCCGACCCGTCGTCGACGATCATGGGGCACTCCAGCTGCCCGGCCAGATCGGCGAGGACCCGGGTGAACTCCCCCGTCCCGGCGGCGTCGAGCCACAGCCGGCCGGCGCGCCCACCGCGGTAGCGCTTCCAGTGGGCCGCGTCGCGCCCGCCCTCGACCTGGGTGAGCACGGCGGGTCCGCCGGGCTGGTGGGCGAGCGCGGAGAGCGTGCCGTGCGGGAGCAGCCGCGGTGCCCCGCCGGTCGCCGGGACCGCGTACGCCCACAGCCGTGAGGTCGCGTCCCCGTGCGCGGACAGCGCGACCACCGCGCCGTCGGGGGTCCAGCCCGCGGCGCGGGTCGGCGCCTCGCCCCACCAGGTGAGCCGGGCGGGCGTGCCACCCTCGGCGTCGACCCGGTACACCTCGGGCGCGCCGTCGCGCCGGGACGCGAAGGCGATGGACCCGCCGTCGGGCGAGAAGCGCGGTGCGGTGACGGGCACCCCGTCCGCGGTCAGGCGGTGGGCCCGCCCGCCCTCGACCGGAGCCGTCCACAGGTCGTCCTCCGCGACCAGGACGAGCGTGTCACCCGACAGATGGGGATGGCGCAGGAAGCTCACACGGCGACGTTAGCCGCACGCACCGACATTCCGGACCCGCCCGCGGCGGGGTCCCCGGTGCAGACGCAGCGCAGCGGCGCGAAGCCGTTGAAGCCCACCGAGGAGTAGCTGGCGGTGTAGGCACCGGTGTGCAGCAGCCGGACCACGTCACCGGCGCACAGGTCGTCGGGGAGCAGGTAGGGGTGCCTGCGGTAGAGCACGTCGGCGCTGTCGCAGGTCGGCCCGGCCAGCACGACCGGGGAGCGGGGGCCGTCGTCGTGCGCGGTGCGGATCGGGTAACGGACCAGCTCGCCCTCGGTCTCGGCGAGCCCGCCGAAGCGGCCGACGTCGAGGTAGACCCAGCGCGGACCGGCGTCACCGTCCCGGTCGGACACGAGCACGACCTCGCTGTAGAGCGTCCCCGCGTCGGCGACGAGGCCCCGGCCCGGTTCGATCATCAGCTCCGGCCGGTCGTCGCCGAACTCCGCGGCGACCGCGTCCCGGATCGCGTCGCCGTAGTCCGACAGCGGGCGGACCTGCGCGTCGTAGTGCGCGGGGAAGCCGCCGCCGAGGTCGAGCAGGTCGGGTCGCAGCCCGCGGGCGCGGACCCGGCGGAACACCTCCGCGGCGTCGGCGATCCCGGCCCGCCACGCCCCCGGGTCGAGCTGCTGGGAGCCGACGTGGAACGACACGCCCGCGGCGCGCAGCCCGGCCGCGTCGGCGTCGAGGAGCAGCGACGCGGCCGCGGCCGGCGAGCACCCGAACTTGCGGTCCAGCGGGAAGCAGGAGCCCGCGCCGGTGCAGGTGACCCGGACGACCACCTCCGCCCCCGGCGCGCAGCGCGCGATCTTGGCCAGCTCGGCGGCCGAGTCGACGGCGAACCGGCGGACCCCGCTGCGGTGCGCGAACGCGATGTCGCGTTCCTTCTTCACGGTGCTGCCGTAGGAGATGTCCGCGGGCCGCGCGCCGGCCGCCAGGCACAGTTCCAGCTCCGGCCGGCTGGCGACGTCGAATCGCGCGCCGAGGCCGACCAGGAATGCGACGAGTCGCGGGGCCGGATTCGCCTTGACCGCATAGAACAGTTCCGCGCCGGGAAGTGCGCGTCCGAATTCAGCGTACCGTTCCCGGACGGCGTCCAGGTCCAGCACCAGGCACGGAGTGCAGAGTTCGGCGGAATCGGTGGAGACGGGCCGGCGATCGGACATCGGACACACCTCTTTCCCGGAAACGGGGAGTTCACGATGGAAACGGCGATCTCGGATGCCGTCGATCCGATCGTAAAACAGTGTGGATCACGTCCGTGCGGTGCCGTGGATCACCGGGAGAAACGGGAACCCACGTCGCGCGATTGATCCCGACAACTCCGGCGACCGGTTCGCCGGCGTCCGTCCCGTTCCGTCCCGGAAACGGCACGGACGCCGACACCCGATGTTCCTCCGTGCAGCACCCGGTGTTCATCAACGCGGCGTCAACGCCGCGTCGGGGCCGCGTCAGACGAGGCGGAGCTGTGCACCGGGGTGGAGGTCGGCACGATCTGCAGCAGCAGCTCCGCGCACCAGCCGAGCAGCTCGACGTCGCGCATCGCGGCGCCGCCGATCCGCCCGCCCGCCACCGGCTTGGGCACCGTGACGACCTGCGCGGCCGCCTTGTACTGCGCCTTCGGGTAGAGCCGGCGCAGCCGCAGCTGGGCGGAGTCGGGCAGCTGCATCGGCCCGATCCGCAGCTGGGTGCCCGCCGAGGCGACCTCGCGGATGCCGAGGCGGCGGCAGAGCTGGCGGAACCGGGCGACCTCCAGCAGGTTGCGCACCGGGGTCGGGGGCTCGCCGTAGCGGTCGGTCAGCTCCTCGACGATCGCGGTGAGCGCGGCGTCGTCCGGCGCCTCGGCGATCTTGCGGTAGACCTCCAGGCGCAGCCGCTCGCCGTCGACGTAGTCGTGCGGGACGTGCGCGTCGACCGGCAGGTCGACCCGGACCTCCTGCAGCTCCTCCGGCTCGGCCCCGATCTCCCCGCCCGCCTGCTTGCGGAACGCCGCGACGGCCTCCCCGACCAGGCGGATGTAGAGGTCGAACCCGACGCCGGCGATGTGGCCGGACTGCTCGGCGCCGAGGATGTTGCCCGCGCCGCGGATCTCCAGGTCCTTCATCGCGACGGCCGCGCCGGAACCGAGCTCGGAGTGCTGGGCGATGGTGGCGAGCCGGTCGTGCGCGGTCTCGGTGAGCGGGTGCTCCGCCGGGAACAGGAAGTAGGCGTAGCCGCGGTCGCGACCACGCCCGACCCGGCCGCGCAGCTGGTGGAGCTGGGACAGGCCCAGGGTGTCGGAGCGCTCGACGATCAGGGTGTTGGCGTTGGAGATGTCCAGGCCGTTCTCGACGATCGTGGTGCAGACCAGCACATCGAACTCGCGGTGCCAGAACGCGCTGACGGTCCGCTCCAGCAGGTCCTCGTTCATCTGCCCGTGCGCGACGGCGACCCGCGCCTCGGGGACGAGGTCCTGGATCTTCTTGGCCGCCCGGTCGATCGAGCTGACCCGGTTGTGCACGTAGAACACCTGGCCGTCGCGCAGCAGCTCGCGGCGCAGGGCGGCGGCGACCTGCTTGTCGTCGTAGGCGCCGACGTAGGTCAGGGTCGGGTGCCGCTCCTCGGGCGGGGTGGTGATCGCCGACATCTCGCGGATGCCGGCGAGGCTCATCTCCAGGGTCCGCGGGATCGGCGTCGCGGACAGGGTGAGCACGTCGACGTGCGCCCGGAGCGCGGTGATGTGCTCCTTGTGCTCGACGCCGAAGCGCTGCTCCTCGTCGACGATCACCAGGCCGAGGTCCTTGTAGCGGATGCCGGTCTGGAGCAGCCGGTGCGTCCCGACGACGACGTCGACGGTGCCGTCGGCGAGCTTCTCGATCGTCTCGCGCGCCTCGGCCGGGTCGGTGAACCGCGACAGCCCGCGCACGGTCACCGGGAACTGGCGCATCCGCTCGGAGAACGTCGACAGGTGCTGGGTGGCGAGCAGCGTCGTCGGGACGAGGACGGCGACCTGCTTGCCGTCCTGCACCGCCTTGAACGCCGCCCGCACCGCGATCTCGGTCTTGCCGAACCCGACGTCGCCGGAGATGACGCGGTCCGTCGGGACCGGACGCTCCATGTCCCGCTTGACCTCGTCGATCGCGGAGAGCTGGTCGGGGGTCTCGGTGTAGGGGAAGGCGTCCTCGAGCTCGCGCTGCCACGGGGTGTCCGCGCCGAACGCGTGCCCCGGCGAGGCCTGGCGCGCCGCGTAGAGCTGCACCAGGCCGGCCGCGATGTCCTTGACCGCCTTGCGGGCGCGGCTCTTGGTCTTGGCCCAGTCCCCGCCGCCGAGCTTGTTGACGGCGGGCTGCTCGCCGCCCACGTAGCGGCTGATCTCGTCGAGGGCGTCGGTCGGCACGAACAGCCGGTCGGCGGGCTGGCCGCGCTTGGAGCTGGCGTACTCCAGCACCAGGTACTCGCGGGTGGCGCCCTGGACGGTGCGTTCCTTCATCTCGATGAAGCGCCCGATGCCGTGCTGGTTGTGGACGACGAAGTCGCCGGGCTGCAGCACGGCCAGGTCGACGGCGTTGCGCTTGCGCGGGGTGGTCTTGCGCGGCGCGGTGTCGAGCCCGGCGCGGCTGCCGGTCAGGTCGGCCTCGGAGACGACGACCAGCCCGACCTCCGGCGCGGTGAACCCGTTCAGCACGCGCCCGCAGGTGACGGTGACGATCCCCTTCTCCGGGGCGTCGGTGAGCACCGGGACGGCGGAGGCGGGGACCTCGGCCTCGCGCAGCTGCTCCAGCGAGCGGTCGGCGGTGCCCTGCCCGGCCAGCACGAGCACCGCGGCGCCGCCGGTGGCGACGTGCGCGCGCAGGTCGGTCAGCGCGCGGTCGGTGTCGCCCCGGTAGGGCTCGATCTCGTGCACACCCGCCACGACGACGTCGTCGGCGCCCGACAGCAGCGGCGACAGCGAGACCACGGGGCGACCGGTCGCCGTCGCGTGGTCCAGCGTGACGCGCAGGTCGCGGTAGGCCGACCCGGAGACGTCGATCGGGGCCTCGCCGCCGGAGCCGGACGCCAGCCAGGACGCCTCCAGGAACTCCTGCCCGGTGCGCACGAGGTCCGCGCAGCGGGTCCGGATGCGCTCGGGGTCGGCGAGCAGCACCCGCGTCCCGTCCGGGAGCAGGTCGGTGAGCGTCTGCATCTCCCCACCGACCAGCGCCGGGATCAGCGACTCCATGCCCTCACCGGGGATGCCCTCGGACAGCTTCTCCAGCAGCTCGCGCAGCGGGTTGCGGTTGAGGCCCGCGGTCTCGGGCTGCTCCAGGGCCAGCTCACCGGCCCGCTCGCGCACCGGGGTGGTGAGCAGCAGCTCGCGGCACGGCGGCACGTCGATCCGCGTGACCTCGCCGACCGAGCGCTGGTCGGCGACGGAGAACGACCGCACCTCGGAGACCTCGTCGCCCCAGAACTCGACGCGCACCGGGTGCTCGGCGGTCGGCGGGAAGATGTCGAGGATGCCGCCGCGCACGGCGAACTCGCCGCGGGTGGTGACCATCTCGGCGCGGCTGTAGGCCAGCTCGACCAGCCGCACCAGGAGCTGCTCGAAGTCGTACTCCTCGCCGACGGCCAGCGTCACCGGGGCGAGCGTGCCCAGCCCGGGCGCGACCGGCTGGATCAGGCTGCGCGCCGCGGTCACGACCACCCGCGGGGCGGTCTCCGCCGAGGAGAGCCGGTGGAAGATCGTCAGCCGGCGGGCGACGGTGTCCGGGCGCGGGGACAGCTTCTCGTGCGGCAGCGTCTCCCAGCTCGGCAGTACGACGACCGGCGCGCCCGCGCAGTCGTGCACGGTGTCGGCGGCGGAATCGAGCGCCTCGCCGTGGCCGAGCAGGTCCGACACCGCGGCCGCGAGGTCCTCCGCCTCCCGGTCGGTGGCGGTCACGGCGAGCACCGTGGAGGTCTCGGCGAGCCCGGCGGCGAGCAGCGGGCGCACCGCGGAGGGGCCCTCGACCTGCACGGTAGGGGTCTCACCGGCGCGGGTGTCCGCGGCACGGGCGGCGTCGACGGCGGCACGGAGACCGGCGTCGGACAGGGCGGAGGTGAGCAGACCGGACAGGATGGCCACGACGGCGCTGGCTCCTCGGTGGAGGTGGGCTGGCGGTGCGCGCGGCGACGGGGGCCGGCCGCGGGCGGGACAGACCCCTGCCCGGGTCGCGGTAGGGCTCCCGACCCGGTCGGGGTGCCGGCCTCCGAGTTTACGCCTGGCCCACGCGGGCGCCGACCGAGGCGTCCGTGTGCCGCGGCACGTCCGGGCCCGCCCGCCTCACGGGCCGCCCGCCGGGGACGGGGACGTCCCGGCCGTGCCGCGGACGACGGCCGCGACCGCGGCCTCCGCACGCTCGGCGGTCCCGCCGCCCCCGACCCGGGCGTCGGCGAGGAAGCCGTCCGCGTCCAGCGCCCCGTAGCCGTGGGCGACCGCGACCACCCGTTCCATCAGGGGCACCGCGGCGACCGGGTCGGTGAGCTCCAGGGCCGGCCCGAGCAGGACGTCGACGATCCGGCGCCCCACGGCCGCGAGCTCCCGGTCGCCCAGCGCCCGGAGCTCGGCCCCGTAGACGAGGTCGAGCCCCACCCGGCGGTCGGCGAGGAACCGGGCGTAGGCACCGCCCGCGACGGCGAGCCGCGCGACCGGGTCGTCACCGGCCCGTCCGGCCGCCGCCTCCATCGCGTCGGCCAGCTCCCCGGCGGCCAGGGTCACGACCGCGGCCAGCAGCCGGTCGCGGTCGGCGAAGTGCCGGTAGGGCGCGGCCGTGCTCACCCCCAGCCTGCGGGCCAGCGTCGCGACCGAGAACCCCCGCAGGCCGACCTCGGCGAGCAGGCCGACGCCCTCCCGCACCAGGGCACCGGCCAGGTCACCGTGATGGAACGTCGCGCGCCGGGCCATGCCCCTCCTTGCCGTGATGAACCTATCACATTAGCGTGTAAGTGGGTTATCACTTCAAGACGGGGGACACCGTGGACACGCAGGACACCATCACCGGCAGGGTCGTCGCCGTCACCGGCGCGAGCGGGGGCATCGGCGCGGCCACCGCGGTCGAGCTCGGCGCCCGCGGGGCACACCTGGTCCTGGGGGCCCGCCGGGCGGACCGCCTGGAGGCCGTCGCCGAGCGCGTGCGCGCCGCGGGCGGGACCGCGGTCACGGTGCCGATGGACGTGCGCGACCGGGCCGCGCACATGGCACTGGTCGACCGCGCGCGGGCCGAGTTCGACCGGCTCGACGTGCTCGTGGCGAACGCGGGCGTGGGCCGGGTCCGCCCGCTCGACGAGCTGCGGGTCGACGAGTGGGAGGAGATGATCGACGTCAACCTGCGCGGCGTCCTCTACGGGCTCGCCGCGGCACTGCCGGTCTTCCGCGCCCAGCAGGCGGGCCACCTGGTCGTGGTCGTCTCGACCGCGGGGCTGCGCGTCGTCCCCGGCCAGGTCGTCTACGCCGCCACCAAGAACGCCGTCCGGACGCTCTGCGAGGGACTGCGCCAGGAGGCGGGGCCGGCGCTGCGGGTCACCGAGATCTCGCCCGGGTTCGTGGCAACCGACTTCGTCGAGGGCATCGGCGACGAGCGGCTGCGCGCGGACTACCGGGCGCGACGCGACGAGATGGCCCTGGACCCGGCCGCGCTCGCCCGCGCCGTGACGTTCGCGCTCGAACAGCCCGCCGGGGTCGACGTGAACCAGGTCGTCGTCCGGCCGACGGCGCAGGCGTGAGCCCGGCTCAGAGCAGCCCGTCGCGCTCCAGGGTCGCCTCGTAGAGGTCGAGCATCCGTTCGTCGTCGCCCCCGGCGGCGGCGGCCGCGTCGGCGTAGGCCTTCTCGAAGCGCTCCTGGTTGGCCTGCCAGGTGCGACGGAAGGTGTCGGCGTCACGACGCCAGTAGCCGAGCACGCCGTAGGCGCCGGGCGGCAGGCCGCGCTCGTGGCGCAGGTGCTTGCGGGCGGCGCGGGTCGCGGACGCCTCACCGCCCACGTAGACGTAGCCGGGCCCGTCCGGCAGCACCAGCCCGGCGACGATCTCCCCCAGCCGGCTGCCGGTCTCGCTCGCGGGCTCGCGGCGGACCCGCGCCCGCGCGGGGAAGTCGGCCGGGACCTCGTCGATCTCCAGGACGACCTCGGTGTCGATGCCCTCGGGGGTCTCGGTGACGATCCGGGCGAGCGCCGGGAGCGCGGCCGCGTCGCCGACGAGGATCTGCCAGCCGACGCCGGCCGGGCGCTTGAACCAGCTGTTCGAGTGCGAGACCTCGATCTCGTCACCGACGCAGGCCCGCCGGGCCCAGCCCGCGCCGACCCCGCCGGGGTGACAGACCAGGTCGATGGACGCGCGGGTGCGGCAGGGGCTGACCTCGCGCAGGGTGTACCAGCGACCGTGGTCGTCGCGGCCGCCGTCGGGCAGCGGGAAGTGGAAGACGCAGGCCTCGTCGGGGACGCCCGGCAGGCCGAGACCGGCGAGCCCCTCCCCCTCGAGCTCGGCCCGGACGAAGACGTCCGAGAGCCGCTGCAGACCCACCACACGGACCGCCGTCCGGTCCTCGGTCACGACCGACATCGCCGCCTCCTCCATAGGTGAGGCTCAGCTAACCACGACGGAGCGGACCACACCAAACGGATCTTCCGGACACGGTGTCACACGGCGCGACTACTACGTCGCATCGTAGAGGGTCACCCGATCGTGTGCGCTAGCGTCGACAGGCGTCAGGCGGGTTCCGCCCCCGAGCCAGCACGGAGGAGCAAGCGGTGATCACGGTCTACCTCAACCGCCGGATCGACGACGACGCGCGCCGCGAGTCCCTGTTCCGGGGCGACTTCCACCTCTACAGCGGGATCGGCGGCGCGAACGCCCTCGCCGACCACGCCAAGGACCTGATCGGTCAGGCCTTCGAGGGCCTGGACCCGGAGCGGGCCCAGTACGAGATGGACGTCGACGAGTTCGTCCGCCGCGTCGAGCCGCTCAAGCGCGAGTTCACCAACGGCGACCGGACCAAGGCGCTCTGCCAGCAGTTCGCCGTCGACTTCGGCGTCGACCCCGAGCGCACCTACTTCGACATCCCGCGGCTGCGCGTGATCCCGGCCGACCAGTTCCTCACCGCCGGTGTGTCCTACAACTACAAGGCGCACCGCGACATGTGGTATGGCCACCCGCAGCAGCTCGTGAACTACTGGACCCCGGTGTTCGACGTCGTCGGCGACAACGTCATGAGCATGTACACCGACTACTTCGACCGTCCCGTGAAGAACGGCTCGAACCAGTACGACTACGACGAGTGGGTCGCCAAGCACCGCACCGCGGCCGCCGGTGAGAAGACCACCGACACCCGTCCGCACCCGCTCCCGCTGGAGGACTTCGAGTCCCGCGGCGAGATCCGGATCGCCGGGCAGTCCGGTGACGTGTTCATGTTCTCGTCGAACCACCTGCACGCGTCGGCGCCGAACACCTCCGACGTCACCCGGTTCTCCTACGACCTGCGCACGATCAACCTCGACGACGTCCGGGCCGGCCGCGGCCCGCGCAACGTCGACTCGGGCGCGACCGGCACCACGCTGGGCGACTTCCTGCGGGTCTCCGACCTCGCCCCGCTGAAGGCCGAGGAGTTCGAGGACGCACTCACGAACGCCTGAGCCCGCCGCTCTCCCGACGGCCCGGTACCGCGAGGTGCCGGACCGTCGTGCTCTCGACGCCCCGGCCCCGCCTGGCTAGCGTCGTCCCGATGAGCGGTGAGCTGCGACCGGTGGACGCCCGCGTGCGGGCGCTCGAGTCGATCCTGGTCGAGAAGGGCTACGTCGACCCGGCCGCGCTCGACGAGATCATCGAGACCTACCAGCACCGGGTCGGCCCGCGGAACGGCGCGCACGTCGTCGCCCGGTCCTGGACCGACCCGGACTTCGCGGCCCGGCTCGCCGACGACGCGACCGCGGCGGTGGCCGAGCTCGGCTACGGCGGGCGCGGCGGCGAGCACCTCGCCGCGGTGTTCAACTCACCGGGCGAGCACCACCTCGTCGTCTGCACGCTGTGCTCCTGCTACCCGTGGCCGGTCCTGGGTCTGCCCCCGGTCTGGTACAAGTCGCCGGCCTACCGGTCGCGGGCGGTGCTGGACCCGCGCGGCGTGCTCGCCGACTTCGGGACCGTGCTCGACGACGACGTCGCCATCCGGGTGCACGACTCCACCTCCGAGCTGCGCTACCTGGTCGTCCCGCAGCGCCCGCCCGGCACCGACGGCTGGTCCACCGACGAGCTCGCCGCGATCGTCTCCCGCGACGCCATGATCGGCACCCGGCTGGTGTCGGCGTGAACGGCGCGCACGACCTCGGCGGCGCGATGGGCTTCGGGCCGGTCGAGCCCGAGCCGGAGGACGTCCGGTTCCACGCGGGCTGGGAGCCGCTGGTGCTGGCGCTGACCCTTGCCGCGGCCCGCCCGGGCGGCTGGTCGATCGACGAGTCCCGGCACGCCCGCGAGTCGCTCCCGCCGCCGGTCTACCTGACCCTGACCTACTACGAGATCTGGCTCGCGGCGACCGAGAAGCTGCTGGTCACCCACGGCCTGGTCGGCGCCGACGAGCTCGACGCCGGGCGCTCCCTGCGCCCGCGCTCCGATGCCCCGGCCGCGCTGGACGCCGACGCCGCCGCCCGGGTGCTGGCCACCGGCGCCCCCACCGAGCGCGACGACACCGGCCCGCCCCGGTTCGCCCCCGGCGACCGCGTGCGCGCCCGGGTGATGCACCCCCGCGGGCACACCCGCCTCCCCCGCTACGTCCGCGGCCGCTGCGGGACCGTCGAGACCCACCGCGGGACCCACGTGCTGCCCGACGCCCGCGCGCACGGCCACGGCGAGTGCCCGGAGCCGCTCTACACCGTGGTCTTCACCGGCCCCGAGCTGTGGGGCCCGGACGCCGACCCGACCACGACCGTCTCCGTCGACGCCTGGGAGTCCTACCTTGAGCCCGCCTGACGGCCCGGTCTTCGACGAGCCGTGGCAGGCGAGCGCGTTCGCGCTGGCCGTGGCCCTGCAGGACACCGGGACGCTGGACCGGCAGGAGTTCGCCGAGACCCTGGGCGCCGAGCTGGACACCGGCCTGGACTACTGGGACGCCTGGCTCGCCGCGCTGGAGCACCTGCTCGACGGGCTCGGCGTCGCCGACCGCGGCTCGGTCGAGGAGCGGACCGGCGCCTGGCTGCGTGCCGCCGTCGCGACCCCGCACGGCGCGCCGGTCACGCTCGACGCCGACCCGCTGCGCTCCTAGACGAAGGCCCACACCAGCGCGGCCGCGGCGAACCCGACGACGGACAGGATCGTCTCCAGCACCGTCCAGGTCATCAGGGTCTGCTTCACCGTCATGTTGAAGTACTTGGCGACGATCCAGAACCCGCCGTCGTTGACGTGGCTGGCGATGATCGACCCGGCCGACACGGCGACGACGATCAGCGCGAGCTGCGGCTGGCTGTAGCCGCCCGCGGCGACGGTCGGGCCGATGATGCCCGCCGTCGTCACGATGGCGACGGTCGCCGAGCCCTGGGCGATCCGCAGCGCCGCGCTGATCAGGTACGCCGAGGCGATCACCGGCAGCCCGATCGCGGTCATCGAGCCGGCCAGTGCGTCGCCGACGCCGGTGGTCTGCAGGACCTTGCCGAAGAACGCCCCCGCCCCGACGACGAGCAGGATCATCCCGACCGGGCGCAGCGACTCGCCGGAGATCCGGCCGAGCTCGGCCATCGACGTCCCGCGCCGGATGCCGAGCAGGTACAGCGCGAGCAGCACCGACAGCGTCAGCGCGATGGCCGGGGTGCCGAGGAGCACGAGCACGTCGCGGAGCACCGTGCCCTCGGGCAGCGTCACCCCCGCGACGGTCGCGGCGAGGATGAGCACCAGCGGGACCGCGATGATCGAGGAGATGAGCGCGACCGACGGGGGCGCGGCCACCGCGACCGCGGTCTGCGGGCCGGCCGTCTCCGCGGTGCGGACACCGCCCGTCCCGCCGCCGCTCGTGTCGCCGTCGCCGTCGCCGGTGTCGCGCGCGGGACCGGCCGGGCCGGGGGCCGCGGCCGGGGCGGCCCCGCCGGGCAGGTCCTCGGGGACGCCGACCTGGATCCGCCGCCCGATGAACGAGCCCCACCAGACGCCGCTGACCAGCCAGGCGGGGATGCCGCAGAGCAGGCCCATCGCGATCACCCAGCCCATGCCGACGCCGAGCAGCCCGCCCGCGGTGACCGGTCCGGGGTGCGGCGGCAGGAACGCGTGGGTCATCGACAGCCCGGCGAGCATCGGCATCGCGTAGAGCACCAGCGAGCGGCCGCCGCGGCGCGCGGCCACGTAGACCAGCGGCGCGAGCACGAAGATGCCGATGTCGAAGAACACCGGGATGCCGAGCACCAGCCCGGTGACGCCCATCGCGAGCGGTGCGCCCTTCGGCCCGAACAGCCGGAGCAGCCGTTCGGTCAGGGCGTCCGCGCCGCCGGAGCGCTCCATGATCGCGCCGAGCACGGTGCCCAGCCCGATGATCGGGGCGATGTGGCCGAGGATCCCGGCGAACCCGGTCTCGAACAGCGAGTCCGACGCCTTGATCGGGGTGCCGACGAGGTCGGTGACCGACACGCCCGCGACCAGCGCGACCAGCACGCCGGTGACGATCAGCGCGATGAACGGCTCCAGGCGCAGCCGCATGATCATCAGCAGCAGCAGCGCGACGCTGACGGCGGCGAGGGTGAGCAGGCCGGCCGTGTCGTTCTGCAGCCAGTCGAGGAAGGTCATCGTCGTCCTCCGGTGGGGTGGGTGCCCGGTGCGGTCCGGCCGTCGGCCCGGCGGCGCAGCGCGCGGCCGGCGAGCACGTCGGTGCGCTCCCCGCCGTCGACCGCGAAGGCCCCGTTGACCAGGACGTACGGGATGCCGGCCGCCTGCTGGGTGGGCTCGGCGAAGGTGGCGGTGTCGGTGACGGTGTCCGGGTCGAACATGACCAGGTCGGCGGCCAGGCCCGGCCGGACGCGGCCGCGGTCGGCCAGGCGGAGCCGGTCGGCGGCGCGTCCGGTGAGGTGGTGGACGCACTCCTCCAGGGAGAACAGCCCGAGCTCGCGGCAGTAGTGGCCGAGGTAGCGGGGGAAGGTCCCCCAGGCCCGCGGGTGCGGCTTCGCGCCGACGAGCAGGCCGTCGCTGCCGCCGGTGTGCCGCGGGTGGCGCATGATCGCGCGGACGTTCTCCTCGTGCCCGACGTGCTGCAGGATGCCGGTCCCGAAGTCGTCGCGGAGCAGGATGTCCACGCAGGTGTCGAACGGATCCGCTCCGGTCGCGCCCGCGATGTCGGCGACCGTGCGCCCGACCAGCCCGGCGAGCTCGGGGTTCGTGACCCCGCTGATCTCGATCGTCTCCCACTCGGCGACGACGCCGTGGCAGCCGTCGGAGCCGTGGACCTCCAGGTCCTCGCGGATCCGGGCGAGTGCGGCCGGGTCGCGCAGCCGCTCGCGGGCCGCGTCGAGGCCGCCGGACTGGCACCAGCTGGGCAGGATCGCCGACAGCGTCGTCGCACCCGGCAGGTACGGGTAGGTGTCGAGGGTGATGTCGACGCCGCGGGCGACGGCCGCGTCGAGCAGCGTGATCAGCTCCCCGGCCCGGCCCTTGTTGGGGCCGAAGTTGAGCGTGGCGTGGGCCAGGTGCAGCGCGCACCCGGACCGCTCGGCGACGTCGACCATCTCGGCGTAGGCCTCCAGCGCGCCCGCGCCGTAGCTGCGGTGGTGCGGGGAGAAGAAGCCGCCCCGCTCCCCCACCGCGGCACACAGCGCGGCGAGCTCGGCGCCGTCGGCGTACATGCCGGGGGTGTAGGTGAGCCCGGCCGAGAGACCGACCGCGCCCTGGTCCATGCCGGTGCGGACGACGTCGGCCATCCGGGCGATCTCCGCCTGCGTGGCGGGGCGGTCGTCCCAGCCGCAGATCAGCGCGCGGACGGTGCCGTTCGGGACGAGGTAGGCGGCGTTGCCGGCGATGTCCCCGTCGAGCCGGTCCAGGTACTCGGCGACGGTGCGCCAGGTGAAGAAGTCCGCGCCGGGGTCGCCGTTCCAGCCGGCGATCGCGCGGCGCAGCACAGGCAGGACGGCGTCGTCGACGGGGGCGTAGGACAGCCCGTCCTGGCCGAGGACCTCGGTCGTCACGCCCTGGGAGACCTTCGCGAGGTGCGCGGGCTCGGTGAGCAGGCGCAGGTCGGAGTGGGCGTGCATGTCGACGAACCCGGGGGCGACGACCATCCCGTCCACGTCGACGACCCGCTCGGCCCGCCCGGCCGCATCCGGCCCGACCGCGGCGATCCGCTCGTCCTCGACGAGCACGTCCGCGGTGTACCGGGGCCCGCCGGTCCCGTCGACGACGGTGCCGCCGCGCAGCAGCGTGCCCATCAGAAGAACGTCCGGACGAGCTCGACGACCTGCGGGTCGGGGTCCGTGCCGTCCAGCACCGGGATCCAGCGCCACTTGTCGAACGCGGTGCACGGGTGCGAGAGCCCGAGCCGGACGACCTGCCCGATCCGGACCGGTTCCCCGGTGCGCAGGAACGCGTGCTGGTCGTTGACGGCGGTGACGGTGCCGGTCAGCGGCCGCGAGGGCGCCCCGAGGTCGTCGGCGATCCGCTGCGGCTCGGGCAGCCCCTCGTCGAACGGGACGTCGCGCTTGCCCGCGTCGAGCAGCGCCAGGCCGGGCTCGGGGGTCGACACCACCCGGGCGGTCACGTGCATGGCCGAGCGGAACGGGCGCTGCTCGTCGTCGCGGGCCAGCGGGGAGATGCCGCGGTAGAAGCCGTCGTCGTGGACGAGGTAGGCGCCCGAGCGCAGCACGACGCGGGTGCGCGCGTCGGCGAGCCCGGCCAGCGCGGCGACGACCTGGTCGAAGTAGGCGCTGCCGCCCGCGGTGACCACGATCTCGTCGGTCCCGTAGGACGGGGTGAGCCGCCGGTGCAGCTCGGCGAGGTCGTCGAGGTAGGCGCGGACGGTCGCCAGCGACTCCGCCGACGGGTCGTGCGCGAGCGCGCCCTCGTAGCCGCCGACCCCGGCCAGCACGAGCGCCGGGCTCGCGACGACGGCCGCGGCCACCCGCCCGGCCTCGTCGAGGGTCCGCGCACCGGTCCGCCCGCCGGGCGCCCCCAGCTCGACGGCGACGGCGAGCGGCCGCGCCGGGGACCCCGCCGCGGCGGTCATCGCGGCGACGGCGTCGACCGAGTCGACCCAGCTGAGGACCTCCAGGTCCGGGTCGGCGTCGCGGGCGGCGGCGACGGCGCGCACCCCGGCCGGGTCGACGAGTGCGTTGGCCAGCAGCACCCGTCGCACGCCGGCGTCGATCGCGATCCGCGCCTGCCACGGCGTCGCGACGGTGATCCCCCAGGCGCCGTGGCGCAGCTGCAGGTCCCACAGCGCGGGGGCCATCGTCGTCTTGCCGTGCGGAGCGAGGTCGACGCCGTGCACGGCACACCAGCCGGCCATCCGCTCGGCGTTGGCGTGCAGGGCCGCCCGGTCGAGGGTGAGGACGGGTGTGGCCAGGTCCGACAGCCGCGGCCCGCCGGCGAGCCACTCGTCGACCGTGCCGGGCAGCGGCGGGACCGACTTGGCGTACGGGCCGGGCCGTTCGGCGCCGAGCGACGCGTACCGGAGCATCCCTTTGTCCCCTCTGAACAGGTGCATTGCGTATTTTGCAGCGCTGGTTGCGTATTTCGGTGCGGCTGTTCTAGCATCGCCGCGACAGATCGGTCAACGACGGCGGAGGAGAACCCAGCAGTGGAAACCCCGGGCCGCAGCGCCGTGGTGTGCTTCGGTGAGGCCCTCGCCCTGGTCCCCGACGCGGCCGCCGTCGACGACCCGCGGGCACCCGCGCACGCCGCGGGTGCCGAGGTGAACGTCGCGCTCGACCTGGCCGCGGCCGGCGTCGCGGTGGCGTGGGTCGGGCGTCTCGGCGACGACCGGCACGGCGCCCTCGTGCAGCACACGCTCGCCGCCGCCGGGGTCGACACCGGCGGGATCGGCGTCGACCCGGACCTCCCGACCGGCCGCTACGCCAAGTCCCCCGCGCCCGACGGCGGCACCCTCATGACCTACCGGCGGTCCGGGTCGGCGGCCTCGGCGGCCGGGCCCGAGCTGCTGGAGGTGCCCGCGGTACGCGACCGGATCGCCGTCGCGGACTGGGTGCACGTCGGCGGGATCACCGCGGCCGTGTCGGCGTCCTGCGCGGCGGCGCTGGCCGCGCTGCTGGCCCGTCCCCGCCGGTACCGGGTCGTGTTCGACGTGAACTGGCGCGAGCAGATGTGGCCCGACGGCGACCCGGCCCCGGTGGCCGCGCTGGCCGACCGGGCCGACGTCGTGCTCGTCGGCGCGGACGAGGCGCGACGGGTGTTCGGCACCGACGACCCGGCCCGGCTGCGCGCGCTGCTGCCCGGCCCGGAGCTGCTCGTGGTCAAGGACGGCGCCCGGCGCGCACTGGCCGTGCACCGAGACGGCGCGGTCACTGAGCGCGCGGCGCTGGTCGTCGACGTCGTCGAGCCGGTCGGGGCGGGCGACGCGTTCGCCGCCGGGCTGCTCACCGGCCTGGTCCGCGGCGAGGACGTGGGCCGCTGCCTGCGCCGGGGCCACCTCGGTGCCGCCGCGGTGCTCGTCGTCCCCGGCGATTCCGCCGCACCGCTGCCCGAGCACCTGCTCGACCTCGACGACGACGCCTGGGCGACCCTGCGCGTGAGCGCCGACCGGGAGGCCGTGTGAGCACCAGCCTGACGAAGGCGCTGCGGATCCTGGTGGTCCTCGGGGAGGGCCCGGCGTCGCTCGACGAGCTCGCCACGGCGCTCGAGGTGCACAAGACGACCGTCCTGCGGCTGCTGCGCACCCTGGCCGACGAGCACTTCGTGCACCGCGACGACCACCACCGCTACCGGCTCGGCTCGCGGCTGTTCGAGCTGTCCTCGCGCGGGCTGGACCAGCGCGAGGTGCGCACGGTCGCCGCACCGCACCTGCACGCGTTCAACCGGGCCCACGGCCACACCGTGCACCTGTCCGAGCGCGACGACGGCGAGATCGTCTACATCGACAAGCTGGAGTCGCTCGACAACGTGCGCATGGCGTCGCGGGTCGGGCTGCGCGGACCCGTGCACTCCACCGCCGCCGGGAAGGTGCTGCTCGCCGATCTGCCCGCGGCCGAGCGGAACCGGGTGCTCGACGACGTCGACTTCCTCGCCCGCACCCCGCACACGATCACCGACCGCGACGCCTACCTGGCCGAGCTCGCCCGGGTGCGCGAGCAGGGCTGGGCCCAGGACCGCGAGGAGAACGAGGCCTCGATCAACTGCATCGGGGCGCCGGTCCGCGGACCGGCCGGAACCGCCGTCGCGGCGGTGTCGGTGTCCGTGCCGACCATCGTCGCCGGCTACGACCAGCTGATGGAGCTGGTCCCGTCACTGCTGGCCGTCGTCGGGACGATCTCCCGCGACCTCGGCTGGCGCCCGACCCGAGAGGATCCCCCCGCATGACCACCGCCGCCAACGGCACCGTGACCACCACCGACGCGCCCGCCCCCGCGCACACCTTCAGCCAGGGCGTGCGCAAGGGCGGCCTGCTGCAGGTCTCCGGGCAGGGCCCGATGGACCCGGCGACGAAGACCTACATCGCCCCGGGCGACGTGCACGCCCAGACGCTGCGGACCCTGGAGAACGTCCGCGCGATCCTGGAGGCGGGCGGCGCCTCGGTCGGCGACGTCCTGATGTTCCGCGTCTACCTCACCGAGCGGGAGCACTTCTCCGCGATGAACGACGCCTACGGCGAGTTCGTGTCCCGCCACGTCCCCGAGGGTGCCGCGCTCCCCGCCCGCACCACCGTGTTCGTGGGGCTCCCCCACGCCGAGATGCTGGTGGAGATCGACGCCCTGGCCGCCCCGGCGTCCTGACCCCGCACGGTCAGCGGGCGTAGCGCAGCTCCGCCCGCGCCCGCGCCTTCGCCGCCTCCACCTCCCGGTCCTTCGGCGGGGCGGTCGTGGTCAGCCCGTCGAGCAGCTCCCGGGTCGCCTCGGCGACGGCGGCGACGGCCTTCTCGAACACCTCGGCGTTGGCCTGCGACGGCTTCGCCGCCCCGGCGATCTTGCGGACGTACTGCAGCGCCGCGGCGTCCACCTCGTCGGTCGTGGCCGGCGGCTCGAAGTTGTGCAGCGTCCGGATGTTGCGGCACATGGGCACCCCCTGGATACGACGACGGCCCGCCCCGCGACCGTAGCGCGGGACGGGCCGTCGACCGAGTGCGAACTACTGGACGACGTGCATGGACCCGTCGAGCTCGCCCGCCGCCTGCCTGCGGTTCAGCACGGCGAGGCGGGTGAAGGAGTTGTCGAACGCGTCCTGGGTGAGGCCGCGGTTCCGGTACTCGGTGGCGAGCTGCTCGGCACCGGCCGGGATCGTCCAGGACGCCTCGAAGCCGAGCTCCTTGCGGGCCCGGGCGAAGTCGACCCGGTAGGAGCGCGGGTCGTTGCCGGCCTCACCGGTGATGTTCAGCGTCGAGCCGGGGACGGCGTCGATCACGGCCTGCGCGATCTCGGCGACGGTCCGGTTGTTCTTCTCGGTGCCCACGTTGTAGGCCCGCGCCCGGACGACGTCCGCCGGGGCGCCCAGCGCCGCGACGACCGCACCGGCGATGTCCTCGGCGTGCGCGAGCGGACGCCACGGGGTGCCGTCGGACAGCACGGTGACCTCGTTGGTGAGGATCGCCCGGCCGACCAGGTTGTTCAGCACGATGTCGGCGCGCAGCCGCGGCGAGAACCCGAACGCGGTCGCGTTGCGCATCGAGACCGGCACGAAGTCGGCGTCGGCGAGCTCGGCGAGGTCGTCCTCGACGCGGACCTTCGAGATCGCGTACGGGGTGACCGGCTTGAGCGGGGCGTCCTCGTCGACGAGGTCGTCGCCGGACTGGGCGCCGTACACCGAGCAGGTGGAGGCGTAGACGAAGCGGCCGACACCGGCCTCCTTCGACAGCCGGGCCAGCCGGGTCGACGCATGGTGGTTGATGTCGTAGGTGATCTCCGGGGCCAGCAAGCCCAGCGGGTCGTTCGACAGCGCCGCCATGTGCACGACGGCGTCGAACCCGGCCAGCTGGTCGACGGTGACGTCCCGCAGGTCGGTCGCCATCCCGTCGACGTCCGGGGTGTCCAACGAACCCAGCACGCAGTCCGCGAACAGCCCGGAGTCCAGGCCGGTGACCTCGTGACCCGCGGCTGCCAGCAACGGCGCCATCACGGTCCCGAGGTAGCCCTGGTGCCCGGTGAGCAGTACGCGCATGAATATCCCTTTCTCGGCGGTGTGTGCGGGGTCAGAAGCCGTTCGGCTCGGAACCGACCATCGGCGCTGCGGACAGTGTCAGCTTCTGGACGTGGAAGCCCTCGGCGTAGCGGGCGTGGCACTGCACGCCGCGCACGCGGGCCAGGCCGCGGAAGGTCTCGTCGTCGAACCAGGTCCGGTCGCGCTGGCTGCCGTAGTGCTCGTTGAGCTTGGCGATCTTCTCGGTGAGCACCGGCTCGGACAGCGGCAGGAAGACCGTCGGCTGGGCGAGGTCGCCCTCCCACTTGAGGATCTCGTAGCCGAGCGTCAGGTGGTCGCGGAACGCGGTCGGGATCATCTGCGACAGCGTCCGGTGGTCCTGGTGGGCGTCGTGCGGCGACGGGCCGATCACCAGGTCCGGCTCGCTGCGGCTGCGCAGGTCCTCCAGCGCCATCTTCGCCCGCTCCCAGTGCTGCGGGACGCGGCCGTCGGGCAGGTCCATGACGACGACGTCGAGGTGCGCGCCGGGGGTGAACGCGGCCAGCGCGGCCCGCTCCTCCTCCTCGCGCAGCGACCCCGCCCCGGTGAGGACCAGCGCGGTGACCTGCACCCCCGGATAGGCGCGGCACAGCTCCAGGAGCATCCCGCCGGCCCCGATCGGGATGTCGTCACAGTGGGCGCCGAGCAGCAGGATGCGGTCCAGCCGCTCGGGCAACAGGTTCAGCACGGTCTCTCGTTCCCCCCGGAATCGCGGCCTAGTCGCGCTGGTGGCTGCTGCGGTGCATCTCGGCGATCGCGGCCTGCAGCGGGTCCTGGTCGGTCTCGTGGGACTCCCAGAGCATCCACGGTCGCGCGCCGCTCTGGTAGGCCGCCTCCAGCGCGTTGCGCTCCTTGACGGTGTCCGCAGGCTGCCAGAAACCGCGGTGCCGGTAGGCCGACATGCGCCCCTTGCGCGCCAGCGGGGCGGCGGCGTCGGCGATCAGGTCGCAGTCCTTCTCGAGGAAGTCGAAGATCTCCGGCCGGAACATGAGATAGCCGCCGTTCTCCCAGATCGGCATCTCCTGCAGCGTGGTGATCGACTCGAGCCTGCCGTTGTCGTCGACGTCGACGCAGTGGAACGCCGACTGCGGCGGCACCGCCATCAGCTGCCCGACGGCGTCGGTGCCGGCGAACTGCTCGACCATCCTGTCCAGCGGGGCGTCGGTGAGGACGTCGGCGTAGTTCGCGTGGAACATCTCGTCGTCCTTGACCAGCGCCTTCACCCGGCGCAGACGCTCACCGATCGGCGAGTCCAGACCGGTGTGGACGAACGTGATGTTCCAGTCCTTGATGTCGCTGCCCATGAGCTCGACCTCGCCCTGGTGCAGCACGAAGTCGTTGGACTCGGTCTCGTCGTAGTTGAGGAAGTAGTTCTTGATGTGGTGCGCGCCGTAGCCCAGGCACAGGACGAAGTCCTTGTGGCCGAAGTGGGCGTAGTAGCGCATCACGTGCCAGATCAGCGGGCGCGGCCCCACCGGGTGCATCGGCTTCGGGAGGTCGGACGCACCATCGCGCATCCGCATGCCGTAACCACCGCAGAACAGGACGACCTTCACGTCAGACCACCTCGAGCGACGGGATCGGGAAGACCAGCGTGCCGCCCCACTCGCGGACGTAGGACAGCTGCTCGGTCAGCTCGGTGCGCAGGTTCCAGGGCAGGATCAACACGTGGTCGGGGCGGTCCTGCGCGATCCGCTCCGGAGCGAAGATCGGGATTCGGGTGCCCGGCGTTAGCCGCCCGTGCTTGTACGGGTTCCGGTCCACCGTGTACTCGAGCAGGTCGGGCCGGATGCCGCAGTAGTTCAGCAGGGTGTTCCCCTTGCCCGGGGCGCCGTAGCCGACCACGCGCTTCCCCTGCCGGCGGGCGTCGATGAGGAACGCCACCAGGTCGTCGCGGATGGTGGAGACGGCCTCGGCGAACCCGTCGTGCCCCTCGGGCGTGTGCAGCCCGGCGGCCGCCTCGGCGGCCAGGACCTCGCGGACCGTCGCGCTCGGCTCACCGGCGACGTCGGCCGGCCGCGCCCACATGCGGATCGAGCCGCCGTGGGTGTCGAGCAGCTCGACGTCGACCAGGGCCAGCCCGCCCGCGGCGAGCGCCCGCTGCCCGGTGAGCAGCGTGTAGTACTGGAAGTGCTCGTGGTAGATCGTGTCGAACTGCTTGCGCTCGACGAGCGTGAGCAGGTGCTGGACCTCGATGGAGACCCAGCCGTCGTCGGCGACCATGGCGCGCAGGCCCTGCGCGAAGCCGACGACGTCGGGGATGTGGGCGAACACGTTGTTGCCGCAGACCAGGTCGGCCGGGCCGTGCTCGGCGCGCACCCGGGCGCCGGTCTCCGGGGTGAGGAACGCGGTCAGCGTCGGGACGCCCTTCTCTCGGGCGGCCTCGCCGACGTTCACGCTCGGCTCGACGCCGAGGCAGCGGATGCCCTTCGCGACGACGTGCTGGAGCAGGTAGCCGTCGTTCGAGGCGACCTCGACGACGAACGAACCCGTGTCCAGCCCGGCGCGCTCGGCCGCCGCGTCGACGAAACGGCGCGCGTGGTCCACCCAGGACGAGCTGAACGAGGAGAAGTAGGCGTACTCCTCGAACGTCTCCTCCGGGCTGATCTCCGGCGGCAGCTGGGCGAGCAGACACGAGTTGCACACCCGCACGTGCAGCGGGAAGGTCTGCTCGGGTTGCTGTGCCGTCTGCTCGGTGAGGAACAGCTCGCAGGGCGGCGTGGCGCCCAGGTCGCAGAAGCTGCGCAGGTCGGTCGTGCCACAGAGACGGCACGTCAACGCGGTTCCGGACCCGATCGACGACGTCGTCCCGGAAGCATCCGTGTTCAGCACGCACGGGAGTGTGTCAACCCGACGGGGATCCGCCGCGCCCGGGGTGCGGATCACCCTTTCGTGGGCGTTTGTCCGTGATCCCGGTCATCCCCCGCCGGCGCGCAGGGCGGGTGCGCTGCGAGGACGGCGTCGCCGACGTGTCACGATGACCAGGCCCCACGATCCGCCGTGGTGTAACGGCAGCACCTCGGATTTTGGTTCCGATGGTCCAGGTTCGAATCCTGGCGGCGGAGCAAGCCGCTGACATGCGAAACGGCACGGCAGCGTCTCCCCGTCCGGACCGCACACCGCTCCTGACATCCGGTGACAGGCCGTCCATGCGCGAGGAAGTTCACGGCGGGAGAAGCTGCCGTCACCGCCCGACCTGGCCGAGCGCTACGGCGTCGCCCGAGAGACGGTCACGGCCGTGCCACGCCCCTCCACACCGAGCGACTACTCATCAGCCGCCGGGGAAGCGGGTGTCCGTCCGCGCCCGGACCGAGCTACCGGTGGGACTGCGCCCACACTCGCGACGCGGCGTTCGAGCGCCCGCATGTACGCATCGACGTCGCCGGGTTCCCCGGCGAGGGTGGAGATCGGCTGCTCCAGCGGGACGGGCCGGACCGGCACCGATGAGTTCCGACCGGGCAGACGGTCCGACGGATGAGAACACCCCGACCGGACGGATGGACACATGTCGTTTCAGGCCTACCTCGACGCCATCGAGAAGAAGACCGGCAAGATCCCGGCGGAGCTGGTCGCCGAGGCGACCGCTCAGGGCTTCGGCCCCGAGACGAAGGCCGGCGAGATCGTCGAGTGGCTGAAGACCGACTACGACCTCGGCCGCGGGCACGCGATGGCGCTGGCGCACGTCGTGCGCAACGGCACCGCGATCAGCGACAAGCACGTCGGCACGACCGGAACCCATCGCGACGAGTCGGCGGAGCTACGCCTGGACGGCATCGCGAACCGCTGATCCGACCGGCGGCGGGTTCCGGAGAGAGCGCCCGACGCGGCGGCCGGCATGATCTCGACGCCGGTGATCGCCCCGGAGCCCGGGCGCCGGCCGGCGCGGACGGCGGGACGACCGCCCCGGTCAGCGCGCCCCGGCCGCCACCGCGGCCGTCGACAGCGCCGCGGTGAAGGCGTCGATCGTCCAGGGCCAGGACAGCGCGGTCGGCGGCGAGACGGCGGCGACGTTCGCGGCCCCGACGACGGAGGCCACCTTCCCGCGGCCGAACTGTGGCACCAGCTCGGGGACCGGCCCGGCCTCGAACTCGCGGCGCTCGGCCTCGGTGGCGTGGTACATCAGCACCACGTCCGAGTCGATCCGGCCCGCCTCCTCGAAGCTCATGTCCAGCTCGTTCTCGGTCGCGCCGTAGGAGTCGACGACGAACCCGAGCTGGGCGAGCAGCTGCGCGCGCGGCTCGGACGCGGTGTACACGATCAGCGCACCCTCGTAGGTCGTGGCGGCGGTGATCGTCAGGCCGACGAACTCGGGGTGGGCGAGGGCCGCCGCACGCGTCCGGTCGTCGAGCGCGGCGAGGACACGATCGCTCTCCGCCGGCCGGCCGAGCGCGTTCCCGGAGATCCGGATGACGTCGCGCCAGGGCGTCGCCCACGCCTCCCCGGGGTGCGCGACGGTCGGCGCGATCTGCGAGAGCACCGCGTACTGCTGCGCGGTGAGGCCGGCCTCGGTGGCCAGGATCAGGTCGGGACGCAGCGCCGCGATCTCCTCGGGCGCCGGCTCGTCGGCGGCGCCGGAGGACAGCACCGCCGGCCGCGGGAGGTCGTGCGTCCGCAGGTACTCGGCGGTCCAGGGGTGCAGTCCGGATCCGTCGCCCCCGTTGTCCCGGCCCTGCGGGACGGCGACCGGGACGACGCCGACCGCCAGCGCCGCCTCGGACGGCCCCCAGCCGAGTGTCACGACCCGTCCGGGGACACCGGTGATCTCGGTCGTGCCGAACGCGTGCGGGACGGACCTCTGCCCGGCGCCGGCGTCGACCGGGGCCGGGGACGCCGGACCGCAGCCGGCCGCCAGCAGGCCGAGGAAGGCGGCGGAGCCGGCCACGAACGCCCGACGGTTCAGGTCGTCGTCGATCGGGAGGAGGAGATCCGTCGCCATGTCAGCTCCATAGGTAAGCCTTGCCTGATCTCGTGATCGTGACACGGACGGCGGTCGCGCGACAGGGCCGAACGTCCGATCGCGCCGGTCATGTCCGGACCGGGGCCGAACAGGACGATGCCGCGGTGCCGGGAGGGCGGGATCGTCACGGCCCCACCGTGGCCACGGGGTCGCTACGCTCCGGCGGCGTGACCCACGCGACCGAACGCGCAGTCCCACCACCGGAGCCCCAGGACGTCACCGCCCCGCTCACCGCCGCGGCTGCCTTCCTCGTCCTCCGCGTGGGCGACGGTCCGGACTCCGACGCCAGGGTCCGGTCGACGCTCGCCGCGACCTCCGACCTCGTCAAGAACGTCCGCATCGGCGCCGACGGCGCGGCGTTCCACTGCACCGTCGGGATCGGGCACCGGGTGTGGGAACGGGTCGTCGGCGGGCCGCCGCCGCGCGAGCTCGCACCGTTCCGCGAGATCACCGGCGCGAGCCACACCGCCGTCGCCACCGAGGGGGACCTGCTCTACCACCTGCGGGCGGACACCACGGATCTGATCGTGCGGTTCGAGATGATGCTGCTGGAGGCCTTCGGCGACACCGTCACCACCGTCGACGAGACCGCCGGCTTCCGCTACCGGCACGGCCGGGACCTGCTCGACTTCGCCGACGGGACGGCCAACCCGGACGGGGCGGGCCTCCCGGCCGCGACCCTGGTCGGCGAGGAGGACCCGGCACACGCCGGCGGCAGCTACGTCGTCGTGCAGCGGTATCTGCACGACATGGCCGCCTGGCGCGGACAGAGCGTGGCCACCCAGGAGGAGATCGTCGGGCGGACCAAGTTCGACGGGGTGGAGCTGCCGGACGCCGAGGAGGGCCAGAAGTCGCACAAGACGCTGTGCACGATCACCGACGACGACGGCGTCGAGCACGACATCCTGCGGGACAACATGCCGTTCGCCGCGCCGGGACGGGGCGAGTACGGCACCTACTTCATCGGTTACAGCCGGCACCTGTGGGTGGTCGAGACGATGCTGCGGCGGATGTTCGTCGGCGACCCGCCGCCGTTGCACGACCGCATCCTCGACTACTCGACCCCGACGACGGGCTGCACGTTCTTCGTGCCGTCGCGGTCGGTACTGGACGGGCTCGACGGCTGACCCCGGACACGACGACGCCCCCGACCGGGATCCGGTCGGGGGCGTCGCGACGTGCGGGTCTCAGCTCTCCAGCGCGGCGTCCAGCGTGATCTCGACGCCGGTCAGCGCCTTCGACACGGGGCAGCCGGCCTTGGCGGCCTCCGCGGCCTTGGCGAAGCCGTCGGCGTCGAGTCCGGTGACCTCACCGCGGACCTTCAGCGTGATGCCGGTCAGCTTGAAGCCGCCGTTGTCCTTGTCCGGGCCGAGGGAGACGTCGGCCGAGACGTCGAGGGCCTCGGGGGTCCCGCCCGCCTCGGCGATGTTCGCCGAGAGCTGCATCGCGTAGCAGGCGGAGTGCGCCGCGGCGATGAGCTCCTCCGGGCTGGTGGTGCCACCGGCGTCGTCCGCGGCGCGCTTGGGGAAGCTGACCTCGTAGGTACCGACCTTGGAGCTGGACAGCTCGACCTGGCCGGATCCCTGCTCCAGAGAGCCGTTCCATGCGGTGCGGGCGCTGCGCGTGGGCATCGTTACCTCCGTGTCGTGGGGACCGATTTTGCACAACCGATCACTCGGCAGTCTTGTCCGTCCCGGACGTTCCCGCCACCCCGGACCGCGAAACGCCGCCGGTCACTGCGGGATGTTGGTGACCTCGACCCGGTCGCCGACCTGCAGCGAGTTGAACCAGCGCTCGGCGTTCGCGCGGGACAGCCGGACACAGCCCGCGGACTCGGTCTCGGTGTTGCCCTCGTGGAAGGCGATGCCGCCGGGGGCGAAGAAGACCGCGAACGGCATCGGTGCGTTGTTGAACTCCGCGCTGCGGTGGTCCTTGTTCTTCCACTGGACCTGGAAGACGCCGGCCGGGGTGCGCTGGCCCTTCTTCCCGAACGACGCCGGGACCGGCCCGGCCTCGATCTTCCCGTCGCGGATCAGCCACGCCGTGCTGTTCGCGAGGTCGACGCAGGCGCGCGCGGCCGCCGAGCAGGGCGTGCCCTCGGCGCGCCCCGGACCGCCCCGGTCGGACTCCGTCGGCGCCGCGGACGCGGTCCCGATCATCCCGGCGGTCAGCCCGGCCAGCACCAGGGCCACCACCGTGGCCAGGACCGTCATCACCCGGGGCCGCCGACGGCGTCCCTCGACCTCGCGCGTCATCGCACTCCGCTCATCGGCATCACGGACGGTGGCCGGCCGGTCACCGTCGTCTGAACGGTGGAACGAGTCCGGTACCCGACCGGTTACCACCCGAAGGGTTGATCTTGGGTTTACGGCGACGTCACCGCGGGCGTGACGGGCCCGCCGGGTCACCCGGGGCCGTCCCCGTACGATGCCGTACCGGCACGGCGCGTCCCGCGTCCTCCGCCCGGCACGGGCGGCGAGTCCGGCAGGAGGAACCGAACATGCCCGAACCCGACCGGGCCGGCACCGGTGACCGACCGGCACCCGGAACGGCGACGGTCGCGGCCGGCATCGTCCTCGCGGCGGGCGCGGGTTCGCGGATGCGGTCGTCGACGCCGAAGGTGCTCCACGAGCTGGGCGGGCGCAGCATGCTCGGCCACGCGGTGCACGCACTGGCCGGTACCGCCCCCGAGCACCTCGTGGTCGTCGTCGGACACGAGCGCGAGCGGGTGGAGCAGGCCGTCGACGGCATCTCCGCCGCCCTCGGGCGCACCGCCACCACCGCCGTCCAGGAGCAGCGCCTCGGCACCGGCGACGCGGTCCGCAGCGGCCTCACCCCGCTCCCCGCGGACCTGACCGGCACCGTCCTGGTCACCTACGGCGACGTCCCGCTGCTCGACACCGCGACCCTGTCCGCGCTGGTCACCGAGCATGCCGACCACGGCGCCGCGGTCACCCTGCTGACCTGCGAGGTCGCCGACCCCACCGGCTACGGCCGGATCGTGCGCACCGCCGACGGTGCCGTCACCGGGATCGTCGAGCAGACCGACGCGACACCGGAGCAGCGGGCCATCGCGGAGGTCAACTCCGGCGTCTACGCCTTCGACGCCGCGTTCCTGCGCGCGGGCATCGCGGGCCTGGCCGCGCACAACGCCCAGCAGGAGCTCTACCTCACCGACCTGGTCGCCGCCGCTGTCGCCGCGGACCGGACGGTGCACGCCGTCCGCTGCGACGACGAGTGGCGCGTGCGCGGCGTGAACGACCGCGTCCAGCTCGCCGAGCTCGGCGCGGAGCTGAACCGCCGCGTGCTGCGGGAGTGGATGCTGGCCGGGGTCACCGTGGTCGACCCCGCCACCACCCGGGTCGACGTCGACGTGCGGCTCGCGCGCGACGTCGTCCTGCACCCCGGCACCCAGCTGCACGGAGTGTGCGAGGTCGACGAGGCCGCGGTGATCGGGCCCGACACCACGCTGACCGACACCGTCGTCGGGGCCGGCGCGAGCGTCGTCCGCACCCACGGGTCGGAGTCCCGGATCGGGCCCGGCGCGTCGGTCGGGCCGTTCGCCTACCTGCGCCCGGGCGCCGTCCTCGGCGAGCGCGGCAAGATCGGCACGTTCGTCGAGGTCAAGAACTCCGACATCGGCGCGGGCACCAAGGTCCCGCACCTGACCTACGTCGGGGACGCGACGATCGGCGAGATGAGCAACATCGGCGCCTCGTCGGTGTTCGTCAACTACGACGGTGTCCGCAAGCAGCGGACCGTCATCGGATCCCACGTGAAGACGGGGTCGGACACCATGTTCATCGCCCCGGTCACGGTCGGGGACGGCGCCTACACCGGCGCCGGGACCGTGCTCCGCGAGGACGTCCCGCCGGGGGCGCTCGCGGTGTCGGGTGGAGCACAGCGCACCATCGAGGGGTGGGTGCCGCGCAAGCGGCCCGGCACCCCCGCCGCCGAGGCGGCACAGCGGGCGGGCAGCGACCCGTCCACGAACGGCACGACCAGCAGCGACGGCGCAGGTCACACCACCTCCGCCGGAACGACAGACCCGAGAGACCTCAGCCGAGGAGGCACCGCACGGTGAGCGCGATCGCAGGCACTCCCAAGAAGAACATGATGCTGTTCTCGGGGAGGGCGCACCCGGAGCTCGCCGAGCACGTGGCGAAGGAGCTCGACGTCACGGTCACCCCGCAGTCCGCCTACTCCTTCGCGAACGGTGAGATCTTCTGCCGCTTCGAGGAGTCGGTCCGCGGGAGCGACGCGTTCGTGATCCAGGCGCACTCCGCCCCGATCAACGACGCGATCATGGAGCAGCTGATCATGGTCGACGCGCTCAAGCGCGGGTCGGCCAAGCGGATCACCGCGGTCATGCCGTTCTGGGGCTACGCCCGTCAGGACAAGAAGCACCGCGGCCGCGAGCCCATCTCGGCCCGCCTCGTCGCGGACATGTTCAAGACCGCCGGCGCCGACCGGATCCTGACCCTGGACCTGCACACGTCGCAGATCCAGGGCTTCTTCGACGGCCCCGTCGACCACCTGTTCGCGCTGCCGGTGCTCGCCCAGCACATCAAGAGCACCCGGCCGGACGGGAACTTCGCCGTCGTCTCCCCCGACTCCGGACGGGTGCGCCTGGCCGAGCGCTGGGCCGAGACCCTCGGCGGAACCCCGCTGGCGTTCATCCACAAGACCCGGGACCCGCTCAAGCCGAACGAGGCCGTCGCGAACCGGGTGGTCGGTGAGATCGAGGGCCGCTGCTGCGTGGTCATCGACGACATGATCGACACCGGTGGCACCGTCGCGAAGGCGGTCGAGGTGCTACTCAAGGAGGGCGCCTCGGACGTGATCGTGGCCGCCACCCACGGCGTGCTGTCCGGCCCGGCCACCGAGCGCCTCGCGAACTGCGGCGCGTCGGAGGTCATCTTCACCGACTCGCTGCCGATCCCGGCCGAGAAGCGGTTCGACAGCATGACCGTGCTGCCGATCGCCCCGCTGCTGGCCGAGGCGATCCACCAGGTGTTCGAGGACGGCTCGGTCACGAGCCTGTTCGACGGCAACGCCTGAGCACTCCGCACGTCCGCCGACGGCGCTCCACCCGCGGGTGGGGCGCCGTCGGTCGTTCCGCCTCAGCCCTCGGTCGTGGCGAGCCCGGCCAGACCCGGCGCCCCGGCCCGCCCGGTCGCGTCCTGCAGCCGGCGCAGCACGTCGTCGAACAGGGCGGCGTCGGTGCCCAGCAGGTCCCGGTAGCGGTCCAGCACCCCGGCCGCCGCGGCGTCCCACTCCGCGAGTGCCGCGCGGCCCCGCTCGGTGGCGACGACGAGCACCCGGCGCCGGTCGACGACGTCGGGCCTGCGGTGCACGAGGTTCGCCGCGGTCATCCGGTCCACGAGCTTGGTCGCCCGCGGCGCCAGCAGCAGCGCGTGCTCGGCGACCACGCTCATCGTGCAGCCGCCGCGCGAGGCGAGCAGGCCGAGCACCCGCCACTGGTCGACGTCGGACCCGCAGCCGCGCAGGGCCTCGTCGAGCTCCTGGTCCAGGGTCCGGCCCACCGCGCAGAGCAGGCGCAGCGACTCGTCCCCGGACGGCCGCACGTGCTCCGCGGGCTCCGACATGAGCGCATCGTAACCGGACGTTTTCCGACGAGACGCTAGGTGGGCGACGCCACGATGGATAGCGTCACCTGCATGACTCCGTTCCCGGACCCCGGGCGCGCGACGGCGGTGCCGGCGCGCGGGAGCGAGATGCTCAACGTGGCGCTGGTCGTCCCGCTGCAGGGTCCGGCGGGCATCTTCGGCCCGTCCTGCGAGACCTGCGCGACGCTGGCCGCCGAGGAGGTCAACGCCGCGGGCGGGGTGCTCGGCCGGGAGCTGAACCTGGTGCCGGTCGACGGCGGCGCGCCACCCGCCGTCGTCGCCGCGGAGCTCGACGCGCTGGTCAGCGCCGGGGCCGTGGACGCGGTCACCGGCTGGCACATCTCAGCGGTCCGCGAGGCCGTCGCGCCCCGGATCCGCGGGCGGGTGCCCTACGCCTACACCGCCCTGTACGAGGGCGGTGAGCAGCGACCGGGGCTGTTCCTGACCGGGGAGACCCCGGACCTGCAGCTGGGCCCGTCGCTGAGCTGGTTCGCCGAGGCCGCCGGGGTGCGCCGCTGGACGATCGTCGGCGACGACTACGTGTGGCCGCGCAGGTCCGCGCAGGTCGCGACCGAGCACCTGCGCCGGATCGGCGGGACGGTCTGCGACGAGATGTACGTGCCGCTGGGCACCGAGGACTTCTCGCGCGTGCTGCACCGGGTCGAGGCGAGCGGCTGCGACGCCGTCCTGATGCTGCTGATCGGCAACGACGCCGTCGAGTTCAACCGGGCGTTCTGCGCCCTCGGGCTGGACCGGGAGATCCTGCGGTTCAGCTCGCTGATCGAGGAGAACGTGCTGCTCGCCTCGGGCCCGGAGAACACCCGCGGCCTGCTCACCTCGGCCGGCTACTTCGAGGACCTGGGCACGGCGTCGGGGCTGGACTTCGCGGCCGCGCACGCCCACCGCTTCGGCCCGGACGCGCCGGTGCTCAACAGCCTCGGCGAGTCCTGCTACGAGGGCGTCCGGCTGCTGACCGAGCTCATGCGCCGGGCCGGGTCGCCCGAGGTCCCGGCGATGACCGCGGTGGCCGAGGGGCTGGCCTACGAGAGCCCGCGCGGGACCGTCGAGGTGCACGGGCGGCACCTGCGCCAGCAGGTGTTCCTCGCCGTCGCCGACGGGGTGGCCTGGGACGTCGTCCAGCAACTCTGACGGGTCCGTTGACACCCCGGCCCGTCGGTCGTACTTTCCCAGGAAAATATTTCCTCGGATGCATGTCGGGTCGCCCGGCGTGCCGGGAGGTACGACCGTGGCGCTCTACGTCTACCGGTGCGGGGCCGACGGCCCCGTCGAGGAACGGCACCCGATCGGCAGCGCCCCCGCGACGGCGCGCTGCCCCACCTGCGGGGAGCAGTCCCCGCGCGTCATCACCGCACCGATGGTCGGCCTCGCCGACCGCGGCCGGATGGCCCTGATCGACCGCACCACGGCCACCGCCCACGAGCCGCAGGTCGTCTCCGCGCCGCCGCCGCGCCCGCTGCGCCCCGGCGGGCCGCCGCTGCACCCCGCCACCCGCGGTCTGCCGCGTCCCTGACCGCGGCGCCCCGCGCCTCACCGACCGCCGCACCGACCGCTGCACCCCGTCCGCCCCGCCCGCGTCCGCACCGACCCCGGGAGTGTCCGATGCCCAGGAACGTCTTCCCCCTCGACAGCACCAAGACCTTCACCGACCAGCAGCTGACCGGCCACAACCGGTGGCACCCCGACATCCCGGCGCAGGTCCACGTCAAGCCCGGGGACACGTTCCGGGTCGACTGCCGCGAGTGGTTCGACGGCGCCATCCACAACGACGACTCCGCCGACGACATCCTGAACGCCCCGCTCGCCGGGGTGCACGTGCTGTCCGGGCCGATCGCCGTCGAGGGGGCGCAGCCGGGTGACCTGCTGATCGTCGACATCCTCGACGTCGGGCCGATCCCGCAGGAGGACTCCGGCCCGCTGGCCGGGCAGGGCTGGGGCTACACCGGCGTGTTCGCCACCCGCAACGGCGGCGGCTTCCTCACCGAGCAGTTCCCCGACGCCTACAAGGTCATCTGGGACTTCCAGGGCGGGACGGCCACCTCCCGGCACGTCCCGGGGGTGTCGTTCACCGGGATCGTCCACCCCGGGCTGATGGGGACGGCGCCGTCGCCCGAGCTGCTCGGCCGCTGGAACGCCCGCGAGCAGGCGCTGATCGACACCGACCCGGAGCGGGTGCCGCCGCTGGCCCTGCCGCCGAACCCGGACTCGGCGATCCTCGGCTCGCTGACCGGCGCCGACTTCGACCGGGCCGCCGCGGAGGCCGCGCGCACCGCACCGCCCCGGGAGAACGGCGGCAACCAGGACATCAAGAACCTCACGAAGGGCAGCCGGGTCTTCTACCCGGTGTTCGTCGACGGCGCGAACCTGTCGATGGGCGACCTGCACTTCTCCCAGGGCGACGGCGAGATCACCTTCTGCGGCGCGATCGAGATGGGCGGGTTCATCGACCTGCACGTCGACGTCATCAAGGGCGGCATGGCGACCTACGGCGTCTCCGAGAACGCGATCTTCGTGCCGGGCAACACCGACCCGCAGTACAGCGAGTGGATCGCGTTCTCCGGCACCTCGGTCACCCTCGACGGCGAGCAGCGCTACCTCGACTCGCACCTGTCGTACCAGCGGGCCTGCCTGCACGCGATCGACTACCTGACGAACTTCGGCTACTCCCCGATCCAGGCCTACATGATCCTCGGGGCGGCGCCGATCGAGGGCAGGCTGTCCGGCGTGGTCGACATCCCGAACTCGTGCTCGACGGTCTACCTGCCGACCGGGATCTTCGACTTCGACGTCAAGCCGGGCAAGAACGGCCCGCACCGCATCGACCCGGGCCAGGGCGTCCCCCACTCGGCGGCCTGACCAGCGGGTTCCGCGGTCGTCCCGGGGGCTGGCCCCGGGACGGCCACGGGCCTGGCGTACTCTTCTCGGCATCTCCGCGGCGAGGGCGGGTGCACCTTGACCCGCCGTGATCGACGTGGGCCGATCCCGGTCGGCTCCTCGCCGCGCGCGCCTTCCACCGCAGACAGTTCGAGGAGCAGTTCCCGTGGCCCAGACCCGCATTCCCGCCGAGACCCGGACCGAGTTCGGCAAGGGCGCCGCCCGTCGCACCCGTCGCGCCGGCAAGATCCCCGCCGTCCTCTACGGCCACGGGACCGACCCCGTCCACCTGTCGCTGCCGTCGCTGCAGTTCGCCGCGGTCGTCCGCGAGCAGGGCCGCAACGCCGTGCTGGAGCTCGACGTCGACGGCAGCACCCCGCAGCTCGCGCTGACCAAGACCGTGGTCGTGCACCCGCTGCGCCCCTACATCGAGCACGTCGACCTGCTCGTCATCAAGCGTGGCGAGAAGGTCGAGGTCGAGCTCGACGTCGTCGTCACCGGCGAGGCCGTCCCCGGCTCGCTGGTCACCCAGGACCTCAACACCGTCCTGGTCGAGGCCGACGTGCTGAACATCCCGGAGAACATCGAGGTCTCCATCGAGGACGCGGAGATCGGCACCCAGTACTTCGCCAAGGACCTCAGGCTCCCCGGTGGCGTCGAGCTGCGCACCGACGAGGAGTACCTCGTCGTGCAGGTCGTCCCGGCCCCGACCGAGGAGGACCTCGAGGCCGAGGTCGACGCCGAGGGCGCCGGTGTGGTCGAGGAGCCGTCCGACGAGGAGCAGGCCGCCGAGGCCGAGGCCGAGGGCGACTCCGCCGAGGGTTCCGCGGACTCCGAGGGCGACTCCGAGTCCTCCGACAAGTGAGCCCCGTGCCGGGGCCGGCCCTCGTCGTCGGACTCGGGAACCCGGGTCCGGACTACGAGGGCACCCGGCACAACGTCGGTACCCGCGTCGCCGCACTGCTGGCGACGCGGGCCGGCGCCGGCCGGTTCTCCGCGCACAAGCGGTCGAACTCCGACATCGCGCAGGGCCGGCTCGCCGGTCGCCCGGTGACCGTGGCCGTCCCCCGGACGTACATGAACCTCTCGGGCGGCCCGGTGGCCGGGCTCGTGCAGTACTTCTCGATCCCGCCGACCGAGGTGATCGTCGTCCACGACGAGCTGGACCTCGACTTCGGCGTGGTCCGCCTCAAGCGCGGCGGTGGCGAGGGCGGGCACAACGGCCTGCGCTCGATCAGCAAGGCGCTGGGCACGAAGGACTACCTGCGCGTGCGGTTCGGCATCGGCCGGCCGCCGGGTCGTCAGGACCCGGCGGACTACGTGCTCAAGCGGTTCTCCGGCGTGGAGAACAAGGAGCTCGACTTCGGTCTGGACCTCGCCGCGGACGCCGCCGAGGCCCTGCTGTCCGAGGGCCTGGAGCCGGCGCAGAACCGGTTCCACCCGCTGTCGGGCTGAGCCCCGTCGTCCACGGGAGCCCCGGTCCCTCCACAGGGACCGGGGCTCCCGTGCGTCCGGGTCAGCGGCGGGCGGTGAGCAGGTCCGCCGTCGCGGCGCGGCGCAGCTTCCCCGACGGCGTCTTCGGCAGGCTCCCCGGCGCCAGCACCGCGACCTCGGCCGGCCGCACCCCCACCGCGGAGACGACACGGCGGATCACGTCGTCGCGGATGGCACGCACCGCCTCGGGGCCGTCGGCCCCCTTCGCCTCGACGGCGACGGCGAACGACTCCCGGTGCCGCCCGTCGCCTGCCGGGATCCGGACCGCGACGACGTTGCCCGCGCGCACGCCCTCGACCGCACCGGCGGCACGCTCGATGTCGGTCGGGTAGATGTTGCGCCCACCCATGATGATCACGTCCTTGGTGCGTCCGCACACGACGACGGCGCCGTCGGGGGTCAGGTAGCCCTCGTCGCCGGTGTCGAACCAGCCGTCGCGGTCCTGGGTGGACACCGGGCCGTCGACGGTGAGGTAGCCGGGCGTCACGGCGTCGCCGCGCAGGTGCAGCACCCCGACCTCCCGGGGGCCCAGCACGCGACCACCGCTGCCGACGACCTTCACCTCGATCCCGGGCAGCGGGGGTCCCAGCTCGGGGAACTCCCGCACCGGACCGGTGCCCGCGTGCTCGGCGCGCCGGTGCGCCTCCAGGGACTCGGCGTCGACCCGGTCCACCTTCAGCCCGGTGTGGACGGGCGCGAAGGACACCCCGAGCGCGGTCTCGGCCATCCCGTAGGCACACAGGACCGACTCCGGTCGCAGCCCGAAGCGGGCGCCGGCGTCGGTGAACGCCGCGACGGCCGCCGGGTCCACCGGCTCGGCGCCGTTGAGCGCCAGCCGCAGCGAGGACAGGTCGAGAGCGCCGTCGTCGACCCGGGCGAGCTGGCGGGCCAGCACGGCGTAGGCGAAGTTCGGGGCCGCGGTGACGGTGCCCCCGTACTTCGAGATCAGCTCGGCCCACAGCCGCGGGCGGCCCAGGAAGTCCGCGGGGGTGACGGTGACCAGGTCCAGCCCGACCGTCATCGGGACGGTCAGGAACCCGACCATCCCCATGTCGTGGAACAGCGGCAGCCACGACACCATCCGGTCGGTCGCGACGTCCAGAGCGGACGCGGTCACCATCGCCCCGATGTTGGCGTGCAGGTTCGCGTGGGTGATCCGCACCGCCTTCGGGGCCGCGGTGGAACCGCTCGTGAGCTGCAGCAACGCGGTGTCGCCCTCGTCGGCGACGGCGGCGTCCGCGACGAACGCGGCCGGGTCACCGGTCAGCGAGTCGAGCATCCGGAACGGGACACCGCGCTCGGTCAGGACCGGGGCGAGGGCGTCGAAGGGCGGGCCGAGCAGCACCATCGCGGCGTCGACCATCGTCAGCGTCGTGACCGTGTCGGCGGCCCACTCGGCCAGGTCGGTGCGCGGGGTCGGCTGGTGCAGCATCGTCACGCTGCCGCCGCACAGCCACACCGCCTGCGCGGCCGGGGCGATCGCCGCGGGCTCCCCGGCCAGCACCCCGACGGCGCCGCCGAACGGCAGGGCCGGGCCGCCGTCGTCGCCGGGGCGTCGCAGGGCGTCCGCGATCCCGCGGGCCGTCTCGTGCACCTCCGCCCAGGAACGCCGCACGGGATCGCGCGGCTCCCCCGTCGTCATCCCACGGGCGAGCCCGTGGGGAACGGTCGCGGACTCCAGCAACGTCGCCAGGAATCGGGACATGGGCCCGAATGTAGCGACGAACCGCCCGTGCGGGGCGGCACGATCGGCGACCGGTGCGACCGCGCCGGGCGCGCGTAGCATCCGAACGCATGGCCGAGCCGCACACCGACCCCGCTCCCGCAGCGCTCTCCGCCGCCGTCGACGCCGTCCTCCCGGGCGCGCGCACGGACCTCGAGGCGCTGGTCCGCATCCCGAGCATCTGGGCCGACCCGGCACACGCCGAGGACACCCGCCGCTCCGCGGACGCCGTCGCGACGCTGGCCCGTGACGCGGGTGCCGCCTCGGTCGAGATCATCTCCGCCGACGGCGGGGCCCCGGCCGTCGTCGCGCACTGGCCCGCACCCGAGGGCATGCCGACGGTCATGCTCTACGCCCACCACGACGTCCAGCCCACCGGCGGCGACGACGCGTGGACCAGCCCGCCGTTCGAGCCGACCGAGCGCGACGGGCGGCTCTACGGCCGTGGCGCCGCCGACGACAAGGCCGGCGTCATGACCCACCTCGCCGTGCTCCGCGCCTACGAGGGACGGCCGCCGGTCGGGGTCGTGCTGTTCATCGAGGGCGAGGAGGAGTCCGGTTCCCCCACGCTGACCGCGCTCCTGGCCGAGCACCGCGAGAAGCTCTCCGCCGACGTCATCGTGATCGCCGACGCCGCCAACCCGGCCGTCGACGTCCCGGCGCTGACCACCAGCCTGCGCGGCCTGGTCGACGTCGTCATCGAGGTGTCGATGCTGGAGCGTCCGGTGCACTCCGGGGTCTACGGCGGCCCGATCGGGGACGCGCTGACCGCGCTGTGCCGCACCCTGGCCACCCTGCACGACGACAAGGGCGAGGTCGCCGTCCCCGGCCTGGTGCGCGGCAGCTCCGACGCGCCCGACCCGGACGAGGCCACCTACCGCTCCGACGCGGGCCTGCTCGACGGCGTCGAGCTGCTCGGCACCGGCTCGATCCCGGACCGGACCAACCACGCGCCCGCCGTCGCGGTGCTGGGGATCGACGCGCCGAAGGTCGCCGAGGCCTCGAACGTGCTGCTCCCCCGCGCCCGCGCGATGGTCAGCATGCGGCTGGCTCCCGGCCAGGACGCCCGCGAGGCCCAGCGCGCTCTCGCGGAGCACCTGGAGGGCAACGTCCCGTGGGGCGCGCACGTGTCGGTGACGCCCGGCCACGGCGTCGCCGAGCCGTTCAGCCTGTCCTCGGCCGGCGAGGTCTACGACCACGCCCGCGCCGCGTTCTCCGCCGCCTACGGCAACGACGCCGTCGAGACCGGCATCGGCGGTTCGATCCCGTTCATCGCGGAGTTCGCGCGGACCTTCCCGGGCGCGGCGGTGCTGGTCACCGGGGTCGGGGACCCGGCCAGCCGCTGGCACGGCATCGACGAGAGCCTGCACCTGGGCATGTTCGGGCGCGGGGTGCTCGCGGAGGCACTGCTGCTGGACCGGCTCGCCGGCCGGGCGTGACGGTCCGGCCCGACGGGTACCCGCCGGTCATGAAGTTCGGCATCGCAACGTTCGTGACCGACGAGGGCATCCGTCCCGGGCCGCTGGGCCGGGCGCTGGAGGAACGCGGTTTCGACTCGGTGTTCCTCGCCGAGCACTCGCACATCCCGACCAGCCGGGAGTCGCCCTACCCCGGCGGGGGCGACCTCCCGCGGGTCTACTACCGCACCCTCGACCCGTTCGTCGCGCTCACCGCGATGGCGGGGACGACCACGGACCTGCTGCTGGGCACCGGGATCGTGCTCCTGCCGCAGCGCGACGTCATCCACACCGCCAAGCAGACCGCGAGCCTCGACCTGGTGTCCGGCGGGCGGCTGCTGTTCGGCGTCGGCGCGGGGTGGAACCGCGAGGAGATGCGCAACCACGGCGTCGACCCGAGGACCCGCGGGCCGCTCATGACCGAGCAACTGCACGCGCTGCGGGCACTGTGGAGCGAGGACGAGGCCGAGTTCCACGGCAAGCACCTCGACGTCGAGCGGTCCTTCTCCTGGCCCAAGCCGGTCCGCACCCCGCCGATCTACCTGGGCGGGGAGAGCGAGGCCGCACTGAACCGGCTCGCCGAGGTCCGCGACGGCTGGCTCCCGCGCTCGCACACCTCCTACGACGAGATCCGCCGCGTCCGCGACGACCTCGCCGAGCGGGGCAAGCCGGACGTGCCGACCACGGTGTTCGGCGGGAAGCCGGACCCCGACGTCGTCGCCGGCTACGCCGAGGTCGGCGTCGAGCGGGTCACGTTCCTGCTGCCGACCCTGCCGGAGTCCGAGACCCTGACGAAACTCGACGAGCTGGCGCAGGTGGTCCGGCGGTCGAGCTGACCTCGGTCGGCCGGAAACCGGTGGCCGTTGCGGGGCAGAATGGCCGGTGATGTCGATCCGGCTGCTCGGCCCCGTCTCCCTCACCGACGCCGGCGGGCGCGAGCTGCTGCCCGCCGGCGCCCGGGTGCGGGGTCTGCTCGCCCGGCTCGCGCTCGACGCCGGGCACCCGGTCGACACCGCGACGCTGGTCGACGCGCTGTGGGGTGACGACCCGCCGTCGACGGCGAACGCGCTCCAGTCCCTCGCCACCCGGCTGCGCCGCGCGATCGGTGCCGACCGGGTGCGGTCGGCCACCGGCGGCTACCTGCTGGCCGTCGACCCGGACGAGGTCGACGCGCTGCGGTTCGCCGCACTGCGCCGGACCGCGGCGGCCGACCCGGACGACGACCGCGCCCGCGCCCTGCTCACCGAGGCCCTCGACCTGTGGCACGGCCCGCCGCTGGGCGGGCTCAACGGACTGGCGTTCGCCGCGCCCGCCGCGACCCGGCTGTCCGACGCCCGCGCCGACGCCGCCGAGGAACTGGCCGCGCGCGGTCTCGCGGCGGGGCTGCCCGCTGCGGGCCTGGACGTCCTCACCGCGATCCTGGCCGAGCAGCCGCTGCGGGAGACCACGGCCGTCGCGCTGGCCCGCGGGCTGCACGCGACCGGTCGGCGGGCCGACGCGCTGGCCGTGCTCGACCGGACCCGGACCGCACTGGCCGAGGAGCTCGGCGTCGATCCGGGCCCGGAGCTGCTGCGGACCCGCACCGAGCTGCTGCGCGACGACCCGCCCGCGACCGTGGTCGCCGCACGGCGGCCGGGGCCGCCGCCGGAGCGGACCCGGCCGGTGGCGCTGACCTCGTTCGTCGGCCGCGAGAAGGACCTGGACCGGGTACGGGCGCTGCTCGGCTCGACGCGGCTGGTCACCGTGGTCGGGCCGGGCGGGGCCGGGAAGACCCGGCTGTCGCAGGAGGCGGTGCGCGACGTCGGTACGGCCGTCGCCGTGGTCGAGCTGGCCGCGCTGACCGGCGGCGACCAGGTGGTCCCGGCCGCGCTGCACGCCGTCGGCGGGCCGGAGCTGTCGGTCGCGGACCGCGGTGGTCCGGACGCCAGGGCACGGCTGGTGTCGGCGCTGACCGGCCGCGAGCTGGTGCTGCTGCTGGACAACTGCGAGCACCTGGTCGACGACGTCGCGGACCTCGTCCACGACCTGCTCGCCCGGCTGCCCGGGCTGCGGGTGCTGGCGACCAGCCGGGAGCCCCTCGGTGTGCCGGGCGAGGTCCTGCACCCGCTGGGGTCGCTGGACCCGGCGCAGGCGACGCGGCTGTTCGCCGAACGCGCCGTCGCCGTCCGGCCGGACCTCGACCCGGCCGCCCACGCCCGGGCCGTCGCCGAGATCTGCCGTCGGCTCGACGGTCAGCCGCTGCCGATCGAGCTCGCGGCGGCCCGGGTGCGGAGCATGACCCCGGCCGAGATCGCCGACCGGCTCGCCGACCGCTTCCGGCTGCTGGTGACCGGTGCCCGGACCGCGCTGCCCCGCCACCAGACGCTGCGGGCCGTCGTCGACTGGAGCTGGGACCTGCTCTCCCCCGCCGAACGGGCGCTCGCAACCCGGTTCGGGGTGTTCGCCGGTCCCGTCGACGCCCGCACCGTCGAGGCCGTCTGCGGCGACGACGCGTTCGACCTGCTCCCGGCGCTGGTCGAGAAGTCGCTGGTCGTCCCGGTCGACGGCGCCGAGGACGGTGCGACCCGCTACCGGATGCTGGAGACCATCCGCGAGTACGCGGCCGCACGGCTGGCCGACGCGCCGGACCACGACGCCGTGACCGCGGCACACGCCGACCACCTGCTCGCGGTGCTGGAACCCGGGGAGCCGCGGCTGCGCACCGGGGACCAGCTCGACCAGCTCGCCGTCGTCCGGCGGGTGGAGGGCGAGGCCGTCCGCGCGCTGGACCGCGCCGTCGACGCCGGCGACGCCGGCGACGGTCCCCGGGCGCACCGGCTGTTCGCGGCACTGGGCTGGAGCTGGATGGTCCGCGGCGACCTCGGGTCGCTGAAGCGCTGGTCCGACCGGGTCGCGACGGTCCCGGCGGACGCGCCGGCCGCCGCGGTCGCGTTCGCCCGCACGATCCGGGCGACGGTCCACATCGGGTTCGGCGACGAGCCGGGTGCGGCGCAGGCGGAGCTCGCCGCCGTCGTCGCGCTGTGGCCGGAGCTGCCCGAGCCGCGGCACCCGGTGGTCGAGCTCGCCCGGCCCACGGGCCTGCTGTTCGGTGACGGTGACCGCTCCGCGCTCGTGGCCATCGCCGACGGCGACGGCGAGCCGTGGCTGCGGGCGACGGCGTCGCAGATCATCGCCGCGTACGCCGAGAACACCGGCGACCTCGACGTGCAGCGGGTCCGGCTGCGGGCCGCGCACGAGCTGTTCGCCCGGACCGGGGACCGCTTCGGGCTCGGGATGACGACGTTCGCACTCGGTGAGCTGGAGGACTACGCCGGGGACACCGACGCCGCCCGCCGGGCCTGGACCGAGGCGGTCGCGCTGTCCGCCGAGCTGGGCAACGCCGACGACGTCCCCCAGTTCCACCTGCAGCTCGCCCGGCTCGCCGCCCGCGACGGCGACGAGACCGAGGCCCGCGAGCACCTCCGCCTGGCCTTCGACCAGGACATCGTCGACGACCCCCGTGCGGACTTCGGCCTGCGGTGGGGCCGGGCCGACGTCGAGCTGCGGCTCGGGAAGCCGCAGGAGGCCCTGGACCTGCTCCAGGAGTCCGACGTGCCGGCCCGGCCCGGCCCCGGACGGCTGCAGCGGGAGGCGTCGACGCACGCGCTCATCGCGGCCGCGCTGCTCGCCCTCGGACGTCCCGACGACGCCCGCGAACGGCTGGAGCAGGCCGGGCGGTCCGCCGTCGCCAGCGAGGACGGGCCGATCCTCGGCCTGGTCGCCGAGACCTCCGCACGGTGGGCGCTGGACGCGGGGGACGCGGAGCGGGCCGGTGAGCTGCTCGGCGTCGCCCTGGCCCGCCGGGGGGCGCTGCACCTGGGTCTGCCCGAGGTCGTCGCGACGCTGGAGGGGGTCCGCGCACGGCTGGGCCCGGCCGCGGCCGACGCTGCGGTCGACCGTGGCCGGGCCCTCCCCCGGGACGCGCCCCCTACACCGTGAGCGCCGGACCTCCGCGCGCCCTCAGGTGCGGCGGCGGTAGAGCGCGACGGCCAGCGGCGCGAAGACCACGACAAGGCCCGCGGACGTCAGCAGCGACACCGTCGCCGCACCACCCGCCGGCGCGCCGTCGAGCAGGGCACGCACGGCGTCCGCGGTCCGCGAGACCGGGTTGACCGCGACGAAGCCCTGCAGCCAGCCGGGCATCGTCTGCGTCGGGACGAACACCGAGCTGGCGAACGTCAGCGGCAGCATGATCAGCGCGGACAGTCCCTGCACCGAGCGGGGCTGCTTCACGACCATCGCGAGCGCGGTGAACACCCAGCACAGGCCGAACGCGAACGCGACGACCAGCCCGAACGCGGCGAGGATCCCGAACGGACCCGCCGGGGTCCGGTAGCCGAGCGCGAACCCGAACACCAGCATGATCACGCCGGAGGTCACGTAGCGGACGAGGTCCGCGCCGATCGCGCCGACCAGCGGGGCCGCGCGGGAGATCGGCAGGCTGCGGAAGCGGTCGAAGATCCCGGTCTTGAGGTCCTCGGCCAGGCCCACGCCGGTGCCCGCGGAGGCGAACACGACCGTCTGGAGCAGGACGCCGGGCAGGGCGTAGTGCAGGTACTCCGTGCTGTTGCCGGCGATCGCGCCGCCGAAGACGTAGACGAACAGCAGCAGGAAGATGACCGGCTGCAGCGTGACGTCGATCAGCGCCTCCGGCGAGTGGATCGTCTTCACGATCCCGCGGCGGGCCAGCGACAGCCCGTGCCGCACCGTCGAGGGCAGCAGCGGGGCGGAGCCGGCCGCCCGGCCGGAGCGCGGGGTGGTGGGCGGGGTCTCGAGGGTGGCGGTCATCGGGGGCCTCCGGAGGTGGTCTCGGCCGCGTGGCCGGTGAGGGAGAGGAAGACGTCGTCGAGGCTGGGGAGCCGCAGACCGATCTCGGCGACGGCGACGCCCTCGGCCACCAGCCGGTCCTCGGTGCGACGCAGCGCGCCGTGGTCGGCGACGGCCGCGGTGACCTCCCCGGACGGCTCGACCGTCGGCTCGGCGCCGGCCTCCTGCGCGACGACGGCGGCGACCAGCGGCGCCTCGCGCGGCAGCTCGGGGCGCACGTGCAGGCGTCGCCCGCCGGCCCGGGACTTCAGCTGCGCGGCCGTGCCCGAGGCGATGACCCGCCCCCGGTCCAGGACGACGAGGTCGTGCGCGAGCTGGTCGGCCTCCTCCAGGTACTGGGTGGTGAGCAGGACGGTGACGCCGTCCTCGGCGAGCCGCCGCACGGCCTCCCACACCTCGTTGCGGTGCAGCGGGTCCAGCCCGGTGGTGGGCTCGTCGAGGAACAGCACCTCGGGGCGCCCGACGAGGCTCGCGGCCAGGTCGAGCCGCCGGCGCATGCCGCCGGAGTAGGTGCCGGCGCGGCGCCCGGCGGCGTCGGTGAGCCCGAAGCGGTCGATCAGCTCGACGGCGCGGGCCCGCGCGGCCGGGCGCGGCAGGTCGAGCAGCCTGCCGATCAGGTACAGGTTGTCGCGGCCGGTCAGGGCCTCGTCGACGGCGGCGTACTGGCCGGTGAGGCCGATCAGGGAGCGGACCCCGGCGCCGTCGCCGACGACGTCGCGGCCGAGCACCGCGGCCCGGCCCGCCGAGGGCGGGAGCAGCGTGGCCAGCATGCGGACGGTCGTCGTCTTGCCGGAGCCGTTGGGGCCGAGCAGCCCGAGGACCTGTCCGCGCCCGGCGGAGAAGGAGATCCCGTCGACGGCGCGGACGTCACCGAAGGTCCGGACCAGGCCGTCGACCTCGATAGCGGGAGTGTTCATGCCGATGAGCGTGCGCCCGGGCGCTGACACGGCCCTGGTACGGCGCTGGCACCGCGGTGACAGCCGCGGGCGGCGGACTCACCGCCACGAGCCCGGTCCCGTCGCCACCCCCCGACTGTGGCGACGGAACCGGCCCGTCTCTCCCCCCGCGCCCCGGCGAGGCTCCCCAGCCCGCCGTGACGCGAGTACGACGGTATCCGCGCACCCGGGGGCCGCGGATCGGTCGAACTACTGATCTCTTACCCGGGGTCTCTCCTACCTGGGTAGGAGAGACCCCTCATCCCTCGGCGCGCTCGGCGGCCTCGAGCCACTCCAGCTCGACGCTCTCGCGCTCGGCGACGACGGCCTTCAGCTCCCGGTCCAGCTCCATCAGCCGGCCGGGCTCGGTGGCGGCCTCGGCGAGCCGGGCGTGCAGCTTCTCCTCCTGCGCGGTGAGCTGCCCCATCCGTCGTTCCAGGCGCTGGGCGTCCTTGCGGGCGGCCCGCTGCTCCGCGGCGCTCGCCTTCGGCCCGGCCGCCTGTGCGACGGGCGCCCCGGCCGGTACCGGAGCGGTCGGGGCGGCCCCGGCGGGGCCGTGGCCGGTGGCGGCACGGCGGGTCAGGTACTCGCCGATCCCGCCGGGCAGGTGGGTGAGGTGCCCGTCGCCGAACAGGGCGACGACCTGGTCGCAGACCCGCTCGGTGAGGTACCGGTCGTGGCTGACGACCACCAGGGTGCCCGGCCAGCCGTCGAGGAGGTCCTCGAGCCCGGCGAGGGTGTCGACGTCCAGGTCGTTGGTGGGCTCGTCGAGCAGCAGGACGTTCGGCTCGTCCATCAGCAGCCGGGTCAGCTGCAGTCGCCTGCGCTCGCCACCGGACAGGCGTCCGACCGGGGTCCACTGGCGGGCCGCGGGGAACCCGAGCCGCTCCAGCACCTGCGACGCGGTCATCTCCTGCTTGCCGAACCGCACGTACTTGGCGACGGCCTCGGTGGCCTCCAGCACGCGCATCTCGGCGGGCAGGTCGACGAGCTCCTGCGACAGCTGCGCCATCTTCACGGTGCTGCCCTGGACGCGCTTGCCCGAGTCGAGCGCGCGTTCCCCGGACAGGGCACGCAGCAGCGTCGTCTTGCCGGAGCCGTTGATCCCGACGATGCCGACCCGGTCGCCCGGGCCGAGCCGCCAGGTCACGCCGTCGAGCAGGGTGCGCCCGGCGACGGAGACGGTCGCGTCCTCCAGCTCCAGCACGGTGCGCCCGAGCCGGTTGGTCGCGAACGCCATCAGCTCGACGGTGTCGCGCGGCGCGGGCACGTCGGCGATCAGGGCCTCCGCGGCCTCGATCCGGTAGCGGGGCTTCGAGGTCCGGGCGGGCGGGCCGCGGCGCAGCCAGGCCAGCTCCTTGCGGGCCAGGTTGCGGCGGCGCTGCTCGGCGGCGTCGGCCTGCCTGCCGCGCTCGGCGCGGGCGTAAACCCAGTCGGCGTAGCCGCCGGTGTAGGACTCGACGCGCCCGTTCGCGACCTCCCAGGTCCGGGTGCAGACGGTGTCGAGGAACCAGCGGTCGTGGGTGACGACGACGAGTGCGATCCGCCGCGCCGTCAGGTGCGTCGCGAGCCAGCCGATGCCCTCGACGTCGAGGTGGTTGGTGGGCTCGTCGAGGACGACGAGGTCGAGCTCCCCGATCAACGCCGCGGCGAGCGCGACCCGGCGCTTCTCGCCGCCGGACAGGCCGTCGGTGGGGCGCTCGATGTCGGAGATGGCGAGCCCGTCGAGGACGTCGCGGACCCGGGCGTCGGCGGCCCACTCGTGGTCGGCGCCGTACTCGGCGAGGACGATGTCGCGCACCGTCGACCCGGCCGGGAAGCGGTCGTGCTGCACCAGGTGCGCCATCCGCAGGCCCCCGAGGCGGCTGACCCGGCCGCCCTCGACGGGCCGGTCGCCGGTGATCACGTCGAGGAGGGTCGACTTCCCGCCGCCGTTGAGGCCGACGACGCCGATCCGGTCGCCGCGTTCGACACCGAGCGAGACACCGTCGAGCAGGACGCGGCTGGCGTCACCGGGCACGTGCGCGGTGACGTTCTCCAGGTTGAGCAGGTTCTCGGGCAACTACGTCTCCACCGTCGGGAAGGTCAGGCACGGACCGGGGGCCACGAGCCGGAGCTCGAGGGACCGCCGCGGTCGGGGGGGTGGTCGCCGCCGGTCTCGGAGGTGTCGACGATGCGGGCGCCGCCGGCCGGGCCGTGGGCGACCCGCACCGTCCGGCACACCCCCATCCCGGCGAGCTCGGTCGCGACCTCGACGGCGGAGTCGGCGTCGGCGCACAGGAACGCGCAGGTCGGCCCGGACCCGGACACCAGCCCGGCGAGCGCGCCGGAGTTGACCCCGGCGCGCAGGGTGCGGCGCAGGTCCGGGGCCATCGAGACGGCGGCCACCTGCAGGTCGTTGCCCAGGTTGAGCGCGAGCCGGCGCGGGTCCCCCGAGGACAGTGCCTCCAGGACGGGCTCGACCGGCCGCTCGGCGATCGGGCCGTCGCCGCGCAGCCGGTCCAGCTCGGAGAACACCGCCGGCGTGGACAGCCCGCCGCGGGCCAGCGCGATCACCCAGTGCAGCCGGTGCCGGGCGAGCACGGGGATGATCTTCTCGCCGCGGCCGGTGCCGAGCGCGGTACCGCCGTGCAGGCCGAACGTGACGTCGGATCCGAGCTCGGCGGCCAGCTCGGACAGCTCGTCGCGGCCCAGCTCCAGCCGCCACAGCGAGGACAGCGCGACGAGCGTGCCCGCCGCGTCCGCGGAGCCGCCCGCCATGCCGCCCGCGACCGGGATGCCCTTGCGCAGGGTCACCCGCACGTCCGGGGCACGCCCGGCCTTCTCCGCGAGCAGCTCGACCGCCCGCCAGGCCAGGTTGGTGGCGTCCAGCGGCACCTCGGCGACGCCGTCGCCGTGCACCTCCAGCGCGGGCTCCTGGGCCTGCTCGACGGAGATCTCGTCGAACAGGCTGACGGCGTGGAACACCGTGACGAGGTCGTGGAAGCCGTCCGGCCGCACCCCGCCCACGGCGAGGTGCAGGTTGATCTTCGCGGGAACCCGGACGGTGACCGGTCGCGGCACGGCGGACAGCACCGCTCAACCCTACGGGCAGCGCGGGACGGGCCGCCGCCGCCCGGCATCCGGGGTGGCCGGGCTCACCGGCCGGGCCGGCTTCCCGGACTCACCTGCCCGGGGCGCCCCGCCGCCCGGGCCCCTCGACCCCACCCGGGGCTCACCCTCCCCCGCGACTGCCCCTCCCCGGGCCGACCTTCCTCCGGGGCAGGCTCTCCCCCGGGCTGGACCTTCCCGGGCTGGCCTTCCCCCCGGGGCTGGACCTCCCCGGGCTGCCCCTCCCCCGGGGCTGGACCTCCCCGGGCCGGACCTCCCCCGGGGCTGTGGCCCTCCACCGGGGCCCACCGACTCGGCCGGGGTGACCAGCCGATTGGGCCGACGGGCTCCGCCCACGGTGTCCCTGCCGGAGAACCGTTCATGGCGTGAAGGGTTGTCGCGCAGCAGGGCACCGCGGACCCACTACCCGCCGACGCGGCCCGACCCCGCGCGGCCCGACCCCGCGCGGCCCGACCCCGCGCGGCCCGGCCGGGCCGGGCCCGACGCGACGCGGCGCGACCCATCGGCCCTCTACCTCGCCGCGGGACCGTCCCTTCTCCAGAAACGGTTCACCGCATGAAGGTTTTCCGGGCGACCGATGACCCGCGGGAGGACTCAGCCGGCGGACCGGTCGGTCGCGTCGCCGGGGCCGGGGCCGGGGCCGGGGCGGCCGGGCACCGGAGCGGCCGGGGACACGGGCGGCGACGCGGCGGGCACGGGAGACGCTGCGGAGACGGGGGACGCGGCAGAGCCGGAACCGGCGGGGGCGCCGGACACCGGGGCCGCACCGGACACCGGGGCGGAGCCGGACACCGGGGCGGGACCGGACACCGGGGCGCTGCCGGAGTCCGCGGCGGTGCCGGAGTCCGGGGCGGTGGAGCTCGCTGCGGCTGCGCGGCGCTCGACCAGGTGGCGCGGCGTCGCGAAGCAGGCGACGGCCACGAACCCGATCACCAGCACGGCCGCGGGCAGCAGCATCGACTGGGCCATCGCCGTCGCGAAGGGGTCGCGCAGCGCCTCGGGCAGCGGGCCGCCGGTCGCGGCGACCTCCGGGGAGCCGCCGGTCGCCGACGCGCCCGGGACGAGCGCGGCGATCCGCGACTCCATGAGCACCGCGATGCCCGCGCTGCCGAGCACCGCGCCGACCTGACGGGTCGTGTTGTAGACGCCCGACCCGGATCCGGCCTGGTCCATCGGCAGGTTGCGGGTGGCGCTGGTGGAGATCGGCGCCCAGACGCAGGAGTTGGAGATGCCGAGCAGGGTGAGCGGCAGCAGCAGCTGCCAGACCGGGGTGTCCGGGCCCATCACCCACGCCAGCCAGGCCAGCGCGATGACGAACGTCGACATCCCGAAGCCGCCGATCAGCCGCGGGTGGACGCGGTCGGTCAGCCGCCCGGTGTACGGCGCGAGCGCGCCGGAGAAGATCGCCAGTGGCGCGAGCAGCAGTGCGGCCTGGGTCGGGGTGAAGCCGCGCACGCTCTGCGCGTAGATCATCAGAGGGAAGCCCTGCGCGGTGATCGCGAAGCCGACGGTGCAGATCGCGATGTTGGCCAGCGAGAAGTTGCGGTCCCGGAACAGGCGCAGCGTGACCAGCGGCTCGCTGGTGGTGACCCGCTGCCACCACACGAACGCGACCAGCACGACGACGCCGCTGCCGATCAGCGCCCAGATCCCGGCGCTCCAGCCGAACTTCTGGCCCTCCTGGATGCCGAAGACCAGCAGGAACATGCCCGCGGCGGACAGCACCACGCCGACGACGTCGAACCGGCGGCGCGAGGTCTCGAGCGAGGGCACCAGCCGCCAGGCGGCGACGAAGGCGATCACCCCGACCGGGACGTTCACGAAGAAGATCCACTCCCAGCCGAGGCCGCCGACGAGGAGCCCGCCGACGATCGGCCCGGTGAGCGTCGCGACACCGGCGACGGCACCCCACAGGCTCATCGCGCGCCCGCGCTGGGCCGCCGGGAAGGTCCGGGTGATGACGGCCATGGTCTGCGGCGTCATCATCGCGGCGCCGAAGCCCTGGGCGACCCGCGCGACGATCAGGGCACCGACGGTCGTCGTGAGCCCGCACCACAGCGAGGCCAGGGTGAACACCGCGAGCCCGCACAGGTAGACGCGCTTGGGCCCGAACCGGTCCCCCAGCCGCCCGGTGACCAGCAGCGGGACGACGTAGGCGAGCAGGTAGGCGCTGGTCACCCAGACCACGGAGTTGACGTCGGCGTCCAGCGAGGTCAGCAGCGCGGGCGTCGCGACGGTGACGATCGTGGCGTCGACCAGGATCATGAAGAACCCGATCACCAGCGCCCACAGCGCGGGCCACGGGTTCGTCCCGTCGGCGCTGACCACCTGTTCCCTCGACCGCGTCACCACGCCATCATGCGCCGCCCCCGGCACGGTCCGGTCAGGCGGGAGGGGGCCCCGCCGGGCGGTTCCGGGCGATCCGGGCGAAGTCGGACACCGCCAGGGTCTCGGCGCGGGCGGTGGGGTCGACCCCCGCGGCGCGCAGGGCCTGTTCGGCCGCCGCGGCCGAGCCGGCCCAGCCCGACAGGGCTCCCCGCAGCACCTTGCGGCGCTGGGCGAAGGCCGCGTCGACGACCGCGAAGGTCGCCGCCCGGTCGGCGTCGGCGGGCGGGTCGTGCCGGGTGAACGCCAGCAGCCCGGAGTCGACGCCGGGGACCGGCCAGAACACCGCGCGCGGCACCGGCCCGGCGCGGCGGGCGGCGGCGTACCAGGCGAGCTTGGCGCTGGGGGCGCCGTACTCGCGCGAGCCGGGTCCGGCGGCGAGCCGGTCGGCGACCTCGGCCTGCACCATGACCAGCCCGGTCCGCAGCGACGGCAGCTCGGCGAGCAGGTGCAGGATCACCGGCACCGCGACGTTGTAGGGCAGGTTCGCGACGATCGCGGTGGGCGGCGCCGCACCGGGCCCGGCGTCGGTCGCGAGCCGGTCCGCGCCGACCCGCATGGCGTCGGCACCGGTCACGGTGAGGCGCCCGGCCAGCTCGGGGGCGCGCTCGGCGACGGTGTCGGGAAGCAGCCCGGCCAGCACCGGGTCGATCTCGACGACGTGCACCCGGGCCGCGACCGGCAGCAGCGCCAGGGTGAGCGAGCCGAGACCGGGGCCGACCTCGAGGACGACGTCGTCGCCGTCGACGCCGGCGGACTTCACGATCCGGCGGACGGTGTTGGCGTCGTGGACGAAGTTCTGGCCGAGCTTCTTGGTGGGGCGCAGACCGAGCCGCTCGGCCAGGACCCGGACGTCGGCCGGGCCCAGCAGGCGGGCGGTGGCGGTGGTCCGGCTCCCGTCGCCGTCGGCGTCGATGCTCCGGCTCCGGCCGCCGTCGGTCCCGTGGTCGCTCACGGCACCATTCTCGCCGGGCACCCCGGGCGGGGTGCGTGCGGGATCAGCTCAGGCCGAGCTTGGAGGAGCAGGACGGCCAGGCGCTGTAGCCGCCGCGGTCGTCCTTGACCTTCTCGGCGACCGCGATCTGCTCCTCGCGGGAGGCCTGGTCCGCGGTCGGGGCGTACTGCCCGCCGCCGTAGGCCTGCCAGGTCTGCTTGTTGAACTGCAGCCCGCCCTGGTAGCCGTTGCCGGTGTTGATGTTCCAGTCGCCGCCGGACTCGCACTTGGCCAGCTTGTCCCAGGTCGCGCCGTTGGAGACGGCGGGCGCCGAGGACTTCGCCTTCGCGATGATCTCCTCGACCTTCTTCTTGGTGCCGACCTTCACCACGCGCGGGGTGGCCGGGGTGTCCTGACCGGCGCCGACGCGCTCGCGGGCGCCCTCGCGGCCCTGGTCGTAGGTGACCCGCCAGATGATGCTGCGGGCGCCCTCGCGGCCCGGGTCGACGACGGTGCGGGTGCCCTCGTCGAGCGACGGGTCCTGCACCTCCTGCTCCGGCACCGGGAGCTTCTGCGACTCGACGATCTGGGCGCTTACGATGTCCGAGCCGGTGGTCGGGGCGGCGACCGGGGCGAACGAGGCGGGCGAGGAGGCCCGGTCGAGGCTCATCGACGCCGTGCCGAGGTCGGTGGCGATCGCGGCGAGCCCGGCCTGGAGCTCCTGGGCGGGCTGCTCGGCCGGGGCGGTGAGCACCGCGGCGGCGAGGCCACCGGTCGGGACCGAGAACAGCGCGGCCGCGGCGGCGGTCCGGACCCCGGCCCGGGAGCGGGCACCGGCGGTGCGGTGACGGCCCTCGTAGGTGACGTACCCGGCCTCGTCGCCGGCGAGACCGGCGGGCGCGATGACGGGGAGCGGTCGCGTGAGCTCGTCGTCGGCGAGCGGTGCGGCGTGACGCGAAGACATGACTTCCCGGGGGCTCGGCTGTCCGGGAAGGAGCCATGACCTGCGGGAACGACGACCGGCGCGGTGCCGGGGAGCGGAACCGTCGCTGGGGAGCGGACCGGTCGTCGTCCCGCGGGTCGGGGGAGCGACCCCGTCCCGGCGGGTACGACGAGGGACGTTAGCGGACCGTGACCCGGCGCAGCGTTTCCGACGCGCGCGTGGCGACGAGCGGACGGTGATCGACGGTGAGTGACGACAACCCCGCCACTCGTCACGGCGGACGGCGTCAATCGGTTGTGCGCAGCCGGAAGATCCGTTCGGCGTTGCGGCGGGCCGTCTCGGCGACCAGGGCTTCGGACTCCCCGCGGGTCGCGGCGATCCCCCGCACGGTCCACGGCAGCACGTAGGGCTCGTTGGCCCGGCCGCGGTGCGGGTGCGGGGTGAGGAACGGCGCGTCGGTCTCCACGAGGTACTGCCCGGCGGGCACCAGCGCCGCGGCGGCGCGCAGCTCGTCGTTCTTCGTGAAGGTGACCGGGCCGGCGAAGGACAGGACGTACCCGGCGTCGGCGCACTCCCGGGCCATCGCGGCGTCGCCGGAGAAGCAGTGGAAGACCACGGTGTCCGGGGCGCCCTCCTCGCGGAGGATGCGCAGGACGTCGTCGTGGGCGTCCCGGTCGTGGATCATCAGCGGCTTGCCGGTGCGCTTGGCCAGCCCGATGTGCCAGCGGAACGCGTCCTGCTGCGCGGCGGGCGGGCTGTGGTCCCAGTAGTAGTCCAGGCCGGTCTCGCCGATCGACACGACGCGGTCGTCGGCGGCCAGCCGCTCGATCTCGGCGAGGTCGGCGGCCGGCACCCGTGCCGTCCGGGTGGGGTGCAGCGCGACGGCCGCCCACACCCGGTCGTCGGCGTGCGCGGCGCGCACGGCGAACCGGGCGCCGTCGAGGTCGTCGGCGATGGTGACCGCACCGACGACGCCGACCGCCGCCGCCCGGTCCATCGCGGCGACGACGTCGGCGTCGGTCTCGCAGCCGCACGCGTCGAGGTGGGTGTGGCTGTCGATCGTCGGCGCGGCGAGCGGCTCCGGCGGCTCGGGGCGCGGCCGGCGGCCGTGTCCGCTCACTTCTGGACCGGGGCCCACTCCGGCCCGGTCTCCCCCAGCTCGGGCGCGAGCTTGGCGATGATCGGCGACGGCTTGGCCAGCGGTCGCCCCACCTCGATCGGCGTCGACCCCCAGTGGGCCTGCTCGGCGGCGTAGTCGCCGGTGAGGACCGGGTAGGCGGGGCCGTCGCCGAGGTCGTCGACGGTCGTCTTCTCCGGCTGCGCGGCCCACACCCCGGTGCCGCCGAGCGCCTCGTGCACCTTCTGCGCGGCGTGCGGCAGGAACGGGGTGAGCAGGGTGTTGGCGTCCTGCACGACCTGCAGCGCGGTGTGCAGGATCGTGTCCCGGCGCTCCGGGTCGTCCTTGCGCTTCCACGGCTCCTGGTCGGACAGGTACCGGTTCGCGGCGGTGACCACTCGCATCGCCTCACCCGCGGCCTGCTTGAACCGGTTCCGCGCGAGCAGCCCGCCGACGGTGTCGAACCCGGCCCGCGAGTACGCGAGCAGCTCGGCGTCGGCCTGCTGCGGCGCCGTCGGCGTCGGGATCGCGCCCACGTTCTTGTGGGCCATCGAGATGGACCGGTTGACCAGGTTGCCCCACTCGTTGGCCAGCTCGAAGTTGACCCGGCGGACGAACTCGTCCCAGGTGAAGTCGACGTCCTGGTTCTCCGGCCCGGCGACGGCGATGTGGTAGCGCAGCGCGTCCGGCCCGAACTCGCGCAGGAAGTCCCCGACGTAGATGACGGTGCCGCGGCTGGTCGAGAACTTCGACCCGCTCATCGTCAGGTACTCCGAGGACACGACCTCGCTGGGCAGGTCGAGCGTCCCGTACGGGCCGGGCTCGCCGCCGCGGTCGCCCGCGCCGTTCTGCCCGAGCAGGATCGCCGGCCACATCACCGAGTGGAAGGTGATGTTGTCCTTGCCCATGAAGTAGAAGGCCTCGGCGGCCGGGTCGGTCCACCACTGCTTCCACGCGTCCGGGTCCGGGCCGCGACGGGCCCACTCCACCGAGGCGGACAGGTAGCCGATGACCGCGTCGAACCAGACGTAGATCTTCTTGAGCGGGTTGTCCGACCACACGTCGAGCGGGACGGGCACGCCCCACTCCAGGTCCCGGGTGATGGCGCGCGGCTTGAGGTTCTCCACCAGGTTGGCGGAGAACTTGAGCACGTTGGGGCGCCAGTCGGTGCGGGTCGACAGCCAGCTCCCGAGCGCCTCGGAGAAGGCGGGCAGGTCGAGGAAGAAGTGCTCGGTCTCGACGAACTTCGGCGTCTCCCCGTTGATCCGCGAGCGCGGGTTCTTGAGGTCGGCCGGGTCGAGCTGGTTGCCGCAGTTGTCGCACTGGTCGCCGCGGGCGCCGTCGTAGCCGCAGATCGGGCAGGTGCCCTCGATGTAGCGGTCGGGCAGGGTGCGGCCGGTGGACGGGCTGATCGCGCCCAGCTGCGTCTTCGGGACGACGTAGCCGTTCTTGTACAGCGCGGTGAACATGTCCTGCACGACGCGGTAGTGGTTCGACGTCGTGGTCCGGGTGAACAGGTCGTAACTCAGCCCGAGACCCTGCAGGTCGTCGGTGATCACGCCGTTGTACTTGTCGGCGAGCTGGCGCGGGGTCAGTCCCTCGGCGTCGGCCTGGACCTGGATCGGGGTGCCGTGCTCGTCGGTGCCGGACACCATCAGCACCCGGTCCCCCGCCATCCGCCGGTACCGGGCGAACACGTCGGAGGGCACACCGAAGCCGGACACGTGGCCGATGTGCCGGGGGCCGTTGGCGTAGGGCCACGCCACGGCGGTCAGCACGGCTTTGCTCATGCCCTCCAGCGTATTCACCGTCGCCATCACGTTCTGCGGCGGCACATCACCAAAGATGGGGATAGCTCCCGGAGATGGGTGTCGTTCCCCCTACTGGTGTCATAGTGGCGCCCATGGACCGGGGTGAACGGGACCGCGAGGCCCTCCTCGACGCGGCCCTGCAGCAGTGGGCGGACGGCGGCTGGCCCGCCATCGACCCCTTCTCGGCCGCGGAACGGGCCGGGCTGCCCGCGACCGGGGCCGACGAGTTCGGCTCCGGTGTCGAGCTGGGCTGCGCGGTGTTCGACCACATCGTCGACGAGCGCGCCGCCACGACCATGGCCGCGGTGCAGGCCGCCGCCGCGAACCCGGCGGCCCGGATCCGGGCCGCGCTGACCGCCTGGTTCGACGACGTCGCCGCCGACCCGCGACGCGTCGTCGTGCTGGTCGACGCGATCGGCTGCCCCGAGCTCGTCGCACGCCGCCGCAGCGCCAACCGCGGCTTCGCCGAGCTGATGGTCAGCGGCGCCGTCGACAGCCGGATCGAGCCCGACGACCTGCGCGTCGCCGGGCACTTCTGCCTCGGCGGGATGGGCGAGATCGTGCTGGCCTGGCTGGACCCGGAGAGCCTCGTGACGCGGGAGCAGGCCCTGGGCCACGGGGTCCGGCTCTACGAGTCCTGCCTGTTCACCCGCTGAGCGGCCTCATCCCAGCGCCCGGTCCAGGTTGATCGCGGAGCTGATCAGCGACAGGTGGGTGAAGGCCTGCGGGAAGTTGCCCAGCTGCTCCCCGGTCAGGCCGATCTCCTCGGCGTAGAGGCCCAGGTGGTTGCCGTAGGAGAACATCTTCTCCAGCGCGATCCGGGCCTGTTCCAGGCGTCCGGCCCTGGTCATCGCCTCGACGTTCCAGAACGAGCACATCGAGAACGTGCCCTCCTCGCCGTCGAGACCGTCCGGCGAGTCCTCGACGTCGTAGCGGAACACCAGGGTGTCGACGACGAGGTCGTCGTTGATCGCGTCCAGGGTCGCCAGGAACCGCGGTTCGGTCGGCGCGCAGAACTTCACCATCGGCATGAGCAGCACCGAGGCGTCCAGCGTGGTCGCGCCGTAGCGCTGCACGAACGACCCGCGCGGCGGCACGTCGGGGTCCCAGCCGCGGTCCATGATCTGGTGGTAGATCTCGTCGCGGGTGGTGGTCCAGGCCCCGACGTCGCCGGGCAGCCCGCGCCGGCGCGCCATCCGGATCATCCGCTCGACCGCGACCCAGCACATGAGCCGGGAGAACACGTGGTCCTGGCGGCCCGCCCGGGTCTCCCAGATGCCCTCGTCCGGGGAGTCCCAGTGCTCGCGCAGCCAGTCGAGGATGGTGCAGAGGTTCGTCCAGTCCTCGTGGCCGACGCCGTCGCCGTACTTGTCGTACAGGTAGACCGAGTCGATGATCTCGCCGTAGATGTCGAGCTGGAGCTGCGACGACGCGCCGTTGCCGGCCAGCACCGGGCGCGAGCCGCGGTAGCCGTCGAGGTGGTCGAGCTCGACCTCGTCGGGGGTCTCGTCGCCGTCGATCGTGTACATGACGCGCAGCGGGCCCTGCGCCCCCTCCTGCCGTGTCCCGAACCGGCCCGACAGCCAGCCGATGAACGCGCCCGCCTCCTCGGTGAACCCGAGCCGCAGCAGCGCGTAGAGGGTGAACGCGGCGTCGCGCATCCAGACGTAGCGGTAGTCCCAGTTCCGCTCGCCGCCCAGCTGCTCGGGCAGCCCCATCGTCGGCGACGCGATCACCGCACCGGTCGGCTCGTGGGTGAGCAGCTTGAGGGTGAGCGCGGAACGGTGGACGCGCTCGCGCCACCGCCCGGTGTACGACGAGTGCGCCAGCCAGTCCTTCCAGAACGCGACGGTCCCGGTGAACAGGGCCTCCGCGGCGTCGTCGCAGGTGGTGGGCTCCCCGGTGGCGTCCACCTCCAGCACGAACACCTCGGTGCGCCCCTCGGCGGTGCGGAACTCCGCGCCCGCGGCGTGGTCGGTGATCTCCAGCTCCACCGACGACGTCAGGTCCAGGGTGACACCGCTGCCGGTGAACCGGATGCCGGCGCCCGCGCTCTCGACCTTCGGGGTCTCCCGGGCGTAGTCGGGTCGCGGGACCACCTCGACGGTCATCGGCACCGCCCCGCGGACCCCGGTGACCCGGCGGACGAGCCGCTGGCGGTGGTCGGGGTCGTGCGGGCGCAGCACCACCATGAGGTCCTGCACCTCGACGATGCCGTCGGCGGTGAGGAAGCGGGTGATGAGGATGTTGGAGTCGGGGTAGTAGAACTGCTGCTGGCTGGCGAGCTCGGTCTCGTCGACGCACGGCGCGAGCCGCCAGTGCCCGCCGCGGTCGGCGTCGAGCAGCGAGGCGAACACGCTGGGCGCGTCGAACCGGCCCGGGCAGAACCAGTCGACGGTGCCGTCGGTCCCGACGAGTGCCGCGGAGCGCAGGTCGCCGATGATCCCGTGTTCGGCGATCGGGAGGTAGCGCTCGCTGCGCGAGGGGCTCACTCCGGCACCCGCCAGCCGCGCGGGCCGGGCAGGTCGAGCGCGTCCTGCGGGCCCCAGGACCCGTCGGAGTAGGTCTGCGTCCGCGGCGGGTCGGCGAGCACCGGGTCGCACAGCTCCCAGAGCCGCTCGACCTCCTCGGTGGTGGTGAACAGCGTGCGGTCGCCCTTCATGACGTCCAGGAGCAGCCGCTCGTAGGCCTCCAGGGCGTCGTCGGGGTCGCCGACGCTGTCGAGGTCCAGCCGCATCCGGCCGCGGCCGACCTTGAGCTCCGGGCCGGGGACCTTCGCGCGGACGTCGAGCTCGGCCGACACCTGGTCGGCCAGCTCGATGACGAGCTCGGTGGGCGGCCCGTCGTGGGCGTCGCCCGTGAACGACCCGCCCGGGAACATGGTCAGCGCCGGCTCGTCGAAGCCGATCGTCACGGTGCGCCGGGTCGCGCCCATCGCCTTGCCGGTGCGCAGGAAGAACGGGACGCCGAACCAGCGCCAGTTGTCGACGTAGGTCTCCAGCGCGACGAACGTCTCGGACTCCGAGTCGTCGGCGACGCCCTCCTCGTCGCGGTAGGAGGCGTACTGGCCGAACACCACCCGCGACGGGTCGAGCGGCCGGATCGATCCGAACACCTTCGCCTTCTCCGCGTGCAGCGCGTCCGGCGCGATCGCGTACGGCGGCTCCAGGGCGACGAACCCGAGGATCTGGAACAGGTGCGTGGAGATCATGTCGCGGAACGTGCCGGTGGACTCCATGAACGACGCCCGGCCCTCGATCCCGATCTCCTCGGGGACGTCGATCTGCACGTAGCGGATGTTCTGGCGGTTCCACACCGGCTCGAACAGCCCGTTGGCGAAGCGCAGCGCGAGGATGTTCTGCACCGACTCCTTGCCGAGAAAGTGGTCGATGCGGAAGATGTCGGCCTCGTCGTAGACGTCCTTCAGGCCTGCGTTGAGCTCCTTCGCGGACTCCAGGTCGGTGCCGAACGGCTTCTCCAGCACCAGCCGGGAGCGCTCGGCGATGCCGGTCTCCCCCAGCATCGCGACCATCGGGGTCATCGCGGTCGGCGGCACGGAGAGGTAGACGAGCCGGCGCACGTCGTCGGAGCCGAGGTCCTTCTCCGCGCGCCGCACCGCGTCGGCGAGGTCGGCGCCGTCGTCGGCGTCGGAGACGACGAAGCTCAGCCGCGGCGCGAAGTCGTCCCAGCCGGTGTCGTCGGACAGGGCGCCGCGGATGCGGTCGCGGAACTCGTCGTCGGAGCCGGGCGAGTGCCGGCCGGACCCGATGACCCGGAAGTCCTCGGGGAGCAGACCCTCGTTCTGCAGGTGGAGCAGACCCGGGAAGAGCTTGCGCTTCGCCAGGTCGCCGGTGGCGCCGAACAGCACGATCACGTGCGGGGGCAGGTCCGAAGGCATGATCCCCGGCTACCCCCGGGCGGCCCCCGCCATTCGGCGGCGCCGGTCACGAGCGTGTTTCCGACGGCCGGTGTGCGCGGCGTACCGTTGCAGGGGTGAACGTCGACGTGACGCCGCTGCCCGGGATCGGGGTGCGGAAGGAGATCGAGCTGCGCAGCGGCCGCCGGGTCGGGGTCATCGCGCACCGCGACGGGAAGATCGACCTGATCCTCTCCCGTGCCGACGACCCGGACGCCTGCGTCGCGGAGCTGCCGCTGACCACCGAGGAGGCGGGCGCCCTGGCGAACCTGCTCGGCGCCCCGCAGCTGGTCAACCAGCTCAAGGACGAGCACGCGGACCTCCCGGGCATCACCACCCGCAAGATGCCGATCAAGCTCAACAGCCCGTTCGACGGCCGCCCGCTCGGCGACACCGCGCTGCGCACCCGCACCCAGGTGTCGGTGGTCGCGATCATGCGCGCGGGCCAGGTGATCCCGTCGCCGACGCCGGACCACGTGCTGGCCGCCGGGGACATCGTGATCGCCGTCGGGACGGCCGAGAAGCTGGAGCAGGCCGCCGACATCCTCGCGCGCGGCTGAGGCCGCCCCGGTAGTCGTGGACCACACCGCACTCGAACTGCTCGAACTCGGCGCCGTCTTCTTCGGGCTCGGCCTGCTCGGCAGGCTCGCCCAGCGGATCGGCCTGTCCCCCATCCCGCTCTACCTGCTCGGCGGCCTCGCGTTCGGCGCGGGCGGCGTCATCCCGCTGGGCGACATCGGCGACTTCACCTCGCTGGCCGGCGAGGTCGGCGTCGTCCTGCTGCTCCTGCTGCTCGGGCTCGAGTACTCCGCGGTCGAGCTGGTCACGGGGCTGCGCCGGTCCTGGACGGCCGGGATCGTGGACATCGTGCTCAACGCCGCGCCCGGCGTCGCCGTCGCGCTGATCCTGGGCTGGGGCGCGGTCGGGGCGATGGTGCTGGGCGGGGTCACCTACATCTCCTCCTCCGGGATCGTCGCGAAGGTGCTGTCGGACCTGGGCCGGCTCGGCAACCGGGAGACCCCGGTGGTGCTGTCGGTGCTGGTCTTCGAGGACCTGGTGATGGCGCTCTACCTGCCGATCCTCACGGCACTGCTGCTCGGCGTGACGCTGTGGGGCGGGATCAGTGCGGTCGCGGTGTCGCTCGCGGTGATCTCGGTGGTGCTGGTCGTGGCGCTGCGCTACGGCCGCTACGTCTCGGCCGTCGTCGACTCCGACGACCGCGAGGTATTCCTGCTCAAGGTGCTCGGCGCCGCGCTGCTGGTCGCCGGGTTCGCCCAGGCCATGCAGGTGTCCGCCGCGGTGGGCGCGTTCCTGCTGGGCATCGCGATCTCCGGGTCGACCGCGGAGAACGCGACGAAGCTGCTGGAGCCGCTGCGGGACCTGTTCGCCGCGGTGTTCTTCGTGGTGTTCGGGCTGTCGACCGACCCGCGGGCCATCCCGCCGGTGCTCGGCTGGGCGCTGGTGCTCGCCGTGTCGACGGCCGCGACCAAGTACGCGACGGGCTGGTGGGCGGCGAAGCGCGCACGGATCGGGCGGATGGGCCGGGCCCGCGCCGGGGCCGCACTCGTCGCCCGCGGCGAGTTCTCGATCGTGATCGCCGGGCTGGCCGTCGGCTACGCGGCCGTCCCCGCCGAGCTGTCCGCGCTGGCCACGGCGTACGTGCTGATCATGGCGGTGCTGGGCCCGATCGCCGCCCGCTACGTCGAGCCGGTCATGCGGGCCCTGCCGACGCGCACCCCCGCGACCGCCTGACCGCCCGGCCCGGCCCGCTGTCGCACCCCACCGGAGGCCGTCGCACCCGCCGCGACAGGTGCGGCGACCGCGCGCGGGGTGCGGCGTCAGTCCCGGGCGGCGAGGGTCGCCTTGTAGAGGTCGCGCTTGGGCACCCCGGCGGCCTCGGCCACGGCGGCGACGGCGTCCTTGAGACGCTCGCCGTCGTCGGTGCGCTCCCGGACGGCGTCGACCAGCGACTCCACCGGCGGCGCCTCCCGGGCCTCGGCGCCGGCCAGCACCACGGTCACCTCGCCGAGCACGTCGCCGGAGGTGGCCCAGGCGTGCAGCTCGGCCAGGGTGCCGCGCACGACCTGCTCGTGGGTCTTGGTCAGCTCCCGGCACACCGCGGCACGGCGGGACTCCCCCAGCACCGCGACGGCGTCGGCGAGGGTGTCCGCGGTCCGCCGCGGTGACTCGAAGAACACCACGGCGCGGCGCTCGTCGCGCAGGGTCTCCAGCCACCGGCGGCGCTCGCCGGAGCGGCGCGGCGGGAAGCCGTCGAAGCAGAACCGCTCGCACGGCAGGCCGGACAGGACCAGCGCCGTGGTCACCGCGGACGGGCCGGGCGCGCAGGTGACCGGGAGGTCCTCCGCGGCGGCCGCGGCGACGAGCCGGTAGCCCGGGTCGGACACGGCGGGCATGCCGGCGTCGGACACGACCAGCACGGTCGCGCCGTCGCGGACCGCGGACAGCAGGCCGGGCAGCCGCTCGGCCTCGACGGCGTCGTAGTGGCTGACGATGCGGCCGGTGTAGGTGACCGGAAGCGCCGCGGCGAGGGTCCGGAACCGGCGGGTGTCCTCGGCGGCGATGACGTCGGCGGTGGCGATGAGCTCCCGCAGCCGCGGCGAGGCGTCCCGCGGGTCGCCCAGCGGGGTCGCGGCCAGGACCAGGCGACCGGTCGTCGTGGCCGTGTCGGGCGTGGAGTCGGGGGCGGGAGTCACGTCGGCCAGCCTACGATCGGACGCGATGGCCACCACGAGCGCCGATGCCGGGAGCCGGGTCGCCGGAGCGGCACCCGAACCCGGTCTGACCCCGCGGGGCACCCCGCCACCGCTGCGCCGCGCCGATCCCGGCCCGGCCGCGCGGCTCGGCGCGCCGCCGCCGTCGGACCGGCTGCTGGGCTGGCTGGTCACCGCGGGCGTGGTGCTCGTCGCGGCGCTGCTGCGGTTCTACGACCTGGGCGAGCCCACCGACCGCGGCACGCCCGTGTTCGACGAGAAGCACTACGTCCCGCAGGCCTGGGACATGGTCCGCAACGGCGGGGTGGAAAGCAACCCCGGCTACGAGAAGATCGTCCACCCGCCGCTGGCGAAACAGCTGATCGCGCTGGGCCAGATGGTCTTCGGCTACGACGGCGTCGGCTGGCGGGTCTCGGCCGCGCTGGCCGGGGTGCTCACCGTGCTGCTCGTCGTGCGGGCCGGACGGCGCCTGACCCGCTCGACGGCGCTGGGCGGGCTCGCCGGGCTGCTGCTGTGCGCCGACGGGCTGTCGCACGTGCAGTCGCGGATGGGGATGCTCGACGTCTTCTCCGCGCTGTTCGTGGTGGGCGCGTTCGCCGCGCTGCTCGCCGACCGCGACGACGTCCGCGACCGGATGGCACGCGTCGTCGCGCAGGGGCGGGTCGGCGACACCGTGTGGGGCCCGCGCTGGGGGGTGCGCTGGTGGCGGCTGACCGCGGGCGTCTCGCTCGGCCTGGCGTGTGCGGTGAAGTGGAACGGCGTCTACTACATCGCCGCGTTCGGGCTGCTGTGCGTGCTGTGGGACGTCTCGGTGCGCCGCCGCGCCGGGGTCGCCCGGCCGTGGGTGGGGACGATGGTGCGCGACGTCGCCCCCGCGCTGTGGGCGCTCGTCCTGATCCCGGTGCTGACCTACGTCGGGTCCTGGTGGGCGTGGTTCGGCAGCGAGACCGGCATCGACCGCCACGAGGTGGGCCGGGAGATCGGCACCGGCGGGGCGTTCGCCTGGGTGCCCGACGCGCTGCGGTCGCTCTGGTACTACCACGGTCAGGTCCTCGCCTTCCACGAGAACCTGACGACCCAGTCCGCCGGGGCGCACCCGTGGGAGTCCAAGCCCTGGACCTGGCCGATGGGGCTGCGGCCGATGCTCTACCGCTACGCCGACGACGCGACCGGCTGCGGGGAGACCGACTGCGTCTCCGCGGTGATGCTGATCGGCACCCCGGCGCTGTGGTGGCCGGCGATCCCGGTGCTGCTCTGGGGGCTGTGGCGGGCGGTGACCCGGGTCGACTGGCGGTGGACGGCGGTGCTCGTCGGCTACGCCGCCGGGTTCGTCCCGTGGTTCTTCAACATCGACCGGCAGATGTACTTCTTCTACATGATGCCGGTGGTGCCGTTCCTGGTCCTGGCCGTCGTGCTGGCGATGGGGCAGATGCTGGGCCACTCGCGGATGAGCGCGCGCCGGCGCCGCAACGGGCTGCTCGTCGTCGCGACGTGGGTGGCGCTGATCGGGGTCAACTTCGTGTGGCTGTGGCCGATCCTGGTCGGCGACCCGATCACCGCGGCGCACTGGCAGGCCGAGCTGTGGCTGCCGTCCTGGCGCTGAGGAGCTGCTCCGTCCGGGTGACGTCCGGAACTCCGGCGGGCGGTGCGACGACCGACCCGGCGTGAGCCCCGTTCTCCGCCGCCTCGCGGTCGCCCTCCCCGCCGTGCTCCTCGCCCTCGTCGCCGGGGCCGCACCGGCCTGGGCGCACACCGAGCTCGAGTCCAGCAGTCCCGCCGCGAACTCGCAGGTCGGCACCGCGCCGACGTCGGTGTCGCTGACGTTCTCCGAGGACATCGCGGCCGCCGACGCCACCGTCGCGGTGACCGGCCCCGGCGGCACCGACTACGCGGCGGGTCCCGCCACCGGCGACGGCGACACCCTCACCGTGCCGCTGCGCCCGCTCGGTGCGGCCGGCGCGTACACGGTCACCTACCGGGTGGTCTCCGACGACGGCCACCCCGTCTCGGGCACGGTGCCGTTCACCCTGACCTCCCCCGGGCCGGGTGCGGCCGCGGCGACCTCCGCGGCGGCCGCGCCGTCCGCCGCACCCACCACAGCCCCGCAGACCACCCCCACCGCGTCCTCCGACGACGGAGGGGCGCCGGTGTGGCCGTGGATCGTGGTCGCCGTCGTCGTCATCGGGGCCGGGGTGGCGTTCGCGCTGCGCCGGTCGAAGGCCTGACCATCGACGACGCCCCGCCCGGGCACCGGGTCCGCGAGCCCGCGCCCGCGGTCGCCGGGTGGGTCGCGGTGCTGGTGGGGGCCGCGGTCGTCGTCGCCGGGGTCACCGGTGGCATCGGGCCGGACGGCGTCGCGCTCGACCTGGCCCAGACCGTCGTGCGGGCCGCGGCGGACCTGGCCGCGGTCGTCGCGGCGGGTGCGGCGCTGGTCGCGCTGCTCGCACCCGACCGGGTGCCCGGCGCCGACCGGGTCCTGACGACCGTCGCGCCGCTCTGGCTCGGGGTGCTGCTGGTCGAGACGTTCGTCCGGGGCGCGGTCGTGTCCGGGCGCGGGCTCGCCGACGTGCGCGGCCCGGACCTGCTGGAGTTCCTGACCGGTCCGCGTGCCGGGACCGGCCAGCTGGTGGCACTGGCCGCGATGCTCGTGCTGGTCGGCGTCGCCGGGTCGCGGCCGGCCCGGCCGGGCGCCGGTCCCGGGCCCGCGGTGCTGGCGCTGGTGGTGGTCGTCGTCGCGGCGGCGGCGCCCGCGGCGACCGGGCACACCGCGGCGTCGACGGTCGCGGTGTACGCGGTGCCGGCGGTCGTCGCCCACGTCGCGGCGGCGCTGCTGTGGGTGGGCGGGCTCGGCGCGCTGCTGGTCACCGCCCGCGACGCCGACGTGCGCGCCGTCGCGGTGCCCCGGTTCTCCCGGCTCGCGCTCGCCGCCGTCGTCGTGCTGGGGGTGACCGGGCTGCTCGCCGCCACCGCGCGGCTGTCCTCGCCCACCGACCTGGTCACGACGGCCTACGGCGCGGTCGTCCTCACCAAGGTCGTGCTGCTGGCCTGCGCCGCCGCGCTGGGCGGCGCGACGCGGGCCCGGCTGCGCACCGGCCGGCTGCCGGTGCTGGTGTGGGCGGCGGTGGAGGTCCTCGTGCTGGTCGCGGCGACCGGGGTCGCCGCGACCCTGACCCACACCGCCTGAGCGGTCAGCGGGTCGTCGCGGCGGCGAGCTGCGGTTCCAGCTGGTCGATCGCGTAGAGCAGCGCGTCCGGGCCGCCGTAGGACAGCGCGCCGCCCAGGGGGTCCTTGAACGTCGTGTAGAGCGTGCGGCCCTCGCGGACGACGCCGAGGCGGGCGAACGGCACCGACGCCGTCATCTGCTGCTCGGTCGCGCCGTTGACGAACAGCACGTCGCGGTCGAGCAGGTCCAGCCGCTCCTCGCTCACGTCGCCGGAGTGCTCCTGCGTCCCGAAGCCGAGCGCGTCGAACAGCGCGCGCCGCGGGTCGCCGGCGGGGATCAGGTAGTGCCCGCCGTTCTCCGGACCGAAGTCCTCGACGAGCACCTTCCCGGCGAACGACGGGTGGGCGGCGCGGACCGCGGCGATCCGGTCGCGGACCTGGGCGGCGCGCTGCTCGGCGAGGTCCTCCCGGCCGATGGCCTTCCCCGTGGTGAGCAGTTGCACGTCCCACGGGGTCTTCTCCGGCGGGTACGCCGCGGACTGCACGACGGTCGGGGCGATCGCGGACAGCTTGCGGTACATGTCCTCGTCGATGTCCTCGTAGATCGCGATGATCACGTCCGGCCTGCTCGCGGCGACGGCCTCCAGGTCGATGCCGTCCTCACCGGACTGCGGGACCTCGGCGCCCTTCGTCACGGCCTGCACCCACGGGAAGCCCCAGTAGGCGTCGAACCAGGAGCGGGTCATGACGGGGACGACCCCGAGCCCCAGCACGAAGTCCTGGTCGTTCCAGCCGACCGTCGCGACCCGCTCGACCTGCGCCGGGACCGTCGTGGTGCCGTAGCGGTGCTCGATCGTCGCCCCGGTGGGTGCCGCGGCGGGCGCGGGAGCCCCACCGCACCCCGCCAGGACGACGACGGCCAGCGCCGTCGCGATCAGTCCGACCAGTCGTGCCCGCACCATCGTCGCCACCTCCACGACGGCGTCCTTCGCCGGCGCGGTCGTAGACCATCAGGTGAGGTTAGGCTCATCAATAGGCCGTGAGGGTGACATCAACTGCAGGCCGGGAGTCCGAGCCCGCCGCGGGACCCCGGCTCCAGGTACACCTCCGACAGGTAGCCGGAGCGCCCGTCGGGCCAGGTCACGCGGTACCAGAGCTCGGACTCGACCCGGTGCGGGTTGTGCGCGACGGGCGAGTCGAGGTTGTAGTTCCACATCCGCTCGCCGACGACCGTGCAGGTGGCGGGCAGCATCGCCCCGCTGACGACGTCGGTGCCGTCCTCCTTGCAGCCCCGGGGACCGCAGAACGCGATCGCCCGTGACGACAGGTAGGCGGGCCGGAGTCCTCGACGAGGTCCTCCGCGCCGAGCGCGACCTTGTTCTGCACCGTGACGACGGCCGGCCCCGCCGACGCCGCGGCCGGCGCTCCGACGGTCCGGGCGGCGAGCCAGCCGGCACCGCCCGCGACCAGGGCCGTGGCCAGGACGGCGACGACCACCGCCCGCGCCGTCCGCCCCCTCAGGTCCTCGGCGCCCGTCGGTTCCGTCCCCCCGGCGGCCGCGCTCGCCGGTTCCGTCCCGCCCGTTCGCGGGGTCTCCGTCCCGTCCCGGGCCGTGGGCGCTCTCGTCGCCGGTGCCGCGACGTCCGCGGAGACGGTCGCCGAGAGCCTCGCCGGAGCCGTGGTGGGCGACGCGGGGGCCGCGGGGGCCGCGGCCAGCGCCGCGTGCCGGCGTGCCCACTCCCGCACCTCCGGCGCGGGTACGCCCACGGCGGCGAGCACCGTCGTCACCAGGTCGGCGCGGGGCAGGCGGGGTCCGGTGCGGGCGTTGCCGATCGCGCTCTTGCTCCAGTTCGAGCGTTCGGCGGCCTCGCGGACGGACACGCCGCGGGCGTCGAGCACCGCGGCGAAGTCACGGCAGAAAAGTTCCGGGGAGTCGAGGGGACGACCGTCGGGGGATTCGGTCACCCGGACGAGTATCCGGTGCACGATCACGGGGAGCCAGGCGGGGCGGGCGCCGTTCCACGGAGATCGTCACGATTGACGAGAGGATCTCGCGATACCCCGGTGCATCCGCGGCGACGACGGCGTGGCGGCGCGGACGGCGGCCGCGGTCGGCTCACCCATGCGGCTCCGGCTCCGCGCCCGCCGTCCGGTCCCCCACCGCCGCGTCCCGGCGCAGCCCGTCCACGACGAGGGTGACGACGCCGTCGGCCTCGGCCCGCCACCCGGGACGCGCGTGCGCGGCGCCGATGCCGTGCAGGGCCATCAGCACCGCACCGGCGTCGACGTCGTCGCGCAGGGACCCGTCCGCCACACCCGCGGCGACCAGTTCGGCGACCGCGTCCTCGAGCTCGTGCCCGCTCCCGCCGCCGGAGCCGGCGGACATCAGGGTGGCCAAGGTGCGGGCCAGGCCCTGGTGCGCGTCGATGTGGTCGATCATGTCCCGCGGAAGAGCGCCAGCGCCTCGTCCGCGGACCGCGTC
>NZ_JAHLJD010000024.1:0-14067 GCF_020496225.1 Pseudonocardia sp. ICBG162
CAGCAGGAACAGCACCTCGAACACGACCCAGACGACGACGCCGAGGGTCATCACCCGGCGCGGCCCCCACAGGTCGGCCAGCGCACCGGACAGGTAGCTGGCGACGAGCACGGCCAGGCTGTAGCCGGCGATGATCGTGGCGACGGTCGCCTCGGGCGAGCCGAGGACCGCCTCGATGTGCGGGGAGATGAAGTTCGACTCGGTCCCGTTGCCGGTCATGAAGACGAGCACGCCGAGGAAGCCCCAGCGCAGGGAGTGCGGGATGCCGATGCGGTCGAGGAAGGTCTCGCGCGGTGTCGTCGTCGACATGGCGGCCCTCACGCGTTCGGGAGGATCGAGACCTTGACCGACGACCCGGACGTGTCGCCGACGAGGTCGAGGGCCTTCTGGAACTCCGCGAGCGGCACCTGGTGGGTGCAGATGTCGGAGATCGGGAGCTTGCCGTCCTCCAGCATCTTGATCGCGGCGGGCCAGCAGTGCGGGCCGAGGTGGGCGCCGCGGACGTCGAGCTCCTTGTCGTCGGAGATGATCGACCAGTCGACGGTGACGTCGGACCCGAACACCGAGTACTCGACGTAGGTGCCGAGCTTGCGCAGCAGGTTGAGTCCCTGGGCGACGGCCGGGACGGCGCCTGAGCCCTCCAGGTAGACGTCGGCGCCGTAGCCCTCGGTGAGCTCCCGGACCCGGGCGACGGCGTCCTCGCGGGAGATGTTGATCGTGAGGTCGGCGCCGGTGCGGCGGCCGAGCTCCAGCTTCTCGTCGTCGAGGTCGAGCGCGATCAGCAGCCGCGGGTTCTTCGCGCGGGCGCCGGCGATCAGGCCGAGGCCGATCGGGCCGCATCCGGCGACGACCACGACGTCGTCGAAGGTGATGGTGGCGCGCTCGACGGCGTGCAGCGCGCAGGACAGCGGCTCGGCGAACGCGGCGTGGTGCGGCTCCAGGTCCGGCGAGACCCGGTGCACCCGGGCACGGGTCGGGACCAGCATGTACTGGGCCATCGCGCCGTCGAAGTTGCGGAAGCCGAACATGTCGTGCGGCCCGCACATCCAGTACTGGCCGCGCAGGCAGTAGCGGCACTGCTCGCACGGGACGATCTGCTCGCAGGCGACGCGGTCGCCGACGGACACGCCGTGCAGGGCGAGGCCCTCGTCGTCGCCGGAGACGATCCGGCCGACGAACTCGTGGCCGGGCGTGACGCCGGTCTGGGCCCAGGCGGGGCGGTTCTCGTCGCCCCAGAACTTCGCGGCGCCGTGGTAGCACTTCAGGTCGCTCGCGCACACGCCCACGGCCTCGACCTGCATCAGCAGCTCGCCGGGGCCGGGAGCCGGGACGTCGACCTCCTCCAGGCGGTAGTCCTCGGGCCGTGTACGACGACGGCCTGCATCCGGGTCGGGATCTGGTCTGCCACGACGGAACCTCCATTGGTGCCATGCGGGGTGCTGCATGCGACTGGTTCTGAGCATGCGTTCCGACGTGAACATTCGTCAACACATCCGTTCCTGATTGAACAAACGTGCAGTAGGCTTGACTGGTACCGGTCCGACACGGCGGAGGAGGTGGCGATGGCGCCGCACGACGTCTCCCGGCGCGACCTGGGGCTCATGCACCGGGCCGCACGGCTGTACTACGTCGACGAGCTCAACCAGGCCGCGATCGCCGACCGGCTCACCGTGTCGCGTCCGACCGTCTCCCGGCTGCTCGCCGAGGCCCGCCGGGTCGGGATCGTGCAGATCACCGTGCACGACCCGGACTCGCTGCACACCGGCGGCGACGACGCGCCCCGGCTCGCCGCCGCGCTCGGGCTTGACCGGGTGTGGCTGGCCCCGCGCCCCGCCACCGACCTCGGTCAGTCGCTCGCCGAGCCGGTCGGCGAGGCACTGCGGGAGGCCGGGCTGCGCGCGGGCGACGTCCTGCTCGTCTCCTCCGGGCGCACCGTGTGGGAGCTCAGCCACACCGCGCTGCCCGCGCTGGCCGGCTGCGAGATCGTGCCGACCGTCGGCGGGGTCGCCGAGCCCGAGGCGTGGCACCAGACCAACGAGATCGTCCGGTCGGTCGCCGAACGCGGGCACGGGCGCCCGCACTTCCTGTTCACCCAGGCCATGCCGTCACCGGCGATGAGCCGCACGCTCGCCGAGGACCCGGAGTTCCGGCGGGTCACCGGGTTCTGGGCGCGCGCGCAGGCCGCGCTGGTCGGTGTCGGCGCCCCGCCCGCGGGCCGCGCGTCGATCTCGACCTCGGTCCCGCTCGACGACGAGGGCCTCCAGGACGGCGTCGGCGACGTCTGCCTGAACTTCTACCGCGCCGACGGTCGCCCGATCGCCTTCCCGGGCAGCGACCGGATGGTGCGGATCTCCCCCGAGCAGCTGCGACGGGTACCGCGGACGATCGCCGTCGCCGTCGGGGAGGAGAAGGTGCCGAGCATCGTCGGCGGGGCGCGGGCGGGCCTGTTCAACCGCCTGGTCACCGACGCCCCGACCGCCCAGGCCCTCCTCGACGCCCTACCCCCGACCTGACCCCCACCCCTCGCCGCCCCGTGGCGACCCGCAGCCACCCGTGGCGCCCCGCGCGCGGGTCGCCACGGCCCGCGACGGGTCGCCACGCCCGCCGGGCGCGGGGTCAGGACGCGAGGTCAGGCGGTGGGTGAGGTCCAGGGGGTGCCGGTGATGCGGCGGTAGACCTCGGCGTAGCGGTCGTGGACGACCTTCACGACCTCGTCGGGGACTTCGGGGCCGGGCGCGGTGCGGTCCCAGTCCAGCCCGGCGGACCAGTCGCGGACGTACTGCTTGTCGAAGGAGAACTGGACCCGGCCGGGCTCGTAGGAGTCGGCGGGCCAGAACCGCGACGAGTCCGGGGTGAGCACCTCGTCACCGAGGACGATCTCGCCGGAGGTGTCCCGGCCGAACTCCAGCTTGGTGTCGGCGACGATGATCCCGCCCTCGGCCGCGGACTCGGCGCCGCGCCGGTAGACCTCCAGGGTCAGGTCCCGCAGCCGGGTCGCGGTGTCGGCGCCCAGCTGCGCCACGACGTCGTCGAAGGTCATGAACTCGTCGTGCTCACCGACCGGCGCCTTGGTGGTCGGGGTGAAGATCGGCTCGGGGAGCTTCGAGCCCTCGACCAGGCCGGCGGGCAACGTGACGCCGGAGACGGCGCCGGTGCGCTGATACTCCTTCAGCCCGAGCCCGGTGAGGTAGCCGCGAGCGATGCACTCGACCGGCAGCATCTCCAGCGGGCGGCAGCGGACGGCGCGCCCGGCGGACTCGGCGGGGATGTCGTCGGTCCCGATGACGTGGTTGGGCACGAGGTCGCCGGTGCGCTCGAACCAGTACAGCGACAGCGCGGTGAGGATCGCGCCCTTGTCCGGGACGGGCGTCGGGAGCACGACGTCGTAGATCGACAGCCGGTCCGAGGCCACGAGCAGCAGCTGGGCCGGGTCGCGGGACTCGTCGAGGTAGAGCTCGCGGACCTTGCCGGAGTGGACGAGCCTCACAGGATGCCTCCGGGGGTGTAGGCGGCGGCCTCGGGGTGCTTCGCGGTGATCGCGGCGATCTTCTCCGTCACCGTGGTGACCTGCGCGGACGCGGCGCCGGTGAACCGCAGCGGGTCCTCCAGCAGCCGGTCCAGCGTGCCGGCGGGCAGGCCGAGCCGGTCGTCACCGGCGAGGCGCTGGAGCAGGTCGTTGTCGGCCTGGCCCTGCTCGCGCATCGCCAGTGCGACGGCGACCGCGTGCTCCTTGATGACCTCGTGCGCGGTCTCCCGGCCGACCCCGGCGCGGACGGCGGCCATCAGCACCGCGGTCGTGGTGAGGAAGGGCAGGTAGCGGTCGAGCTCGCGGGCGATCACGGCCGGGTAGGCGCCGAACTCGTCGAGCACGGTCAGCGTGGTCTCGTAGAGGCCGTCGAGGGCGAAGAACGCGTCCGGCAGCGCGACGCGGCGCACCACCGAGCAGGAGACGTCGCCCTCGTTCCACTGGGAGCCGGCGAGCTCGGCGGTCATGACCGACAGGCCGCGCAGGATCACCATGAGGCCGTTGATGCGTTCCGCGGAACGCGCGTTCATCTTGTGCGGCATGGCGCTGGACCCGACCTGGCCGGGGGCGAAGCCCTCGGTGGCGAGCTCGGCACCCGCCATCAGCCGGATCGTCGTGGCCAGCGACGACGGCGCGGCGGCCAGCTGCACCAGCGCGGTGACGACGTCGTGGTCGAGCGAGCGCGGGTAGACCTGCCCGACGCTGGTGAACGCCTCGGCGAACCCGAGGTGGGTGGCGACCCGCTGCTCCAGCTCGTCGAGCTTGGCCGCGTCGCCGTCGAGGAGGTCGAGCATGTCCTGGCTGGTGCCCATCGGGCCCTTGATCCCGCGCAGCGGGTAGCGCGAGCGCAGGTCCTCCAGCCGGGCGTGCGCGACGAGCAGCTCGTCCGCGGCGGAGGCGAACCGCTTGCCCAGGGTGGTGGTCTGCGCGGCGACGTTGTGGCTGCGCCCGGCCATGACCAGCTCGGCGTACTCCGACGCGCGACGCCCGAGCCGCGCCAGGACCGCGACGGTCCGGTCGGCGACGAGCTCCAGCGACAGCCGGATCTGCAGCTGCTCCACGTTCTCGGTGAGGTCGCGGCTGGTCATGCCCTTGTGCACGTGCTCGTGGCCGGCGAGGGCGTTGAACTCCTCGATGCGGGCCTTCACGTCGTGCCGGGTGACGCGCTCGCGGGCGGCGATCGAGCCCAGGTCGACCTGCTCGACGACGGCCTCGTAGTCGTCGATGACCGACGACGGCACCTCGATGCCGAGGTCGCGCTGGGCACGGAGCACCGCGATCCACAGCCGTCGCTCCAGCTGGATCTTGTACTCCGGAGACCAGAGGCGGACCAGCTCGGGGCTCGCGTAGCGCGCGGCCAGCACGTTGGCAATCACGTGGCGCGATGATAATGGCTGGTGGGGGCCCTGTGACCGGCGGGAGCGCGGCCTCACACCCGGGGCAGGGACTCCAGCACCTCGTGCAGCGCCTCCCGGCCGACCGCACGCGGGTCGGGGTCGGCCTCGATCAGCGCGGTGAGCACGACGCCGTCGACGAGCGCGGTGAGCCTGCGGACCTCCCCCGGCCCCGGGCGACGGCCGGTCGCGCGGGTGAGCGCCTCGTCGAGCAGGGCGTCGAACTCGACGCGCTGGGCGCGCAGCAGCCCGGCCAGGAACGGGCGACGGCCGGACCCGATCAGCCGCTCGAACCGGGCCAGGACGGCGTCGAGGCCGTCGGTGCGCGACCGCGGGCCGAGCAGCAGGTCGAGCACGATCTCGGCCGGGTCGTCACGGCGGGCCAGGCAGGCGTGCGCGTCGGCCAGCTCGGCGTGCGCCAGCCGGTCCAGCGCGGCGCAGACCAGGTCCTCCAGCGAGGAGAAGTAGTAGGTCGTGGCCGCCAGCGGCACCCCGGCCCGCTCGGCGACGGCGCGGTGCCGGATCGCGTCGAAACCGCTCTCGGCGAGCAGGTCCGCGGCCGCCGCGACGAGCAGGGCGCGGCGCCGCTCACCCTTCTCGGTCTGCTTCGGGGCCGCCATCGCCACATAGTGCCAAGACAGGACCCGTCCGGACGAGTGAGATACCGGACTCGACGCCCAGGTCGGACGGGGTGACCGTGACCGTTTCGTGACCCTGCCGTTCTCACCGCCGCGGGGATGGAACACACTGGTGGTGTGCGCCCGTCACCCAGAAGCCGCTGGTCACCGCGCGGTGGTGCGCGCGGGGCGGCGGCCGCCCCGGCCCCCGGCGAGCCCGTCGACCTGCGATCGGACACCGTCACGCTGCCGACCGAGGCGATGCGCCGGGCGATGGCCGAGGCCGAGGTCGGCGACGACGTGCTCGACGGCGACCCCACCATGCGCGAGCTGGAGGAACGGGTCGCGGGCCTGCTCGGCGCCGCCGACGCGCTGTGGACGCCCACCGGCTCGATGGCGAACCTGATCGCGCTGATGAGCCGGCTCGGCCGCGGCGACTCCTTCCTCGCCCCCCAGGGCGCGCACGTGCTCGACTTCGAGCTGGGCACGGCCGCCTGGCTGGCCGGCGGGATGCCGCGGCCCCTGCCGCACGACGCGGGCCCCGGCAAGGTCACCGCGGCCGCCGTGCGCCGGGCCGCCGCCGACGACGGCTTCTACGCCTCCCTGCGCCCGGTGCTGCTGTGCCTGGAGAACACCCACAACTCCGCGGGCGGCACCGTGACCGCACCGGAGGAGCACGCCTCCGTCGCCGCCGCGGCGCGGGCCGCCCGGCTCTCGGTGCACCTCGACGGCGCCCGGCTGTGGAACGCCGCGGTCGCGCTCGGGGTCCCGCCGGGCGCGCTGACCGTCGGCGCCGACACGGTCGCGGTCTGCCTGTCCAAGGGGCTCGGCGCGCCGGTCGGGTCGGTCGTCGCGGGGTCGGCGGAGTTCGTCGAGCACGCCCGGCGGCTGCGCAAGATGCTCGGCGGCGGCGTCCGGCAGGGCGGGGTGCTGGCCGCGGCCGGGCTCGTCGCGCTGGAGGACATCGACCGGCTCGCCGAGGACCACGACCTCGCGACGCGGCTCGCCGCCGGGCTGCGCGAGCGCGGCTGGCGGGTCCGCGAGCCGCAGACCAACATCGTGCTGGTGGACGTGGCCGACGTGCGCGGCACGATCGCCGCGTTCGCCGAGGCCGGGGTCCGCGCCGGCGCCATCGCGGGCAAGCTGCGGCTGATGACCCACCGCGACGTCGGCGGCAAGCACATCAAGGCGGCGCTGGACCGGATCGGCGAGGTCGGCCCGTCCAGCACCGGCTCCCCCGGCGGCCCCGCGCCGCTGCCCCGCACCGCCCTCGGCGGCTGAGCCCCCGGGGCCCCGCCCCGCGCCGCCCTCCGCCGGCGCTCCGGGTCGCCTCCGGCCCCGGCGCCGGACGTGCCCGCGGCACCCCGGGCCGGGCGCTCCGGGCGCCCCTCGTCGCCGCCGTCACAGTGTCGCGCCGGGTCAACTCACTGTCGTCCGAGGTCAAGTCGGCCCGCACGATCGGGTCCACACTGGGCGACGGCCGGACGCCGGAGCAGGCGTCGGCCTAGGCTTCCGCCGCCGTCGCGCCCGTGCGTACGCACCACCGGGCGCCGGTGGCTCCGACCCACGACCGGTGCCGGTGAGCTGCGCGGACCCGCGATCGCCGGGTGTCGTGCGGCCCGGGGCGCCCAGGACAGCAGGACCGTCATGACCAGCTCCGCCCCCTCGCCCGCTCCCGATCCCGAGGCCGCCCCTGATCCCGAGGCCGCCCCCGGCCCCGAGGCGGCCCTCGTCGCCGAGGGCGTCGCCGTCGACGGCACCCACGGGGTGCTGCTCGAGCCGACCTCGCTGCGCGCCGTCCCCGGTTCGGTGCTGCTGGTCGCGGGCACCCCCGGCTCCGGGCACACCGCGCTGGCGCTGGCGCTGGCCGGGCGAATGCGGCCCGACCACGGCACCGTGACCCTCGACGGCGACGACGACCCGCGCCGCCTGCGCCGCGCCGTCGCCGTCGTCGACACGCCCGGGGTCAGCGAGCCGGAGCCGGTGCTGCCGCTGCGGACCGTCGTCGGAGAGGAGCTGGCGATGGCCGGGCGCGGCACCACCCCGCGGGCGGTCACCGAGTGGCTGGGCGCGCGGGGCGCGCAGAGCTGGGTGCGCTCGCGGTTCGAGGACGTGCCCGCACCCGTCCGGATCGGGCTGATGACCGCACTCGCCGCGTCCCGCCCCGGGGTACGGGTGCTCGTGCTGAGCGCGCCGGACCGGCACGGCGGCACCCCGGTGACCTGGTGGCAGGTGGCCTCCGAGCACGCCCGCGCCGGGTTCGCCGTCGTCGTGACCTGCACCGAGGGATCGGCGGCGCTGCTGGGGGTGCCCGGGGTGCGGCTCGGCGGCGGCGACGCCGGCGCGCTGCCGGAGCCGCCCGGGCGGCACAGCAGGCCCGAGGACCCGACGGGGCCGCTGACCGTCGTCGCGCCGCAGGGGGCCGACGACCTGCCGCAGGGCTGGACCCGGCGGCTGCTGCGCCGCCGCCCCGCCGGGGCCGCGGACGCTCCGCCCCCCGGCACGGCGGAGCCCCCGCAGGACGCGGGTACGGCGATCCTGCCCGGGGCGGACCCCACCCCCGGGACCACCGACGGCGACGAGAGCACGGAGCGGACCTCATGAGCGCGATCAGGATGGCGATCAGCGAGCTGCGGCGGATCACCGCCGGGCGGCTGCCGGTCCTGGCCGTGCTCGCGCTGCTGATGATCCCGATGCTCTACGCGGGCTTCTACCTCTACGCCAACGGCGATCCCTACTCCCGCCTGGACCAGGTGCCCGCCGCACTCGTCGTCGACGACGCGGGCGGCACCGACGCCGACGGGAAGACGCAGAACGTCGGCCAGGACGTCGCGAAGGAGCTGACCGACTCCGGCTCGTTCGACTTCCACCGGGTCTCCGCCGCCGAGGCCGACCGCGGCGTGCGCGACAACGTCTACACCTTCGCCCTGACGATCCCGCGCGACTTCACCGCGGCCCTGCAGTCCTCCGGGGACTTCACCCCGCGCCAGGGGATCCTCGTGCTCACCACCAACGACGCCAACAACTACCTGGCCCGCACGATCGCCGACACCCTCACCACCCGGGTCCGCGAGTCGGTCGCCAAGGAGGTCGGGACGCAGGCCGCGGACCGGTTCCTCACCGGCTTCTCCACCATCCACACCAAGACCCAGGAGGCCGCGGACGGCGCCGGGAAGCTCGCCGACGGCGCGGCCACCGCCCACGACGGGGCCGGCCGGCTGGCGTCCGGCGCCGGTGAGCTGGCGACCGGGCAGCGCAAGCTCCTCGACGGCGCCCAGCAGCTCTCCGGCGGCGCGGGCGAGCTCGCGACCGGGGCCGGGACCCTCGCCACCGGGGCGGGCACCGCCGCGACCGGGGCGGACCGGCTGTCCTCGGGCGCGGGCGAGCTCGCGACCGGGCTGGGCACCCTGCGCAGTGCCACCGCCGACCTGCCCGCGCAGTCGCGACAGCTGGCCGACGGCGCCCGCCAGGTCGCCGACGGCAACGCGCAGCTGGCCGCGGCCGGGGACCGGGTCGCGCAGGAGAGCGCCCGGCTGGCCGACCAGCTCGACGCCGCCGACGGCACGATCGCGGCGAACCTGCGCGAGCGCGGGTTCACCGAGGAACAGGTGCAGCAGGCCCTGGCCGCGCTGGCGACCGCGAAGCAGCCGCTGGTCGACGGCAACACCCGCGTCCAGCAGGTGTCCGGGCAGCTCGACCGCCTCGGTTCCGGCGCGGGGCAGGTCGCCGACGGCGCCGAGCAGCTCGCCGCGTCGGCCCCGCAGCTCAGCCGCGGCATCGCGAGCGCCGCCGACGGCGCCGGGACCCTGCGCGACGGCGCGGCTGAGCTGTCCGGCGGCGTCCGGAAGCTCTCCGCCGGCGCCACGCAGCTGTCCACCGGCGCCACCGCGCTGCGGACCGGGGCGGACCAGCTCGTCGCCGGGGAGCGCACCGCCGTCGACGGGACCGACCGGCTCGCCGACGGGGCGCGCCGGCTCGACTCGGGCACCGGTGAGCTCGCCACCGGCGCGACGCAGCTGCACGACGGCCTGGCCTCGGGCCTGGACGACATCCCGAACCCGGCCCCGGGCGTCCGGGAGGCGACCGCCGCGAACATCGGCGACCCCGTCGCCACCCGCGACGTCGCCTACTCCCAGGCCGATACCTACGGCGCCGGACTGGCCCCGTTCTTCATGGCGCTCGCCACCTGGATCGGCGGCTACGTGCTGTTCCTGCTGGTCCAGCCCCTGTCCCGACGGGCGATCGCGGCCGGGCAGAGCCCGCTGCGCATCGCGCTGGGCGGCTGGATCCCGGCCGGACTGCTGGGGGTCGTACAGGTCACCGGCATGTACGCGGTGGTGTCGCTGCTGCTGGGGATCACCCCGGTGCACCCGTTCGCGACGCTGGCGCTGCTGTGGCTGACCTCGATGACGTTCACCGCGATCGTGCACGCCCTCAACGCCCTGCTCGGCGCGGTCGGGCAGTTCCTCGGGCTGGTCCTGATGGTTCTGCAGCTCGTCTCGGCGGGCGGCACGTTCCCGTGGCAGACCATCCCCGGGCCGCTCTACCCGGTGCACCACGTGATGCCGATGGGCTACGCCGTCGACGCGCTGCGCCACCTCATGTACGGCGGTGAGCTGGCCGGGGTCGTCGGGACGGCGGTGCCGGTGCTGCTGGCCTGGTTCGTCGGGGCCCTGGCGCTGGCGACGTTCGCGGCGTACCGCAAGCGGGTGTGGACGGCGACGGCGGTGAAGCCCGAGCTGGTGCTCTGAGGCCCGCTCAGACCCAGGCCCGCAGCCGCTCCAGCGCCTCGGTGATGCCCTCGGGCGTCCCGGCGCCGGAGAAGCGGATGTAGGCGCCGCCGTCGACCGGGTCGAAGTCCTGCCCCGGTGCGACGGCGATGCCGGTCTCGGCGAGCAGCCGGTAGGTCAGCCCCATCGAGTCCTCGCCCGCGCGCAGCAGGTGCGCGATGTCGGCGTAGACGTAGAACGCGCCGTCGGCGGGGGCGAGCCGGGTGATCCCGAGCCCGCGCAGGCCGTCGAGCAGCAGGTCCCGGTTGCGGCCGTAGCGCACGACGTGGGAGTCGGCCTCGGCGTAGCTCGCCTCGTCGAACGCGGCGAGCGCCGCGTGCTGGGGCAGCGCGGGCGGGCAGACGGTGAAGTTGCCGGCCAGCCCCTCCACGGTCCGGCGCAGCCGCGGCGGGCACACCAGCCAGCCGAGCCGCCAGCCGGTCATCGAGAAGTACTTCGAGAACGAGTTGACCAGCACGGCCTCCCGCGAGGTCTCCCAGGCGCTGCTCGTCGCGGGGCTGCCCGGGAACGTGATGCCGTGGTAGATCTCGTCGCTGACGAGCTGGATGCCGCGCTCCTCGCAGTACGACGCGAGCGCCGCCAGCTCGGCGGGGTCGAGGACGGTGCCGGTGGGGTTCGCCGGGCTGGCCACGATCAGGCCCTTCACCGGCTCGTCGAGCGCCTCGAGCATCTCCACGGTGGGCTGGAACCGGGTCGCCGGACCGCACGGCAGCTCGACGACCTCGCAGCCCAGCGCGGCGAGGATGTTGCGGTAGCAGGGGTAGCCGGGGCGGGCCATGGCGACGCGGTCGCCCGCGTCGAACGCGGCGAGGAAGGCGAGCAGGAACCCGCCGGAGGACCCGGTGGTGAGCACGACGTCGCCCGGGTCGACCTCCAGGTCCCGGGTGCGCCGGTAGTGCCCGGCGACGGCCTCGCGCAGCTCCGCGATGCCGGGGGCGACGGTGTAGCCGAGTACCTGCTCGTTCAGGGCGGCGACGGCGGCCGCGCGCACCGGTTCCGGCGCCGGGGTCGACGGCTGCCCAGCCGAGAGGTTGATCAGGTCGCCGTGGGTGCGGGCCCGTTCGGCGGCGGCCGCCCAGACGTCCATGACGTGGAACGGGGCGACGGCGGCACGGGCGGCGACGGTCAGGCGGGTCACGCCGCCGAGCCTAGGCGGCGGCCCCGCACGGGACCGGACCGCGCGCCCGGGCGGGAGCCCGCTCCCGGGCGCGCGGTCGTTCACGAACCGGGGCGGGCGCGGGGCCCGCCCGGTGTCACTCGGCCTCGAAGCCCAGGGCGTCGACGACGGCGCCGATCTGCGCGTCGGTGTCGGCGACGGTGTCGTCGAGGTACTCGGCGACCGGGGTCAGCTCGGCCGCCTGCGCGGTGCCGGTGAGCGCCAGGGCGGCGAGCGGCGCGGCGACGACGCCACCCACGAGGGCGAGGGCGCGACGACGACGGGCCTGCTGGGGAGCGTGGGCCATGGTGATCCTCCTGTGGTTCAGGGACACCGGCTGTGCCCCTGTGCCACAGGACGATTCCTCGACGAACCGGTGGAGATCAAACCCTGGTGTCCGGTTTTACCGGCTCTTCATGATCATCGAACAACCGGATACGGAGGCCCAGGTCAGGCCATTCGGACTATTGGCGTTGCGCCATGCGGCGGTAACACCCGCGCAACATCAGGCCTGCGCGACGGGCACGCTGACCTCTCCGCGCTCGGCCTTCAGACCGATGTCGGTGCGGTGGTGCGAGCCCGCAAGGCGGACCGGCTCCAGGCGGGCGTAGGCCTCGGCCCGGGCGGCGGCGAGGTCGGAGCCGGTGCCCACGACCGACAGGACGCGCCCGCCGGAGGAGACGACCGCGCCGTCGTCGCGGCGACGGGTGCCGGCGTGCAGCACGCCCTCCCCCTCGGCGCCGGTGATGACGTCACCGAGCCGCGGGGTGGCCGGATAGCCCTCCGCGGCGACGACGACCGTCACCGCCGACCCGTCGGCCCACTCGATCGCGGGCTGCTCGGCGAGGGTGCCGGTCGCGGTGGCGAGCAGCAGCTGCGACAGCGGGGTGCGCAGCAGCGCCAGCACGGCCTGGGTCTCCGGGTCCCCGAAGCGGCAGTTGAACTCGATGACCGCCGGGCCCTGCGAGGTCAGCGCGAGACCGGCGTAGAGCAGCCCGGTGAACGGGGTGCCGCGGCGCGCCATCTCCTCGGCGACCGGCGCGACGACCCCGGCGACCAGCTCCTCGGCGAGGTCCTCGCCCGCCCAGGGCAGCGGGCAGTAGGCGCCCATGCCGCCGGTGTTGGGGCCGGAGTCGTCGTCGCCGACGCGCTTGAAGTCCTGCGCGGGCAGCAGCGGCACCACGGTGGCGCCGTCGACGAGGCAGAACAGCGACGCCTCGGGGCCGTCGAGGAAGGACTCCAGCAGCGCCGGGTGGCCGGCGTCGAGCAGCCCGAGGGCGTGCGCGCGGGCCACCTCGATGTCGCCGGACACGACGACGCCCTTGCCCGCGGCCAGCCCGTCGTCCTTGACGACGTAGGGCGGGGTGAACACCGACAGCGCGGTGTCGAGGTGCGCCGGGTTGTCAACGACGACCGACGAGGCCGTCGGTACCCCGGCCGCGCTCATGACGGCCTTCGCGAACGCCTTGGACCCCTCGATCCGGGCCGCCTCGGCGCTCGGGCCGAAGCAGGGGATGCCGGCCTCGCGCACCGCGTCGGCCGCACCGTTGACCAGCGGGCCCTCCGGCCCGACGACCACGAGGTCCGCCTGCCAGGTCCGCGCCACGTCGACGACGGCGCCGTTGTCGGTGACGTCGAGCCCGAGCTGCTCGGACACCGCGGCCGTCCCGCGTTGCCGGGGGCGACAGCGAGCGCCGTCACCTCCGGGTCCTGCGCCAGAGCCACGGCGATGGCGTGCTCACGCGCACCGCTTCCCACGATCAGGATCCGCACGGTGGCCGAGCGTATCCGTGCACGTCGGACGACGGGGAACCGGTGTCCGCTCAGCCGTCGCAGCGTTGCAGGTGGGCCCCGATCAGCGCGGTGACGTGGGTGGGGTGCTCCTGCTGCGGGAAGTGCCCGGTGGCCGGGAGCGTGTGGTGGGTCAGCCCGGCACCGGCGAACCGCTCGTCGCCGCGCATGGTGGTGTCGAGCACGCACGGGTCGTCGGCGCCGTGCACCTGCAGCACCGGCACCCCGACCGGCCGGGAGAGCTCGCGGGCGAAGCGGCGGCCGTCGGGGCGCACCTGGGAGCGCATCGACCAGCGGTAGTACTCGAGGCTGCAGTGGGCGACGGTGGAGATCCGCATCGCCTCCGCGGTTGCGGGCGACGGCGTCGGCGAAGTCGGTGGTGGCGGCCCACTCCGGACCCGCCCACGCCCGCATGATCCGCCCGACCCGGGCGCCGCCGTCGGCACGCAGGGAACGCTCCGGCAGCCGCGGCAGCTGGAACCCGGCCATGTAGCGGCTCGCGCGGCCCTGCCCGAGCGGGTCGCGCAGCACGCGTCGCGCATGACGACCGGGTGCGGCGCCCCGAGCCCGGTGAGCGAGACGACCAGCCGCGGGTGCAGCGTGGCGACCGTCCAGCCGATCGCGGCACCCCAGTCGTGCCCGACGACGTGGGGCACGCGGCTCCCCGAGCGCCCGGATCAGCCCGGCGCAGTCACCGGGCGGGGGTCCACAGGTCGTAGCCGCGGGGCGTCTTGTCGGTGTCGCCGTAGCCGCGCAGGTCGGCGCGACGACCCGGTAGCCGGCGTCGCCGAGG
>NZ_JAHLJD010000025.1:0-10381 GCF_020496225.1 Pseudonocardia sp. ICBG162
CGCGCGGTGTCGGCCAACGGCATCCGCATCCACCTCGCCGAGTACGGCCCGCCGACCGGCCCGCTGGTCGTGCTGCTGCACGGCTTCCCGGAGTTCTGGTGGACCTGGCGCCACCAGCTCCTCGCCCTCGGCGACGCCGGCTACCGGGTCGTCGCGCCCGACCTGCGCGGCTACGGCGACACCGACAAGACGCCCCGCGGCTACGACCTGTGGACCCTCGCGGTGACTGCGCCGGGCTGATCCGGGCGCTCGGGGAGCCGCGTGCCCACGTCGTCGGGCACGACTGGGGTGCCGCGATCGGCTGGACGGTCGCCACGCTGCACCCGCGGCTGGTCGTCTCGCTCACCGGGCTCGGGGCGCCGCACCCGGTCGTCATGCGCGACGCGGTGCTGCGCGACCCGCTCGGGCAGGGCCGCGCGAGCCGCTACATGGCCGGGTTCCAGCTGCCGCGGCTGCCGGAGCGTTCCCTGCGTGCCGACGGCGGCGCCCGGGTCGGGCGGATCATGCGGGCGTGGGCGGGTCCGGAGTGGGCCGCCACCACCGACTTCGCCGACGCCGTCGCCCGCAACGCGGAGGCGATGCGGATCTCCACCGTCGCCCACTGCAGCCTCGAGTACTACCGCTGGTCGATGCGCTCCCAGGTGCGCCCCGACGGCCGCCGCTTCGCCCGCGAGCTCTCCCGGCCGGTCGGGGTGCCGGTGCTGCAGGTGCACGGCGCCGACGACCCGTGCGTGCTCGACACCACCATGCGCGGCGACGAGCGGTTCGCCGGTGCCGGGCTGACCCACCACACGCTCCCGGCCACCGGGCACTTCCCGCAGCAGGAGCACCCCACCCACGTCACCGCGCTGATCGGGGCCCACCTGCAACGCTGCGACGGCTGAGCGGACACCGGTTCCCCGTCGTCCGACGTGCACGGATACGCTCGGCCACCGTGCGGATCCTGATCGTGGGAAGCGGTGCGCGTGAGCACGCCATCGCCGTGGCTCTGGCGCAGGACCCGGAGGTGACGGCGCTCGCTGTCGCCCCCGGCAACGCGGGGACGGCCGCGGTGTCCGAGCAGCTCGGGCTCGACGTCACCGACAACGGCGCCGTCGTCGACGTGGCGCGGACCTGGCAGGCGGACCTCGTGGTCGTCGGGCCGGAGGGCCCGCTGGTCAACGGTGCGGCCGACGCGTGCGCGAGGCCGGCATCCCCTGCTTCGGCCCGAGCGCCGAGGCGGCCCGGATCGAGGGGTCCAAGGCGTTCGCGAAGGCCGTCATGAGCGCGGCCGGGGTACCGACGGCCTCGTCGGTCGTCGTTGACAACCCGGCGCACCTCGACACCGCGCTGTCGGTGTTCACCCCGCCTACGTCGTCAAGGACGACGGGCTGGCCGCGGGCAAGGGCGTCGTCGTGTCCGGCGACATCGAGGTGGCCCGCGCGCACGCCCTCGGGCTGCTCGACGCCGGCCACCCGGCGCTGCTGGAGTCCTTCCTCGACGGCCCCGAGGCGTCGCTGTTCTGCCTCGTCGACGGCGCCACCGTGGTGCCGCTGCTGCCCGCGCAGGACTTCAAGCGCGTCGGCGACGACGACTCCGGCCCCAACACCGGCGGCATGGGCGCCTACTGCCCGCTGCCCTGGGCGGGCGAGGACCTCGCCGAGGAGCTGGTCGCCGGGGTCGTCGCGCCGGTCGCCGAGGAGATGGCGCGCCGCGGCACCCCGTTCACCGGGCTGCTCTACGCCGGTCTCGCGCTGACCTCGCAGGGCCCGGCGGTCATCGAGTTCAACTGCCGCTTCGGGGACCCGGAGACCCAGGCCGTGCTGGCGCTGCTGCGCACCCCGCTGTCGCAGCTGCTGCTCGCCACCGCGACCGGCACCCTCGCCGAGCAGCCCGCGATCGAGTGGGCCGACGGGTCGGCGGTGACGGTCGTCGTCGCCGCGGAGGGCTATCCGGCCACCCCGCGGCTCGGTGACGTCATCACCGGCGCCGAGGGGGAGGGCGTGCTGCACGCCGGCACCCGTCGCCGCGACGACGGCGCGGTCGTCTCCTCCGGCGGGCGCGTCCTGTCGGTCGTGGGCACCGGCTCCGACCTCGCCGCCGCCCGGGCCGAGGCCTACGCCCGCCTGGAGCCGGTCCGCCTTGCGGGCTCGCACCACCGCACCGACATCGGTCTGAAGGCCGAGCGCGGAGAGGTCAGCGTGCCCGTCGCGCAGGCCTGATGTTGCGCGGGTGTTACCGCCGCATGGCGCAACGCCAATAGTCCGAATGGCCTGACCTGGGCCTCCGTATCCGGTTGTTCGATGATCATGAAGAGCCGGTAAAACCGGACACCAGGGTTTGATCTCCACCGGTTCGTCGAGGAATCGTCCTGTGGCACAGGGGCACAGCCGGTGTCCCTGAACCACAGGAGGATCACCATGGCCCACGCTCCCCAGCAGGCCCGTCGTCGTCGCGCCCTCGCCCTCGTGGGTGGCGTCGTCGCCGCGCCGCTCGCCGCCCTGGCGCTCACCGGCACCGCGCAGGCGGCCGAGCTGACCCCGGTCGCCGAGTACCTCGACGACACCGTCGCCGACACCGACGCGCAGATCGGCGCCGTCGTCGACGCCCTGGGCTTCGAGGCCGAGTGACACCGGGCGGGCCCCGCGCCCGCCCCGGTTCGTGAACGACCGCGCGCCCGGGAGCGGGCTCCCGCCCGGGCGCGCGGTCCGGTCCCGTGCGGGGCCGCCGCCTAGGCTCGGCGGCGTGACCCGCCTGACCGTCGCCGCCCGTGCCGCCGTCGCCCCGTTCCACGTCATGGACGTCTGGGCGGCCGCCGCCGAACGGGCCCGCACCCACGGCGACCTGATCAACCTCTCGGCTGGGCAGCCGTCGACCCCGGCGCCGGAACCGGTGCGCGCGGCCGCCGTCGCCGCCCTGAACGAGCAGGTACTCGGCTACACCGTCGCCCCCGGCATCGCGGAGCTGCGCGAGGCCGTCGCCGGGCACTACCGGCGCACCCGGGACCTGGAGGTCGACCCGGGCGACGTCGTGCTCACCACCGGGTCCTCCGGCGGGTTCCTGCTCGCCTTCCTCGCCGCGTTCGACGCGGGCGACCGCGTCGCCATGGCCCGCCCCGGCTACCCCTGCTACCGCAACATCCTCGCCGCGCTGGGCTGCGAGGTCGTCGAGCTGCCGTGCGGTCCGGCGACCCGGTTCCAGCCCACCGTGGAGATGCTCGAGGCGCTCGACGAGCCGGTGAAGGGCCTGATCGTGGCCAGCCCGGCGAACCCCACCGGCACCGTCCTCGACCCCGCCGAGCTGGCGGCGCTCGCGTCGTACTGCGAGGAGCGCGGCATCCAGCTCGTCAGCGACGAGATCTACCACGGCATCACGTTCCCGGGCAGCCCCGCGACGAGCAGCGCCTGGGAGACCTCGCGGGAGGCCGTGCTGGTCAACTCGTTCTCGAAGTACTTCTCGATGACCGGCTGGCGGCTCGGCTGGCTGGTGTGCCCGCCGCGGCTGCGCCGGACCGTGGAGGGGCTGGCCGGCAACTTCACCGTCTGCCCGCCCGCGCTGCCCCAGCACGCGGCGCTCGCCGCGTTCGACGAGGCGAGCTACGCCGAGGCCGACTCCCACGTCGTGCGCTACGGCCGCAACCGGGACCTGCTGCTCGACGGCCTGCGCGGGCTCGGGATCACCCGGCTCGCCCCCGCCGACGGCGCGTTCTACGTCTACGCCGACATCGCGCACCTGCTGCGCGCGGGCGAGGACTCGATGGGGCTGACCTACCGGCTGCTCGCCGAGACCGGCATCGCCGTCGCACCGGGGCAGGACTTCGACCCGGTCGACGGCGGCGCCTACATCCGCTTCTCCGGCGCCGGGACGCCCGAGGGCATCACCGAGGCGCTGGAGCGGCTGCGGGCCTGGGTCTGAGCGGGCCTCAGAGCACCAGCTCGGGCTTCACCGCCGTCGCCGTCCACACCCGCTTGCGGTACGCCGCGAACGTCGCCAGCGCCAGGGCCCCGACGAACCAGGCCAGCAGCACCGGCACCGCCGTCCCGACGACCCCGGCCAGCTCACCGCCGTACATGAGGTGGCGCAGCGCGTCGACGGCGTAGCCCATCGGCATCACGTGGTGCACCGGGTAGAGCGGCCCGGGGATGGTCTGCCACGGGAACGTGCCGCCCGCCGAGACGAGCTGCAGAACCATCAGGACCAGCCCGAGGAACTGCCCGACCGCGCCGAGCAGGGCGTTGAGGGCGTGCACGATCGCGGTGAACGTCATCGAGGTCAGCCACAGCAGCGCCAGCGTCGCGAACGGGTGCACCGGGGTGATCCCCAGCAGCAGCGACACCACCGCGTACATGCCGGTGACCTGTACGACCCCCAGCAGTCCGGCCGGGATCCAGCCGCCCAGCGCGATGCGCAGCGGGCTCTGCCCGGCCGCGATCGCCCGTCGGGACAGGGGCTGGACCAGCAGGAACAGCACGTAGCCGCCGATCCAGGTGGCGAGCGCCATGAAGAACGGGGCCAGTCCGGCGCCGTAGGTATCGGCCTGGGAGTAGGCGACGTCGCGGGTGGCGACGGGGTCGCCGATGTTCGCGGCGGTCGCCTCCCGGACGCCCGGGGCCGGGTTCGGGATGTCGTCCAGGCCCGAGGCCAGGCCGTCGTGCAGCTGCGTCGCGCCGGTGGCGAGCTCACCGGTGCCCGAGTCGAGCCGGCGCGCCCCGTCGGCGAGCCGGTCGGTCCCGTCGACGGCGGTGCGCTCCCCGGCGACGAGCTGGTCCGCCCCGGTCCGCAGCGCGGTGGCGCCGGTGGACAGCTGCGTGGCGCCGGCGGAGAGCTTCCGGACGCCGCCGGACAGCTCAGCCGCGCCGTCGCGCAGGGTCCCGGCGCCGTCGGCGGCGCTCGCGATGCCGCGGCTGAGCTGCGGGGCCGACGCGGCGAGCTGCTCGGCGCCGTCGGCGACCTGCCCCGCGCCGGAACCGAGGCGGTCGAGCTGCCCGGACACCTGCTGGACGCGGGTGTTGCCGTCGACCAGCGGCTGCTTCGCGGTCGCCAGCGCGGCCAGGGCCTGCTGCACCTGTTCCTCGGTGAACCCGCGCTCGCGCAGGTTCGCCGCGATCGTGCCGTCGGCGGCGTCGAGCTGGTCGGCCAGCCGGGCGCTCTCCTGCGCGACCCGGTCCCCGGCCGCGGCCAGCTGCGCGTTGCCGTCGGCGACCTGGCGGGCGCCGTCGGCCAGCTGTCGCGACTGCGCGGGCAGGTCGGCGGTGGCACTGCGCAGGGTGCCCAGCCCGGTCGCGAGCTCGCCCGCGCCCGAGGACAGCCGGTCCGCCCCGGTCGCGGCGGTGCCCGCCCCGGTGGCGAGGGTCCCGGCCCCGGTCGCGAGCTCGCCCGCGCCGCCGGAGAGCTGCTGGGCGCCGTCGAGGAGCTTGCGCTGCCCGGTCGCCAGCTCACCGGCGCCGGACGCCAGCCGGCCGGCCCCGTCGTGGGCGGTGGCCGCGCCGTCGGCGAGCTTCCCGGCGCCGTCCGCGGCCTCCTGGGTCTTGGTGTGGATGGTGGAGAAGCCGGTGAGGAACCGGTCCGCGGCCTGCGTCCCGACCTCCTTGGCGACCGACTCGCGGACCCGGGTGGTGAGGGTGTCGGCGATCGTGCGGGCCAGGTAGTTGTTGGCGTCGTTGGTGGTGAGCACGAGGATCCCCTGGCGCGGGGTGAAGTCCCCGGAGGACTGCAGGGCCGCGGTGAAGTCGCGCGGGATCGTCAGGGCGAAGGTGTAGACGTTGTCGCGCACGCCGCGGTCGGCCTCGGCGGCGGAGACCCGGTGGAAGTCGAACGAGCCGGAGTCGGTCAGCTCCTTCGCGACGTCCTGGCCGACGTTCTGCGTCTTCCCGTCGGCGTCGGTGCCGCCCGCGTCGTCGACGACGAGTGCGGCGGGCACCTGGTCCAGGCGGGAGTAGGGATCGCCGTTGGCGTAGAGGTAGAAGCCCGCGTAGAGCATCGGGATCATCAGCAGCGCGAGCACGGCCAGGACCGGCAGCCGCCCGGCGGTGATCCGCCGCAGCTCGCTGATCGCCATCCTGATCGCGCTCATGAGGTCCGCTCCGTGCTCTCGTCGCCGTCGGTGGTCCCGGGGGTGGGGTCCGCCCCGGGCAGGATCGCCGTACCCGCGTCCTGCGGGGGCTCCGCCGTGCCGGGGGGCGGAGCGTCCGCGGCCCCGGCGGGGCGGCGGCGCAGCAGCCGCCGGGTCCAGCCCTGCGGCAGGTCGTCGGCCCCCTGCGGCGCGACGACGGTCAGCGGCCCCGTCGGGTCCTCGGGCCTGCTGTGCCGCCCGGGCGGCTCCGGCAGCGCGCCGGCGTCGCCGCCGCCGAGCCGCACCCCGGGCACCCCCAGCAGCGCCGCCGATCCCTCGGTGCAGGTCACGACGACGGCGAACCCGGCGCGGGCGTGCTCGGAGGCCACCTGCCACCAGGTCACCGGGGTGCCGCCGTGCCGGTCCGGCGCGCTCAGCACGAGCACCCGTACCCCGGGGCGGGACGCGGCGAGTGCGGTCATCAGCCCGATCCGGACGGGTGCGGGCACGTCCTCGAACCGCGAGCGCACCCAGCTCTGCGCGCCCCGCGCGCCCAGCCACTCGGTGACCGCCCGCGGGGTGGTGCCGCGCCCGGCCATCGCCAGCTCCTCTCCGACGACGGTCCGCAGCGGCAGCACCGGCTCCGGCTCGCTGACCCCGGGCGTGTCGACGACGGCGACGGCGCGGCGCAGGCGGCGCGGGTCGTCGTCGCCGTCGAGGGTCACGGTGCCGTGGTCGGGCCGCATTCGCCCGGCCAGCGCCAGCGCCAGCGCGGTGTGCCCGGAGCCGGGGGTGCCCGCGACCAGCAGCACCGAACCGGGGACGGCGCGCAGCGAGGTCGGCTCGAGCAGCACCCCGTGGGTGCCGTCGACGGCGACGCCCTCGGCGACGAGGGCCGCCTCGGGGCCGGGGGCGGCCTCGGGATCAGGGGCGGCCTCGGGATCGGGAGCGGGCGAGGGGGCGGAGCTGGTCATGACGGTCCTGCTGTCCTGGGCGCCCCGGGCCGCACGACACCCGGCGATCGCGGGTCCGCGCAGCTCACCGGCACCGGTCGTGGGTCGGAGCCACCGGCGCCCGGTGGTGCGTACGCACGGGCGCGACGGCGGCGGAAGCCTAGGCCGACGCCTGCTCCGGCGTCCGGCCGTCGCCCAGTGTGGACCCGATCGTGCGGGCCGACTTGACCTCGGACGACAGTGAGTTGACCCGGCGCGACACTGTGACGGCGGCGACGAGGGGCGCCCGGAGCGCCCGGCCCGGGGTGCCGCGGGCACGTCCGGCGCCGGGGCCGGAGGCGACCCGGAGCGCCGGCGGAGGGCGGCGCGGGGCGGGGCCCCGGGGGCTCAGCCGCCGAGGGCGGTGCGGGGCAGCGGCGCGGGGCCGCCGGGGGAGCCGGTGCTGGACGGGCCGACCTCGCCGATCCGGTCCAGCGCCGCCTTGATGTGCTTGCCGCCGACGTCGCGGTGGGTCATCAGCCGCAGCTTGCCCGCGATGGCGCCGGCGCGGACCCCGGCCTCGGCGAACGCGGCGATCGTGCCGCGCACGTCGGCCACGTCCACCAGCACGATGTTGGTCTGCGGCTCGCGGACCCGCCAGCCGCGCTCGCGCAGCCCGGCGGCGAGCCGCGTCGCGAGGTCGTGGTCCTCGGCGAGCCGGTCGATGTCCTCCAGCGCGACGAGCCCGGCCGCGGCCAGCACCCCGCCCTGCCGGACGCCGCCGCCGAGCATCTTGCGCAGCCGCCGGGCGTGCTCGACGAACTCCGCCGACCCCGCGACGACCGACCCGACCGGCGCGCCGAGCCCCTTGGACAGGCAGACCGCGACCGTGTCGGCGCCGACGGTCAGCGCGCCCGGCGGGACCCCGAGCGCGACCGCGGCGTTCCACAGCCGGGCGCCGTCGAGGTGCACCGAGAGCCGGGCGGCCCGCGCCGCGGCGGCGACGGAGGCGTGCTCCTCCGGTGCGGTCACGGTGCCGCCCGCGGAGTTGTGGGTGTTCTCCAGGCACAGCAGCACCGGGCGCAGGGAGGCGTAGAAGCCGTCGTCGGCGGCGGCCCGGCGCACGGCGGCCGCGGTGACCTTGCCGGGGCCCGCGTCGTGCGGCAGGGGCCGCGGCATCCCGCCGGCCAGCCAGGCGGCCGTGCCCAGCTCGAAGTCGAGCACGTGCGCGCCCTGGGGGGCGAGGAAGGAGTCGCCGCGGCCGAGCCGGCTCATCAGCGCGATCAGGTTCGCCATCGAGCCGGTGGGCGTCCACAGCGCGTCGGCGGCGCCGAGCAGGCCCGCGACCCGTTCCTCCAGCTCGCGCATGGTGGGGTCGCCGTCGAGCACGTCGTCGCCGACCTCGGCCTCGGCCATCGCCCGGCGCATCGCCTCGGTCGGCAGCGTGACGGTGTCCGATCGCAGGTCGACGGGCTCGCCGGGGGCCGGGGCGGCCGCCGCCCCGCGCGCACCACCGCGCGGTGACCAGCGGCTTCTGGGTGACGGGCGCACACCACCAGTGTGTTCCATCCCCGCGGCGGTGAGAACGGCAGGGTCACGAAACGGTCACGGTCACCCCGTCCGACCTGGGCGTCGAGTCCGGTATCTCACTCGTCCGGACGGGTCCTGTCTTGGCACTATGTGGCGATGGCGGCCCCGAAGCAGACCGAGAAGGGTGAGCGGCGCCGCGCCCTGCTCGTCGCGGCGGCCGCGGACCTGCTCGCCGAGAGCGGTTTCGACGCGATCCGGCACCGCGCCGTCGCCGAGCGGGCCGGGGTGCCGCTGGCGGCCACGACCTACTACTTCTCCTCGCTGGAGGACCTGGTCTGCGCCGCGCTGGACCGGCTGGCGCACGCCGAGCTGGCCGACGCGCACGCCTGCCTGGCCCGCCGTGACGACCCGGCCGAGATCGTGCTCGACCTGCTGCTCGGCCCGCGGTCGCGCACCGACGGCCTCGACGCCGTCCTGGCCCGGTTCGAGCGGCTGATCGGGTCCGGCCGTCGCCCGTTCCTGGCCGGGCTGCTGCGCGCCCAGCGCGTCGAGTTCGACGCCCTGCTCGACGAGGCGCTCACCCGCGCGACCGGCCGTCGCCCGGGGCCGGGGGAGGTCCGCAGGCTCACCGCGCTCGTCGACGGCGTCGTGCTCACCGCGCTGATCGAGGCCGACCCCGACCCGCGTGCGGTCGGCCGGGAGGCGCTGCACGAGGTGCTGGAGTCCCTGCCCCGGGTGTGAGGCCGCGCTCCCGCCGGTCACAGGGCCCCCACCAGCCATTATCATCGCGCCACGTGATTGCCAACGTGCTGGCCGCGCGCTACGCGAGCCCCGAGCTGGTCCGCCTCTGGTCTCCGGAGTACAAGATCCAGCTGGAGCGACGGCTGTGGATCGCGGTGCTCCGTGCCCAGCGCGACCTCGGCATCGAGGTGCCGTCGTCGGTCATCGACGACTACGAGGCCGTCGTCGAGCAGGTCGACCTGGGCTCGATCGCCGCCCGCGAGCGCGTCACCCGGCACGACGTGAAGGCCCGCATCGAGGAGTTCAACGCCCTCGCCGGCCACGAGCACGTGCACAAGGGCATGACCAGCCGCGACCTCACCGAGAACGTGGAGCAGCTGCAGATCCGGCTGTCGCTGGAGCTCGTCGCCGACCGGACCGTCGCGGTCCTGGCGCGGCTCGGGCGTCGCGCGTCGGAGTACGCCGAGCTGGTCATGGCCGGGCGCAGCCACAACGTCGCCGCGCAGACCACCACCCTGGGCAAGCGGTTCGCCTCCGCCGCGGACGAGCTGCTCGTCGCGCACGCCCGGCTGGAGGACCTGCGCTCGCGCTACCCGCTGCGCGGGATCAAGGGCCCGATGGGCACCAGCCAGGACATGCTCGACCTCCTCGACGGCGACGCGGCCAAGCTCGACGAGCTGGAGCAGCGGGTCGCCACCCACCTCGGGTTCGCCGAGGCGTTCACCAGCGTCGGGCAGGTCTACCCGCGCTCGCTCGACCACGACGTCGTCACCGCGCTGGTGCAGCTGGCCGCCGCGCCGTCGTCGCTGGCCACGACGATCCGGCTGATGGCGGGTGCCGAGCTCGCCACCGAGGGCTTCGCCCCCGGCCAGGTCGGGTCCAGCGCCATGCCGCACAAGATGAACGCGCGTTCCGCGGAACGCATCAACGGCCTCATGGTGATCCTGCGCGGCCTGTCGGTCATGACCGCCGAGCTCGCCGGCTCCCAGTGGAACGAGGGCGACGTCTCCTGCTCGGTGGTGCGCCGCGTCGCGCTGCCGGACGCGTTCTTCGCCCTCGACGGCCTCTACGAGACCACGCTGACCGTGCTCGACGAGTTCGGCGCCTACCCGGCCGTGATCGCCCGCGAGCTCGACCGCTACCTGCC
>NZ_JAHLJD010000026.1:0-29806 GCF_020496225.1 Pseudonocardia sp. ICBG162
GGTGTCCACCGGGAGGGCCTCAGGAGTGCGCGGCGCCGGACCCGGCTGCGTCGGTGGGCCGGTGTCCGGGCCAGGGGCGGGGTGGCCGGTGTCAGGGGGCTGCGCAGCGACCGGACCAGGACCGGGACCGGACCGGGGTCGGGTCCCGGTCCGGGGGTGGGGTCGAGGGGGCCGTTGTCCGGGCCGCCGTTGTCCGGGCCGTCGCCGGGGTGGGGGTCATCAGGTGGGGTGCCGGACCAGCCCGAGGTCGCGGTCGTCCCTGCATGGGCGCCGCGCGTGGCCGCGCCGACGTCTGCACCGCCCCCGCCGGCGGGTGCGGCGCCGGGGTGCCCGACACCGGTCTGGGCCATCTGCGCCGACCCGTAGCCCCCGGCGGCACCCGCGGCGGCTTTGGTGGCCATATAGCCGCCGACGACCGCCGCGGCCGCAACTCCACCGGCCGCGCCCAGCCCGGCCGCCGCGCCACCCGCGGCCGAACCACCGCCCGCAGCTCCGGCACCGCCGGCGCGTCCGGCGGCCGCGGTGGACCCACCGGTGGGGGAGGCGGCAGTGGAGCCGCCCAGCTCGCCACCGCCCCCGGCCGACGGCCCGCCCCCACCACCGCCGCTGCCCGAGCGCGCCATGCGGGCGACGTTGATCGACTCACTGGTGCCCCCATCGGCGCCCGGCGCCGACGAGCCCCGGGAATCCCCGCCGCCTGCCCGTAGCGCCATTCCCGCGCCGGTGCCGGGGTCGACGAAGGCGAGGAGCCGGTAGAGCACCATCGGGCAGAACAGTGACACCAGCAGCACCGCGGTCCCGGCCAGCAGCCCGGCGACCCCGGTCGCCCTGCTCATGACCGAGACCCCGATGAGCAGGACCAGCGCGAGGGCGGGTTTCATCAGGATCGCGGCGAGTAGCCAGCGCACCCCGCGCCAGAACGAGGGCGCGGTGGAGTCGGTGACCAGCATCGCGGCCAAGAGCGGGATCGTGGCGACCAGGACGAGGATCGCGGCCTGGCGGAAGATCATCTGTAGAGCGAAGCCGATCCCGGCCGGGATGACCCCGAACAACGCGGCCAGCCCGAGGATCATCGAGCGGACGTTGTCTTCTGTGTTGGCGAGGTCGGGGTTGTCCCCGACCCGGGCGGCGACGGTGTCGTGGGCCAGTACCGCACCGAACGTCGGGTCACCGCCGAGCTGGGACAGGAAGAACGTGGCCATCCCGTCCGCGGCGCCCAGCAGAACCGCGACCATGCCGGAGGTCAGCGCGATCGCCATCCCGAACTGCAGCGGGCCGGTGAACGCCCGGAACATGCCGCGCCCGCCGCGTAGCGCGACCGAGATCAGCTGGTAGAAGAACAGGCCCAGCGCGATCAGGGTGGCCAGCGCGACCAGCGACGACCACAACGACAGACTCTGCTCACCGGCCGCCGCGGCGGCATCCGCAGCACCGGCGCCAGCACCGGTGGCAGCGCCGGGGGCGTCTCCAGCGGTGGCGGGGTTGGGTGGGGTCGGGCGTTGCCCGGCCTGGCCGGTGATGGTGCTGGGGTCGACCCAGGACACCTGGTCGGCGAGTTCGAACCCGGCGCGTAGGACCCACACCCCGGCGTCCCACACCTTCTGCATGGCGGCGTCGAATCCGGACTGAACGATCGAGCCCAGGAACCCTGAGCCGGAGTCGCCTTTCCCGGACGACCCACCGCCGGGGGAGGGTTCGGGCAGCGGGGGTGGCACCGGGGTGGGATACCGGATGAGCAGTATGGAGGTCATCGCTATGGAAGTCATCGCTGGATGTCCCGCCAGCCTGCGGCGATGGCCTCGTCGCTTCCGGGCCAGGCGCTTGGTGCGGTGGCCGCGGTCGGACCCGAGGCGATCTTCCACTGGTCGTTGACGCGTCGCATCGGTAGGCAGTCGCCCCAGCCGAAGGAGACGACCCGGCCGTTGTTGTCGGCGACGAACTCACCCAGGGCACAGGCCACGACATAGGTGCCGTCGGCGGTGCTGCCCTTGACCATCGCACTGGTCGGGGTCCACGACATCCGCAGCCCGCTCGACGACGGCCCGGTGGGTCGCAGATGCGCACCGCGACGGAGGTCGGCGAGGTCGTTGCTGGTCGTGGTCCGGCTCGCAGGCTGAGCGCCGGGTTCGGCGACGGAGTTGTACGTCTGGGCCCAGACCTGCGGGTCCCCACCGGACAACCCGACCCTCATCAACTCCACCAGCTGCGCGACCGCACCCTCAGCGGTGTCGGGGAACCCGGTCGGAACCAGGGTCGCGACGAACTGCTGCGGTGCGGGGAGCACGATCGGTGGTCCCGCGGTGCGGGTGGACAACGCGTGGGGCTGGATCGCAGCCAGGGGGATCTGCAGCATGGGGCGGGCGGCGAGTTCGGCCTCGGCCGCAGGTCCGGAGGCGCTGTCGCCGGTCCCGATCGGCGCGGGCTGCGGCGGCGCCCCTGCGGCGGAGCCCGCGGGGTTGTCGAACATGCTGGTCAGCGACACGATCAGCGCGACGACGAGCACGAACACGAGCACGGCGGCCGAGCCCAGGATGAGTAGCGCGCGCCGTCTCCCGCCTGCCGAGCGTGGGTGTCGCGGTCGGCCCGGGCGCAGGTCGATACGCGACCCGTGGGGGTCGGGGTTGTGGGGATCCAGCAGGCGGGCCATCAGTTGGCTCCGGCGGCGAACTGGGTGACCAGGGTGTAGCCGAGGCCGAACAGGACGGCGAGGGCGAGGCTGGACACGATCATGCGGGCGCCGGTGCGTCCGGAGCCGTGGTGGTCCCACATCCGTCCGGCGGTGGAGGCGACGATCCCGCCGAAGAACAGGCCGAGGATGCAGATCCCGGCGATCCAGATGACGTAGCCGACGACGTCCTGGATGGCTTGGGCGCCGGGTGGGACCTTCGGGCCGGGGTTGGGGATGTCCTGCGCCGGCAGTGCATCCGACAGCAGTCCCGAGGAGTGGATCTGGGTCAGCGACTCGCTGATCACGTGGATGGCAGACATGGCGTGGACTCCGCAGGAGGTGGGATGGGCGGTGTGGCGTGGGGCGAACGTCGTGGGCTGGTGTCGGGGTGGGACCGCCGGACTCAGCAGGGTCAGACAGGGGGCGGGCCGGTCAGCGGCGTCTCGGGGAGGGGATGAGTCGCCAGGAGGCGAGGAGCGGGCGTAGCGCGTCGACGGCGCGAGTGGGGCTGGGTTCGTCGGTGACCCCGCCGACCTCCCACGTGGGGACGTGTGGGACGAACAGGGCTTCGTCGAGCAGCGTGGCGATCCGGGGTCCGGCGGCGCCGGTGACCCCGGGTGGCCATTTGCGGGTGCCGTTGACGATGAGTTGGTAGATCGGGGTGGCCAGCCCGCGCCGGATCCACGGGTCGAGGCGGGCCAGGAGCTGTTCGGCCTGGCGCAGCGAGGGCCGGGTGGCGCGTACGACCAGGATCGGGCGCTGGGTGGGTAGTCCGCGGCGTAGCCAGCCCCCGGCGCCGTAGAGGGGGGTGGCGGCGGCGCGCCAGCCGCCGTGGCCGAGGTCGACGACGGTGGCGTGCAGGGGGTCGGGTGCGGGGTCGGGGAGCCAGTCCGGGGGTGGGGGCACCATCCCGGGTGTGATCGTCGGCAGGGCGGTTTCGAGGCGGGCGAGCAGGGCGTCGTCGCGCCAGCTGTAGCGGACGGTGAGGTGCTGGTTGACCTGCCGGGTCCAGGGTCCGGTGGTGGCCGCGGCGGTGGTGAGCCCGGAGCGGGCGGGGTCGTCGGCGTCGATGAGCAGCGCGCAGCGCTGGTCCTGCTGCAGCGCGTCGACGATCGCGGCGGCGACACAGGACGCTCCGGCTCCGGCGGAGCCGGCGAGGACCGGGATCAGCGGGCCGAATGCGGCCCAGGACACCGGCCGGGACTGCGGGAACACTGTGCGGGTGCGGGTCTGGGCGGTGTCGGTGGCGGCGCCGAGGTCGGCGGCGACGTCGATCGGGTCGGGGCGGTAGTCCTCGTCCGCTGTGGCGCCGGCGGCGGCTGCGGCCGCGGAGGCGGCGTTGACCAGGTCCTCGTTGTCGACGATCTCCAGCCCTCCGGGTGCGCGCGAGCGCGCCGCCGAACCGAGGATCTGGTTGAGCTCATACGGGCTACGTGGCTGCGTGGGGGTGGTCCAGTGATGGCGCGGGTCGGCCGCGTTCCTGGGTGAGGTCATCGAGTGCCTCCTCGAGGTGCGGTCTGAGCGACGACGGGATCGGGCGTGGACGGACTCGGCCTGCTCGTGGGCTGCTTGGGTCCGAGCGCGGCAGAGTCGGCGGCCTCGTACACGGTTCGGGCGGTGTCGTCGAAGCGCGGGGAGACGAGGGTGGTGTCGTCGCCGCCGGAGACGACGCCGATGACCTGGCCGCGGCCCGCGGCGGCGTCGGGGCCGGCAAGCCAGGGCCCGCCGGAGGCGCCCTCGGTCATGTCGCAGCTCAGGGCCAGGACCTGTCCGGACGGGCGGTCGGGCCGGTCGAAGGGTTGCACGGTCGCCTGGCCGTCGCAGCCGCGCAGCGACTGGCCGTCGTAGATGCCGGTCGCGGGGTAGCCGAGCGCGGCGACCGGCAGTCGCGTGTCGGGGTGGGTGTCAGGGGTGGTGAAGCGGATGCCTTGGGCGCCGAGGACCTGTTCGGGCGCGACGCCGTCGCGGGGGAGCAGGGTCACGAACGCGTAGTCGGTGGGGGCGGCAACATCTTCGATGGGGGAGTTGGCCTCCTGCCAGGCCGGGGGGACATACGCGGTGTCGACCGCCCACCGGCCCAGGGGCTCCTCGCCGGCGGCGTAGCCGGGGATGAACAACGCGCCGTCGACTCGCCAGGCCCCGTCGAGCCACACGCAGTGCGCCGCGGTGGCCAGCACCCTGCGTGAGTGCGAGGCGACCACGGTGGCCGAGCACTGGTGGCGGCCGCCGTCGACGACCAGCACCCCGACCGAGGTCGCCGCCAGGCCGCCCACGACAGGTCCGGCCTGGCCCTGCACCGGCCCGGGCGCAGCAAACCCGGCACGCTCGGTGGGGGTGGTGGGGGTCCTCGGGTCGGCCGGCATTCCCCACGAAGCGGCCGACCCGAGTCCCACCATCCGATCGCCCTGCGGAGCGTCGGAGGTCCACAGCGCCACCACGGCAGCTGTGACGATCAGCGTAGCGGCTACCGCAACGACCACCCAGGTGGCGAGCACTGCGGTAGCGAGCGCTCCGGGGGTGGTCGCTGCGGTGGTGGTCGCTGCGGTGGTCGGCGTTGTGCGCGGCGTGCTGGTGGTCATCGTTCAGGACAGCCCGAGTCGCCGGGAACACGCGGGCCAGGCCTTCCAGCCCTGCTCGGCCTGGACCTTCTCCGCGACGGCGATCTGCTGTTCGCGGCTGGCCTCGTGCGCCGATCCGGTGCCGCCGTAGGCGTTCCATGTGGCCGGGCTGAACTGCAGGCCGCCCTCGTAGCCGTTGCCGGTGTTGGTCTCCCAGTTCCCGCCGGACTCGCACCGGGCGAGCCGATCCCACATGGCCGCACGCGCACCGTCACTCGCGGCGTCGCCCTGGGTGGCTGCTTCCTGGGCCTTTTCCGGGTCGCGCGGCGCCTCCCCTCCCGTGGAGCTGGCAGAGCCGGTCTGGCCCTGCCCACCCGAGGGGACACCGCCCGCAGTGCCATCACCGTCACCGGACGGTGTCGTGTCGTCCTGTCTCTGGCCGCCCTGCGGCTGACCAACACCGGTGCCGGTGCCGGTGTTTCCGGTGGCGGTGTTGTTGCTGCCGGTGGCGCCGGGACGCTGGATGGTCTCGCCGGCCTGGGGCTGCTGCGCCGCGCCCGAGGACTCCTGCGCCCCGCCGGAGCCGGTCCCGGTGCCGCCGTCAGTGCCGCTGTCGGTGCTGTCCCCTCCGCTGCTGGAGGGCTGCTGCTGCGCGCTACCCGAGCTGTCCTGCCCCGCGCCCGTTTCATCGGGCTGGGCGGGCCCGCTGTCGGGGCTGGAGCTGTCCGGGCTGGAGCTGGTCGAGCTGGAGCTGGCGGTCCCGTTCTGCGAGCCGATCCCTGCGGCGTCGAGCTTGTCGGCCAGCTGCTCGGCCAGCGGGTCGGCATCAGCTGCCTGGTGGACCTGCTCGGCCAGCTTCTGCGCGCCCGCCTCCCAGGCATCGCCAGCACTGCCGGCGCTTGCGGTGTCTGCGGACTCGGTCGAGGGTTCCTGCGTCGATCCCGATCCGGTCCCGCTACCCACAGAGCCGTCCGACGAGCCCGAGCCGGTGGACGAGCTGGAGGAGTCAGAGCTGCTGGACGAGTCGCTGTTGGACGAGTCGCTGCCGGACGAGCCGCTGCTGGTGGTCTCCGACGACGTCGGAGACGTCGAGTCCGACTCCGACGAGTCCGGTCCAGACGAGCCGGATGAGTCGGGGGAGCCCCCGCCCGGGTGGGTGAGGTCGCCCAGCTGGTCGAGCTTGTCCAGGTCCGCGGGGTCTGCGCCGAGCTTCTCGAGCTTGTCGCGGTCGAGCGCACCCAGGATCGAGGTCCGCAGATCGTCCGCGCCGGCGTCGGGACTGGCGCCCAGGGCCTGCATCAGCTCCCCGACCAACCCGATCGCGATGCGGGCCTTCTCCAGATCCTCAGCGGATTCGCCGCTGCCGCTGCTGTTGCTCGACGTCGAGCTGTTCGAGCTACCCGAGTCCGAGTCGATTCCGGAGGTGCTGTCGGGGGAGTCCGTGTTCGGTTCGGTCGAGGTCTCGGAGGTGCTGCTGGTCGGGACGCCGCTGTCGTCGGAGTCGCCGGCCGGGGGCTCCTGCGAGCTGGTGGAGCTGCTGGTGTCGGGCTGGGCCGCGGCGTCGGCAGCGGCGTCGGCGTCGGCGTCGGGTGTGTTGCTGGGTTCGGGGGTCGGTGTCGGTTCGGCGGGGGACGACGTCGGTGCTGCAGGTGCTGCAGGTGTCGTCCGGGGCGCTGGTGCTGCGGGTGCGGCTGTGGTGGCCCCGGTCGGTGCGATACAGGTCTCGGGCAGCGCTGGTTCGGCTTGGCGGCGCGGGTTCGGCGCTGCCGGGCCTGCGCTGCTGTTCGTCGAGTTGTCTGCGGCGGGCTTGGGCGCGGTGACCGTGTTGAGCGCGTCCTCAGCGCCACTGATGGCGTTGACGGCTCCGTCGGCGGCCCCGCCGAGACTCTGGTCGAGCTCACCGACCGGTCCGGGCTGTGGGGGCTGGGGCTCGGTGGGGAGCAGGTCGGCCGGGGTCGGGCCGAGTCCGGCCTTGGCCAGGCGGGCGGCGACCCGCGCGATCTGCGGATCGGTGGTCGCGTCGCCCAAGTTGTTGAGTTGGTCGGAGACGTCGACGGCCTTCTGCCGCCAGCCCGGGGGTTGGGTCGCGGGGGTGAACCCGAGTCCGGCGATCTCACCGGCGAGGTCGTGAGCGCGGGTGTCGTCGCTGAGGGTGAGGTCGGCGAGCAGCGCGCGGGTCTGGGTGCGGGTCTCACGTGCAGTGGCGAGGGCCCGGGCGGCTTTGCCCTGGTTGCAGCTCAGCGCGGTCAGGCCGAGGTCGGCCGGGAGCGGGCTCAGGGAGAACGCGGTCCCTCCGATCAGGGCGCCGGCGGTCAGCATTGCGACCGCGGTGCGGCGCGTGGCCGGTCCGTGGGACGAGGTGGGGACGTGGGCGGCCCAGGAGGGGCGGGGCTTGTGGCGTCGGGGCATGTCGGAGGTCCTCTGTCGGGTGATCCGGGGGCGGGCTCACATCCAGGTCAGGGCAGGCTGGGTGCGGATAGGTCAGTACCGGCTCACCTGCTCGCCGTTCGCCCGAGCAGTGCGGTGTCCGCGGTCAGGACCGGCCCCCACACGTCCGCGGCGTGGTCCTGGGTGTGGGCCTCGTTCCACTGCAGCCCGTCTCGGCTGATGTGGACGACATTCCCGGCACCACCGGCACCACCGGCACCACCGGCACCACCGGCACCACCGGCACCACCGGCACCACCGGCACCACCGGTGCTGTCGGTGCTGTCGGTGCTGTTGTGGGTGGTGAGGTCGGTGTGGGTGTCGCCCAGGACGCAACGCAGGATGAGTGGTGTGTCGCCGACGGTGACGTTCAGGGTGTGGGTGGCGGGGCACTGGGTTCCGTTGTCGTCCCATGTGCCGTCGCGGCCGCGGATCACTGCGGCCTCGAACCAGAAGGCCTGGCAGTCGGGGCAGAACAACACGGCCTGGTCGGCCAGTCGCATGTGGGTGGCGGTGTGTGTGCACAGCGGGCACCGGTAGGTCCCAGCGGCGGGATCCCAGACCAGCGGCGGCGGACACGGCCGATCCACCCGACCGGTGTGGGCGGTGGGGTTCATGCGACGTCTCCCGACGGCGCCGGTGCCGTCCTCGACCCGACACCGGTCCCGCTCCCGCTCCCGCTCCCGGTGTCGGTGTCGGTCGCGGTCTTGGTGGTGGATCGCGCGGCGGCGTGGGTCTGGGCCGCGTCGCGAGCGGCCTGGGCGGCGTGCTCGGCGCGGGCGGCGCGGCGTGCTCGTCGTGCGCGGCGGGCGAAGAAACCGTTGTCTGTGAGGTGCTGGATCAGATCAGTCGTCGTCCCACCACCACCGCTATCGGTGTGGTCGTCGGGGTGGTCGAGGACGTGGACGATGTCGGAGTCGGTGGCGTCGGGGGGCCAGGCACGGCTCATGGGCGAGCTCTCTCAATCAGGGGCTGTGTCGGGGGGTTGTGTCAGGGGCGGGGGAGCCGGGTGCGGAAGGTGTCGACATCGACGAGGTGCTGGGTGATGTGGCCGCGGGCGATCACGACGCCGTTGTGGTGGTTGCGGGCGGTGACGGCGAACTCGAACCGCGTCCCACCCCCACGCCGGCCCCCACTCCGGCCCCGGTCACGGTGATCGGTGCCGGTGTGGGTTGCGGTGGTGCAGCGGGCGGCGGCGATCAGCCGGTCTCCGGGGTGGGCGGGGGCGCGGTGGGTGATGTCGATCGCGGTGCCGACCAGGGTCTGTCCTGGTTGGAGGTGGTGTCGGCGTAGGTAGGTCATGCAGGGCGCTTCCAGGAGCCCGACGAGGTATCCGGTGGCGAACACCGGCTCGCCCAGAGCGAAGGCTTCGAGGTCGGGGTGCAGGTCGGGGACCAGTTGGTTCGGAGGGACGGTGTAGTCGAGGTACTCCACGTGCCCCACCGCTTGGCGCACGTCGGCTGCCCGGTCGGCGGTGGCGGGGCGCTGGTGTCCCAGGGTCGTGGCCATCACCGACCACCCCCAGAACCGCTGTCACGCGATCCGTCGGAACTGTCGTCGCGCGAGGTGTCACCGTTCGAGTCCGGAACCGAGTCCGCCCCGGTGGAGCCGCCGAGGGAGACGTCGGCGCCGGCGTCGACGCCGTCCTGCCCGGCCGAGACGTCGACCCCGACCGAGGCGTCGCCGCCGGTGAGCTCGTACTGGCGGACCCAGTCGACGTGCATCGCCGCGCCGCCTGAGGCGTCGCCGCCGAAGTAGTCGAGCTGGATGGTCAGGTGCATCGGCCCGGGCGGGTTGTGGGACTTGTCGTCGTCGGTGAACCACGGCTTGCCGTCGACGAGGTAGGTGATCTTGTCGGGGGTCCACTCGACGGCGAAGGCGTGCCACTCGGTGGCGTCGATCTCGACCGAGCCCTGGGTCTGGGAGTTGTCCGAGCCGTAGTGCAGGAAGCCCTCGACCTTCTGCCGGGTCCCGTCGGAGATCTCCATGAAGTCGACCTCGCCGCCCTCGGGCCAGTTCTCCGCGGTCGGCCAGAGCAGGAACAGGGTGTGCAGCGACCCGGCCCCGGGCGGGGACTGGGCACAGCCCTCCCAGCGCCCGTACTGCTGGCTGTGTGGCGACCAGGCCATTCCGCCGGCGTCGCCGTTCTCCGAGCCGGTGATGGTGAGCTGCCCGTCGGCGACGCTGATTGCGTCCGGGGTCCGGCGGCCGTTGCCGCCGTGGCCGGGCCCGTCGTAGGCGTTCCAGTCCCCGGAGATCGAGGTGCCCTCGAACTCATCAGCCACCTTCGGCTCGCCCCAGCCGAGCGTGTCCGCGGCGGTGGTCGTGCACTTGCTGGCAGCTCCGCCGCCGGAGCCCGTCCCGCCGGAGCTGTTCCCCGGGTCGGCGCCGGTGCCTCCGGTGCCGTTGCCGCTGGAGTCGTTGCTGCCCGAGCCGTTGCCTGTGCTCGGGGCCGTGCCGGTGTCGCTGGAGTCGTTGCCGGACCCACCCGACCCGCCGGAGCCGGACCCGCTGGAGTTGCCGGTGCCGGGCTCGTAGCACTGGGCTGGGATGAAGCCGGGCTTGTTCGCGCCGACGTCGAGCAGGGCCCGGCGCAGCTTCTCCGCCCGCGCGGAGGTGTCGCCGGTGAGCTCGGCGAGCACGTGCACCGCGGTGATCCGCCACCCGCACTCGACCCCGCCCTCGGGGGCGGCGGCCGGGACGAGCCCGGACGCGGTCAGGGTGGTGGTGAGCGCCAGCGCGGCGCCCACGACCAGCTGGGGACTGATCACCGGGGACCGCCGGGGTCGCTTGGCGGGGTGCGGAACCCGTGGCTGGCCAGCCCGTGGGTGCGGCGGCCCTGGAAGCCCTCGGCGACGGTTGCGGCGAGCTCGAGCGCGGCGTCGCGCGCGGCGGGGGTGAGGGCGTCGAAGTCGATGATCCCGCCGGCCTGTAGGTGCGGGTCCGGGGGAAGGACGATCACCGCGCGGCAGCGTTCGGCGAAGAAGTCGCGGATGACTTGGTCGTCGATGTCGGGGCTGTGGCGGTCGTAGGACAGCACCACCACCGCGTCCTCGGTGAGGTGGCGGTATCCGTTGGCGGCCAGCCAGCGGAACGTGCGCGCCGCGCGGGAGGCGCCGTCGTTGGTGGGGGCGCCGACGATGACCAGGGAGTCGGCGTGGCGCAGGCTGGCCTGCATCGCTGAGTGCATGATCCCGGTGCCCGAGTCAGTGACGATCGCGTTGGCGTATCGGGCCAGGATCTGTAGCACGGTGGTGTAGTCGGTGGCGGAGAAGGTCTCCGACAGTTCTGGTTCCTGTTCAGAGGTGAGGACTTGGAGGCGTGCGGCGAGGTGGGTGTAGCCGGCCAGGTCGGTCGCTGACCGGATGCCGGCCAGTCCGTGGAGGAGATCGCGCACGGTGGTCTTCGCAGCGTGGGTTTCGCCGACGAGGCGGTCGCCGAGGGTGCCGGCGTCGGGGTTGGCGTCCACTGCGATGACGCGGTCGCCGCGGTGTTCGGCCAGGGCGAGGCCGAGGAGCGCGGACACGGTGGTCTTGCCGATACCGCCTTTGATCGAGGCGACCACGACCGAGTGTGGGCCGGGCAGCGGGGTGCGGATCTTCTGCAGCTGATCACGCAGCCGGGCCTCAGCCTCGGACAGGCCGGGATTCCACCGGCCGCCGGTCAGCTGGTAGGCGAGGTGACGCCATCCCTGCTTCGGGCGGGAACGACGCTCACGGACCGCTCCCGGCAGCACCCCGGTCTCCTCATCCCACGCCGGGCGGAACGCCTGCGCTTTCGCCGAGGCAACCGGCCCCTGTTGAAAGGGGGCGGCCGCGGACGGTGCCGACGGGGGAGGAGTCGACGGCCGGGCCTGTTCGGTGGAGGCCGCGGGCGCAATCGGCGGGGTACCGGGGAAGTCCTCCGGGGCGGCTGCAGGTCGAGACAGCGGGGCGGCGGGTGCGGTTGCACGCGTGGCCGGTGGTTGGGCAGCAGGGACCTGGGCTCCGTCGTTCCCGGTGGCCGGAGCGGCCCACGCGGCGCCTGCGTCCAGCCAGGACGGTGCGGAGGGGGTGTTGTTGGTGCCGTTGGAGGAGGACATCAGCAGCTACCTCTTGGTGGGGGTCAGGAGGAATCGGTGGGGCGCAGGTGCGGGTCGACGACCAGATGGCCGTCGTCGTGGCGGGTGATCGGGACCGTCATCCGGACCCAGTTCGCCTCGACCGCCACCCACGCCGGGTCCGCCTCGGGCGGGGCGCATGACGGGCCGAGCAGCCCGGACAGCTCCACTTCGGCGGCCCCGGCGTGGCGCGGGGTCTCGGGGGGCGGGCAGGCGCGCGCGTAGGTGGTGACACGGACGATCACCTCGACGAACACCACCGTGTCGCTCGGCCGGTAGATCCGGCCCGGCAGTGGTGAGTCGGCGCGCTGCCTGCCCGCACCCGACCACCCCCAGGTGCAGGCCTGGGGGACAGCGAGCAGAGGCCTCAGTACCTCTGCCCGGCGGGTGGGGGTGTCCTCATCGAAGGACTGGAAGTCGGTGGCGAACCGACCGGCGAAGCTCGCCGCCTCCAGGTCCGAGATGGGCTCCAGCGATCGTACGGAGCGTGAGAAGGACTCCCGGCCGGCCGAGTAGCGGGTGACGTCTCGCCCGGTATGCAGGCCGCGACCGTTGTGGGCCGACTGGGGCAGGTCCATGAGGGAAAGCGACGATGCTGGCCGCCCCTGCGGCTCCCCGGCCACCAGGGATGGCTCGCCGCCCGGCCGCTCTTCATCCTGCTTGAGAGCAGACGTCGAGGTGGGCTCGCCTGGATCCGTGACGAGTTTCTGTGGCTCCTGCTCGTTCCCCTCCGTCCCGGGAACCTCTGGAACCACGGGGGATCGCGGCTGACCCGCTGGTGGTGCTGCCCGGTGAGGGCGGATGCGGGGCGCGGCTTCCGAACGGGCAGGAGACCACCGCGGTTCAGGGGCAGCGACTTTCGGGGTGGCGCGCTCCGGAACGGGGGTGGACGCTCCGTCAGATCCCCGCCCTGGCGCGACCCTCCACATTGATCCGTCGGCGAGCGGCACGGGACGCGAGCGGCGCGGCATCAGAACCGCCCCAGGTGAGACGACATCAGCGACGGCACGGGGTGCACATCCATCGTCTCCTCCAATAGATGCTGCATGAACTTCATTCACAAAAAATAGAAACTGGGCTGTTGGCTCATTTGCCTCCTGGGCTTCAGGAGGCCGTGGGATCTACGTCTCGGTCGATGGTCGTCGACCTTGCGCGAGTTGCTGGTGCTGCCGTGGGCGGTCGCGAGGCCGGATGTCTTGGCCCCTGTCGTCGCCCGGGGCGATCGTGAGCGCGCCGGGGTGGGCACGAGGAGGGAGGGGGCATAGTCAGTCGCCCTGGACTGCGTTGAACTGTTGCTGGGCTTCCAAGGCCAGATCGATGGACAAGGCCGATCGCAGGGCCGCGGCGGCAGAGGGAAGCCAGTGTCCGGTCCCGTCAGCCGCCCCAGGCGCAGCGTCGCTTCCGCTTCCGGTGGCCGCTCGAATGGCGGCCAGCGCGCTGATGGCTGCCGCCGACAGGGCAGAGAGGTCACGTTCCAGGCGCGCGGTTAGCGCTGCCGGTGAGGCCTCCACCAGGAACTCGAGTTCGCTGCGGGTGTCCTGCCACTCCCCGTGATGCCGCGCTTGTTCCCGTACAAGAAGCAGGTCCATCGTCAGCTTGCGTTGCTCCCTGCGGTCAGCAGCGCTGGGGTGAGATACTTGGCCCTTGACGGTGCCAGGAGTACCGACATTCGAAGGCCGATCGCTGTGCGGCGGAAGCCCGGAGCGGCGGCGTCCGCCGCGTGGACCACTGTCTGCGAACGACAAAAGATGCTCGGCGTGGAAACTTATCTCGTCCTGGCGACGCATCACATCTCCCAGGGCTCGCCGATCGACCACCGGAATCTCTGCCTCACACATGTGCAGCGGTCCGGAGGGGGCAACCGAAGAAGGTTCCCGCTCCACTGCGGTCATTTGGCGTTCACCCTCCGCGCATCCCAGCTGATGGCGCCCCTCACATCTGTCAGCCCCCGTCGAGTCTGGTTCTGACGGACCCGCTGCGGAGGTGAACCGACGAGAAAGGAGGACGCACCCGCAAACGCGGGGCGCACCTGCACTTGCATTTGTGTCGTCACTCCGGACTCTTCCGCTCGTAGTTTTGGCAGGAACGTATGAAAGCCCGATCGACAGATTTGGTGCAACGAGTAATGAAAGGGGTACCCAGCATGGGGGTACCCCTACCATGGGTAGCTGTCACGTTACGTATCTGCTCGACTATGGCGCCCCTTATCGCGGCCTGCAATCGGCTCATCTCTGCAGGTAAGAGGTATCGCGAGCATTGCCTTGGCGTGCGATCGAGCTGGGAATCGCGAGAAGCGGCGTGGCCGTGACGGCTACGTTCAGTAGTACTTGAACGTCAAGCCATCTGATACAGTGTGGTGCAGATCACAGTTTGCTGTGCGCTAGAGTGTGCCTGGCTTTCCCGCCCGACCAACGGGCGCATCGCTTCTGGGTCGGGTTGCAGTAGCGGTTAGCGCCGAGAGGAGGTGCACTGATGACGGCAGGCGCGAGTCCGGATTCGTCACTCTCTGTAGCAGTTGGCTCAGGAGTGGTCAAGCTGCCAGCCTTCGGCACCTTCCTTCGGCAGCTACGACAGCAGTCGCAGCGGGGCCGACGTCCAGATGCCGGGATGAGCAGAGCCGAACTCGCCACGCTCGCCCAACGGGGCGTCAGCTACATCACGAAGCTGGAGCAGGGCGAGGCACAGGCGCCCTCGTTCGCCCTGATCGAGAGCCTCGCCGACGCACTCAAAGTATCCGACGCCGAGCGGCAACACCTCCACGACCTCAGCAGCTTTCGGCCCACAGATCCACCCGCCGCGCCACGAGCTCCCTCTATCACCACCGCGAATAAGGCCTACGTCGACAACCTTGCACCGGCTCTCAGCGGATTCGTTGACGCTGCCTGGAACGTGATCTACGCGAACCCCGTCTACGCGCGCATCTATCGCCACATCGACGACCCGGAGATCGGAAACGTCCTCTTGTGGTTCTTCTTCGTGCCGGAAAGCCGCCGCATCATGATGGAGTGGGAACGCGAAGCGCATCTGACCGTGGACTGGCTGCGCGGACTTATGGTGGACAACCACCTCTACGGCCTTGACTGCACCGATCTCATGAAGAAGCTGTCGCGGTCACCCGAGTTCTGCAGGATGTGGGAGGACGGCGACGTCGCCCTTGGGCGGCACAAGGAAGAGATGCTGGTCCGGGACCTCGACCGGGGCACCACGTTGCACCTGCGGGCGCAAGTGCTCAAGTGGCCCGAGCCGGCCAGTTCACTGCAGCTCTACTTGGGAGTAGATGTCGGTCCACCCGACTCGACCAGCGCTTCTTAGTACAACTGTGTCAATGACAACAACAGTCGTCGAGGTCTGCTCCGCCGCGCGCTCAGGTTGTTACGGTTGCTCTACCTCCCGCAAGGACGCGGAGGTGTCGAGAGCACCTGGGCTCGGCTGTCGTCGATGGAGTCGGCCCCCGGCCCACGGGGTGGCTCGGTGCAACACAGGGCGCCGCTCCGCCGGCGCCGTACGCAGGGGGACGAATGCCCGAATGGTCAACTGTGCAGCTGCGCGACCGGACGATCGCCGTCAGCGACACCAGGGGCCAAGGGACTCCGATTTTCCTGGCCCACGGGTTTGCCCTTGACGGGACCATGTTCGCCCACCAGGCGGAGCTTGGTCCTCAGCGACGGATCATTTCCTGGGACTCGCCAGGGCATGGCAATAGCCCAATCGGCACAACACCGTTCACGTTCTGGGATCTAGCCGATGTGCAGACCCAGCTCATGGACGAGTTCGGCATCGATCGCGCAATCGTAGGCGGGGTATCACAGGGCGGGTTCACAGCCTTGCGCACAGCCCTGACCGCCCCCTCGCGTGTGGCGGCGCTACTGCTGATCGATACCGAGGCCGGCGCCCTCGACCCGGCCGACGCCGCGGCCTACAGCGAGTTGTTCGCGGCGCTGGAGGAACACGGACCGACCATCGAGCTCACCACAGCGCTCGCGTCTCAGATCGTGGGAGACCATCCGCTCGCCGAGCACTGGGCCAAGGTCTGGTCCGAGCGCGGAGTGCCGCTCGGAGCGCCCGTTGACTGTCTGACACAGCGTGACGACGTGACCAGTCGTCTCTCGGAGATCAACGCCCCTGCCCTCATCATCGCGGGCGAGCACGATCACTCGATCCCGATCGAGCGCCAAGAGCAGATGCGCCAACGCCTGGCCAATGCCACGAAGGTCAACATCATCGCCGGAGCGGGGCACTCGCCGACGGCGACGCACCCAGCTCAGGTGAACGCGGTCATCGAACAGTTCCTAGCCGAGGCCAAGCCGCTCGGATGAAGCCGGAGGTACGACAGCCCGGTCAGTAGTGCCAGGGGAACGGCGCCCAGTCCGGGTCCCGCTTCTCCAGGAACGAGTCCCGGCCCTCCACCGCCTCGTCGGTCATGTAGGCCAGCCGGGTCGCCTCACCGGCGAACAGCTGCTGGCCGACCAGGCCGTCGTCGGCGAGGTTGAACGCGTACTTCAGCATCCGCTGGGCCTGCGGTGACTTGCCGTTGATCTCCCGGGCCCACTGCAGGGCCTCGGTCTCGAGATCCGCGTGGTCGACCACGGCGTTGACCGCTCCCATGTGGTGCATCTGCTCGGCGCTGTAGGTCCGGCCGAGGAAGAAGATCTCCCGGGCGAACTTCTGTCCGACCTGCCGGGCCAGGTAGGCCGAGCCGTAGCCGCCGTCGAAGGAACCCACGTCGGCGTCGGTCTGCTTGAACCGGGCGTGCTCGCGGGAGGCGATCGTCAGGTCGGCGACGGCGTGCAGCGAGTGCCCGCCGCCCGCGGCCCAGCCGTTGACCACGGCGATGACGACCTTGGGCATGAACCGGATCAGCCGCTGGCACTCCAGGATGTGCAGCCGCCCCGCGCGGCCCTGCTCGACGGTCTCCGCGGTGTCCCCGGAGGCGTACTGGTAGCCGGTGCGGCCGCGGATGCGCTGGTCGCCGCCGGAGCAGAAGGCACGCTTGCCGTCCTTGGGGGAGGGGCCGTTCCCGGTCAGCAGCACCGCACCGACGTCGGCACTGGTGCGGGCGTGCTCCAGCGCGCGGTAGAGCTCGTCGACGGTGCCCGGCCGGAACGCGTTGAGGACCTCGGGGCGGTCGAACGCGATCCGGACCGCGCCGGTGTCGCGGGCGCGGTGGTAGGTGATGTCGCGGAGGTCGAACCCGTCGACCGGTGTCCACGCGTCCGGGTCGAAGGTCTCAGAGACGATCTTAGTCATCCGGCCACATTAGGGGCTTGTGCTTCGAGGTGGCATAGGACGGGATATCAACATCCAGAGCCGTGACGAGGGCGGCATCCCGGCTACCGCAGGCCCGCCGAAGGTGTTCAGATTTAGATTTTGAATCGGCGCGGCGCGTAGGTGCACCTCGGTCGGCCTGGTAAAAGTAGGGCATGGAGACCCGCGCAGCCCGGAAGAAGCCAGGGCCGAAGCCGAAAGGGTTGCGTATGGCAACCCCGGTCTACCTCCCGGCAGACCTTCGCGCAGAAGCTGAAGAAGTTGCTCGACGCGATGGCCTGGCCTTGACATGGGTCATCACGCGCATGGTCGCTGAGTCGCTCGGACGCCCAATCCCCGAGCATTGCTACCCGAAAGCGACCACGCAGCAGGAGCTGCCTCTGAACAAGGCCTCTTAGACGAGAACGAGGCGGCCCCTGCCAGGGGGCCGCCTCGGATCGTTCTCACGTCAACCGGACCTGCACCCGCTTGACGTCGTTGCCCCGGCGAACCGGGGCCTAATCCCCACCAACCATGAAGGGGCGCTTTCGCGTGTCCAGGATACATCCTGGGCCGGGACTCGACCACTACAGACACGGGGTAAGTTCGTCGTGCCCAGAATCCGACCGCACACCAGCGGACGGCAGCGGGTTCTGCACCCTCTGTTACGAGCACGGCGCGTTCACCCTGGCCTCCGGTCTCTCCCAGCTCTGCCTGCTCCACCAGCTCCCTCTGGGCGACCAGCCATTGGCCGGTACTTTCGGCGTCCGCGCCGGGACGGCGCCCCGCCGGACCCCTCGCGGCCGCGCCGCCCGCGCCCGGCCCGGGCCGACCAACGGCCCCGGCCGGCCCAGCCGGGCGCTGCCACCCAGCAGACGGGCGCTGGCCCGCGGTCGTGCCCGAGCCCGAGCCCGCCACCGCGCCGGATACACCCCCCACCCCGGCTGGCGCAACTTCATCGACCACGAGTACCGGGTCCTGCTCGACCAGCGCGAGGCCCTCGATTACGTGGCTCGCCTGGTCGACGACGAGGAGTGGCGCTCAGACAAGCGGCGTAGCTGGTCGGCGATCCTGCGGCGACTGGTGTGCCACATGGACTGGGACACCGGCCTGATCACCGGACTCACCACACAACGCCTGGGCGCTGCTGGTGACCGCGCCGAGCGCACAGTCTCCCGGGTCCTGGCATGGGCCAGAGACCGCGGCCTACTCGTCGTGGTCGAACCCGGCGCGAGCGCAGAGTTCCTGGGTACCGAAGCCGGTCGTACCCCGACCTACGCCCTGGTCACCCACAGTCCCCTGCCCAAGCTGCCGGTCGACGCCGACTCCGCTCCCCTGCAGCACCAGGTTTCCCGAGGTCAGGCCACTGTGGATGAAAATGGCGACCTCCCCACTACTCACGTAGCTACTAAGCCCTTGTCGGGCGGCAGACGGACACAACTCAGCCCCCAGCACCAATGGCATCCCTACGACGTCCCCGACACCCCCGGTGCGAGAAACGCAGCAACCCTCTCGTTAATCACACTTCTCGGCCTAGGAGGCCGAAAAGCCAGCAAGATCGAGATCTGGCGTGCCCGGGCCCTGCTCAAGCCGTGGTGGGAGGCCGGCGCCACCGTCGCCGGCCTCCGGCACGCCCTCGAACATCACCCCGACCGACCCGACCAGCCACGCGGACCGGTCACCACCGACGCCCGCGACCCCCTACGAGTCATCGGGGCACGGCTGCGACCCTGGCAGGGGCGGCTGCACGAAATCCGCGCCGTCCAAATCGGCGCCATGCGCGCCGCCGCAGCAGCCAAGAACCGCCCCGCCAACAGAGCCGCACTCACCCCACCAACCCCGCCCACACACACACCCCTCGACCGAACCATGCTCGACCGACCCGCCGGACGCGCCGCACGCCAAGCCGCCCGCGACGCCCTCCACAACCACCTCCACCACACACGCACCCGCCGAGCCGCCACCCAGACGACCACACCCCACCCGAAGACAGGACACTCCCGATGAACAACCTGTCCATCGACGGTCAGACGCGCTGGAGCGACGGCATCGAGGCCAGGTGCCAGCCAGGCACGGGACTCCCGCTACGCAGATGGTCATCTCACCGTCCCGACACGCTGCCCCACAGCCTCCCTCCACGGAGGCTGCTTGCCCCCGAACCCGCCCTGCCACACCCCAACCGGGAACCCACCCCGAACACCCCCACCACCACACCACCAGAGAGTTGATCATGCCGGGGCTTGTGAAAGTCACCTGCTGCGCACGCACCTGGGCCGGCCCCGACCGCGCACACTGCTGCCACCGCTACCACGGATGCGGACACGTGTTCGACAACCCCACACTGTTCGACACCCACCGACCCCACGGCGACTGCCTCGACCCCCAACAACTCGGCCTGACACAGACCAAGAACGGCATCTGGACCCGCTGAGGGGCTGTAACGGGAACGGTGGTTCCGGCGATGTTGTCAGTAGTGCTCGGCGCCCGGTCAGCGATCATCGAAGGTGATGGCGAAGGCATCGAGTACGGGCTTCCAGCGCATCATCCATCGGGTGCGGCCTCGCCCGGTCGGGTCGAGGCTGCGGGTCACAAGGTACAGGCGATTTCATCACGGCCTGCTCGCTGGGGAAATGACCCATCGCCGCCGCAGCGGCCTGCTCGGGCGAGAGCCGCCGCCCCGAGCTCGTCTTGTCCTCAGCAGAACCCACAGGGTCTGATGCGATCACTCACAGTGCCCATCCCGCCGAACCTCAAGGCCCGGCGTGTCAGACCGAAACCACCGTTTGTTGCACAGGCCCTGTTTGAGAAGATCATGTTGCTGATGTGAAGACGTACTTCTGCTGGCGGGTGTCTGGCTTGCCGCAGGTGATGCGTCGGGTGATGTTGTTGATGGCGGCTCAGCGGATCATGGCCTCGCAGGTGGCGGGGTGGCGTTCGTAGTCCCGGGCGAGGCGGCGGTGTGCGGTGATCCAGCCAGGCCAGGGTCCGTTCGACCACCCACCGCCGCGGGAGGACTGTGAATCCGCGCTGCTCGGCAGGCTTGCGGACGACCTCGACGGTGGTGCGCAGGATTGTGTTCGCCCAGTCGAGGAGTCGTCCGGCGAACCCCGGCGTCGGCGCTGCGCATCACGCATCGTCGTGGCCATCGGCTTTCCACCATCACGTCGGCGCCCGCGTTCAGCGCCTCGATCGCCATGTCGGCATGGCTGTCCGGCGGGGTGCACACCACGACGAGGTCGGCGCCGTCGAAGGCCCGGCAGGGCGTGCGACCGATCGCGACACCGGCACGTTGAGCTCGGCGGCGGCCTGCGTCGACGCCGCCGGGTCCACGTCGACGACCACGACCTCGTCGATGAGCGGGCTGGCCACCAGCGCCGGCAGGTGCACGCGGCGCGCGATCCACCCGGCCCGGACGACCACGGCGCGGCGACTCAACTGCGGCTTCCGAACGCGGCGGCGAACACGGTGTGGAACTCGGGGAAGGTCTTGCCGACACACGTCGGGTCGTCGAGCTCGATCCCTGGGGCGCGCAGGCCAAGCACGGAGAACGACATGGCGATGCGATGGTCGCGGTGGCAGTCGATCGTGGCAGGTCCCGGTCGTCCGGGGTGCACGGTGATCCGGTCCGGGCCGGTGTCCACTGCGATCCCGCAACGCCGCAGGTTCTGCGCGGTGGCCTCGATGCGGTCGGACTCCTTGAGCCGGGCGTGTGCGATGCCGGTCATCTCGATCGGCGCATCCGCGTACGGGGCGAGGCACGCAAGTGTCATGAAAGTGCCGGAGATCTCCCCCATGTCGACAGTGAACCCGCCGCGCAACCGATCCGAACCGGTCACCGTGATGGACTCGGCACGGGTCTCGACCACAGTGGTAAACGCCGCGACCCTATCGATCATGAGGGCTGGTGGGTGGTTGCCCTCGCCGCGGGTGAGTGAGGGTCTGTCCTCGCGCCGATCCGGCAGGACGGCGCCCGACGCCGGCCCGAGCCGCAGCAACTCCGCGGCCCGGTTCAGCGCGGCCCGACGCCGATGCCCGGCAGTGACGGCACGGACCAGAACCACCCGTGGCCTTCAGGGCTACGCCCACAGCCGCATCGGGCGCCGCGGTGGCGCCGCAGAGCAGCCGGGCGAGGGTGCTTCCGACGGAAGGAAGCACTCCGCTGCAGAGCGGCGGCATTCTCGGCGCTCTGGCGGCCCCTGTGGAGGAGCCGCCCGCCGCGGGGCAGCGGGTGCTCGACGTCGAGCTCGGCGCGCTGGTGCCGCACCCGAACAACGTGCGGGACGCACTGGGCGACGTGACGTCGCTGGCCGCGTCGCTCGCCCAGCACGGCGTCCTGCAGCTGCTGGTCGTCGTCAGCCGGACCGCGTTCAGTGCCGCCCGTCCCGACGTTGAGCTCAACGCCAGCGCCGAATGGGTGATCCTGGCCGGGCACCGCCGCCCCGCCGCGACCCAGGCCGCCATGACGCCGGCGGTGCCAGCGTGATCCGCGACGAGCTCGCCGGCGACGATGATGCCGTCGTATCAATGCTGGCGGAGAACCTGCAGCGGCAGGAGTTTCACGCCGATGGAAGAGGCCCGCGCCTTTGGTCGGCTGCGCGGCCGCGGGTTCTCCGAGCGCCGAATCTCCAAGGAGACCGGCGTCAGTGCCGGTCCTGCTCGCCGGCATCCGACAGCCCGTGGTGCTGTTCGTGATCACCGGCCCCGGGCAAGAGCCGACCGCAGGGCCTCGAGTTCGAGGAGAGTGGCGTGCAGCCGGTGGCGCGGATCGAGGTTGCGGGCGGCGGGGTGGGCGCGTAGCGCCCCGGACAGGAGTCCAGCCAGGGCCATCGTCGCCGCGGTGATCTCGTCGACGGCGAGGTCAGCGATGATCTCTGCCAGCCAATCCGCGATCTCGTCACCAGGGCCGGCGGCGGTGGCCGTATCCGAGTCCCCCGGTTCTGTCCCGGCCGGCGCCTCTGCGGAGCCCAGGCCGCGCAGGAACCGGTGGGTCTGAGCGACGAGCGCGGTGAGAACGGCTCGGGCCTGGACATGGTGGTCGTGCAGCCACCGTTGCTGGGCGCCCCGATCGTACTGAGCTCGGCGTGAGGCGCGAGCGAGTTGCTCATCGGGACGATCGTGGACCAGCAGAGCGTCGAGCCGGTCGAGGCGATCGCGCACACCTTGGCGGGACCGGATTCCCAGCGCGGAGCCGAGTTCGGTAGCGGTGACAGCCAGGGCGAGACCCCGCCGAAGAAGTGCACGTTCACGGCGCCGCTCGTCCCACCAACACCACGCGTGCAAGATCAGCGCGTCGTTGCAGTCGCGGGCAGCGACGTCTGGCGGGATACCGCCCTCGTGCCCGTGCTGAAGGACCCACGACACGACGTCGCGTGGTTCGGTTCCGAGCTCTGACCTGCGAGGATCGTCGATGTCGGAGTGCCTGCGGTGGATTCGCGCGATGACCGCGTCGCACTCGTCCCTCGTGATCCGCGGCGGAGTCCCCACCCCGTCAGTATTTCACTGTCACCGATCCGGACACACCTACCGCCGCGAGCCGCGGTACGTGAGTCGTGTCGTGGGGGTCAGTCAGCCAGGTCCGGGAGCAGCCAGCGCCGGACCGTGGGCAGGTCATAGGCACAAGCCGGGAGTGCCCCAGTGGCCATGGCGGCGACGCTCGCCGTGGGAAGCGCTGGGGGAAGCGACGGCCAGCACGCTGTCGTGGGCGGTGGGGAAGTACATCTCCACGATCACCGAGCTGTCCCCGGGCAGGGTGACCAGAACATGGTAGCGCCGCCGGCCGTGCCGGGTCTTCCACTACGTACGCGTGACCACGCACCGCTGCATCGTCAACGCCGTCCACACCAACCGCGCCACCGGGCACCGCCGGATCGCGGACGACGACCTGCGCTGTTCTACGCCTGACACGGTGCTCAACAACCCGACGATGAAGGCCAGCCCTGGCTGATCGCCGCTCTGCAAGTGATCGGCCCGCCGCTTGACATCCGGACTGAGCCCCGTGGAGCGTGGCAAGCGAACAGCGATCAGTGCATGCGACCAGAGATCGATGGCACGATGAATCATGTGGGAGGATCTCTACGATGGGCAGTCGGATGCATATGCGCGGCTTCGACCCTGTTTGCGATGCCAAAGCAGTTCTCGCGCTTATCAACGATGATCGTGTGCCGGGGCAGCCGATCTGCACCGCATCAATGTTGCAGGACGCCGCCAGCGGACGGTCACCGGTGGACAACAACTGGTGGGTGGAGCTCGACAAGCCGGTGATCGAGGTCGCCGAGAACGCCGACGGAGACCTGGTGGGGGTGGCGTCGTTCGCATTGCGCCGCCGTGACGGAGTCGGATTCATCCTCTGGCTCCACGGTCGTGAACAGCCAGCAGTGGTCGAGCTCTTGATCAATCACTCTGTTCGCCGTCTCGCCACGCGTGTTGTCGAGGCCTATCAATTTGCGACGGCACTCGGTATCGGCCTGGAGGCCCTCCCCGTGGCGCATCGGTCCGCCACTGCGGCCGCGTTGCAAGCGCGAGGATTCGCTGGGACCGACATGTGGCGATACATGCGCCGCGATCTTCCCGCTCCAGAACTCCCGACCGTGGACCATATCGCTTCGAGTCACGTCATTGCCGCGGATGAGTCCGGGGAAGCAGGCCTCGCGATTGTCGATGACGACGGAAAGATAGTCGGAGAGGTCACGGTGCAACGACCACAGGACGGCATCGCCGCCCTGTGGTGGATTAACATTGAACCTGCGCAGCGTCGTCGCGGACTTGGTCGCGCCTTACTGGGTTCAGCTCTTCGGTACTTGAGTGACGACGGCGCAGAGCAGGTGATCTTGTTCGTCGATGACGATGAACCAGAAGGAAGCCGTGAACGAGCGTCCGCGAACCGTTTGTATGACCAATGCGGTTTCGAGGAGATCGACCGCCTCCATGCCTTCACTCTGCGTTGATGGGCACCATTGTGCGGTCGGCGGGTATCGGGAGCGTACGGGACGGCCTGAGGCTTGCGTGGAATGCAGACAGGAAGCGTTTCCTCATCACCGCCTCCCTCGCCATTCTCGCGGCTCTCCTGCCAGCGGCGACACTGCTGCTGGTACGGGATCTGGTGAACGCCATCTTCGACTCCCCCGGCACGGGAAGCGTGCTGTTGGCCTGTCTCATCGCTGTGGTCATCGCACTCACGCTGTCGATCCAGACGATGACGTTGCCCGTCCGCGAGGCCCTCACGGTTCGGGTGGCGCTCGAGGCCGAGCAGCGTCTCGTCCGGGCAGTCGCTGCCACTCCGTTTCAACGATTCGACGAGCCGGCCTGGCACGATCGTCTCGCGCGAGCAAAGGGTGACCTTGATTGGCGGCCGACTCAGGTAACCGACAGCAGCTTGCAGGTCCTCGGAGGATGCGCCGGTCTGATAGGCATCCTGGGCGTAATCGTGAGCACACAGCCTGTACTCGCTGTACTCGCTGTACTCGCTGTCGTGCCAGTCGTCATCACCCGTCGACTGATCACTTCACGTCTGCTCACGGTGTGGCGTGAGACGACGTCGCAGACACGTCGTCAAGAGTACTTACGAACCATGCTGACCAGCCGCGAATCTGCGGCCGAAGTACGTGCCTACGGTCTCGCCCGCCACTTCACCGCAGAGCACCGCGAACTCGGCGAACACGTGGCCCAGCGCACCACCACGCTGGTACGTCGGACAGCCGGACAAGGAATCCTGGTTACCCTCCCGATCGCCATTGGCTGCCTCGGCGTGGCGTTCGTCCTACTGGTCCGCGCCGCCGAGGCTGGGACCGTCACTCCAGGAGACGTAGCTGTCCTCGCTGCTGCCGTGATCGCATTTGCCACAGAGCTCTCTGGCCTCGGTGACGGAATTCTTGAACTCATCGAACACGGGCTTTTCCTCGACGACTACTTCACCCTCCTCGCATCTGCACCGAACCCTGCGGACGAGGATGGCACTGCACGTCCTCCGGTGAAGACAGCCGTCGCACCGACCACTCCCCCTCTCATCGAGATCGACGATGTGTGGTTCCGGTATCCCGAAACGGACAGATACGTCCTGCGTGGCGTGACTCTTCGTGTCGAACCGGGAACGGTCCTCGCCCTGGTTGGCGACAACGGAGCAGGAAAGAGCAGCTTAGTCAAGCTGCTTCTAGGCTTCTACACACCCACCCGCGGATCGATTCGCTTCGGAGGGGTCGACTTGAACGACATCGATCACACGACTCTACTCCAGAGTGTGGGTGTGGTTTTCCAGAGCTATCCTCGGTATCCGTTCGACCTGCGAACAAATATCGCTTTGGGGCGTCCGGATGACAGTATTGACGATGAACGAGTCATCACCGCGTTACGCTCGGGGGGAGCGATGGACATTTCAGACCGCTTGCCGCTCGGTCTCGACACGATGCTCAGCAAAGAGTTTAATGACGGAACCGACCTGTCGGGAGGAGAGTGGCAACGGATCGCACTCGCACGGCTCATGTACCGAGACCCCTGCATGTGGATACTCGATGAGCCCACTGCTGCACTGGATCCGCTCGCGGAGCTCGCTATCTTCGAACGTTGGCGTGAGACCCTCAACGGACGGACAGGCATCCTGATCTCGCACCGTTTCTCCACGACCCGGACCGCAGACCACGTCGCGCTCATCGCGAACGGCCAAGTCCTCGAGCACGGGAGCCACGACGACCTCCTCACGAAGAAGAGCCGGTACGCCGAACTCTTCAATGCACAGGCCGAGGGATACCGCTAAATCTTCCGGTTCATTCGCACCGCTGTTCGAGCTCATCGGCTAATGTGGACCAGCGCTCGGCACACGAGCGCATGAAATCCGCGATGAGGCCGCGGCAATGCGGAGGGATCGTTCCTGCTATAGCAGTAGCGTCATCGGTCGAGATCATCTGACTAGACAGTCGCCGCAAGAGCCAACGTCCTGTCGATGTGAGCCGAAGCGTAGGATCTCGCTGGAGTTCACACAGAATCTTCAGTGGTTCCGGGGCCACCGGGTTGACAGGCGCAGCCTGTACGGCGGGCGGCAGATCCTGTCCGCTCTCTATACGAACTCGGACGTCCCGCACTGTTGCTGGTGAAACGCCGGCCTCTCGGGCGATCTCTCGTAGTGACGCATGAGGCCGACTTCGCAGCAGAGCACCGGCTCGTCGCCGACCGACCGAGGGATCAACCGGGCGGACACGACCGTCGAGTCCGATGCGAGCGTGGGGCTCTGACGCCGATGCCATAGCGCGTCGAATCCCGGCGACCATCTTCGCCGGCAGACCTGCGCTGAGACCGATCGCGCGATTCGACCACGTCGCATGGGTTCTGACCAGTACGCGAGCTGCCGCTTCCCGATCGGCTCGACATAACGGGAGGCCGTGCTTGACGTTGAGCTCTACAGCGAGTCGGAACGCCTCGGCCTCGGTGCCATCGAAGAATCGGACCTGGATCATGGCCTCCCCCCGTTGTTCGGCCGCCCGCATCCGATGTCTGCCGTCGATGACGGTCATCGTGTCGCGATGCGCGATGATGGGCGGGGTCGGCTCGGGCGAGTCGATCAATGCCTGAAGGTGAGCGAGATCGAATCCGCCCGATCGAGGGGAGGTGTCCGCACACAGCCGCGCGATTGGTACGTCGACAGCTACGGCGTTCACGATCCCGTGGGCGGTGGGCTCACGAGCGGGCTGTGAGTGCGTCACCCGGGGTTCCATCCTCTGATCTCTCGATGCGCTATCGACTTACCGGCGATCGCTTCGCCAGCAAGCGAACTGCCACGACCCTCGCTGCAGTCAACCTGAGAGATGTCTATCGGATTCTCGATGCAGGCGCCTCTGATCAGCGTTCAGGCGGTCAAGCACTGCCGTCAGGTCACCGCAGCACGAACCACCACGTAGCGTGCCAAAGAATTGTCTGCTTTGTCTACTGTTCAGGTGTTCAACCCCTGCTGTCGCTGCAGTTGACCGCATGGAAGGTCCGTCGCGATGGTGATGACGCTGATCGGGGCATCGCTTGAAGACCGCTCTGTGAGTCTCTGACGACGAGTCAGTGATCTTGCGAGAAGGGATTCCGCGGTGCATCTGACAGCGTCCGAGAAGCGGTCGAGATGAAACGGAGTCAATCATGGCAACCAAGTCCCGTCCGGGCGACGGTGGAGGTGCCGGTCGCGGGGTGCGCGGCGGTGGCGGTTACGGCGTGATCTTCGACGAGGCCGCACCGACGGCTTCCAAGAAGTCTCTCCTCACCCGCCTCCGCGATCTGGCGACGGCACAGCCCAAGCGCACTCGGTGAGCGACATTCACTGATGCAAGAACGACGGGCCGCCCGGTTCTCTGGGGAGCGTGATCGTGGCTCTGCGTGGGAACCGGGCGGTTCTCGCGCAATCCTCCCCATTCATCACCCACCACCTCACGCAAGATCTGTGAGCGATCGAAGATTCTCGCTCACCAACCTTGCCATGCATCTGTCGAGACCTTCGATTGTCTTCGAATTCCAGCCCGTGTCGCCCTGGGTGGACGTTGAAATTGATCGCCCGAACGTCTCGTTAGGAAACCAAGAATGGGACACACAAGAGTTCGCAGGCCAGTTTCGACGGTCGGTCGCCCGGGCGATCGACCGCGCTGAACGTCCAGCCGTCCTGTTCTCGGGCGGACTGGACTCTGCCGCGGTCCTGCTCCACGCCTCGCGGCACTGCTCTGAGCAGGGCCGGCAACCTCCAACCGTGATTCTCATCGACATGGTGGACGACACCGGGGTCACCGCAGCCGATGTCGCGTTACCGTTGCTCACAGCGTTGGGGCTGCCAGAGAGTGTTCACGTTCTCGACGCAACCACAGCTACCGGGTGGAATCACTCGAACGTCGCCGCATGGGATCCACGAGGCCCCTCGACCATCGGTGCTCCTCATATCCTGGACGGCGTCGACCAGATAGCCCACGAGCAGGGTTGCGACATTGTTCTTACTGGCGACGGCAGCGACGAGTTGCTGGGAGCGCCCAGAATGTTGGGTACAGCCCTCGGCCGGCATCCACGTCGACTGCTTCGGTACCTGCGCGACGCCGCTCATACCGGTGGCCGTCACGCTTTACGCCTTGAAACCGCAGCGGCATGCGCCCGTCTCGGGCCGCGTCGATCCGCGACTCGTCTCTACTGGGCGCTCCTATGGCATGAACTGTGCGATCTGACACCCACAGCGGCGCTCACCACGGATCACCGAGAAACTGTACTTGACTGGTCCCGCACTTGGTTGCAGGAAATGATCGAATGGCATGCCGGAGAACACCGCGGGGTATGGTACCTTGCAGATGCGTGGGACTCACTGTTTCCCATCAACGACAACGCTGCATTGCGCTCGAATACACGGGTGCCACGCCAAAGCCCGTTTCTCGACGAAGAGTTCCTCGACTATGTCTTGAGGCGTAACTGCTCCGGTCGTTACGATGACCGGTTGCCGGTGGAGTACCATCGTCGGAAGGCGGCAGTGGTGTCGCTGTTTCCCAACGCCGTTCGCCCCGCGCTTCCGCGTATCAAACAGCTCTACACGACAGCGCTGAACATTCATGAGGGGTCCCGCCGGGTCGACTACGAATGCTCTCACGATCTCGGTCTGATCGACGCCGCTCGCGCGGCCGCCGAGACCGATGTGGCAACAGTCGGCCGGCTAGCAGCTGTCGAGCACTGGCTACGCGGCGCTCACCAGGCAGGGGCGATCTGTGGATAACAGGGCTGCGACGCTGATCGAGCGTTTCACAGACCTCTCGCGGCAGTTTGTCGATGACGGCCACACACCCGGCCTTGCAGTGGCCGTCGCGTTCAGCGACGCACCTCCACAAGCGCACACGTGGGGTCTGCGGCAGATTGATCCACCATGCGCCATCACGTTGACGACACGGTTCCATCTAGGGTCGCTGAGCAAACTGACCGTTGCTATAGCAGTTTGGCGACTGATCGAGAGAGGCGCTCTGCGACTCGACAGCGAGCTGGTTGTGCGCGATGTTCGTTTCATGTTACCCCGAGGGTCAAGTTCCGTCCGCGTTCAGGACGTCCTCCTGCACCTCTCGGGAATCAGTGATACCAACACCTGGCGTGAGGAAGTGGACGACACTCCACCACCTCGCATTGATCTGCCCGACATCGTTCGGATCAAAAAAGCGCCTGGAACAGGCTGGTGCTACAGCAACCTCGCTTTCGGCCTTCTTGCTCGCATGGTCGCTGACACAGTTGGAACAAGCTTCGAAGAACACATAAAGTCCACGGTGTTCTCCCCGCTCGGACTCACTAGTGCCTACTTCACGCGCGACGCGGGCACCGATCCTGAACTTGCATTGCCGTATGATCGGGTCGACGAAACCTGGCGCGTATCGCCGATTCCCGTAGTGGACCCACTTCCATCGATCGGGCTTGTCTGTGATCCACTCGATGCAGTTCGATTGGCGGCCGCAACTGCCTACTCGCGACGATTACTGCGACTCTCCATGTTCGAACATCTCGGACAAGCGCGCTACAGAATCGACGGTAGCGGCACCCATCAGCGACCGTATCTCCTACGGTCGGAGATGGGAGGGAATGAGATCTTCTGGCATGACGGCTTGGCGGGTGGTCATTCGACGATGCTTTACTTCATACCTCGCCTTGATTGCACTTTTGCGCTGTTCACCAACGTCTCAACCTGGGGTTTGAAGAACCATCTGGGACCAGTGTTGGTCCGGCGAGCTCTGGGGCTGGACCAGCCTACAAGTACAACGCCGCGTCCCATCGCGAAGAGCCCGCTGGTGGGGCGGTACGGATTCCCTGTACGAAGCATCCTGGAGCCCAGACCCCCCG
>NZ_JAHLJD010000027.1:0-83087 GCF_020496225.1 Pseudonocardia sp. ICBG162
ACTGTCGTCGCGCGAGGTGTCACGTTCGAGTCCGGAACCGAGTCCGCCCGGTGGAGCCGCCGAGGAGGACGTCGGCGCCGGCGTCGACGCCGTCCTGCCCGGCCGAGAACGTCGCCCCCGACCGAGGCGTCGCCGCCGCCGGTGAGCTCGTACTGGCGGACCCAGTCGACGTGCATCGCCGCGCCGCCTGAGGCGTCGCCGCCGAAGTAGTCGAGCTGGATGGTCAGGTGCATCGGCCCGGGCGGGTTGTGGGACTTGTCGTCGTCGGTGAACCACGGCTTGCCGTCGACGAGGTAGGTGATCTTGTCGGGGGTCCACTCGACGGCGAAGGCGTGCCACTCGGTGGCGTCGATCTCGACCGAGCCCTGGGTCTGGGAGTTGTCCGAGCCGTAGTGCAGGAAGCCCTCGACCTTCTGCCGGTCCCGTCGGAGATCTCCATGAAGTCGACCTCGCCGCCCTCGGGCCAGTTCTCCGCGGTCGGCCAGAGCAGGAACAGGGTGTGCAGCGACCCGGCCCCGGGCGGGGACTGGGCACAGCCCTCCCAGCGCCCGTACTGCTGGCTGTGTGGCGACCAGGCCATTCCGCCGGCGTCGCCGTTCTCCGAGCCGGTGATGGTGAGCTGCCCGTCGGCGACGCTGATTGCGTCCGGGGTCCGGCGGCCGTTGCCGCCGTGGCCGGGCCCGTCGTAGGCGTTCCAGTCCCCGGAGATCGAGGTGCCCTCGAACTCATCAGCCACCTTCGGCTCGCCCCAGCCGAGCGTGTCCGCGGCGGTGGTCGTGCACTTGCTGGCAGCTCCGCCGCCGGAGCCCGTCCCGCCGGAGCTGTTCCCCGGGTCGGCGCCGGTGCCTCCGGTGCCGTTGCCGCTGGAGTCGTTGCTGCCCGAGCCGTTGCCTGTGCTCGGGGCCGTGCCGGTGTCGCTGGAGTCGTTGCCGGACCCACCCGACCCGCCGGAGCCGGACCCGCTGGAGTTGCCGGTGCCGGGCTCGTAGCACTGGGCTGGGATGAAGCCGGGCTTGTTCGCGCCGACGTCGAGCAGGGCCCGGCGCAGCTTCTCCGCCCGCGCGGAGGTGTCGCCGGTGAGCTCGGCGAGCACGTGCACCCGCGGTGATCCGCCACCCGCACTCGACCCCGCCCTCGGGGCGGCGGCCGGGACGAGCCCGGACGCGGTCAGGGTGGTGGTGAGCGCCAGCGCGGCGCCCACGACCAGCTGGGGACTGATCACCGGGGACCGCCGGGTCGCTTGGCGGGGTGCGGAACCCGTGGCTGGCCAGCCCGTGGGTGCGGCGGCCCTGGAAGCCCTCGGCGACGGTTGCGGCGAGCTCGAGCGCGGCGTCGCGCGCGGCGGGGGTGAGGGCGTCGAAGTCGATGATCCCGCCGGCCTGTAGGTGCGGGTCCGGGGAAGGACGATCACCGCGCGGCAGCGTTCGGCGAAGAAGTCGCGGATGACTTGGTCGTCGATGTCGGGGCTGTGGCGGTCGTAGGACAGCACCACCACCGCGTCCTCGGTGAGGTGGCGGTATCCGTTGGCGGCCAGCCAGCGGAACGTGCGCGCCGCGCGGGAGGCGCCGTCGTTGGTGGGGGCGCCGACGATGACCAGGGAGTCGGCGTGGCGCAGGCTGGCCTGCATCGCTGAGTGCATGATCCCGGTGCCCGAGTCAGTGACGATCGCGTTGGCGTATCGGGCCAGGATCTGTAGCACGGTGGTGTAGTCGGTGGCGGAGAAGGTCTCCGACAGTTCTGGTTCCTGTTCAGAGGTGAGGACTTGGAGGCGTGCGGCGAGGTGGGTGTAGCCGGCCAGGTCGGTCGCTGACCGGATGCCGGCCAGTCCGTGGAGGAGATCGCGCACGGTGGTCTTCGCAGCGTGGGTTTCGCCGACGAGGCGGTCGCCGAGGGTGCCGGCGTCGGGGTTGGCGTCCACTGCGATGACGCGGTCGCCGCGGTGTTCGGCCAGGGCGAGGCCGAGGAGCGCGGACACGGTGGTCTTGCCGATACCGCCTTTGATCGAGGCGACCACGACCGAGTGTGGGCCGGGCAGCGGGGTGCGGATCTTCTGCAGCTGATCACGCAGCCGGGCCTCAGCCTCGGACAGGCCGGGATTCCACCGGCCGCCGGTCAGCTGGTAGGCGAGGTGACGCCATCCTCCGCTTCGGGCGGGAACGACGCTCACGGACCGCTCCCGGCAGCACCCCGGTCTCCTCATCCCACGCCGGGCGGAACGCCTGCGCTTTCGCCGAGGCAACCGGCCCTGTTGAAAGGGGGCGGCCGCGGACGGTGCCGACGGGGGAGGAGTCGACGGCCGGGCCTGTTCGGTGGAGGCCGCGGGCGCAATCGGCGGGGTACCGGGGAAGTCCTCCGGGGCGGCTGCAGGTCGAGACAGCGGGGCGGCGGGTGCGGTTGCACGCGTGGCCGGTGGTTGGGCAGCAGGGACCTGGGCTCCGTCGTTCCCGGTGGCCGGAGCGGCCCACGCGGCGCCTGCGTCCAGCCAGGACGGTGCGGAGGGGGTGTTGTTGGTGCCGTTGGAGGAGGACATCAGCAGCTACCTCTTGGTGGGGGTCAGGAGGAATCGGTGGGGCGCAGGTGCGGGTCGACGACCAGATGGCCGTCGTCGTGGCGGGTGATCGGGACCGTCATCCGGACCCAGTTCGCCTCGACCGCCACCCACGCCGGGTCCGCCTCGGGCGGGGCGCATGACGGGCCGAGCAGCCCGGACAGCTCCACTTCGGCGGCCCCGGCGTGGCGCGGGGTCTCGGGGGGCGGGCAGGCGCGCGCGTAGGTGGTGACACGGACGATCACCTCGACGAACACCACCGTGTCGCTCGGCCGGTAGATCCGGCCCGGCAGTGGTGAGTCGGCGCGCTGCCTGCCCGCACCCGACCACCCCCAGGTGCAGGCCTGGGGGACAGCGAGCAGAGGCCTCAGTACCTCTGCCCGGCGGGTGGGGGTGTCCTCATCGAAGGACTGGAAGTCGGTGGCGAACCGACCGGCGAAGCTCGCCGCCTCCAGGTCCGAGATGGGCTCCAGCGATCGTACGGAGCGTGAGAAGGACTCCCGGCCGGCCGAGTAGCGGGTGACGTCTCGCCCGGTATGCAGGCCGCGACCGTTGTGGGCCGACTGGGGCAGGTCCATGAGGGAAAGCGACGATGCTGGCCGCCCCTGCGGCTCCCCGGCCACCAGGGATGGCTCGCCGCCCGGCCGCTCTTCATCCTGCTTGAGAGCAGACGTCGAGGTGGGCTCGCCTGGATCCGTGACGAGTTTCTGTGGCTCCTGCTCGTTCCCCTCCGTCCCGGGAACCTCTGGAACCACGGGGGATCGCGGCTGACCCGCTGGTGGTGCTGCCCGGTGAGGGCGGATGCGGGGCGCGGCTTCCGAACGGGCAGGAGACCACCGCGGTTCAGGGGCAGCGACTTTCGGGGTGGCGCGCTCCGGAACGGGGGTGGACGCTCCGTCAGATCCCCGCCCTGGCGCGACCCTCCACATTGATCCGTCGGCGAGCGGCACGGGACGCGAGCGGCGCGGCATCAGAACCGCCCCAGGTGAGACGACATCAGCGACGGCACGGGGTGCACATCCATCGTCTCCTCCAATAGATGCTGCATGAACTTCATTCACAAAAAATAGAAACTGGGCTGTTGGCTCATTTGCCTCCTGGGCTTCAGGAGGCCGTGGGATCTACGTCTCGGTCGATGGTCGTCGACCTTGCGCGAGTTGCTGGTGCTGCCGTGGGCGGTCGCGAGGCCGGATGTCTTGGCCCCTGTCGTCGCCCGGGGCGATCGTGAGCGCGCCGGGGTGGGCACGAGGAGGGAGGGGGCATAGTCAGTCGCCCTGGACTGCGTTGAACTGTTGCTGGGCTTCCAAGGCCAGATCGATGGACAAGGCCGATCGCAGGGCCGCGGCGGCAGAGGGAAGCCAGTGTCCGGTCCCGTCAGCCGCCCCAGGCGCAGCGTCGCTTCCGCTTCCGGTGGCCGCTCGAATGGCGGCCAGCGCGCTGATGGCTGCCGCCGACAGGGCAGAGAGGTCACGTTCCAGGCGCGCGGTTAGCGCTGCCGGTGAGGCCTCCACCAGGAACTCGAGTTCGCTGCGGGTGTCCTGCCACTCCCCGTGATGCCGCGCTTGTTCCCGTACAAGAAGCAGGTCCATCGTCAGCTTGCGTTGCTCCCTGCGGTCAGCAGCGCTGGGGTGAGATACTTGGCCCTTGACGGTGCCAGGAGTACCGACATTCGAAGGCCGATCGCTGTGCGGCGGAAGCCCGGAGCGGCGGCGTCCGCCGCGTGGACCACTGTCTGCGAACGACAAAAGATGCTCGGCGTGGAAACTTATCTCGTCCTGGCGACGCATCACATCTCCCAGGGCTCGCCGATCGACCACCGGAATCTCTGCCTCACACATGTGCAGCGGTCCGGAGGGGGCAACCGAAGAAGGTTCCCGCTCCACTGCGGTCATTTGGCGTTCACCCTCCGCGCATCCCAGCTGATGGCGCCCCTCACATCTGTCAGCCCCCGTCGAGTCTGGTTCTGACGGACCCGCTGCGGAGGTGAACCGACGAGAAAGGAGGACGCACCCGCAAACGCGGGGCGCACCTGCACTTGCATTTGTGTCGTCACTCCGGACTCTTCCGCTCGTAGTTTTGGCAGGAACGTATGAAAGCCCGATCGACAGATTTGGTGCAACGAGTAATGAAAGGGGTACCCAGCATGGGGGTACCCCTACCATGGGTAGCTGTCACGTTACGTATCTGCTCGACTATGGCGCCCCTTATCGCGGCCTGCAATCGGCTCATCTCTGCAGGTAAGAGGTATCGCGAGCATTGCCTTGGCGTGCGATCGAGCTGGGAATCGCGAGAAGCGGCGTGGCCGTGACGGCTACGTTCAGTAGTACTTGAACGTCAAGCCATCTGATACAGTGTGGTGCAGATCACAGTTTGCTGTGCGCTAGAGTGTGCCTGGCTTTCCGCCCGACCAACGGGCGCATCGCTTCTGGGTCGGGTTGCAGTAGCGGTTAGCGCCGAGAGGAGGTGCACTGATGACGGCAGGCGCGAGTCCGGATTCGTCACTCTCTGTAGCAGTTGGCTCAGGAGTGGTCAAGCTGCCAGCCTTCGGCACCTTCCTTCGGCAGCTACGACAGCAGTCGCAGCGGGGCCGACGTCCAGATGCCGGGATGAGCAGAGCCGAACTCGCCACGCTCGCCCAACGGGGCGTCAGCTACATCACGAAGCTGGAGCAGGGCGAGGCACAGGCGCCCTCGTTCGCCCTGATCGAGAGCCTCGCCGACGCACTCAAAGTATCCGACGCCGAGCGGCAACACCTCCACGACCTCAGCAGCTTTCGGCCCACAGATCCACCCGCCGCGCCACGAGCTCCCTCTATCACCACCGCGAATAAGGCCTACGTCGACAACCTTGCACCGGCTCTCAGCGGATTCGTTGACGCTGCCTGGAACGTGATCTACGCGAACCCCGTCTACGCGCGCATCTATCGCCACATCGACGACCCGGAGATCGGAAACGTCCTCTTGTGGTTCTTCTTCGTGCCGGAAAGCCGCCGCATCATGATGGAGTGGGAACGCGAAGCGCATCTGACCGTGGACTGGCTGCGCGGACTTATGGTGGACAACCACCTCTACGGCCTTGACTGCACCGATCTCATGAAGAAGCTGTCGCGGTCACCCGAGTTCTGCAGGATGTGGGAGGACGGCGACGTCGCCCTTGGGCGGCACAAGGAAGAGATGCTGGTCCGGGACCTCGACCGGGGCACCACGTTGCACCTGCGGGCGCAAGTGCTCAAGTGGCCCGAGCCGGCCAGTTCACTGCAGCTCTACTTGGGAGTAGATGTCGGTCCACCCGACTCGACCAGCGCTTCTTAGTACAACTGTGTCAATGACAACAACAGTCGTCGAGGTCTGCTCCGCCGCGCGCTCAGGTTGTTACGGTTGCTCTACCTCCCGCAAGGACGCGGAGGTGTCGAGAGCACCTGGGCTCGGCTGTCGTCGATGGAGTCGGCCCCCGGCCCACGGGGTGGCTCGGTGCAACACAGGGCGCCGCTCCGCCGGCGCCGTACGCAGGGGGACGAATGCCCGAATGGTCAACTGTGCAGCTGCGCGACCGGACGATCGCCGTCAGCGACACCAGGGGCCAAGGGACTCCGATTTTCCTGGCCCACGGGTTTGCCCTTGACGGGACCATGTTCGCCCACCAGGCGGAGCTTGGTCCTCAGCGACGGATCATTTCCTGGGACTCGCCAGGGCATGGCAATAGCCCAATCGGCACAACACCGTTCACGTTCTGGGATCTAGCCGATGTGCAGACCCAGCTCATGGACGAGTTCGGCATCGATCGCGCAATCGTAGGCGGGGTATCACAGGGCGGGTTCACAGCCTTGCGCACAGCCCTGACCGCCCCCTCGCGTGTGGCGGCGCTACTGCTGATCGATACCGAGGCCGGCGCCCTCGACCCGGCCGACGCCGCGGCCTACAGCGAGTTGTTCGCGGCGCTGGAGGAACACGGACCGACCATCGAGCTCACCACAGCGCTCGCGTCTCAGATCGTGGGAGACCATCCGCTCGCCGAGCACTGGGCCAAGGTCTGGTCCGAGCGCGGAGTGCCGCTCGGAGCGCCCGTTGACTGTCTGACACAGCGTGACGACGTGACCAGTCGTCTCTCGGAGATCAACGCCCCTGCCCTCATCATCGCGGGCGAGCACGATCACTCGATCCCGATCGAGCGCCAAGAGCAGATGCGCCAACGCCTGGCCAATGCCACGAAGGTCAACATCATCGCCGGAGCGGGGCACTCGCCGACGGCGACGCACCCAGCTCAGGTGAACGCGGTCATCGAACAGTTCCTAGCCGAGGCCAAGCCGCTCGGATGAAGCCGGAGGTACGACAGCCCGGTCAGTAGTGCCAGGGGAACGGCGCCCAGTCCGGGTCCCGCTTCTCCAGGAACGAGTCCCGGCCCTCCACCGCCTCGTCGGTCATGTAGGCCAGCCGGGTCGCCTCACCGGCGAACAGCTGCTGGCCGACCAGGCCGTCGTCGGCGAGGTTGAACGCGTACTTCAGCATCCGCTGGGCCTGCGGTGACTTGCCGTTGATCTCCCGGGCCCACTGCAGGGCCTCGGTCTCGAGATCCGCGTGGTCGACCACGGCGTTGACCGCTCCCATGTGGTGCATCTGCTCGGCGCTGTAGGTCCGGCCGAGGAAGAAGATCTCCCGGGCGAACTTCTGTCCGACCTGCCGGGCCAGGTAGGCCGAGCCGTAGCCGCCGTCGAAGGAACCCACGTCGGCGTCGGTCTGCTTGAACCGGGCGTGCTCGCGGGAGGCGATCGTCAGGTCGGCGACGGCGTGCAGCGAGTGCCCGCCGCCCGCGGCCCAGCCGTTGACCACGGCGATGACGACCTTGGGCATGAACCGGATCAGCCGCTGGCACTCCAGGATGTGCAGCCGCCCCGCGCGGCCCTGCTCGACGGTCTCCGCGGTGTCCCCGGAGGCGTACTGGTAGCCGGTGCGGCCGCGGATGCGCTGGTCGCCGCCGGAGCAGAAGGCACGCTTGCCGTCCTTGGGGGAGGGGCCGTTCCCGGTCAGCAGCACCGCACCGACGTCGGCACTGGTGCGGGCGTGCTCCAGCGCGCGGTAGAGCTCGTCGACGGTGCCCGGCCGGAACGCGTTGAGGACCTCGGGGCGGTCGAACGCGATCCGGACCGCGCCGGTGTCGCGGGCGCGGTGGTAGGTGATGTCGCGGAGGTCGAACCCGTCGACCGGTGTCCACGCGTCCGGGTCGAAGGTCTCAGAGACGATCTTAGTCATCCGGCCACATTAGGGGCTTGTGCTTCGAGGTGGCATAGGACGGGATATCAACATCCAGAGCCGTGACGAGGGCGGCATCCCGGCTACCGCAGGCCCGCCGAAGGTGTTCAGATTTAGATTTTGAATCGGCGCGGCGCGTAGGTGCACCTCGGTCGGCCTGGTAAAAGTAGGGCATGGAGACCCGCGCAGCCCGGAAGAAGCCAGGGCCGAAGCCGAAAGGGTTGCGTATGGCAACCCCGGTCTACCTCCCGGCAGACCTTCGCGCAGAAGCTGAAGAAGTTGCTCGACGCGATGGCCTGGCCTTGACATGGGTCATCACGCGCATGGTCGCTGAGTCGCTCGGACGCCCAATCCCCGAGCATTGCTACCCGAAAGCGACCACGCAGCAGGAGCTGCCTCTGAACAAGGCCTCTTAGACGAGAACGAGGCGGCCCCTGCCAGGGGGCCGCCTCGGATCGTTCTCACGTCAACCGGACCTGCACCCGCTTGACGTCGTTGCCCCGGCGAACCGGGGCCTAATCCCCACCAACCATGAAGGGGCGCTTTCGCGTGTCCAGGATACATCCTGGGCCGGGACTCGACCACTACAGACACGGGGTAAGTTCGTCGTGCCCAGAATCCGACCGCACACCAGCGGACGGCAGCGGGTTCTGCACCCTCTGTTACGAGCACGGCGCGTTCACCCTGGCCTCCGGTCTCTCCCAGCTCTGCCTGCTCCACCAGCTCCCTCTGGGCGACCAGCCATTGGCCGGTACTTTCGGCGTCCGCGCCGGGACGGCGCCCCGCCGGACCCCTCGCGGCCGCGCCGCCCGCGCCCGGCCCGGGCCGACCAACGGCCCCGGCCGGCCCAGCCGGGCGCTGCCACCCAGCAGACGGGCGCTGGCCCGCGGTCGTGCCCGAGCCCGAGCCCGCCACCGCGCCGGATACACCCCCCACCCCGGCTGGCGCAACTTCATCGACCACGAGTACCGGGTCCTGCTCGACCAGCGCGAGGCCCTCGATTACGTGGCTCGCCTGGTCGACGACGAGGAGTGGCGCTCAGACAAGCGGCGTAGCTGGTCGGCGATCCTGCGGCGACTGGTGTGCCACATGGACTGGGACACCGGCCTGATCACCGGACTCACCACACAACGCCTGGGCGCTGCTGGTGACCGCGCCGAGCGCACAGTCTCCCGGGTCCTGGCATGGGCCAGAGACCGCGGCCTACTCGTCGTGGTCGAACCCGGCGCGAGCGCAGAGTTCCTGGGTACCGAAGCCGGTCGTACCCCGACCTACGCCCTGGTCACCCACAGTCCCCTGCCCAAGCTGCCGGTCGACGCCGACTCCGCTCCCCTGCAGCACCAGGTTTCCCGAGGTCAGGCCACTGTGGATGAAAATGGCGACCTCCCCACTACTCACGTAGCTACTAAGCCCTTGTCGGGCGGCAGACGGACACAACTCAGCCCCCAGCACCAATGGCATCCCTACGACGTCCCCGACACCCCCGGTGCGAGAAACGCAGCAACCCTCTCGTTAATCACACTTCTCGGCCTAGGAGGCCGAAAAGCCAGCAAGATCGAGATCTGGCGTGCCCGGGCCCTGCTCAAGCCGTGGTGGGAGGCCGGCGCCACCGTCGCCGGCCTCCGGCACGCCCTCGAACATCACCCCGACCGACCCGACCAGCCACGCGGACCGGTCACCACCGACGCCCGCGACCCCCTACGAGTCATCGGGGCACGGCTGCGACCCTGGCAGGGGCGGCTGCACGAAATCCGCGCCGTCCAAATCGGCGCCATGCGCGCCGCCGCAGCAGCCAAGAACCGCCCCGCCAACAGAGCCGCACTCACCCCACCAACCCCGCCCACACACACACCCCTCGACCGAACCATGCTCGACCGACCCGCCGGACGCGCCGCACGCCAAGCCGCCCGCGACGCCCTCCACAACCACCTCCACCACACACGCACCCGCCGAGCCGCCACCCAGACGACCACACCCCACCCGAAGACAGGACACTCCCGATGAACAACCTGTCCATCGACGGTCAGACGCGCTGGAGCGACGGCATCGAGGCCAGGTGCCAGCCAGGCACGGGACTCCCGCTACGCAGATGGTCATCTCACCGTCCCGACACGCTGCCCCACAGCCTCCCTCCACGGAGGCTGCTTGCCCCCGAACCCGCCCTGCCACACCCCAACCGGGAACCCACCCCGAACACCCCCACCACCACACCACCAGAGAGTTGATCATGCCGGGGCTTGTGAAAGTCACCTGCTGCGCACGCACCTGGGCCGGCCCCGACCGCGCACACTGCTGCCACCGCTACCACGGATGCGGACACGTGTTCGACAACCCCACACTGTTCGACACCCACCGACCCCACGGCGACTGCCTCGACCCCCAACAACTCGGCCTGACACAGACCAAGAACGGCATCTGGACCCGCTGAGGGGCTGTAACGGGAACGGTGGTTCCGGCGATGTTGTCAGTAGTGCTCGGCGCCCGGTCAGCGATCATCGAAGGTGATGGCGAAGGCATCGAGTACGGGCTTCCAGCGCATCATCCATCGGGTGCGGCCTCGCCCGGTCGGGTCGAGGCTGCGGGTCACAAGGTACAGGCGATTTCATCACGGCCTGCTCGCTGGGGAAATGACCCATCGCCGCCGCAGCGGCCTGCTCGGGCGAGAGCCGCCGCCCCGAGCTCGTCTTGTCCTCAGCAGAACCCACAGGGTCTGATGCGATCACTCACAGTGCCCATCCCGCCGAACCTCAAGGCCCGGCGTGTCAGACCGAAACCACCGTTTGTTGCACAGGCCCTGTTTGAGAAGATCATGTTGCTGATGTGAAGACGTACTTCTGCTGGCGGGTGTCTGGCTTGCCGCAGGTGATGCGTCGGGTGATGTTGTTGATGGCGGCTCAGCGGATCATGGCCTCGCAGGTGGCGGGGTGGCGTTCGTAGTCCCGGGCGAGGCGGCGGTGTGCGGTGATCCAGCCAGGCCAGGGTCCGTTCGACCACCCACCGCCGCGGGAGGACTGTGAATCCGCGCTGCTCGGCAGGCTTGCGGACGACCTCGACGGTGGTGCGCAGGATTGTGTTCGCCCAGTCGAGGAGTCGTCCGGCGAACCCCGGCGTCGGCGCTGCGCATCACGCATCGTCGTGGCCATCGGCTTTCCACCATCACGTCGGCGCCCGCGTTCAGCGCCTCGATCGCCATGTCGGCATGGCTGTCCGGCGGGGTGCACACCACGACGAGGTCGGCGCCGTCGAAGGCCCGGCAGGGCGTGCGACCGATCGCGACACCGGCACGTTGAGCTCGGCGGCGGCCTGCGTCGACGCCGCCGGGTCCACGTCGACGACCACGACCTCGTCGATGAGCGGGCTGGCCACCAGCGCCGGCAGGTGCACGCGGCGCGCGATCCACCCGGCCCGGACGACCACGGCGCGGCGACTCAACTGCGGCTTCCGAACGCGGCGGCGAACACGGTGTGGAACTCGGGGAAGGTCTTGCCGACACACGTCGGGTCGTCGAGCTCGATCCCTGGGGCGCGCAGGCCAAGCACGGAGAACGACATGGCGATGCGATGGTCGCGGTGGCAGTCGATCGTGGCAGGTCCCGGTCGTCCGGGGTGCACGGTGATCCGGTCCGGGCCGGTGTCCACTGCGATCCCGCAACGCCGCAGGTTCTGCGCGGTGGCCTCGATGCGGTCGGACTCCTTGAGCCGGGCGTGTGCGATGCCGGTCATCTCGATCGGCGCATCCGCGTACGGGGCGAGGCACGCAAGTGTCATGAAAGTGCCGGAGATCTCCCCCATGTCGACAGTGAACCCGCCGCGCAACCGATCCGAACCGGTCACCGTGATGGACTCGGCACGGGTCTCGACCACAGTGGTAAACGCCGCGACCCTATCGATCATGAGGGCTGGTGGGTGGTTGCCCTCGCCGCGGGTGAGTGAGGGTCTGTCCTCGCGCCGATCCGGCAGGACGGCGCCCGACGCCGGCCCGAGCCGCAGCAACTCCGCGGCCCGGTTCAGCGCGGCCCGACGCCGATGCCCGGCAGTGACGGCACGGACCAGAACCACCCGTGGCCTTCAGGGCTACGCCCACAGCCGCATCGGGCGCCGCGGTGGCGCCGCAGAGCAGCCGGGCGAGGGTGCTTCCGACGGAAGGAAGCACTCCGCTGCAGAGCGGCGGCATTCTCGGCGCTCTGGCGGCCCCTGTGGAGGAGCCGCCCGCCGCGGGGCAGCGGGTGCTCGACGTCGAGCTCGGCGCGCTGGTGCCGCACCCGAACAACGTGCGGGACGCACTGGGCGACGTGACGTCGCTGGCCGCGTCGCTCGCCCAGCACGGCGTCCTGCAGCTGCTGGTCGTCGTCAGCCGGACCGCGTTCAGTGCCGCCCGTCCCGACGTTGAGCTCAACGCCAGCGCCGAATGGGTGATCCTGGCCGGGCACCGCCGCCCCGCCGCGACCCAGGCCGCCATGACGCCGGCGGTGCCAGCGTGATCCGCGACGAGCTCGCCGGCGACGATGATGCCGTCGTATCAATGCTGGCGGAGAACCTGCAGCGGCAGGAGTTTCACGCCGATGGAAGAGGCCCGCGCCTTTGGTCGGCTGCGCGGCCGCGGGTTCTCCGAGCGCCGAATCTCCAAGGAGACCGGCGTCAGTGCCGGTCCTGCTCGCCGGCATCCGACAGCCCGTGGTGCTGTTCGTGATCACCGGCCCCGGGCAAGAGCCGACCGCAGGGCCTCGAGTTCGAGGAGAGTGGCGTGCAGCCGGTGGCGCGGATCGAGGTTGCGGGCGGCGGGGTGGGCGCGTAGCGCCCCGGACAGGAGTCCAGCCAGGGCCATCGTCGCCGCGGTGATCTCGTCGACGGCGAGGTCAGCGATGATCTCTGCCAGCCAATCCGCGATCTCGTCACCAGGGCCGGCGGCGGTGGCCGTATCCGAGTCCCCCGGTTCTGTCCCGGCCGGCGCCTCTGCGGAGCCCAGGCCGCGCAGGAACCGGTGGGTCTGAGCGACGAGCGCGGTGAGAACGGCTCGGGCCTGGACATGGTGGTCGTGCAGCCACCGTTGCTGGGCGCCCCGATCGTACTGAGCTCGGCGTGAGGCGCGAGCGAGTTGCTCATCGGGACGATCGTGGACCAGCAGAGCGTCGAGCCGGTCGAGGCGATCGCGCACACCTTGGCGGGACCGGATTCCCAGCGCGGAGCCGAGTTCGGTAGCGGTGACAGCCAGGGCGAGACCCCGCCGAAGAAGTGCACGTTCACGGCGCCGCTCGTCCCACCAACACCACGCGTGCAAGATCAGCGCGTCGTTGCAGTCGCGGGCAGCGACGTCTGGCGGGATACCGCCCTCGTGCCCGTGCTGAAGGACCCACGACACGACGTCGCGTGGTTCGGTTCCGAGCTCTGACCTGCGAGGATCGTCGATGTCGGAGTGCCTGCGGTGGATTCGCGCGATGACCGCGTCGCACTCGTCCCTCGTGATCCGCGGCGGAGTCCCCACCCCGTCAGTATTTCACTGTCACCGATCCGGACACACCTACCGCCGCGAGCCGCGGTACGTGAGTCGTGTCGTGGGGGTCAGTCAGCCAGGTCCGGGAGCAGCCAGCGCCGGACCGTGGGCAGGTCATAGGCACAAGCCGGGAGTGCCCCAGTGGCCATGGCGGCGACGCTCGCCGTGGGAAGCGCTGGGGGAAGCGACGGCCAGCACGCTGTCGTGGGCGGTGGGGAAGTACATCTCCACGATCACCGAGCTGTCCCCGGGCAGGGTGACCAGAACATGGTAGCGCCGCCGGCCGTGCCGGGTCTTCCACTACGTACGCGTGACCACGCACCGCTGCATCGTCAACGCCGTCCACACCAACCGCGCCACCGGGCACCGCCGGATCGCGGACGACGACCTGCGCTGTTCTACGCCTGACACGGTGCTCAACAACCCGACGATGAAGGCCAGCCCTGGCTGATCGCCGCTCTGCAAGTGATCGGCCCGCCGCTTGACATCCGGACTGAGCCCCGTGGAGCGTGGCAAGCGAACAGCGATCAGTGCATGCGACCAGAGATCGATGGCACGATGAATCATGTGGGAGGATCTCTACGATGGGCAGTCGGATGCATATGCGCGGCTTCGACCCTGTTTGCGATGCCAAAGCAGTTCTCGCGCTTATCAACGATGATCGTGTGCCGGGGCAGCCGATCTGCACCGCATCAATGTTGCAGGACGCCGCCAGCGGACGGTCACCGGTGGACAACAACTGGTGGGTGGAGCTCGACAAGCCGGTGATCGAGGTCGCCGAGAACGCCGACGGAGACCTGGTGGGGGTGGCGTCGTTCGCATTGCGCCGCCGTGACGGAGTCGGATTCATCCTCTGGCTCCACGGTCGTGAACAGCCAGCAGTGGTCGAGCTCTTGATCAATCACTCTGTTCGCCGTCTCGCCACGCGTGTTGTCGAGGCCTATCAATTTGCGACGGCACTCGGTATCGGCCTGGAGGCCCTCCCCGTGGCGCATCGGTCCGCCACTGCGGCCGCGTTGCAAGCGCGAGGATTCGCTGGGACCGACATGTGGCGATACATGCGCCGCGATCTTCCCGCTCCAGAACTCCCGACCGTGGACCATATCGCTTCGAGTCACGTCATTGCCGCGGATGAGTCCGGGGAAGCAGGCCTCGCGATTGTCGATGACGACGGAAAGATAGTCGGAGAGGTCACGGTGCAACGACCACAGGACGGCATCGCCGCCCTGTGGTGGATTAACATTGAACCTGCGCAGCGTCGTCGCGGACTTGGTCGCGCCTTACTGGGTTCAGCTCTTCGGTACTTGAGTGACGACGGCGCAGAGCAGGTGATCTTGTTCGTCGATGACGATGAACCAGAAGGAAGCCGTGAACGAGCGTCCGCGAACCGTTTGTATGACCAATGCGGTTTCGAGGAGATCGACCGCCTCCATGCCTTCACTCTGCGTTGATGGGCACCATTGTGCGGTCGGCGGGTATCGGGAGCGTACGGGACGGCCTGAGGCTTGCGTGGAATGCAGACAGGAAGCGTTTCCTCATCACCGCCTCCCTCGCCATTCTCGCGGCTCTCCTGCCAGCGGCGACACTGCTGCTGGTACGGGATCTGGTGAACGCCATCTTCGACTCCCCCGGCACGGGAAGCGTGCTGTTGGCCTGTCTCATCGCTGTGGTCATCGCACTCACGCTGTCGATCCAGACGATGACGTTGCCCGTCCGCGAGGCCCTCACGGTTCGGGTGGCGCTCGAGGCCGAGCAGCGTCTCGTCCGGGCAGTCGCTGCCACTCCGTTTCAACGATTCGACGAGCCGGCCTGGCACGATCGTCTCGCGCGAGCAAAGGGTGACCTTGATTGGCGGCCGACTCAGGTAACCGACAGCAGCTTGCAGGTCCTCGGAGGATGCGCCGGTCTGATAGGCATCCTGGGCGTAATCGTGAGCACACAGCCTGTACTCGCTGTACTCGCTGTACTCGCTGTCGTGCCAGTCGTCATCACCCGTCGACTGATCACTTCACGTCTGCTCACGGTGTGGCGTGAGACGACGTCGCAGACACGTCGTCAAGAGTACTTACGAACCATGCTGACCAGCCGCGAATCTGCGGCCGAAGTACGTGCCTACGGTCTCGCCCGCCACTTCACCGCAGAGCACCGCGAACTCGGCGAACACGTGGCCCAGCGCACCACCACGCTGGTACGTCGGACAGCCGGACAAGGAATCCTGGTTACCCTCCCGATCGCCATTGGCTGCCTCGGCGTGGCGTTCGTCCTACTGGTCCGCGCCGCCGAGGCTGGGACCGTCACTCCAGGAGACGTAGCTGTCCTCGCTGCTGCCGTGATCGCATTTGCCACAGAGCTCTCTGGCCTCGGTGACGGAATTCTTGAACTCATCGAACACGGGCTTTTCCTCGACGACTACTTCACCCTCCTCGCATCTGCACCGAACCCTGCGGACGAGGATGGCACTGCACGTCCTCCGGTGAAGACAGCCGTCGCACCGACCACTCCCCCTCTCATCGAGATCGACGATGTGTGGTTCCGGTATCCCGAAACGGACAGATACGTCCTGCGTGGCGTGACTCTTCGTGTCGAACCGGGAACGGTCCTCGCCCTGGTTGGCGACAACGGAGCAGGAAAGAGCAGCTTAGTCAAGCTGCTTCTAGGCTTCTACACACCCACCCGCGGATCGATTCGCTTCGGAGGGGTCGACTTGAACGACATCGATCACACGACTCTACTCCAGAGTGTGGGTGTGGTTTTCCAGAGCTATCCTCGGTATCCGTTCGACCTGCGAACAAATATCGCTTTGGGGCGTCCGGATGACAGTATTGACGATGAACGAGTCATCACCGCGTTACGCTCGGGGGGAGCGATGGACATTTCAGACCGCTTGCCGCTCGGTCTCGACACGATGCTCAGCAAAGAGTTTAATGACGGAACCGACCTGTCGGGAGGAGAGTGGCAACGGATCGCACTCGCACGGCTCATGTACCGAGACCCCTGCATGTGGATACTCGATGAGCCCACTGCTGCACTGGATCCGCTCGCGGAGCTCGCTATCTTCGAACGTTGGCGTGAGACCCTCAACGGACGGACAGGCATCCTGATCTCGCACCGTTTCTCCACGACCCGGACCGCAGACCACGTCGCGCTCATCGCGAACGGCCAAGTCCTCGAGCACGGGAGCCACGACGACCTCCTCACGAAGAAGAGCCGGTACGCCGAACTCTTCAATGCACAGGCCGAGGGATACCGCTAAATCTTCCGGTTCATTCGCACCGCTGTTCGAGCTCATCGGCTAATGTGGACCAGCGCTCGGCACACGAGCGCATGAAATCCGCGATGAGGCCGCGGCAATGCGGAGGGATCGTTCCTGCTATAGCAGTAGCGTCATCGGTCGAGATCATCTGACTAGACAGTCGCCGCAAGAGCCAACGTCCTGTCGATGTGAGCCGAAGCGTAGGATCTCGCTGGAGTTCACACAGAATCTTCAGTGGTTCCGGGGCCACCGGGTTGACAGGCGCAGCCTGTACGGCGGGCGGCAGATCCTGTCCGCTCTCTATACGAACTCGGACGTCCCGCACTGTTGCTGGTGAAACGCCGGCCTCTCGGGCGATCTCTCGTAGTGACGCATGAGGCCGACTTCGCAGCAGAGCACCGGCTCGTCGCCGACCGACCGAGGGATCAACCGGGCGGACACGACCGTCGAGTCCGATGCGAGCGTGGGGCTCTGACGCCGATGCCATAGCGCGTCGAATCCCGGCGACCATCTTCGCCGGCAGACCTGCGCTGAGACCGATCGCGCGATTCGACCACGTCGCATGGGTTCTGACCAGTACGCGAGCTGCCGCTTCCCGATCGGCTCGACATAACGGGAGGCCGTGCTTGACGTTGAGCTCTACAGCGAGTCGGAACGCCTCGGCCTCGGTGCCATCGAAGAATCGGACCTGGATCATGGCCTCCCCCCGTTGTTCGGCCGCCCGCATCCGATGTCTGCCGTCGATGACGGTCATCGTGTCGCGATGCGCGATGATGGGCGGGGTCGGCTCGGGCGAGTCGATCAATGCCTGAAGGTGAGCGAGATCGAATCCGCCCGATCGAGGGGAGGTGTCCGCACACAGCCGCGCGATTGGTACGTCGACAGCTACGGCGTTCACGATCCCGTGGGCGGTGGGCTCACGAGCGGGCTGTGAGTGCGTCACCCGGGGTTCCATCCTCTGATCTCTCGATGCGCTATCGACTTACCGGCGATCGCTTCGCCAGCAAGCGAACTGCCACGACCCTCGCTGCAGTCAACCTGAGAGATGTCTATCGGATTCTCGATGCAGGCGCCTCTGATCAGCGTTCAGGCGGTCAAGCACTGCCGTCAGGTCACCGCAGCACGAACCACCACGTAGCGTGCCAAAGAATTGTCTGCTTTGTCTACTGTTCAGGTGTTCAACCCCTGCTGTCGCTGCAGTTGACCGCATGGAAGGTCCGTCGCGATGGTGATGACGCTGATCGGGGCATCGCTTGAAGACCGCTCTGTGAGTCTCTGACGACGAGTCAGTGATCTTGCGAGAAGGGATTCCGCGGTGCATCTGACAGCGTCCGAGAAGCGGTCGAGATGAAACGGAGTCAATCATGGCAACCAAGTCCCGTCCGGGCGACGGTGGAGGTGCCGGTCGCGGGGTGCGCGGCGGTGGCGGTTACGGCGTGATCTTCGACGAGGCCGCACCGACGGCTTCCAAGAAGTCTCTCCTCACCCGCCTCCGCGATCTGGCGACGGCACAGCCCAAGCGCACTCGGTGAGCGACATTCACTGATGCAAGAACGACGGGCCGCCCGGTTCTCTGGGGAGCGTGATCGTGGCTCTGCGTGGGAACCGGGCGGTTCTCGCGCAATCCTCCCCATTCATCACCCACCACCTCACGCAAGATCTGTGAGCGATCGAAGATTCTCGCTCACCAACCTTGCCATGCATCTGTCGAGACCTTCGATTGTCTTCGAATTCCAGCCCGTGTCGCCCTGGGTGGACGTTGAAATTGATCGCCCGAACGTCTCGTTAGGAAACCAAGAATGGGACACACAAGAGTTCGCAGGCCAGTTTCGACGGTCGGTCGCCCGGGCGATCGACCGCGCTGAACGTCCAGCCGTCCTGTTCTCGGGCGGACTGGACTCTGCCGCGGTCCTGCTCCACGCCTCGCGGCACTGCTCTGAGCAGGGCCGGCAACCTCCAACCGTGATTCTCATCGACATGGTGGACGACACCGGGGTCACCGCAGCCGATGTCGCGTTACCGTTGCTCACAGCGTTGGGGCTGCCAGAGAGTGTTCACGTTCTCGACGCAACCACAGCTACCGGGTGGAATCACTCGAACGTCGCCGCATGGGATCCACGAGGCCCCTCGACCATCGGTGCTCCTCATATCCTGGACGGCGTCGACCAGATAGCCCACGAGCAGGGTTGCGACATTGTTCTTACTGGCGACGGCAGCGACGAGTTGCTGGGAGCGCCCAGAATGTTGGGTACAGCCCTCGGCCGGCATCCACGTCGACTGCTTCGGTACCTGCGCGACGCCGCTCATACCGGTGGCCGTCACGCTTTACGCCTTGAAACCGCAGCGGCATGCGCCCGTCTCGGGCCGCGTCGATCCGCGACTCGTCTCTACTGGGCGCTCCTATGGCATGAACTGTGCGATCTGACACCCACAGCGGCGCTCACCACGGATCACCGAGAAACTGTACTTGACTGGTCCCGCACTTGGTTGCAGGAAATGATCGAATGGCATGCCGGAGAACACCGCGGGGTATGGTACCTTGCAGATGCGTGGGACTCACTGTTTCCCATCAACGACAACGCTGCATTGCGCTCGAATACACGGGTGCCACGCCAAAGCCCGTTTCTCGACGAAGAGTTCCTCGACTATGTCTTGAGGCGTAACTGCTCCGGTCGTTACGATGACCGGTTGCCGGTGGAGTACCATCGTCGGAAGGCGGCAGTGGTGTCGCTGTTTCCCAACGCCGTTCGCCCCGCGCTTCCGCGTATCAAACAGCTCTACACGACAGCGCTGAACATTCATGAGGGGTCCCGCCGGGTCGACTACGAATGCTCTCACGATCTCGGTCTGATCGACGCCGCTCGCGCGGCCGCCGAGACCGATGTGGCAACAGTCGGCCGGCTAGCAGCTGTCGAGCACTGGCTACGCGGCGCTCACCAGGCAGGGGCGATCTGTGGATAACAGGGCTGCGACGCTGATCGAGCGTTTCACAGACCTCTCGCGGCAGTTTGTCGATGACGGCCACACACCCGGCCTTGCAGTGGCCGTCGCGTTCAGCGACGCACCTCCACAAGCGCACACGTGGGGTCTGCGGCAGATTGATCCACCATGCGCCATCACGTTGACGACACGGTTCCATCTAGGGTCGCTGAGCAAACTGACCGTTGCTATAGCAGTTTGGCGACTGATCGAGAGAGGCGCTCTGCGACTCGACAGCGAGCTGGTTGTGCGCGATGTTCGTTTCATGTTACCCCGAGGGTCAAGTTCCGTCCGCGTTCAGGACGTCCTCCTGCACCTCTCGGGAATCAGTGATACCAACACCTGGCGTGAGGAAGTGGACGACACTCCACCACCTCGCATTGATCTGCCCGACATCGTTCGGATCAAAAAAGCGCCTGGAACAGGCTGGTGCTACAGCAACCTCGCTTTCGGCCTTCTTGCTCGCATGGTCGCTGACACAGTTGGAACAAGCTTCGAAGAACACATAAAGTCCACGGTGTTCTCCCCGCTCGGACTCACTAGTGCCTACTTCACGCGCGACGCGGGCACCGATCCTGAACTTGCATTGCCGTATGATCGGGTCGACGAAACCTGGCGCGTATCGCCGATTCCCGTAGTGGACCCACTTCCATCGATCGGGCTTGTCTGTGATCCACTCGATGCAGTTCGATTGGCGGCCGCAACTGCCTACTCGCGACGATTACTGCGACTCTCCATGTTCGAACATCTCGGACAAGCGCGCTACAGAATCGACGGTAGCGGCACCCATCAGCGACCGTATCTCCTACGGTCGGAGATGGGAGGGAATGAGATCTTCTGGCATGACGGCTTGGCGGGTGGTCATTCGACGATGCTTTACTTCATACCTCGCCTTGATTGCACTTTTGCGCTGTTCACCAACGTCTCAACCTGGGGTTTGAAGAACCATCTGGGACCAGTGTTGGTCCGGCGAGCTCTGGGGCTGGACCAGCCTACAAGTACAACGCCGCGTCCCATCGCGAAGAGCCCGCTGGTGGGGCGGTACGGATTCCCTGTACGAAGCATCCTGGAGCCCAGACCCCCCGATGTGAAGGTTGTTCAAAAGGACGGCATCCTGCGGCTCACTCCTGATGCGGAACACATCGAAGTCGCACTCCACCATATCGAAGAAAAGGACAATCTGCGGTTCGCGATGGACGGGGACGACTATGGGTTCAACGCCGTCTTCGTTCCTGGTCCGCGGCGCGGGGCCATGCGTCTGACCGTCGACGGTCTGACCCTCCTGCACAGGCGTCGATGGCCGGCGAACCTCGCATGGCGGACACATCTAGGGGTGCGATGGTTGCTTGCGCGCTTGGCCTGTGCGATCGCGCCGCGTGCAAGGGGTTGAGACGTTGCCGGTGCTGCTGTTTGCGAGAGGATAACTGATCATGTCCGCAGTCCACGACCGCGCCTCCACATCCCTGGTCGGGCTCGACGTATTCGTGGGTGGCCCCATCCAGCACGCCATCCGTGACGACGGGTTCTGGCCGCCTCTACACGACTGGATTCAGCTTGCCATCTCGACGCTGAGCGCGCACGAGGCTCATATCTTCTCTGCTCACGTTGTCGAGGAGTTCGGTGACCGCACTGCGGAGTACACACCTGACCAGGTCACCGCTCGTGACCTGCGGTGGATGTCGAAGTGCGATGTATTCGTTCCGATCCTCCCCCTGGATATGGACGGAAAGCTCCTGCGCACCGATGGCACCCACATCGAATTAGGCTGGGCCACCGCACTCGGGCGCCCCGTCGTACTCCTGACCACCAGTCCCGTTGTGGAGTCAGCCAGCCACTTGGTGAAGGGTCTTTCCACCATCGCCGACGTCCAGTTGCTCGACCTTGACAGCTTCGCGGCAGCCCCTGAGCTGCTCGTCGGTCATGTTCTCACTGCCACATCGCGGCGCCGCGAGGCAGCCGCCGGGCCGCGCGGCCGGGCCGCGGTTTGATCCAGGGAGCTCTCATCGTGTACACCACTCGTGACATTCCGGTCCTGGGTCTGCGGTTGGACAACCCCGTGATCGTCGGTTCCGGTTTACTCACCGACCAGGCCCGCAACATCCGCAAGTTGATCGAGACCGGTGCCGGCGCGGTCGTCACCAAGACGATCCACCCCGCCCCGCCGCACGGCCTCGATGAACGGATCCACCGACTCCCAGTAGGCATGCTGAACAGCACCACCTACTCGAAGCGAGGCGTCCAGGAATGGCTCGGGAACCTGCGCGAGTTCGCCGACGATAACTTGCCGGTGATTGCGTCCGTGTACGCTGATTCTCCTACCGAGCTCGCTGAACTGGCTGCTGCCGTCGCCGGGGCGGGCAGCGCCGCTCTCGAGTTGGGAATCTCCTGTCTCAACGACAACGGAGGGCTTGACGACACAGCCGAGCGCGTCGCCGACTACACCGCAGCCGCCCGCCGAGCTACGACACGACCGATCTCGGTCAAGCTTAGCATCGGCGAGGGACTACGAGCCCGAGCCGCCGCCGCAATCGAAGCCGGCGCCGATGCTCTCAGCATCAGCGACACCATCCCAGGAGCCGCCGTAACCGCATCCGGCGCTCTGGAACTTGGTGGCGTGTTCGGTTACTCCGGCCCCGGGATCAAACCACTCGTACTCGCGGCACTCTGGGATCTACGCCGTAGCGGGATCACAATTCCTGTCTTGGGAATCGGTGGCGTCACGACAGCTGACGACGTTCGTGACTACCTCGCTGTCGGCGCGTGCGCCGTACAGGTCTACACCGCCCTGCACACGGATATGTATCGCACACTTTCTGATGTCGTTGCGGGAACGCGGAAGATGACTGAGCAGAGCGATGACGCCACAGAAGTCGTGGCATGAGCGCGGTTCGCTACACCGACCTGACCAGCAGCGAAGTCCAAGGAGCCATCCGCGGCGCCACACTGCTGTGGCCGGTCGGCAGCACCGAACAACACGGGCCGCATCTTCCGTTGGGCGTGGACTCGGTACTCGCCGAAGCGTTCGCCACGGCAATCGCCGAACGGGTACACGGTCTGGTGCTCCCCACCGTCACCATCGGAGCGCGATCATTGCCTCAGAGCGGCGGCGGTCTCAGCTTCCCCGGCACCCTCTACGTGGCCGGGCCTGAATTGATCCGCTATCTGGCCGAAGTGCTTCGCTCGATCTCCCAACTGCCTTTCGCTCACCTGGTAGTGGTGAACGGACATTTCGAGAACGAACCGTTGTTGTTGGAAGCACTAGACGAAGCCTGTCGTTCTGGTGGCATGATCGACCGCGAAGTCACAGCGTTCTCCTGGTGGAATCTTGTGGACGAGAACTGGATGCGCGACCAGAACGCACACTTCCCAGGTTGGCACGCCGAGCACGCCGGGCACACCGAGACCAGCCTGATGCTTCACCTACAACCAGAGCTGGTCCGACAGGACCGGCCCAACCACGACACACCACCACCGCCCGGGATATACCTTCACCCGATCGACACCGCAGCAGCCAGCACCGATGGAGTGCTCTCGCGTACCTCCGAAGCCAGCGCAGCAGCTGGGGCGGCCCTGTTCGACCACATCGTTCAACGCGCCACCAACGGTGTGATCGCCGGCCTCAACTCGACCGCGGTTCCCCCGAGGTCGACCTCGTCCACGCCGGCCTTGGCCAGACCAGAAAGACGCGCCCCCACAGCGTCCCCGATGAACTCCCCCTAGATACGCCCTGGTCGTCGACGAGCAGACCCATGTCCGACGACGCCGACACCATGATCGGCTCGCGGTTCGCTCCCCGCTGATCGGCCAGGCTGGCCCGCCCGGTCGGGCTGCCCGTCCCGTGCCCTCAAGGGTGGTATCGACGCGACGGCGGGGCCTGTGCCGGTCCGTTCCGGTCGATACGCCATCCCGAGCGCGGCCATCAGGGCCGACTTCCCGGACGTCGGCCCCGCCGAACCGGACACCGTCCGGTCCGGACATCCTCTAGTCTCGGCCGAGCCTGAGTTATCTCGGTTCGCTGGCCTCGTCGCTACTGCGGACAGCGGGTAGACGGCGATGGTTCGTCAGTCCGAAGCACGCTGCCAGCGTCCCGCACTCGCTGATCAGAGTCATGATCAATATCGATGAGTTCTGACCGCACTTGTCGGTCACACAGGTGGTGATGACTCTCGAAGAACGCCTCCTGCCCCGGCCCGGGGTAAACACCCGACAGCTCCGGGTGGGCTCCCGGTCGTGTTGAACGCGGGTGCGCGCCGTCAGTGGTCTGTCCGTGGCCAGGTCGGGATGCTGGATCGGTCGGCAGTCGGGGCAGATCGGTTCGTCGAGGTGCCAGTCCGCGGCGGTCAGCCACGCGCGGGTGGGCTCGGGGAGTATCTCGTCGGGGGCGGCGGCGAGGTCGCCGACCAGTAGGGGGCCGTGGCCGCAGTGCTGGCAGGTCAGGTCGGTGATCGGCCCGGTGGGTGGGCAGGCGCGGCAGTAGCGGGCGGTGGTGGGTCCGTCGGGGCCGGGGATGAGCCATACGGCGCTCATCAGGATCTGTTGCAGTGGGTCGGTAGGGGTCTGTCGGCATCGGTCGCAGCGCAGGTTCGGCCCCCTCGAGACGCCCGGGGTGGGCGGGCCGGCGCGGAATGCGGGGTTCATGGGTAGGCCTCACTCCTGGTGGTCGGTGTCGCCGGTCTGACCGGTCTGGTCGGGTTGGTCGGGCGGGTCGGTGGCGGTGGGTCCGGGGCGGCGTTGCGCGGCGCGGGACCGGGCCCTGCGGGCGCCGGCCGGACGCGACGACTGATGTGACGACTCGGCGGCCGGTTCGACGGCGACGCCGTTGTTGTCGCGGTCGGTGTCGTGGTCGATCTCGTTGTCGGTCGGGTCGTGGTCGTTCTCGGCCGGCGGGCCGGTGGTCCGGCGTCGGGCGCGGGCGAGTTCGGTGCGTAGGTCGGCGACCTGCGCGCCGTGGCGGGTCTCGGCGTCGGTGAGGCGTTGTTCGCCGTAGGCACGTTCGCGGTCGACGTCGTGGACGAGCTGGGTGCGCAGCGCGGTCAGGCTGCTTTCGGCCGCCGCCCGGGCGGCCCGGTACTCGGCGGCCTGCTCCCGGGTCTCGTGTAGCTCGTCGGTCAGGCGGGCGCGGTCGGTCTCGGCGCGGTCGAGGTCGCGGCGGGTCATGGTGAGTTCGGTGGTCAGGTCCGCGGTGATGGTGTCGCGTTCGGCCGCCGCGGCGTTGCGCTCGACGAGTGCTGTGTCCAGCTCCGCGCGCACCTCGGCCAGCTGGGCGGTCAGCTCGGTGGTGACCCGCTCGGTCTCGACCCGCGCGGCGTCGCGCTCGGCGGTCAGGTCGGCGATCTGCTGTTCCAGCTCGGCGCGGGTCGCCGCGAGCTGGGCCTGGGCGGCCTCGCGGGCGGTGACGGCCTCGGCGCGGGCGAGCTCGGCAGCGTCGCGGGCGGCGGTCGCGTCGGCGGCCTCGTCGTCAGACACCGCGGCCGAGCGGCGCGCGACCTCGGCGGTATCGCGGGCGGCACGGGCCTGGGCGCGAGCCTCGTCGGTCGCGGCCTGGGCCTGGTCGACCTCCGCGCGCGCGGCGCGGCGGGCGGCGGCGATCTCCGCGGCGACCGCTTCGGGGTCGGCCAGGGTGCCCAGCGCGTCACGCAGCTCGGTGCCGCCCTCCTCGAGGCGGGAGATGAGCGCGGCGACCTGATCGGTCACGGTCTGCCCGGCCCGGGCGATCGGGCGAGCGAGAGCGTCGTCGGGCTCCCCACGCCGGCGCGCCGGTGTACCGCCGTCGGCGATCCGCTTGGCGTTGACCCGGTCGTGCATCACCCCGCCCACGGCCTGGTAGCAGTACTTCGGCCGCCGCCCGGACCCGACGTACTCCATCGAGTTCGCACAGCCCCCCGGGAACTGGCACGGCTCCAGCTCCAGCGCACCGCCACGGGACCGCCACCCCGCACCACCGGTCCCGGTCGAGGTGATCCCGCCGGACCCGACCGGCCCGGCGCCCACCGACTCCGTGTCCGACTCCGTGCCCGACTCGCCCCCCGATTCGGTGCCACCCGGGGTGCCTGAGGTAGCGGGATCAGCAGGCGACGCCGCCACGGTGTCATCACTGCTGCGGTCGGCCGACTCGCCGGGGAAGGGCTGTTCGCTCACGCACCCGACACTAGCTGATTCGTATCGTTGCGTCAATTGTTATGTAATTTGTTGCGTTGTAACGTTACGATACGAAGCGTTGTTGTCGGCGCGATCATTCAGGGACCCCGCACGGCTGATCGAGACCAGTATCCGTCCGCTAACGATCGTTCACGAGACACTCCCGGGTTGGGGCCGTTTCTGCAGGTCGGTGATGTAACACAACTGGTGTCCGCGCCTACGTCATGCACACCCAGGTTTGCGATACATTCATGGGCGTGCGCATCGGCTACGGGCGGGTCTCCACCCGCGATCAACACCTCGAAGCCCAATCCGACGCGCTCACCGCCGCGGGCTGCGAGCGACTGTTCATCGACACGGCCTCGGGCACGCGCGCGCGGCGACCCGAGCTCGACGCCGCGCTGCGCAGCCTGCGCGCCGGCGACCAGATCATCGTCACCAAACTCGACCGGCTCGGCCGATCCCTCGAACACCTCATCGAGCTGTCCCACCAGTTCCAGGCCCGCGAGGTCGACCTGGTGGTACTCGATCAGGGCATCAACACCTCCACCGCGGTCGGGCGGATGTTCTTCCAGATCCTCGGCTCCATCGCCGAGTTCGAACACGCACTGATGTCAGAACGCACCCGCGACGGCCTCGCCGCCGCACGCGCCCGCGGACGCACCGGCGGACAGAAACCCAAACTCGGACCCCGCCAGGCCCGACTGGCCCGAGAGATGTACGAGGCCGGCGACCTCACCGTCGCCCAGATCGCCGCCGAGTTCGGCGTCACCCGACCCACGATCTACCGCCACCTCGCTCGTCTCGACCGCCTCGAGAACACCCGACGAGACGACCGACCACATGGCGGCAGATGACACGGTCTTCACCCACCCCTTCCCCCAGGGGTGCGGTCGTTTCAGGGGAGCAGGGCGAAAGCGTTGACGTGGCGTGGTCGGACAATGGTGAAATGGCGGCGGTCCAGGGTCGCGACCTCGGTCAGTCCGAGTCGTTCGGTCAGGGCGATAACCGTCGCGTCGGTGGTGCCCAGCGGGAGATCACCGTATCGGCTCACCAGTTCAGCGGCTCGTCGATAGTCACTCGGTACCAGATCGACGGCGCGGAAATCACCATCAGCGATCGAGTCCAAGAACAGTGATTCGACCACCGAGCCCGCTTCCCGGGCTATGAGATACCCGGTCTCGGCGACGACGGTCGCGGGGACCAGCAGATCCCGCCCGGCCAGGTGCAGGCCGGTGAACAGCTCGACGCAAGCATGATGGTGGTCATCGTCGGCCAGGGCCGCCGCGACCAGCGGTCCGGTGTCGCACACGATCACCGCGGCTCGCCGAAACCTTCCTCCAGTAGTTCCCGCGAGCGTGCCGCAACGTCACTACGCCCGGCCCGGCCGGCCCCGAAGAACGCCGGCGGCCACCGCAGAGCAGATGCCGAGCTCAGATGCCGCCGCACGTCGGCCAGCGCGACCGGGATCTCGTGTTCGGGTAACTGCTCGACGAGTTCACGCAGCTCGTCCCGCTCACGACTCATGACATCAAGCCTATCCCGTCACCCCACCCCACGCACGTAATAGGACATTCGCCCACCCGATGACCTGCGTTCAGTTGTTGTCGAGCACGTGGGGTACCGGGTCTGTGGTGGTTGCCCTTGCGGCGCGCGTTCCTGGGACGTGGGGTCTGAGATGATGGCAACTAGCGTGTGTGGGTGGTGAAGGTTTCCGAGGTCCTGCGACTGCTGGCCGAGGACGGCTGGACCTTGAAGAACCAGCGGGGGTCGCATCGTCAGTACGTCCATCCGACGAAGCCGGGCGAGGTCACCGTGGCGGGCAAGTCCAGCGTGGACGTCCTGAGGGGCACGGCGAGCTCGATCCTGAAACAGGCGGGGTTGAAGTCGACGTCCCAGCCGACCGAGAATAGACGCGGGAGCGGGAGGTGAGAGGCCATGACCGGCTATGACCGGCTACGTCGTCGTGATCGAAGAAGGCCCTACGAGCTTCGGTGCATGGTCTCCTGACCTGCCGGGCGTCATCGCTGCCGGCGGCACCCGAGAAGAGTGCGAACACCTCATGCGCGAGGCAATCGCATTCCACATCGAGGGACTGCTCGACGACGGTGATCCGGTCCCGCCGCCAAGCAATGCTGTGGGCGTAGTCTTCGTCGATCCTGCCGTGGCCTGGCAAAGCCCACGCCCCCTCGTCGTCGACTTCGCGCATCATGTAGACGACCTGGATCGTGGTGCCCACCTTCGCCAGCTGCCTGCCGCTCGTATCCCTCAGATCGTCTCACCAACGATTGACCGAACAGCGACGAACCAGATGGACGCACGTGCTTTGAACTGCACGAACGTCGAGCGAACCAGCTACCCGCACGCAGATAGCTAGCAGCTAGCAACAACAACACTAGCAGCTAGCTGGTCACTAGGTAGAGAGTCGCTCACGGCGAGCGCTGTACGTGCTCGCTAGCATCTACGGGCATGAGCACTAGCCGGCTGGCGTGCACGGTCGCGGTAGCGATGCAGAAAGGCGGCGTCGGTAAGACGACAACGACGGTTCACCTGGCCCGCGGAGCCGCGTTGGCGGGGCTCCGGACATTGGTGGTGGATCTTGATCCACAGGCGAATGCCACGGGCGCGCTGGCGAAAGACCCTCCCGACCGTGGCGACGTGTCGATAGCTGACGCGCTGGATCCGGCGGATGACTGCTCGCTGAGTGACGTCGTGATCCCGACATTGTGGTCCGGGGTGGAGTTGGCTCCCGCAACGGGCGCGAGTCTCGCAGCGGGTGAGCAGCGGGTTGCAGCGATGAACCTGGGACGCGAGTCACGTCTACGTAACGTGTTGGCCGAGGTGCAGACGGAGTACGACCTGATCCTTCTGGATTGCCCCCCAGCCCTCGGGCAGCTCACTGTGAATGCTCTGGTCGCATCCCGGAAGGTGCTCGTCGTGTTCGAAGCTGAGCAGTTCGCCCTAGACGGGCTGCACATGTTGCGAGACACGGTGCGGGGGGTGCAGAGCTCCTACAATCCGGAGCTGCGGTGGGCCGGTGTCCTGGTGAACCGGTGGCGAGGAACCACGACGAACCAGGACGTACTCGACGAGCTGGGGAAGAACTTCACCGAGGCGGAGATCTGGCCGTACAGGGTGCCTCAGTGGACGGGCATCGGAGACGCCGTCGCAGCAGCGACGGCACTGGATCAATGGTCGGGTGCACGGTTCAGGAATCTGGCCGAACAGTACACATTGTGGGCCCAGGACCTGGCCGGAGCAGTGCGGTGACCGGGGCAGTGCGGTGACCGGGGCAGCCTCCTCGAAACGCCCGCCACGGCGGCGGTCACGTCTCGCAGACGAGCATCCGGCCTGGCCGACTCCACCTGAGATGTCCGCAACACCGCCACTTGTGCAGCGCAGGGCTGACCGCGAGCCAGGGGCCGTGTCACCGGCCGTGTCACCCAACGAACCGGTACCTCCCGGGAGCCGACCGAGCTCGGCAGGCCCTCTCTCGATGCCGCCCCCTCGTCGCCGCAAAGAAGTCCGCATCCAGCTCAACACCCGGATCCGACAAGAGCTACACGAGCAGCTGCAAACGTTCGTCCAGCGGCACGACGCAGCTGTGCAAGACGTGGTGGAGGACGCACTGCGCGAGTACCTCAACCAACGTATGTAGCTGCTACCTAGCAGCTAGCACGCGAACAGCTACCTGCTTAAGACATCCCGGGTAGCGTGCCCTCCCGTGGTGGATTCATTCGGTGACCAGACCGGCACGGTCGGGGCCGCCCCGGAGGCGGAACCGGGTGCGGGTGGCGTCGGGCGTGGCCCGTTGCGGGAGGGCAGGGTCTTCGTCGCTCATGATGAGCAGTGGGTGATCGGTGAGTGTCTTCGGGGTGCTTGTCTGGTGTTGGGTGAAGCGGTCGCGGTGGCGCGTGGGTTGGAACGCGCGGTGCAGGGCTGTGGTGGTGAGCAGTACTGGGACGAGGGGCAGGTCCAGGAACTGGAGGGTTTGACCTTGGACGCGCTCGGCACGGTCGAACAGGCGTGGAAGGCGTTGTGCGTGGTCACCGACGCTCACGACGAGCAACTCCGCGCCGCTGACGACGCCCGATACGACGACACCGACGACGACACCGACGGCGGCAGCAGCGGCACCGATGACAGCACGGACGACCACGACGACAGTGGTGTGGGTGGGGTGGTGTGACGCCGTGTCGGGTGGTGGTCAGCGGATGATGGCGGTGGCCAGTTCGGTGGGGTCGGTGGTGGTCTGTTCGGCCCAGGTGTGCACGGTGGCGGTGAGAGCGAGGGTGCTGCCGTAGAGCAGATGGTGTCCGCCGTGGTGGTGGGTCAAGGTGTCCAGGCTGCGGAACGCTCTACCTTTGGCGGCCAGGCCCAGGATGTCGGTGGCCGCGCGTTCACCGATCCAGTGCCCGGCCGGGAGCCGGATACGTCCCGCGAGCCCGGACGGTGCGGTGTCGGCGGTGTGGTCGTGGAGCCAGTGGTCGAGCAGTCCGAGTGCGACACCGGTGCATCCGGCGACCGTGGCCTGCCGGCCGTCCGGGGATGCGGGCACGACCTGGTGTTCCAGAACGGCGGCGGCGGTGGTGGTGGCGCCGACGGCGAGAGCGATGCTGACCTGGCGTAGCACCGCGGTGGCCAGGTCGCGGGCGTGCCCGATCGGGGTGAACAGAGCCAAGTTCTGGCGCTCCACCGCGCGGTCGAGAGCGTGCTGCAGGGTCTGCAGATCCGGGAGGTCTCCGACAATGTCCCCGTCGGGGTTGATGATGATGCCGTCCTCGGCCAGCAGCGGCGCCAGCTCACGTAACAGCTCGACCGCCAGTCCTGGCGTGTGCTTGATCTGCGGGCCGTCCCAGAGTGGTTCGGGGCCGTGACGTCGCATATCCACCTACCCATCGTGGCAGTAACCAGGGCTTGTGCCTCTCGGTACCCCGGGACGACTCAGGTGGCGCGGGTCAGGTGGTGGCCGTTGCACTGGTCGCAGGGGGTCGGGGTACCACCGAGGCGGATCGCTGCTTCGGCGGCGTGTTCTGCGAGGCGGTAGTAGGTCCGACCAGGACAGGCGGGGTGGCGTCGCGGGGGAAAGGCGCGGCGACCGGTGTGCGGACTCATCGAGGTCCCTTCTTCTGGTTCGGGACGGGGTGCGCGCCGGCAACAACGCTGGCGGTGCCGTCGGATGTGTCGTTCGCGCGTCGCCGGCGGCATCGACAGACGTGGGCTGCCATCCCCACCGGCCGGTCATCAGCCCGCCGGTGCTGGCTGTGGGCTCACTGCGGCGCCCCGGCGGGGACGGCGAGTGCGGCCCACTGGCCGTGGCTGATCTTCGAGACCAGGTTCAGATCGGCCAGCGCGGCCAGCGCCTTGGACGCGGCGGGTTTGCCTACTGCGGCGGCTGCAGCGATCGCGCCGGTGGCATGGTGGCCGTCCCGGACGGCGTCGAGCACGGCGCGCTGGGTGCCCGAGAGGGCGTCGAGGTCGGAGGGCATCGCACCGAGGTCGGGAAGCGAACCCCGGGCGGGCATGGGGATGACGTTGTCCACGGTCAGCGCCGCGGGCACGGTGATCTGCGCCGGGTCGGCGAACACCGAGGAGGCCGAGGAGACCGGGGATCCCGGGGCGCTCGGCGTGGCCGGTGTGCCGTCGGGTGCGGGGTGGCCGGCTGCCTGCCGCCAGGCAGCGAGGCGGGCCAGCTGCTCGGTGAGCGCGTCGTCCTCGTCGACCGGGACCGGGCGGTGCGGCGCCATCGCGAGCTCGGAGTCCGAATCGAGGGTGGCCGAGTCGAGGCCCTCGGCGTGGCGGGCCATGTCGGGGGCCCAGGCCACTCGCAGCATGGCCAGCCGCCCGGCGCCGGCGGAGAAGGCGTACCCGCCGCCGGTGGGCAGGACCGACGGGCTGATCTCCAACCCGGCGACCACGGCGCGCTCGGACTTGTTGCTGTTGCGGAAGGCGAACAGGTTGCGGTTGGCGAGGTAGCCGCGCAGCGGGGACCGGTTGCCGTAGTCGGCCAGCAGCAGCGACTGGGTCCCGACGAGCAGCCCGATGCCGTACTTGCGCCCGATGCGCACCAGACGCTCCAGGCGCTCGGCGAACTTCACCGAGACCAGCAGCGGGTCGCTGACCAGGCGCTGCAGCTCGTCGAGGATCCACTGCACGCCGGGGAAAGCGGGGCAGGGGTGGATCTCGCGGGCCGAGGGCTGGCGTGGGTCGGTCTTGGCGACGGGCCGCCCGTCGGGGCCGATGGTCAGGGTGGCCTTGACCATCGAGCGCACCTCCAGCAGCGACTCCAGAGCGGTGAGCTGGGCTAGGACGCCCTCGGGGCCGGCGGCCGACCAGTGTGCGACCTTAATCAGCAGCGGGGAGGACCCGCCCTCGGGGTCACCGTCGCCGAACATCAGGTGCCAGCTCCCGGAGCTGAGCAAGCCCATGCCGACCGATTCGAGGAACGCCGACTTCCCCGAGCCGGGCTCCCCGGTGGCCAGGCCGTTGCGTGCGCCGGCCCGGTCTGAAGCGATGTATGTGGCAGTGTCGCCGCCGTCGGCGAACGCCCCGATCCCGACACAGCCGTCGTGGTAGACGGGGCCGGTGTAGGGCACACCGTCGGCGAGCACGTCCCGCGTGATCACGGTCAGGTCGAACATCGACTCGTCGACGTCGCTGGGCTCCAGCACGATGCGCGAGCGGGGTCGCTGCAGCCCCGAGGCGATCCGGCCCCGCAGCGCGTGGGCGGTGTCGAAGCTGGTCGAACCCGGCACGGTGGCGACGGTGAAACGCACCGCCGCCGGCAGGACCTGCGGCTCGACGAGCTGGGAGTCCGGGATCGGACCGCGCTCTGCTGCGATGCGCTCCTCCCACCGCTGAACCATCTTTGCGATCTCCGTCCGGCTCGTACCGGTGTCGGCGGCGGAGGAGGCGGCCGCGCCCCGGGACCAGCGCGCGGCCTGGGCAGCCGCGTCCGGGCCGGGCTGGGGTACGGCGTGCGCAGCCTGCCAGCGCGAGCACAGCCCGATCGCCCCCAGCAGCAGGACCGCCATCGCGGTCCACGACGCGGGCGAGAACAGCGAGACCACCCCGACCCACGCGGCCGCGGCGGTGGTGACGATCGCGAACCGGCGGTGGTGACCACCCAGCTGGCGGCGCCAGCCGATCGCGACCGCCGCGCCGGCCGCGACGGTCCCCCCGACCGCGACCGGCGCGGCCAGGATCGCGGCGGCGTCGCCGGCCCCCAGACGCAGCAGCTCGTGCAGGCCCCAGCCGGCCCAGCCCAGACCAGCGACCCCGCCGACGGCGAGGAACGGCGCCCGCCGAGCCCGGACCCCCTGCTCGATCCGCGCCTCACACACCAGGTGCTCACGCAGCGCCGCATCACCACGACGAACCACCGTCCCCACTGACCGGCGCACCAGTTCTGATCCGGGCTTCGAGCTGCTAGGCGTGACGCTCATGCGAGCCTGCTCCTCCAAGTAGAAGAACTTTGCAAATCTTGCATCGATTGACGCAACGGTAGACGTCTAGATAAACTCTTGCAATCCTTGCCTTTGTGGCTTGGTGCCCCTGCTCCGCCACGACGCGGATGTCCACCCTGTTGCTGGAGGCAGGGGCTGGTGTCGGGCTAGGAAGCGGTGCCCACGTAGGTGCCGTTGACGGTTCCGGCGATGGTGTCGTCGCTGAGGAGCTGGTCCTGGTGGGCGATGTGGCGGTCGAAGTGCTCACCGGCGCTCGTGGCGGTGCCGGCGGCGGTCTGGAAGCTCTCCAGCATCTGGCTGAGCTGGGCGATCGGCTCGCCGGCCACCCCGCGGCCCTCCAGGGCCGCGATGCTCTGCTCGATCTGCTGTGCGGCGTTCTCGGCGAGGGTGCGCATGGAATCGGCGAAGCGCTTCGCGGCGTGCGGGTCGAGGGTCTCGCCGCTGGCCATGTCGGTGGTGCTGGTGGTCATGGTGGGTGCCTCCGTGTTGAGGGTGTCGCCCTGGCCGGGGCTGGCCGGGGTGGTCTGGGGGTCCTGGACGATCTCCGCGTCGAGGACCTCCGCATCGACGGCGTCAGTTGCCGCGACGTCGTTGCTCTCGTCCTGGCGGCCGCCGGCCATGAGGGTGAGCGGTGGGCGAGGGGTGTGCGGCTCGTCGACGATCTCGGCGTCGAGGTCGAGGTCGTCTGCCTCGGAGTGGTAGGCGGGGGCGTCGCGGTGGACCTGGGTGGTGGGGTCGACGTGATGGACGTGGTGGACCTCGTGCACCTGCGTCACTCGCACGTCGATCGGTTCGCGGTGGCCCTCATACGACCCCAGGTCCGCAGCCCGGCCAGCCCAGTCGCCCGCGGCGCTGGCATCGTAATTGCGTGTGCCAACGGTTTCATATTCGTCGTCTTTGTTGCTGGCAGAATTTTCGTGCTGTTCCGGGGTGCTTTCTGCGCCGCGGGGCGCCGATCCGGTGGGGTCGGGTTCGCTGGTGGGGTTGTCGTTGCCGGTTCCGGTGGCGTCGGTCGGTTCGTGGTCGACGATATGGACCTTCTGCGTGTGCTCGGTCGGGACGTCCCGCTCGACGGTGCTGGTGGTGGCGTCGGAAGCGGTGCCCTGGGCGGTAGTGGCGGGTCGTCGGGCGGCGGCGCGGTCGCGGTGGCGTTCGGCGGCCTGGTCCCAGGTGTCGGCCCACAGGGTGGCGAAGTAGGACCGGGCCGGTCCCCGGGGCTTGTCGGGTCGCGGGTGTGGGTGGGCGATCCGATCGGCGATCCGGGACCCGATCGCGCTGCCGATGGTCTGACCGCCGCGGGCCATGGCCCGCTCGTGGGCCTGCGCTGAACGCTGGCGGTGCGCGGCAATGCGCGGGGACTCGGTCCCCTTCGCGGTCGCTACGAGGTCGGTGACCCCGTAGCGGGTCAGGCCCCAGGCCACGAGCAGAGAAAACAGGATGATCTCCATGCTCTGATCACCCGAGCCCGTTGAACGCCGCGCCGACGTTCGCCATGCCGGTGGAGAAGGCGTCCATCACCGTCGAGAGCAGCGGTACGCCGGCAGCGATGACGATCGTGGGGAGGGCGAGGGCGAGGAAGGCGTGCCAGCGTTTCGGCCGGGCCTTCCGCGGGTGGATGCCCTTGATGGCGACCTCCAGGGTCGCGACCAGGGCGAGGCCGGCGACGAGGGTGGAGGTGCCGATCCCGATCAGGGACCCGGTAGTGGTGCCGATGGTGCCCATCGCCCGGTTGATCAGGACCCCGAGGACGCCTCCCACGACTCCGCCGAGGCCGAGGCCGGCGATGAGGAACAGGAGCACGGTGAACTTCGGGGCGTCCTTGTGGAACCACAGCCAGGCCCCCACGACGAGGGAGAGTCCGGCGATGGTGAGCAGCGATCCGGTCATGATCGTTCCCTTTCGTCGTGGCAGGTCAGAGACCGAGCCAGTAGGGGATGGTCAGCCAGTCCGGGACGAACCAGCCCAGGACTGGGAGCCCGTTGAGGGCGGTGGCGGTGGTCGAGACAGCGGCGAGCGCGGCCGCGGCCCGCCCGGGGCGGGCGACGGCCCAGACCGACAGGTAGGCGACGGTCGAGATCGGGATGGCCGCGGTGTAGGCCCAGGCCAGTGCGACGCGGCGCTGCCAGCCGTCGGTGCGGGTGCTCCACTCGCCGTGGCGTGCGTAGGCGATGTGGTCGAGCAGGGAGTTCGGGCGCTCGCGCACGAACCGCAGCTCGGAGACGAACTCGCGCCCGGCACGCTGTATGCCCGTGTGCACCCGCTCGTGCAGCGAGCTCACCGCGCTCGACGTCGTCTCAGGGGTCGAGGAGGCTGGCTCGATCTCCTGCCCGGGCCACGCCGGCCCGGGCGCCACCGGTGCCCGGTCGGCCCGGGCAGGCTCGGCCGCACGGTCGGCGACGACGTGCAGATCCGGGCGGGCCGGCGACAGGGTGGACCGATCCGCTGGTGTAGGGGTTTCCCAGGGCAGGGGGTGGGGGCTCATCGTGGGCTCCTCTCCGCGCCGCCGGGCTGGTGGCGGCGACGCTGCTCGATCAGGACTTCCCCGGTCCGCCAGACGTGGCGGGACACGTCGTTGAGGGTCAGATCCACGCCCTGGGGGTCGTAGACCTGCTGTGCGGCCGCGGCTGAGCGCAGGAAGTCCACGGCGGCGGCGAGCCGCTCGTGGCCGCTGTGCGCGGTCGCGGCGCGGTCGCGGGCCTTGTGCTCGATCCGGTCGGCTAGGGTGGCCTCGGCGTGGGCCCGGCGCTGGCGCCGGCCCGCTCGGTTGCTGGTCGGGGTGCTCATGCCGCCTCGATCCCGGCCTTGGTGGCCGCGCTCTCGCAATTCTGCTTGCCGATTTGCTTGCTGCTCCGCACGCGCTCCTGCCTGCTGTTGGCACTCTCGAAGTCTTCGTGGAGCACAGCCAGCAGGGCGCTGGCGCGGTCGGTACCGATCGCGTGCCCGGCGGCCCGCAGCCCGTTGATCAGTGCCGACCGGCTGATCCGGCGGCCTTCCTCGCGGTGCATCCGCTCGGCGATCGCACGGCCCGTCTCGACCAGATCCGGCTCGAACCCCTCGCCGTCGACCACGCGCTCGGCGCCCCGGCGGGAGTGCCCCGTGCTGGGGCCGGGCTGCTCGTCCACCGCGTTCGGGCCGGTCCGGTCCAGCTCCGCCCGCAGCGCGGCCGCCTCGGCGAGGACCTGGTCGTGGGCCTGCTGCAGGTGCTCCAGCTCCTCGCTGGCTGCGGTGAGCGCGTTCTGTTCACGCTCGACCAGCTCACCGCGTACAGCCGCGACCTCGCCCACCGCCCGGTCGCGTTCAGCTGCGACGTCGGCCAGGGCCTGGTCCCGCTCGGCCGCGGTGGTCGCGGCGGCCTGGACCTCGCAGAGCAGCGCGTCGACGACCTCGCTTTCGAGCATCCCGGCGTGGGTGAGGGTCCAGGCGTGGTTCCAGGCGGCGTCGGCGTCAAGGATCGGGTCGGCGCTGGTGGGGCCGAGCTGCAGGCGCCGCGACCACGCCCGCCACGACACGATCGGGAACCGGGCGGCGCGGGCCAGGCCCGCGAGCCGGCGCCGGCGACGGACCCCGTCGGCGCGGGCGGTTCGCTCGTGCTGCGACAGCAGCTCGACCAGACCGAACCCGACCAGCGATGCGACCGCGAACACAGTCCCGACCTGCCAGTTCGGCAGGTAGTGGCTCAGGTTCAGGCCCGCGGCGGCGAGCGCGATCGTCCACATGCCGGCCGCCAGGCGCCCGGCCGGCTGACCGGCCCGCGCGGCCTCGTGACGACGCCAGGCCAGCAGCCACGCGGCACCTTCGAGCATCAGCGGCACCAGCACCGGCAACAGTCCCGGCAGGTGCATCACCTCCTTGCCGAACTGGTACTGCCCCGAAGTCGCGATCAGCGTCGGCGCGGCGCAGGCCACCAGGCCCGCTACCGCGGGCGCCGAACGCCGCACCGCGACCCCGCGGGCCCGCCACAGGTCCCGGCGGCCCTGCTGTGCGACCTGCCGGTCGACGCGCCGCTGGGTGACCACGGCGGCCGCGCGCTCGGCGCGGCGGGCTGCGGTCTCCTCGCGAATTGACTCCGCGCGGGCACGGCGTTCCTCGGCGTCAGCCGCGGCGCGCCGACGCTCGACGCGTGCGGTGGCCCAGTCCGTCGTGCTCACGATGCTCAGTCCTCCTGCGTCGGTCCGGTGGCCGGCGAGGCGTCCTGCTCGCGCCGGACCTGGGACTCGGCCTCGTCGAGCTGGGCGTGCTGCTCACCGAGAGCGTCGGCGAGCAGCTGCAACGTCTGGCGCCGCCGGCGGTGGCGGCGGTTCAGCGCGGCGACCTCGGCGGCGTTTTGGACGTCCTGCTCGGCGAGGGCGGCCTCGACGATCCGGGCCAGCTCGTCGGTCTGACGGGCGTAGGCGCCCACCAGATCCGCACCCGACACGATGTCGCTGACCGCGGGTACCTCACGGGCCGCGGGCACCAGGGCCAGCAGCTCCTGCAGGGAGGTGCGCTCGATGCTCACGCCGCCACCGCCGGATCCGCGGCCGCGGGACGAGGCATCCGAGCCGCCCTGTTCGCCCGGCGCTCTTCGCGGGTCGTACCGCCCCAGACGCCCCACTCCCCGGCATCACTGGCCCACTGCTCGCACAGGGCTCGCACCGGGCACCCCGAGCAGATCGAGCGCGCCTCGGCGACGGCCTGTTCGCTCTCCTCGATCGGGAAGAACATCTCGAGGTCGGCACCGAGGCAGTGGCGCCCCGGGTCGTCGAGGTGACGAGGGCTGGGGCCGGCGGCCTCGTAGGCCCTCCCGACCGCGTACGTACCGTTGGACATGTGGGTCGTCTCCTTCGTTCGAGTTGGTGTGCGACCTGCAAGGGCCTCGACGGGCTGCATCCCGTCGGGGCCCACTGCCTGTATGAGCCTTGCAAACCTTGTGTGCGTTGCGCCATGACAATAAGGCTCGACCTCAAAATCTTGCAAGACCTGCACGGCTGGTTTTTGTTGCGGATGTTGTGGGATGGTGGCGTCGTGGCGGTCCAAGGGAAGCGACGACTGGTCGGAACTGGTGTTGCGGCTACAGAGCTCGGAGTCGATCCGGCCACGTTGTGGCGCTGGGCGAAGGCAGGGGTGGTCAAGCCCGAGCTGCGCACCGCCGGAGGTCATCTGAGATGGGACCTGGAGTCCCTACGTCGCCAGATCGACGCTCTTCCTAATGACGTGCCCGAAGAGCCGATCGAGGGCTCGCCGCCCGCCTCAGGAGGATGATTTGAAGGTGCCACGTCATGACAATCGGTCGATTTGTGGACGCTGGCTAGACCTTCGTTATTGCCAGGCGTTGACAACACCTTGGAAATCTTGGCAATTCGGCTCCGGTGATCTGTCATGACGTTCGGGCAAGTCCTGCGTGAGGCGCGCCTTCGGGCTGGACTGAAGCAGTCGCAGGTAGCCCGACAGCTGTACGTATCCCCAGCTCAGCTATGCCGTATCGAGAAGGGCGAGCGGAGGGCGAGTCTTGAACTCGCAGAGCGTGCAGACGACGTACTGGGGACCGGAAAACGGCTCTGGGAGGAGTTGGCCGGGCGCTCACGCTCAACCGCTGACGCAGTAGCGTCGGGGGAACTCGGACCCTTGGTCGCGAGTCAGACGCCCGGAGGGGAGACAGTTTTCGTGCCCGCATCGCGACGAGATTTTCTGGCCGGCATGTTCGGCGCCGCTTTGACCGGCTTCGGGCACTCATCGCCTTTCGGTGCCGAGAGCATCAAGCCCGCGGCCTACTTCCGAGCGGCTCGGGACACCTTGATCTCCATCGACAACCTGATGGGCCCTCGGCGTGCCATCCCGGAGGTTCTCGAACAGCTTCGGGAGCTCGACGCTGCGCGTCGAGCTGCGCGCGGGGTCGACGGCAAGGAGCTGGTCCACCTGCAGGCGAACTTCGGTGAGCTGTGCGGATGGATGCACCAGGACCTGGGTGACCATCAGGGCGCACAGCTATGGACCGATCGTGCGTTGGAGTGGGCCCACATCGCTGGGGACCCCGAGCTGACTGCCTACGTCCTGAGCAGGAAGGCACAACTGGCCAGCGACATGGGCGACGGTCAGAGCGCCCGCGAGATCGCCGATGCCGCTGTCCGGACCGCTCCGAACAGTCGGCTGGAGAGCATCGCTCGAGTCTACGGAGCTCACGGGTTCGCGCTCGAAGGTGCTGCTTCTGAGACCGATCGGGCATACGACTTGGCACATGCGGCTGCTGCAAAGCCGAAGGGCGACGCCACACGCGGCAGATGGCTCGATGGCAACTACATCGAGGCCCAGCGCGGCCGATCGCTTGTGGCCTTGGGCCGGTACCACGCAGCCGTGGACGTGTTCGAGACCGCCATCGCCACCCTGCCCCACGGCTACCGGCGTGACCAGGGGGTCTACCTAGCCCGCCAGGCACTGGCCCACGCGGGGAACCACGACGGCGATGCAGCAGCGACCGCGGGTATCGAGGCTCTGCAGATCGCTCAGGAGACCCATTCCGGGCGGATCGCGACAGAGCTGTCCCAGCTTGCTCGTGTGCTTCCCCGAGGTGTCACGGGCATTGCTGGCACGTTCCACGATCGGTTCTCCGCCGCGGTGTCGGTGGAGTAAGAAGAGAGGAGTCCAGCTGTGCGTCCGTATGTCCTGCTCAGCGTGGCGATGTCCATCGACGGCTACATCGACGACGCCTCCGACGAGCGACTGCTGCTGTCCAACTCGGCTGATTTCGACCGTGTCGACGAGGTCCGTGCCCAATCTGACGCGATCATGATCGGGGCCGGGACTCTCCGTGCCGACAACCCACGTCTGCTGGTCAACAGCGAGGAACGGCGAGCCGCTCGACTCGCTCGTGGGGCGTCTGAGTACCCGCTCAAGGTGACCTTGAGCGCTTCAGGTGATCTCTCCCCGGATGCCAAGTTCTGGCACCACGGCGGGGCGAAGGTCGTCTACACGACCGACGCCGCGTATCCGGAACTGCTCGACGCACTCGGATCATGGGCCGACGTGGTGAGCTTGGGGGCCAAGACCGATCTCGGCAGCATGCTCGACGATCTCGGCAGCCGCGGGATCGAGCAGTTGATGGTCGAGGGCGGCAGCTCGATCCACACGCAGTTCCTCGCACAGGGCCTAGCCGACGAGCTGCAGGTCGCGGTCGCGCCGCTCCTGGTCGGGGAGGACAAGGCCCCCCGCTTCGTCCAGCCGGCAGCTTTCCCCGGAGGCCCGACACATCGTCTGCGGCTGGAGAACGCGGCCCAAGTCGGCGACGTCGTCGTGCTGCGGTACCTGCTTCGTGAGAGCGAGAGCGCCGCATGACCGCGCCCGACGCTCACTACCTGGAAATGAGCATCGCACTCGCAGCGAACAGCCCTGTCTCGTCGTCGGCGTTCGCGGTCGGGGCCGTCCTCGTAAGCCCTAGCGGCGCTGTACTCGCGAAGGGCTGGTCCCGAATGAACACTCCCCATGATCATGCGGAGGAAGCCGCGCTACACCTGGCGTCACAGGACGGGGCTGATCTGACCGGGGCGACGATCTACTCCTCGCTGGAGCCGTGCGGGGACAGAGCGTCTCGGCCTGTCAGCTGCGCACAGCTCATCGCCGAGGCGGGCGTCGCCCGCGTCGTGTACGCGGCGAGGGAGACCTCCCAGTTCGTCAAGGTCCCACGTGGGCGCGCGGTGCTCGCCGCCGCTGGCGTTGACGTCACTCAGATCGAGGAGTTTGCGGAACGGGCACAGGACGCCGCGCGGAGTCGCCAGGGAGGTACGCCCACGATCCGGGTACTCGGCTGACTCGGATCACTCGCCCGCCGACGCGGAGCGCGGCCGGGATCTGTCCCAGACGTTGCTGGATCTAGCAGAACTTCCACCGGCTGCGCAGTTGGTGCCGTGGCAACTCAACGACCTGACCGCCAGCTGGCCGCACGCCGGGACCGATGGCGGTCCGGACCAGGACCAGGAGGTCCTCCCGCTGGAGCCGGGTCCAGCGGTGGCTCGACGCCGTGGGCTTCGTGCGGCGCGTGTGCTGGCATCGCTGGGACGCCGGGCTCCGGACCCGGCCTCGTTGCCCGCCTACCGGGCGGCGCGGCTGCGACAGGCACGCTGGGCGGGCCGTAAGAGAGCCGCGGCAGCAGTGGACCGGCAGGGGCCGGGTCGGTGGGATCGGGGGGACCTGGTCGCGGCGGTCCGGGTCCAGGGCGGCTGCGTGGTCGATCAGCGGGAGGCCGCTGAGCTCGTCGAGCGCGAGGTGCTGTCCGAGCGCTGGACCGGTCCGCACGCCGAGCGGGTGCGGGTGATCCTGGCCTGTCTGGTGCGGGCGATGGACTGGGAGCACGGCCTGGTGCAGGGCGTGACGCGGGCGTCGATGGCGGCCGCAGCCGGCTGTAGCGAGCGCACTGTGAGCCGGACGCTGGCCTGGGCCGCGGCCGCGGGTCTGGTGCTGGTGGTCGAGGAGGGCGCCAGCGGGGACTGGCTGCGGACCAGCACGGGCCGCGGCCGGACCCCCACCTACGCCATTATCGACCCAAAAACCCAGGTCAGAGACCTGAACTACAACATTGTCACCCTTCCTACAGGTTCTGCTGAAGAAAAGAACCCACACCCCAACCGAGGGCAAGAACAATCTCCCGACAGAACGCCAAAACCCCGAAGGACGGCGCTGAGAGGACTGTGGCCGCTCTACGGGGCGCCCACCGACTCGATCACCCGGACCCGGGCCCGTAACCGCCTCCTGGAGCGTCTGGGGCGGCCGCACGGGCGGCTGTCGCGGCGGCAGCGGACGCAGGTGTCGGGGATGTTGGCGTCGTGGTGGGACGCGGGGATGTGCCCGGCCGGGATCCTGCACGCCCTGGATCGCCATCCTGACCGGCCCGGGGTGGCGCGCGGTGACGCGGTGAGCGGGGCCCGGGACCTGGCCGCGGTCTTGGGTGCCCGGCTGGGGCCGTGGCGGGGCCGGCTGCACGAGCTTCCGACCGTGGTCTGGGGCCGGCCGGTCCTGGCCGAGGGCCACGACCCGGCGAGCGGGCAGCGGACGGTGCGCTACGGACTGCCGATCACCCCCCGGACCGGAGCACGAGCCGACATCGACGACACGGGCGGCACGGGCAGCGAGTCAGACCGGTGTGCTGTGGACCTCGGACCGGACCGGACCTCGGACCGCGGACCGGGGTCCGGTCCGGAGTTTCCCGGTCCGCGGGGGCAGTCCGCAGTCCGCGGTGCGCGGTCCGGTCCCGGACCGGACCGGGGAACCGATCACTGCGGCGGGGCCCGGTCCGTTCCGGTCCGGTGCCCCGGACTCGGTCCCGTTCCGGTCCGGTCTCGGCGCGACGCCGGTGCCCGGTCGGTCCGCGGCGAGGCCGGGATGGCGGTCGAGCGCCCGGCGCGGGCACGTCAGCGGGGTACATGCCCGAGCGTTGAACCGGGCCGCCGCCGAGCGTGCCGCCCGGGCCGAGGCGTCCGGCCGCGACGGGGGCTGATCGGCCGCCCGGGCCCGGCCTGGGGCATACAGTGGGTCGTGGGGCGCTGTCGCCGGTTCTGGTAGCAGGCCGGGCGCGACAATGGCCGGGGTGAGCCGGGCGGAACGTGGGACGGGAGCGCGCGGGATCGATCGGTGGGGGCGACGTCGGGGGTGGCGAGGTGGACGGGAGCCCGGGGCACGGAAATTTCCGCCGGAGCCGGTTTGCGGCCCAAGGCGCGCGCATGTACGCGCGCACGTACGCGCGCCCGACCGGAAATTTCCACCCCGAACAAGATCAAGTTTTCTCCGAGACGACGGACGATCTGGAGCGGGGCGGGTCCGGCGATTCCCCCGGGCCGCCGATCCGGGCGGATCGGCAGCCGGGGACCAGACCACACCCGCATCCGGTCCTCTGCGGATGGCTCGGACCCGGTCGGCCGGGACCGGGTCAGGTCCGGGCCGGGGGCTACCGAGGTCCGGCGGCGTCGGTCCCGGTCCGGCGAGGTCCGTCGCGCTCCGGCGGCGTCGGCAGGTAGCCGTGGGAGGTGAGCCAGTCGCGTAGGGCCTCCTCGACGATCGGCTGGGGGGAGAGCCCGGACCGCTCGACGGCATCGGTGAGGGCGGCGTCGAGGTCGACCAGGATGCGAGTGGAGAGCTGGATCCGCTCCGGTCCGCGGGGCCGCCCGACCCGACGAGGCCGGCGCCCACTGCCGGTCCGGTCGGTCGCGGACCGCTTCGCCGCCGACCTGGCGGCCGCCCGCGCGGTCGGCGGCCGCGGAGAGCCAGCACGCCCGCGGTCGGCCCGGCTATGCTCGTCGCTGTCGTTTCCGCGCGCGGAAACGACAGCGGAATCGTCGACAGCCCCGGCCCCGGGTGCGGGGTCGGCTGCAGGGCGATCCGGTGCGGCGCCCGGGTGGTCCCGCTCGAGCGCCGCTGTCGCCGAGGCCGAGGGGAGGTCGGCGGGGTCGCGGTCGGCGTCGGCGGCCCGGCGCAGGCGCGGCTTGCTCTTCGCCTGGTCGATCAGGCCGGCCATCAGCGCCCCTCGGCAATCGTGGCAAGGGTGTTGAGCACCAGGGTGTAGGCGGTGATCAGGTCTTGGGCGTCACGGCCAGGGGCGGTGGTGATCGGTACGCACGCGGTGCGGGCCTCGCGGCGCACCACGCGTTTGGGGATCACGACGTCGACGACGTCGTCGAAGCTCTTGAGGTAGGTGGTGTCGCTGAACTCGCCGAGGCGGGTACGAGGCTCGACGATGGTCCGCAGCACCCCGACCTGGTTCAGTGTGCCCGGATGGGTGCGGGCCAGTCGGGAGGCAGTCCTGCGGGCGTCCTGCACCCCGACCAGGCCGTCCTCATCGAGGGTCCCAGGGAAGATCACGTGGGTCGCGGCGAGCAGACCAGCCCCAACCAGACGGCCGCCGGCGCGAGGCGGCAGGTCGATCACGACCAGCCGGAAGCGCTTGGCGACACCGTCGAGTGCCAACGCCAGGCGGTGCTCCAGGTTCGGGGTGCTCGTGTCGGCCTCTCGGTGGGCCAGAGCCCGCTCAGCAGCCAGAACCTGCACCGATCCCCACTTCGGCCCGGCCGGGCGTAGGGCCTGCTCGGCGAGCCCCCGTAGCTCGGGTAGCTCCTCGGGGTCGGCGTCGGGGGGCTCCCAGAGCAGATCGTTGACTCCCAGCGCCTCGGCGTCGGTGCTGACCGCGTCGAGCTCGGCGGTCAGCGTCGCGCGCGGGTCGAGGTCGATGGCGAGGACCTCGTGCCCGGCCGCGGCCATCACCGCGATCAGCCCGGAGGCCAGCGAAGACTTCCCGACCCCGCCCTTCTCACTGTCGATCGCGAGCACGACGGTGCCCAGCTCGGCCGGCCACCGCAGACTCGCCGGGCCCGCCTGCTGCTGGCGTTCCAGCGCCGCCCACGCGCTCACGGTTGCGTTCACGCCGCAGAGCATGGCTGAACTCGGCGTTCAATCTCAACTCCGACTTCGCGCGCATTTCCGCACGCGATAAAAACGCGGAGCCGGCGCCCAGACCGCCATGAAGTGGCCCGGGTTAGTTGGCGCGATGCCATGCGTGAACGATGTCGGCGCGCAGGCGCCCCCGAAGTCCCACCTGGTAGCCGTGGGCTCGTGCCCAGCGTCGGATCACCGCCGCAGGTGGGGTGTCGGAACCGACGGCTGATCCAGCCACTTGCTGCCCAGTTGCTGGCCGTCCTCCCGCGCGCTGCTCTGTGGCAGGTGCTCGACTGGCGCTGGGCGTCCGTGCGGGGTCGGAAGCGTGCTCGCTGGTGTGGGTGATGTGCCCAACGGAGATCCCGCCCGGGATCTGCCTGACGGGGATCTGGTTGATCAGGCTTTGCGGTCGTGTGGTCGGGGCCTGAGACGTCTCGACTGCCGGGGCTGGATCCGCGGTCGAGAGCGTGACACCCGACCGGTTCTCGACTGCTACGCCGCTATCGGTGCCTGCGGTAGGGCTTGCCGTTGAACCAGCCGAAGAGCGGGCAGCGCTGCCTGCGTGGTCGCGAACGTTTTCGCTGGCGGGAAGGAACGCGGGGTGCAGGTCTGTGGAGAGGGCCGACCCGCTCGGGCCAGCCGGGTTGTTGGCGAATTGTGAGCGGGAGCGCCGCTGGGTTCGGGGCGGTGTCACGTCGCCTTGGCGGCGGATCCAGTGGGCCAGCAACGGGGCGGGGACGGGGGCGTGGACGACGGGGATGTCGTCGAGTTCGTCGTGGTCGGGTAGCAGGTCGGGTGGGAACACCCATGTGCAGTCCTCGGCCATCCCGTGGTGGCGCAGGCGGGCCAGTAACACTCGGCCGGTACGCAACGACTGCACCACCAGTGCAGCCTGCTCAGCGCTCGCAGTTTCCGGGGTCACAGGTTCCGGGGTCACAGGTTCCGGGGTCACAGGTTCCAGGGTCACAGGTTCCAGGGTCACCGTGTCCGGCGTCATGATGTCCGGGGTCACCGTGTCGGTGTTCCCAGTCGTGTTCCCGGTCGTGTTCCTGGGCAGGTGCGTAGCCCTACCAGCAGTTTCGGGTTCCACATCCAGCCATCCCCGCGCCGGCCCCGAGCGTCGGCCTGTGTCTGTGTCCCTGTCTTGGTGTTGGTGGTGATGAGTCCGGTGCGGGTCAGCCATGCCAGCGCGGCGCGCGTCTGGGCAGAAGACGCCCCGCCGCCCCGGTCGTGGTGGTGTGGGGGCTGTCGGTGGTGTGGCCGGCGGGGATCAGGGGGATACACAGCGACGGTCCCGGACGACAGCAGCGTGGCGATCAGCCAGATCAGAGCGCGACGCAGAGACTGATCAAGACGGTGTCGATCGGTGCGGTGTTGATCGGTGTGGTGGTGATCGGTGTGGTGGCGGTCGATCACGAGGGAGATCCGGTCGGCCAGTACCGCCTGGTCGTCGTCGTGGATCATCGCCGTCGGTGTCACGTCCTGCCCGGCCCGGACTCGTGTCCACCCTGACCCGGCCTCGCCCCCTGCCCCGGCACTCCCCGCGGCGGATGCGTCGCTCTGGCTCGCCTCGCCCACGACGATGTGCGGTGCGGCTTTCCCAGCGTCAACGCCAGCGCCCGGTGCCGGACTCGGTGCCGGGCTGGACACGGTGTCTTGGGATGCTGATGGGGTTGCTTCCTGTCGGGCTTGCTCCTGGGCTCTCTGGCGGGCCTTCGCACGGGCTTTCTTCATGGCTGCGCGTTTCTTCGCTGCGGCGCTACGGGTGTGGACCGACCCGCTGCGGTGCCCGGTCATCGACACCTGCACCAGAGCACCACCGACCGTGGGCACGGTCGTGTTCGCGCTCACTGTGGCGATGTAGTCCTCCCAGGACGGGGCGGGGGTGAACACCGCCAGGTCCAGACCGGCCGCTGCCGCGGCAGCGGGTAACGCCGCGGGCTCGGCCAACACCTCCACCACTTCGATCCGCATCCCGAGCCGGGCTGTCCTTTCCCCCAACCCGGCCAGGACCTCATCTCCTACCTGGAGGTCAGCCACCGCTGTGGCCGGGACCAGCATCGCCCGCTTACGCCCCGTGCCCAACCGGTGAAACGCCGAGGGCGAGAACCACCACACCGGCCGCACCTCATCCTTGGCAGCGCCCTTGGTAGCGCTGGTGGCGTCGCCGTGAACAGCGGAAGCCGCGCCGGAAGAACCAGGGCCGGAAGAATCGGAGACGACTGTCCCGGGGCCGGGCAAGGAGGATCGACCCGACGAAGCCGCCGCAGAGCCCACAGAGGTTGCAGAGCCCACAGAGGTTGCAGAGCCCGCAGAGGTTGCAGAGCCCGCAGAGGTTGCAGAGCCCGCAGAGGTTGCGGAGCACGCGGAGGTTGCGGAGGAGTCGGCCATTTCTGCCTCACGATCAGGGAAAGCGGCTCTGTTCAGATCTTGCTCGTCCTCGGGGCGACGACCTCGAACTCCCATAGATCGACGCTGCCGGTGGTCATCGTCTGGTAAGTGGTGCCGTGGGCTTGTTCACGGCCGTAGGCGAGCCAGTCGCAGAACGCGGCATCGTCATCCCAGCGCGTTAACAGGAAGTAGTGCCCCTGACCCGCCATTGGGCGGAGCAACTCGACGCCCTCGAACCCGGGCACGTCGACCATCCGTGTGCTGGCACGGCAGGCGGTGAACCGCTCCTCGAGCTCAGCCCCACGGTCACCGGCGATGGTGAGGACGTGGATCTTGACGACGCTCACGACGAGGACTCCTTTCGCGGCGCTGGTGTTGTGATCACGGTTCGACAGCAGCGGTACCTGATCATCATCGGGTCCGGGCCGGCCGAGGGACTGGCGACGGTAGTAGTGCTGTCGGTGCTGTCGGTGCTGTCGGTGAGTTCGAGGCGTCTTCCATCAGTGGTGATGGGTGGGCCGATGTCGTCCCGTTGGCGGGTTCCGGCGCTCGTGTCGCCACAGGCGTGGGCCTCGGTGGTGATGCCGGCCCGCATCGTCGGAAGATCATCGTCGGAAGATCATTGCTGGATGTGCCAGCCCGCGGCTTGGAACATGCCCAGAGCGGAGGCTTCGTCGGCGAGGACGTCGAGATCGATCTCGTCGAGGTGGACCTCGACATAGGGGTCGCCGTCCTCGGGGTCGGTACACCATTCGACGCGTTCGACGGTCAGGTCCTCGGTGTAGGGGTGCGCACGCAGGGCCGCACCGGGTTCCGGTACCGCGGGAAGCTCGACGACCCGGCTGAGGACGACCTGACGGGCGTGTGCCTGCTGCGCGGCGCGGTCGGCGGTCGCGGCATCAGCAGGGTCCCCCGCTTCCGCTGCGAGGCCGGCGAGGAACTCCGGGAGCATGTCCTGAGCAGTCGCGATGAGCTTGATACGGATCACAACACGTGAGTATGCCGCTGCAGCCCTCCACTGCAACCGAACACCGCGAGCACGGACGCGCCGGGCTGGAACACCCATCGGTAGCCGCCGGTCACGCTGTTGCCGGTCTGCAGGCAGCCGCGACAGCATCCGGACCCGTCGAGAGAGGTTGCTGCGGAAGGGAGCTCCTCCGACGAAGAGCGTGAGCCGCGGATTCCTGACGGTGGAGGTGTGCGTGAGAGGTGACAGGAAGAACTGTGCAAGAAAGAGTATTTTCCTGAGTGGTCCAGTAAATAAGCTTGATGATTCGCTGGCGCGACTAACGGCCTGGTAGGCGGGCCTGAAGTGTAGCTCGACACCTGTTTTCGGCATATAATTGATGATGTGGCGGTGAGAAGATGATGCCGCCGCGGGCGGCCATTTCGCGAGAGTATTTCTCGGTGTCGAGGTGAAGGGGTTGAGGGTTCGTGGATTGTTTTGTGGAGTTGTCGGTGGAGCAGCTCGATGATCTGGCGGCGGATCGTGATGTGCGTACCGATCGTGGGAGTCTCGACGAGCTGGCCTGTTCGTTGATCGTTCAGGGGTTGATCACTCCGCTCACGGTCGTGCCGGGGGAGGAGCCTGATAGGTATGTGATCAATGCCGGGCATCGGCGTCGGGCCGCGCTGAGTCGGGCTGCGGAGTTGTTGCGCGGTGTTCCGGAGGAGTTCGGGTACGACGCCGAGAGTGGCGAGGCCCGGGCGGTGGAGCTGCTCGGGCGGGTCCCGTGCTGGGTCCGGCCGGATCTGGCTGGTCGGGAGTCGTTGACTCAGCTCGCGGAGAACGGTGACACCCGGCGAGGACTGTCGCAGGCCGAACGGTATCGGGGGTTGCAACTGGCGTTCGGGGACGGACTGGACGATCGAGAGATCGCCCAGGCCGCCGGGATGAAACCGGCTCAGGTACGGGCGGCGCGTAAGAGCTCCGGGTTGCCTGATGAGGCGCGTGAGGCGATCGCGTCGGGTCAGCTCGATCTCGACACCGCAGCGCAGTTGCATGCGTTCGGTGATGATCCGAAGGCCACGACCCGGATCCTGAACAAGTACCGGGACAACCCTGATCAGGTCGCTCATGCGATCGCTGAGGAGCAGCACAAGCGCACGGTCGCGGCCGCGGTGGAGCGGCTCAAGGCCGAGGCGGTCATCGCCGAGCACGCGGTGCGCACAGAGCCGAAGGGTGGCCTGCACTACGGCTACCACGGGCCGGACGAGCTGTTCACTCACCTGCGCCACTCTGACGGGACCGAGCTGACCCCGGAAATCGACGGGGGCACACCGGGGCACTACGCGTTCGTCGAACGCGGCTACGGGATGAGTATTCATGGGGGACCCCGGCTGCGTTATGCCTGCGCCACGCCCGACGAGCACGGACACACCCGCACCCGCACCACCAGCTACCGCAGCCCCGCCGAGGTCGAGCGACTCGAAACCCGGCGCCGCGCCGAGGAAGCCCAGCGCGAGGCGATGGCGGCTGCGGTGCGAGTACGGGGCAAGTTCCTGCGCAGTCTGCTCGGCAGCCAGAAGGCCGCAGCCAAGCACGTGGACCTCCTGGCGGCAATCGTGGCCCAGTTCCCCGGGGCCATCACCCACCACGACCGGCACCTGCTCGCCGGGGAACTTCTGCCCGCCCCTGGCCAGGACTGGACCCCGGCGCGGCTGACCCACCACGCGGTGGCCAAGGCGCTACTCGGGATCGACGCCGTCGCGGACGGCACGTCCGGGTGGCGCTCCGACCGGCCCGCAGGGCTGTGGTGGTGGCAGACCCTCGCCGACCTGGGATACGAGCGCGGCGACGCCGAACAAGCCCACGTCGCGCACCTCGCGGCAGTCGTCGCCGCCGAGACCGAAGCTGAGGCCGAGGAGCGCCGAGTAAGGCAGGAGATCGAGGCCTGCGCCGCCGACTCCGAGGCCGGTGGGCACGACGGCCCCGAGGTCGTCGACGCCGACGACAGCGACGTCGGGTACGACGAGCCCCTGGGCGCGATCGTGCCCGACGGGCGGAGGGCGGCCGACGGTCAGCAGGTGGCCGAGGCGGTGTAACTGCCGCCGGTGAAGGTGGTGGTCGGCGGCCCAGCCCGGAGGGCTCGCCCCGAGGGGCGCTGGCAAGAGGCCGCCGACCACCGAGGTCCCGCAAGGAACCGAAGGGTGCCCGGCAGAGCCGGACACCGGTCCAGGATAGGCACACTGTGGGCTGGTGGGTGGTCGCCCTCGCCGCGGGTGGGTGGGGGTCTCTCCTCGCGTCGATCCAGCAGGACGGTGCCCGGCGTCGGTCCGGGCCGCCAGGCCCTGCGCTGGCGCTCCGGCCGCTACGCGGTCGCCTACGGCGAGCCTGGCCCCCGAACCGACGCCGGGCAGGGCCCGCCCTGCCGACGCGAGGAGAGACCCCCACCCACAAGGTCCCGGTCTGCTCGGCGACGGGCTGAGATTCGGCCCTGACGGGCCGCCCCTCCCGGGAGGCCAGGGCGCTGCCCTGGAACCCGACCTCGCTCGGAGAGTCCCCGAAGCAAAACCCCATGTCAAACGCCTATCTGTGGCAGAGATTGCTTGTGTGAAACTACGTAGAAATGTAATATAAGTGGTGTTGAGCGGATGGCAAGCCGGTCGACACCACGCACCGCAACCGAAGGAGACCGAGATGGCAGAGATGACCCAGGTGACAACGACCGCCACCGGGACCGGACAAGAGAAGCTGATCCGCGGTGTCCTCGTGACCACCGACCACCACATCCGCGACATCACCATCCCGGCCGCGGACACGCTCGGGGGCATGTACGAGCTGCTGGGCTGCCAGGTGGTCGAGCGGGTCACACTCGCCGAGACCCCAGGGGTCGAGATGTGGGCCGACGAGGAGGGCGCGCTCCGCGCAGCGCCGCGCCGCAACCGGGTGGCCGAGGCAGTGGCCGGTTACTACCTGACCCACCCCCTTCACAGTCACCCGGAGATCGACACCGCCAGCCTGCCGATGTACGTGGGTGACGTGCTGTTCCTGGGAGTCGAGATCGACCAGGACGGCGACATCGACTGTGCGGACCTGCCCGAGGAGTTCGGCACGGTCCGCCAGGCAGCCGAGTTTGTAGCCGCGGGCCTGCGCGGCCACATCCAGAGCGCCAGCTGAGGCCAGGCCCTGCGTCGGCCCCGCCACGTCGGGGCCGACGCAGGGCCGCCACCACTCGGAGAAAGGGATCTCGGAGATGACCACTGACCTCAGCGGCAGCGCCCCCACGACCGCCGCGACCGCCAGCAGTGACGCCGTCGGACCGGGCCTGGGATGGCGAGGGCGCGCCGCCCTGCAGGCTGCCCGTGCGGGACTGTTCGTCTTCCCCCTGTGGCCGGGCACCAAGCGCCCGGCCGTGCCCAACTGGGAGCAGGCCGCGACCCGCGACCCCGAACAGATCACCGCCTGGTGGGAGCAGCGGCCCTACAACCTCGCGATCGCCACCGGACCGAGTGGCCTGGTCGTGATCGACCTCGACCACGGCCGCGGCCAGACACCGCCGCCACGGTGGGCCGGATGCAGTGACGGCGCGGACGTACTCGCTCAGCTCGCCCGAGAAGCCGGCCAGGGGCCCCCGTGGGCGACCTACATGGTCTCGACCCCGACCGGGCAGGGACGGCACCTCTACTTCCAGGCCCCGACCGGCAGCGACTACCGCAACTCCGCCGGGCGCCTGGGGTGGCACGTCGACGTCCGCGCACACGGCGGCTACGTGGTCGCGGCGACCTCCACTCGCCCCGACGGAACCTACCGGGCCCGCAACCGCCAACCGATCGCCGCGCTTCCGCCATGGCTCGCCAGCCACCTGGACGACCTCGCCACCCCCTCGATCGACCCGACCGACTACGCACAGGCGCCCGAGCCGGTCGCAGAGACGAGTGTCAAGCCGACCACAGGGCCGGTGCCCCAGAGCGTGACCCCCGACCGTTTGGGCCGCTACGTCGACGCGGCCGTCACCGCCGAACTCGCAGAACTCGCCGCGGTGCGAGCCGGGGACGGGCTGCGTCACCACGCCCGGCTCAAGGCCGCCCGCACACTGGGACGCCTGGTCGCAGAACCGGCCAACGGCCTGAGCTATCCCGACGCCCGAGCCAAGCTGTTGAGCGTCGCCGCCGGACACGTCGGGGTCTACCGGGCACCCGACGGGCGGATCAAGGCCACCAGCACCCGCGAGATCACCCGCGACATCGATGACGGGCTCGCGTTCGGGATGGCCCTGCCTCGACGGGTCGCCGACGAACTGAACAACCGACCCGGGAGCCGGTAACCATCATGACGCTCGCTACGCAGGTCACTGTCGTCTGCGCCGTGACCGGGAGAACGCTCGCGCAGGCGACCCACCCCGGCGCCAGCACGTCGTATCGCATCGCGCGAGAGACGGTCGCCAGGTACCACCCCGCCATCGCCGAGATCCGTGCAGTCAGGAGCGAGGAGCGCACGACCCGCGGACTGTTCGGGGTTCCCAGACGAGGACGATCCATCACCTCGGAGGTGTCCTCGCCCGCCTGCACTCCACACCGGCGGATTCCTGGGACGGACACCGTCGGATGAACGCCACGTGATGAGAACCGGGCGATGACGACGGGGTCGGTTCGAGCCAGGCGAGCGGGGTGGGAGCGATGTGCGGTGCCCGTCTCGCGTCCGCGCGCAGCCTCCCTAGGCTGAGGGTCGTGGGAACACCGGACCGTCACGTCGTCGACGGGCGCACGGTGCTGACCCGCGCCGCGCTGTGTGAGACCTTCGGCATCGCGCGCCACCAAGCCGAGAGGCTCTGGAGCAAGCGCGCCATGAACCAGCACCCCCCAGCGGTCCTGCGCGAAGGTGCCCGTCAGTGGTGGGACCAAGAGGAGATGGCCCGGTTCCTGGCCGCGGTGACAGGCCGCAAGTCTCCCGAGACCATCGAGGTCGACGGGCGCACCCTGCACAGCCGCGCCGCGCTCGCCCGTCACGTCGGAGTCAGCGTGACCTACCTGCGCGACATCTACCACCGACGCAAGGACGATCCACCGCCTGCACCGGTGCTGCGCCGCGGCCGATCGGATTACTTCGACGCCCAAGCCTGGCAAGCCTGGTGGAACGACTACCAGGCCGGGCAGCGGCGGACCCTCACCACCGTGGACCGCACTGGGGACCCGGACGAGCTGGTCGGCATCCCGGAAGCCGCACGCGTCCTGGGCTACCGCCGCGCGGAGACAGCACGCAGCTACCTGTCCCGTAACCCCGGCTACTTCCCCGAGCCCGACGGACATGACGAGCACGGCCGTCGCCTGTATGCCCGGCGCACGCTGTGGGCGTTCGCCGACGGCCGGACCCGCCCCGGTAGGGCGGGGAGAACACCGGACGCGTAGGCAGGCCACCCCGACGGGGTCTGGCTGCTGCCGGACGCCACCTGGGTCACGAGACCGGCGACCCTGATGTGGCGTCCGTTCCCGTTGTGGTGGCTTCTGACGTGTGCCCGGTGGCGAGACGGTCGTCGCCGGACTGCTCGCGAACCGGCCCCGGCATCAGCTCATCGTCAGCGCACGGTGCGTCGCCCTGGGCGCCGCTCGTGACCGGCGCCTGCGGAGCAGCCCCAGGCAGCGGAGTCGAGCGTGCACGCTTGAGCATCGATCGAACCCGCTTGACCGGCAGGTCGAACAGCGAGGCCAGCTCCTCGGCGCTGCGCCGTCCCCGGCCGTCGACATGAAGCTCGTGCAGCACAGTGCACTGCTCGGAAGCAACGGCATCGACCCGTTCACGCGCACTCGCCATCGCCTGCTCCCGACGCTGATCGAGCTCGGCTACGAGCTCATCGCGCTCCTGCTCGATCGCGGTCACCATCAGCTGGGCCCGGGCGTACCGATCGAAAGCCGACTCCTCCAACTCGCGCTGCCGATGCTGGTCACGATCGAGCTGATCGCGTTTCGCGACCATGGCTGCGACCTCATCACGAACCTGTCGCGGCAAACGTGCCTGACCCCTACCCACAGACAGCCACCTCTCCGTTCTTCTGCGCCTCGGTCGTACCGGACACCGCAATCATGACAGGCCAGGCTGCTATAAGGGACGACCGCTTGTTGATATCAGATATAGCGGATGCGGCTCCGGGTTGAGTTGGGTGACCGACCCCAGGGGCAGGAGACGCGGAGGTGTCCGGCCTCTGGAGTGGCACCGTGGGCGCGTAGCTGTGACATCCCCTCGGGGGCAGCATCACGAGGTGGTTACCCACCAGTGCCTACCGGGGGCATCGCCGAGTTGCCGAGTCTGACGCTCGGAGGACTCGGCGAAGCGGCCAGTCAGGCAATGCTCACGGGGCTACGACGCGGGGCAATGTCTCGTGATTCCTGATCGGGACTGCGGGTCTTCTAGCGGGGTCACCCCCATCGCGGCGCCCGACGGCGGCGCCCCAGTCGATGCCGGCGCCGGCGACGAGACTGACGCCCCACTCGATCACGGCCGCGTCCGCCACGCTCATCCCAAGTCTCTGCCGCGTCGTCCGCCGAACCCATCCCGCCGTACGCGCCCTGCTTCATCCCGACCGCCCTCCGAACCACCCACCCCTGCCTCTCCCAGGCACTACAGCTCAGCCACTGCAACTGCGCAACACACCGATGCTATTGGCATAGTCGATGGTACGGTGCGGATCATGGCCGTTGTCCGAGTCACTGCTGTGAGCGCCGGCGCGGTCGAGTATTTGATCAAGGGCTCCGGCTGTGTTGATCATGAGCAGGCGGCGGACCTGGACGCGCACGCCGCCGCACACGCTGGGATCGATTACCAGCTGCGAGAGGTCGGGGAGCCGGCCGGGCGCTGGCTGGGTTCTGGCCTGTCGATGATCGGGGTGGAGGAAGGCGCGGTCGCGACCGAGGACGACGTGCGGGCGGTGTTCGGGCGGCTGGAGCAGTTGGCGCCGAAGGACGCGCACGGCCTGGTGCAGCTCGACGCCGACGGCAACGAGGTGCGCGGGGATCCGCTGGGGCGGCGGCCGCGGACGTTCGTGGACCCGGAGAAGCGGGCGGAGCGGGCGGCGGCGCGGGCGCGGGCGCGGGATCCGCAGTTGTCCCCGGAGCGGGAGGCCGCGGTCCGGGCGCGGGCGCTGGTCGATGACCGCAAGCCGGTGGCCTACTACGACGTGACGTTCTCTCCGGACAAGAGTGTGTCGGTGTACTGGGCGGCCCTGCACGCGGCCGGCGACACTGAGCGGGCGGACGCGGTAGCGGCCGCGCATGACGCTGCGGTGCGCGAGGCCGCGGCGTATCTGGAGCAGCACGTGGCCTACACCCGCGGGGGCCGGGGGAACGTCGCGGTCGCGAGTGTGCAGGAGTATCAGCGGGCCGAGGGTTTGGTGATGATCCCGTTTCGGCATTCCACGTCGCGGGAGAACGAGCCGCAGCTGCATACCCACCTGGCGGTGCTGAACCGGGTGGTGTCGCTGGTCGACGGTAAGATCCGGGCGCTGGACGGGCGTGGGTTTGCCCCGGTCAAGCAGGCCGCGTCGGTGGTGTATGAGCGGGCGCTGGCCCGCGGGGTGCGGGCGGCGACCGGGGCGGTGATGGAGCTGCGCACGGATGGGGTGTCGCGGCGGATCGTCGGCGTGGACGAAGAGTTGTGCCGGGCCGGATCGACCCGCCGGGGCGACGTCGAGGACCAGGTCGCGGAGTGGGCCGAGCAGTACCGGCGCAGCTACGGCCGGGAGCCGACCGACGCGGACCTGCGGGAGATGACTCAGGCGGCGGTGTTCAAGACCCGCCCAGCCAAACATGGGCCTGGCGGCCCGGACGGGTTCCGGGAGTGGAGCGACGAGCAGGGCGACCGGCTGACCGCGATGGTCGGCCAGGTCGCGGACGCGGCGGCCGGTCACGTGGCCGCCCCGTTGGCCGGCGTGGCCGCCGATGGCCGGGTGGACTGGCCGGCGGCCATCCGGGCCGGGGTGGGCGACGTACAGGCCGAGTATGCGACCTGGCAGCTCGGCGAGCTGATCCGGCGGGTGGACGCGCACCTGCCGGAGGACATCGGGTCGCCGGCCGGGGTCGATCGCAAGGACTACCTGCACCAGCAGGTGGCCGCGGTACTGGCCGACGGCGCCGCCCACCAGGTGGTGGCGCTGGGCCCGGGGGATGCGGTCAGCCCGCCGCCGGAGTTGGCCGGGCCGGATGGCCGGTCGGTGTTCCGGCCATACCTGCACGGTGACCGGTACGCCACGGCCGGCCAGTTGGCCGCCGAGCGGCGGGTGGTGGCCGCGACCCGCACCGATGGGGCGCCGATGGTGGCCGGTGTGGAGTTGGAGTTGTTGCGGGTGGAGCTGGCCGCGGCCGGTCTCGGCGGCGACCAGGTCGAGGCGGTGGCCGGGATCATGGCCTCCGGTCGCCGGGTCGATGTGCTGATCGGGGCCGCCGGGACCGGCAAGTCCCACGCGATGGGCGAGCTCGCCCGGGTCTGGGAAGAGCGTACCGGCGGCCGGGTCCTCGGACTGGCCACCTCCCAGAACGCCACGGACAACCTGCGCGAGGACGGCCTGGAGGCGCAGAACACGCGGGTGTTCCGGAACGCGACCCGCCCGGACGAGCACGGCCGGGTCCGGTATCCCGTGCGGTCGCGGGACCTGGTGATCGTGGATGAGGCCGGGATGTCGTCCACGGACGAGCTGGACGAGATCATGGCGCGGGTGACCGGGGCTGGTGGCAAGGTGTTGCTCACCGGCGACCACCACCAGCTCACCTCGGTCGGCGCCGGCGGGATCCTGGCCCAGCTCGTCGACGACGCCCCCGGAAGCGCGACCCGGGTGTTCGAGCTAACCGAGGTCCGGCGGTTCGAGAACGTGTGGGAGCGGGAGGCCAGCCTCGGGTTGCGGGTGGGTGACCCGTCCGCGGTGGCCGCGTACGCCGACCACGGCCGATTGCGCGGCGGCACCGCGCAGCAGATGCAGGACGCCGCCTGCCGGGGCTGGCTGGCCGACACCCTGGCCGGGCGGGAGTCGCTGCTGATCGTGCGCAGCAACGACGACGCCTCGAAGCTGTCGAAACGGCTGCACGACGAGCTGGTCGCCTACGGCCGCGTCGCCCCGGAGGTGATCGCCCGCGACGCCGATGGGAATCCGCTCGGGGTCGGGGACGTGGTGCAGGCCCGGCGCAACGACTGGAGCCAGCGCATCGACCCCGCCCCGGACGCGAGGCCAGGGAGCCCGGTGGGCCGGGTGACCAACCGCGAGATCTACATCGTGGTCGGCCCGGACCCGGCTACACCGGGCGGGCTGCTGGTGCGCCGCGCCGACGGCGCCACCGCGCACCTGACCCCCGATTACCTGCGTGAGTGGACACATCTGGCCTACGCCTCCACCGTGCACGCCGCCCAGGGCCGCACCGTGGACACAGGGCACAACCTGGTCGACCAGCACGCCACTCGGGAGGACACCTACACCGCCGCCACCCGCGGCCGGTCGCAGAACACCTTGTACCTGGAGACTCGCCGGGAGCCGGACGAGCACCAGCCCGAGCGGCTGCGCCGCGACGCCCGCACCGCGCTCGCCCGGGCGGTGGCCGGGCAGTCGCTGGAGCCGACCGCGGAGCAGACCCGCCGCGCCGGGGAGCAGTACACCCGGTCGCTGGCCTGGATCGGCGGGCAGTGGGACCAGATCCACACCACGCACGCGCGCGCCCGCTACGAGGATCTGCTGGCCGACCGGCTCGACGAGCACGCGGCCACCCGAGTGGCCGACGAGGCCGGCCACGGCCGGCTGCTGCGGGCGGTCCGGTCCGCCGAACTGGCCGGACACCAGCCGGAGCGCCTACTCGACGAAGTCACCGTCGGGGGCCTCGCGGATGCGCACTCGGTGTCCGACGTACTGCGCTACCGGATCCGCCGGGCGCTGGCCGAGGGCCGCGACCCCGAACAGCGCGCCCACACCGGGGACTGGACCACCTTGGCCGCGCCGCTGGACGGGCCGGCCGGGCAATGGGCCCACGAGCTGGCCCGCGCGGCCGGCGACCGGCAAGCCGAGCTCGGCGAGGCCGCCGCCATCGACCAGCCCGCCTGGACCGCCGGGTTGGGGCCGGTGCCGGACCCGGTCACCGAGCCGGCGGCGCGGGCGGCCTGGGAACAGCGGGCCGGGGTGGTGGCCGGCTACCGCGAACTGGCCGGCATCGACGATGACCAGCTGTCGTTGGGGCAGCCGCCGTCCCGGGAGAACCCGCTCGGGCGTGCGCTCTACCAGCAGGCCGCCGAGACGCTGGGCTACCGGTCCGACCCGGCCGCCGGGGACGTGCGGGTGCTCGATGACGGCGAGCTCTACGCGATCCGCGACCGGTGGACCCGCGAACAGGCCTGGGCCCCGGAATGGGTGGCCGACGAGTTGGCCGAGACGTACCGGACCGCGGCCGAAGCGCAGCAGGAGGCCGACCTGGCCGCAGCCCGGCTGGCCCAGCTTGAACCCGGCACCGGCGGCCGCGCGTGGAATCTCGACCGGTACACCGCCGCCACGGCGACCGCGCAGGCCTATCTCGAACGGGCCACCCAACTGGAGGAGATCCACCGGGCCCGCGCCGGCTGGGCCGAGATCACCGCCGACACCGAGGCCGCCGACCGGGAGGCAGCCGCCGAACTGGAGCGGCGCGGACTGCCACTGCAGCGAGTGGCCGAAGAACCCGAGCAGCTCGGATTGTTCCCGGGCCCCGCCCCCGAGCAGCAGGAACAACCTGCCGAGGCGCAACCCGTCGTCGCGGCGACCACGGACACCGACGCCAAGCACGACGCGACCCGGGACGAGGACGCTGCGGTGCGGAGCGAGGACGACCCGGCCGAGGAGCGGTCCGCGGATCAGCTGTCGCTGATCGACGATATGCGACCGTCCCTGGCTGAGCAGACCGCCGCCGGCCCGGTACGCGACGCCCCGATCGACCGTGACCCGGCCGCGCGGGACGACGAGGTCCCCACCGAGAGTGCGGCCGACGACGACAGCATCAACCCCGACGATGACGTGTGGCGCCCCGAGGACCGCCACCACCGCGCCGACGCCCCCACCGTGGACGTTCCAGTCGACCGCATCGACCACGGCCGTGAGGTCGACGACCAGGCCTTCACCCTGGGCGAGGCTCGCCGTCAGGCGCGGGCCGCCGACGGCCAGCGCGCGGCCCGCGGCGCGGCCGCGCTGGAGCGCGGCCTCCACCAGCAGGCCAGCGCGGCCATCGCAGCCCAGAACGCCGAGCAAGCTCACCGCGAGACCGTGGAATGCGAGGCCACCGAGCGGGCCTGCCGGGTCGAGGCCACCACGGCGCCCGAGGCGCAGCGGGAGACCGCCGCACCGCGGATCGTGCGCGCCCCCGGCTCGAACTGACAGACCGCCCGTCCGGTGATCAATCCGCCACCGACAACGTCGGGTGGTGGTCGGCGTCGGTTCCCCGGGTTGATTTTGCCGGTGGGTTCTGTCGGGGGGCGGCTCTACGCTGCGTCTATGGGCGACATCCCGACCCCGAGTGAACGGGCGTTGGTCCGCGCCGCAGCCGAAGACATCCTGGATCAGAGCGCCCCTCACCGTGGGGTCGGCCGAGAGCGCTGGGAACGGACCGTCCGTGAGGACTGGGAGCGGCAGCGTCGCGAAGCGGGCCCCGACAGCTGGATGGCTAGCGTGAGTTGGGAGGGCTACCTAAGCCAGCAGCAGGCCAACCAGGACCGCTTGCGCCAGGACTATCGGCAGATGGCCCGTGGCACTCTCGCGGCGCTGGACTGGCTGGAGGGCCGCTGTTTGCTGTCCCCCTCCCGCGGTAAGGCGGTGCGGCCTGGGGACGTGATCGAGCTGCCACCGTGGCGTTCACTGACACCGGAGATGGACCGAGCGCTCGGCATCCCGCCGCGGCAGGAGCCGAGACAGTCGACCGAACTCGTCGACGAGACCGACGACGCGGAGCGCTGGGGGTCGGGGCACGTTCGGCCGCCGACTGAGGACATGCACTACCACGGCGCGGTCTGGGCACTGCTGCGCTGGTGGCGCCACCCGACCAGCAAGACCCGCCGACTCGCGATCGACGTCCCGGGTCTGTTCGACTCCTTCTGATCACCGCTCAGTGGTAGCGGCTTGGGTTAGCCGAAAGCGCGGCGGATCAGGCCCGCGGTTGTTTCGCGTTGGTCGGCGACCGCAGTCTCGTCGACCTCGGGGTGAACCCCGCGGTAGCTGGCGATCACGGTGTGGACTGTGCTTGCCAGTTGGGTGTGGCCGTACTCGTCGGCGACGCGGTGGAGCGCTTCCGCGACGCCGATCAACAGAGCGTCCTCTTCCATGGGGCGGGAGCCTATCCCGGCGACTGGGCCGGGCCGGGCCGGGCGCTGTCGCGGTCGCGGCGCCAGGCCAGGTCATCAGCCTTGCCCTGCTCGTAGTGGGCTCCCCAATGCTGCGGGCTGGTGACCTGCTCGGCCTGTGGGTCGTAGCGCCGCGGCCCGTCTTCGACCGTGTCCGGAGCCGGGGCGGCGGGTGGGGGCTGGTAGCCGGCCGGGCCGTACCCGCCGCCGGTCCGCTGTCCGCCGGCCATGGCGCGGGCGTCGCGGGCCTCGCTGCGTGCGGCGTCGGACTCGCGTATCGGCACCTCGTGCTCGCCGGGCCGACACCGGCCGGTCGGGATCGCCTGCGCGATCGCGGTGAGGGTGGCGGGCCGCCAGCGGGTGTGCCATTCCGCGGCGGCGCCGGGCCGGCCGCGGCCGCCCTCATAGGCCTCACGCCAGCAGGTGTGCAGCCACACCAGCTCGACCACCGCGTCCGGGTGGCGCGTCCAGCAGTCCGGCAGCTCCCCGCGGGTGATCCGGTAGAACGGGCCGAGCACATCCGAGACCCAGGCGGCGAGGGCCTGCCAGATCTCGTCGGCCTCATCGGCGGTCAACGTCGGCCAGCACACCGCGGCCACGTTCGGGCGAGCCGCCAGCTCCTCCGACAGGGCCTCGACCCGGCCGCGCAACTGATCCAGGGTCTCGCCGTGGTTGTCGATGCGAGGCAGCGCCTCGGCCAGGGTGCCCGCCGCCTCGCTGACGACCCTCGCGGTGCGGTCGTGGGCGTCGATCACCCCGGTGAGTTCTTGCCGGGTTCGATACTGATCCCGGGTCAGCTCGGTGACTCGCCGCTCCAGGCCTTGCAGTCGCGGACCTGCCGGTGCCGGGCCCGATCCATTCGCTGTGCCCGCGTCGCCGGCCGCAGTGTTGGTGGAGTCGCTGCTCATCGCCGCCATCCTGCGGTGGGCCGGCGTGCTCCGCTGGCGGTGTCGGGCGTGGTGCGGACCTGGCGGCCTTCCAGTGCGGCGGTCTCGCGGGCCACCCGGCGGTAGCCGGGTTCGTAGCGCAGCATCGCGGGGTGGCGGGCCAGGCCGAGCGCGAGCACGTGCCAGCGGGGCATCGCCCCGATCGTCGGCCCGGTGATCACCGGTTCGGTGGTGAGGCGGCTGCTGGTGGAGGTCGAGGTCGGCATGCTCGCACCGAACAGGCCCGAGCCGGGGTTGTGGTTGGTGCCCTCGGTCTTCTCCCGGGCCGGGCGCTGCCCAGCCAGGTAGGACAGCTCTTCGAGCGTGTCCCGGTCGTTGATGGTGGGCAGCGCCAGCCGGGTGGGCAGGTTGCGCCAGATGGTGTCCGCGTTGTCCTTACCCCAGGTGGTGGCCAGCTGTGACAGCGCCTGCACCACGGCGACGACGGTGATCCCCCAGCCTCGGGAGTCCCCGGCCCACTTGTGCAGCGGTATCGGGGTCATGTGCGCCACCTCGTCGAGCAAGAGGTTGAGCGGCTCGCGGAGCCGGCCGCCGGGCTGGCGGGCCGCGACCTGCTTGGCCTCGTGGAAGATCTGCTCGGTGAACGCGGTGAACAGCGGCGCCAGCCGGTGATCGTCATCGGAGCCGATCATGTAGAGGGTGCCGCGGGCCCACAGCCAGCCCTCCACGTCGAAACCGCGGCCGCGGCCCGGGCGGCACGCCGCCCGCACGGTCGGCGAGTCCATGAACGCCACCGCTGAGCTGACGGTGGCGAAGTAGCCGTCGCGGGTCTCTTTGACGGTGTGCAGGATCGCGCGGAGTTGGGAGTTCCAGCCGGCGGGGGTGTCGGGGTGCTGGTCGAGGATGGTCAGGGGGGTGTGGTCGTCGTCGGGATTGTTGGCCCAGTGCATGACCGCGGTCATGTCGTGTCCGCCCAGAGCGGCGGCCATGAGGTAGCAGCGCAGTGTCTCGGCGGCTTTACCTGCCCAGAAGGTGGCTCGAGCGATGCCGTCGGCGCCGCCGGCGCCGCGGACCAGCGCCCAGGCCCTCCGGTCGGCGGTGGACTCGTCCGAGCAGCCCGATACCGGGTCCCACCAGGCTGTGTTCGCTACCCCGCCGAGGCCGAGGGGGTTGAACACCGCGGTGGGGCCGATCTGGGCACGCAACGCCTCGGTGGCCACCGCCAGTTCCGGTTTCGTCGAGTTGATCAGCGTTGCGGCCGGGCTGTCGAGGGCCAGGTGGATCAGCAACTGGGTCTTGCCCGAGCCCTGCGGGCCGAGCACACAGACCCCGGACGACCACGGCGCCCACACTTCCCGTCCGCGGACCCCGCGCAGCCCGCGGGCGCCGGAGACCAGCTGACCGGGGCTGAACCCGTACCGGGTCACCGGCACCCCGCGATCGGGTCGGGTGTGTGGCTCGCGACGCTCGCCGTCGCGGCGCAACGCGTCCGGGCCGGCCACGGTGTCGTAGTCGTGGCGGTCCAGCCAGCCCTCCGGGGCACCGAGCTCCCGGCGAAACCGCTGGGTCGGCGAGAAGTACCAGCGGCGATGCCCGATCACCCACCCGATCGGCACCAGTCCCACAACGACGATCACCGCCGCCACCACCTGCACCACACCGGTCAGGTCGGGCAGCGGGATCAGCCCGGGTGGGGGAAGCAGCACAGCGGTGGGTACACAGCCCAGCACCACACCGACCACGACCGCGGCCACGCCGCTGCCCGCCGCCAGCCAGTGATCGCGTCGGACCTCCCGATCGGGGCGACGTGCCACCATCACCGCCTGTTCTCCCCAGCCGTCGGAGACGGTGACTCTGACATGTTCACGGGGAATCTCCTCGCCGTCGTGCCATCGCTGGTGTTATCGCTGGAACAGGTCGCTGCCGAGGTAGATGTCCCAGTCGGCGTCGGTGAGTCCGTGTCCTCCGGGGCGCAGGTGATAACTCATCCCCGGCCCGCGGAAGCTCGTCCCCGCGGCCGGTGGCCAGGTGGTCGAGGGCAGGCCGGTGTCGCCGAGCCCGTAGAGGGCATAGACGGGGGCGGCGGCGAGGTAGGACCCGAACTCGCCCTGGGGGTCGGCGTTGGCGTCGTCGACCGCGGAGGCGACCACGACCCGGCCCGGTGCGATCAGGGCCAGGAGCTCGTGCTGGTCGACCGGCAGGGCGCCGGCGTTGCCGTCGTAGCGTTTGTAGGTGTCGGGGAACCAGTGCGGGAATCCTGAGTTGATCGCGCTGATGGATTCGCCGGTGGTGTCGCGGCGGGCGAGTTTCGCGCCGGTCGAGCCGGAGTCGTTCGACACCACCACCGGGAACCGCGGATCCTGGGCGCCGGCCCACAACGAGGCTTTCCCCCCGCGGGAGTGCCCGATGACCGCGACCCGACTTGGGTCGATGCCGGTGCTCGCGGCGGCGTCGGTCTGCAGGTAGTCCATCGCGCGGCTGGCGCCCCACGCCCACGCGCTGATCGTGCGCCCGGCGTCGGCGGGGAGGTCCTGTCCGGCGGGGTAGAAGGCGTTGATCACCCCGTTGCGGTAGGAACCGGGGTCGTCGGGGGCGACCTGTTCGGCGTTGAGTGCGGCCAGGGCGTACCCGGCGCCGGTGATCTTTGAGGCGGGGGCGTAGCCGCCCGATCCCGGGGTGTCGCCGACCGAGCCGCGGTGGTCGATCAGCAGGAACGTGCCCTTCGGTGTGCCCGATGTCGGGGTGAACAGGCGCAGGGTGAAACTCGCCTGCCCTGCGGGGCCGGTCACGGTGATCGTGACCTTCCTGGCCGACCCGCTCCCCGCCGTGTTGTCACCGCCGGCCTCGTCGTAGGTGGTGGTCGTCGGCGCGGGCAGCGTCGTGCCGTACACGTTGTCCTGAAAGGACTTCAGCAGCTCGGGGCGGCGCTGCTGCTCCCACTGCCCCACACCACTCACCCGTCCACCAGCGGCCAGGACCAACGGATCAGGCAGCTCCACCCCCTCAGGCCCGACAGCCCCCGTCTGCCGGCCTACCGCCAGGGGGAGCACCGCGACGTTACCCAGCACCGGTGCGCCCCACATCGGTGCGCCCGGTACCGGTGTGCCCAGTACCGGTGTGCCCAGTACCGGTGTGGCCAGTACTGCTGTGGCGAGCAGCGCCGCGGTCGTGCTGCGAGCAACCAGCATCTGCCACCGCGGCGGCCGCGGGGCGGCCCCGAGTGCCGTTGTCCGGCGGCGATCGATCACCACGACACCACCACCGGGAACGTGGTCTGTTCTCGCGCAGCCTGCCTGTACCGGGGTGTTCCCTCTCCGGGGGTGGCGATGTGTGGATCGGTTCTGTGTTGCCGAGGTCGTTCTGTGTTGCCGAGGTCACAGTCCCGGTTCATGGTGAGAGGGTCCTTCCTCGTGGAGTAGGGGATGCGCGCGACCGGCCGCACCGATGGGGGTGCGGCCAGGTGAAGGGAGGTAAGCGATGCGCAACCGCGGATGGTGAACTGCCCGCTACCGATCGGGGCGCCGGTCGAGAACTCCCGATCGGAGGCTCTGGCCGGCGCCCCACCGCCCCCGTTACCCCCGCGGTGGCCGGTCCCTGTGGTCACCGCATCGTGAGCGTGGAACACCGGTCCGTGGCGACGCCGGGGCGGTTATTGTGATCGGCGGGTCCGGGCCGGTGTTTCCGGATCCGTCACGGTGTACCGGCCCGGAACCCGCCACCACACTCGCCACGACGGCGCCGCGCGCGTCGGCGCGTGCTGTGGGTGTGGTCATGGTGTGGCCTCGGCGAGTACGGCGTCGCTCGGCCGGGCCGGTCCTGCGGAAACACCGGCCGGGCCGGTGATGTGGCGGATGTGGGTGATCTGATCGGCCCAGTCCGACAGGGGCTGCAGGATGACCCCGGTGGTGGAGTCGTAGGCGTTGACGACCAGGCCGTTGCCGACGTACATGCCGACGTGGCGGGGGTTGGCCGGCGAGCCGAGCGAGCCGGGGATGAACACCAGGTCCCCGGGCGCGATGGTCGCCACGTTGGCGGGGGTGCCGGCGGTTTTCTGGTTGACCGTCCCGGCGGGGATCGGGATACCGGCGGCGGCCCATGCGGCGAGCATGAGCCCGGAGCAGTCGAACCCGTCGGGGCCCTTCGCACCCCACACGTAGGGTTTGCCGAGCTGGGCCAGGGCGTAGCCGACGGCGGCGCGCTGGGCGGGGTCGGTGGGCGGGACGAATCCGGGCGGAACCCTGGTGGGGTCGATGTTGGACGGGGCCAGCGGTACCCCGGCGCCGCCCTGGTCGGGGCACGCGAACACGGTCGAGGCCAGCCGCACGTTCGGCGCGGCTCCGGGCGTGGTGGGGACCGGGTTGTCGGGGCCGACCCAGAATCGGTCGACCAGCGCTGCGGCCGGTGCTTCTTGGGGGGCGTAGCGGTCGGGGAACGCCGAGCGTTGCACCGCCTGGGCGGCGGTGCCTGCGGCCATGGTCGCCCAGCCGGGCAGCGCGACGAGCCGGTCGAGGAAGATCCGGGTGGCGTAGTCGGGGTTGAGGACCTGCTCGGGTGTGCCCCAGCCCTGGGAGGGCCGCTGCTGGTAGAGCCCGAGGGAGTCGCGGTCGCCGTAGCCGACGTTGACCAGTCTCGATTCGACGATCACCGTCGAGATCGCGATGACCGCGGCCCGTTTGGGCAGGCCCTGCCCGACGACGATGTTGACGATCGTGGCGGCGTTGTCGGTCTGCTCGGCGTTCCAGTCGGTGCCGCCGATGGACTGCGACCCGCCGCCCAGGCCGCCGTCACCACCACACCCGCCACCAGGGAGCGCGCCGCCGGACAGCACGGCGAGCATGGCCATGCCCATGCTGACCGCGGCCGCGACGAACACCAGCATCGCGGCCGCGGCGGCGAGCACGATCGCCGGCTTCTTCTGCTGCACCGGTCAGCTCACCAGCCCGGCGCCGTCGCCGTAGTCGGTGCTGGTGATGGTGTGCTGTTGGTGTCGACCGGTGCCAGCGGTGGCCGTGTTCCGTTACGCTGATCTGGCGTGGTTTCCGCAGGTGGAATGGGGTTTTCACGAAGACCTGCGTTGGTGTCGAAGATCGTTTTCTCGGTCGCGGAGAGCACGGTCTGGATTTTCATGCCGGGTCGGTTCTCCAGCTTCCACAGGGCGCGGCCCTGGCCCTCCATCGCCCAGCCGGTGATCACGGCCTGCTCCCGTTCGGATAGGCCGAGTTCTTCGGCGAGCTCGTCGCCGACCCGCGTGGACTGGCCGAGCAGGATCCGTGAGCTGCACAGGGCGAGGAGGTCTTTGGCGATGGAGACCTCCTGGGAGCCGGCGGCGCCGACCGAGAGCAGGTCGGAGGGTTTGTGCATCACCAGGAGTTGGATCTTGCGTTCCGCGCGGGACAGGCGCAGGTCGGAGTCGACGGCCTGGACCGCGCGTAGGCCGAGGCGCATCTGGCGCCAGACCTCGTCGCGCACGACGATGCGCACCCCGCCGTCTGCTCCGCCGTCGTCCTGGAGGTCGGTGATCATCGACGACCAGGACCCGAGGCAGGTCAGAGCGACCGCGATCGCCTGATCGCCCCTGCTCCGGAGCAGGGACAGGTCCATGGACTGGACGGGGGCGTCCCAGTCGAGGTCGAAGTTGGTGGGCTCGTCGAACAGGCCCGACAGCGGGCCCACGACGAGGTTGGACAGGGCGTCGGTGATCTGGCGGGTGTGGTCGACGAACTGGCGGTGCGATGCGAAGCGGGTGGCCTGCCACAGGTCGTCGTCGGGGTCGGCGAGCTGGGCCACGACCTGCGGGATCGTGATCGGGCGCAGCTCCGAGTAGCCGTCCGCGGCGCCGACCAGGCGGCGCAGCACGGTGGACAGGACGAGCTCGTCGGTTACCGTGGGCGAGTAGCCCTGGGCCTCGGCCAGCGCGGTGAGCAGCCGGGTCCAGCGGGCCAGGATCCCGGTGAGTTCCTCGTTCTGCCGCTCGGCGTTCCAGGTGTTCCAGCGGGCGCGGAGTGGGCCGAGGTCGAGGGCGTTGAGCCGGTGCGGGCTACCCCGCCCCAGCGCGATCGGCGTGATGCCCAGCGACCGCAGCAGCGGCGTGTACTCGCCCTTCACATCGCCGGAGATCAGGGAGCGGACGCCGAAGAGCATCATCCGCAACATCAGCGCTACGACCGTCGAGGACTTCCCGCGGCCGGGTTCGCCGAAGACCACCAGGTTCGGGTTGGTGACCATGCCGCGCAGCACCCACTCGGTGGGGTGGACGTAGAAGGCGCCCCCGGACTGGGTGTCGTAACCGAGCCGGGCGCCGATCGCGGGGACGCCGTTGGAGGCCAACAGCGGGAACAACCCACCCACCTCAGCGGTGGTGGCCTTGTAGACGGGGGCGCGGCGGGCGGCGTCGACTGCCGCCCAGCCGCGGCCGGGTTCGCGCGGGCCCTGGCGGGGTGCGGTGGCCTGATTGACCCGCTGCCGTCCGCGGCGAGTGCTGGTCTCGTCATCGCCGGTGTCGGGGGTCGGCGGGGTGGTGAGTGGGATTCCTTGGAGGTCGGTGAACTGGCTGAGCAGCTCGTTGGTGCTGCGCGGCTCGACCCGCCGTGTACGGCGGCCGCCGTCGAAGGGGTTGAACAGTCGGCTCATGAGTCGAAGGCCCTCTTCTCCCGGGGCAGCCCGATCCCGACCGGCAGGGCGGCGGCGACGAATGCCGAGTCCTGGGCGAGTTCGAGGCGCAGCAGGTGGAACCGCCCGGAGGCGTCGTTCTCCAGGCGTGCGGCGTGGTCCTCGACGTTCCAGTCCGCTGGGACGGTGATGGCCGAGGCGACGGTGAACCGCACGACGGCGTGGCCGGCGGCGACGGCGGCTTCCTGGTCGCGGGCTCCGCGCTGGCGCCGCGAGTCGATTGCGGTGGTGTTGAACCCGCGCTGGGCCTTGGCGTCGACGAGCACGTTGTTGCGGAACCGATCCGACTTGACCACCCGGGCGCCGGCGGCGGCGGAGAGGATCTCGTAGTGGATCTGCAGGGTGCGCCGCTCCCCAGCGGTCCGCACTGCCAGCAGCGGGCCCAGAGAGCCGAAGATCGTCCCGGACTCGGGTGGCTGCACGGCGTAGGCGACCGAGGAGTAGCCGTCGTGGTGATACGCCCTGGCCGCGGGGGTGGGGGCGAGGGCGGGTCCGGCCTGGGAGATCGGGAGTCCGGCGGTGCCGTCGGGGTCCGGGCTGGTCAGGTGCCGGAACGACAGCCCCGCTGCAGCGGCGGGGTTGAACCCGGTCTTGATCGCCTCGGCGACCCCGGTGGAGGACAGCCAGGTCACCGACTGCACCCCCAGCCCGCGCAGCCCGTCGGCGACGCCCTCCAGGAGCCGGTACAGCGCATAGGCCCGGCCGGCGATCCCGCCGCCGGCGGCCTTGGCCGGGCGGCGCAGCGCCTCCTCGGTGCCGGAGACGGTCACGAACAGCTCGGTGCGCACGGAGACCGACGCGACGTCGCGGTCGATCTCCGCGGTCACCTGCCGGGCGAGGGCGGGGGCGTCGGAGCGTTGGTGGCGGTCGCGCCACACGGCGTACTCGGTGCCGTCATCAGGCACGGTGCGTACGAGCAGGGAGACGCGGTCGACGACCTCGCGGTGACCGAGGCCGACCAGCATCGATCCGAGGCGGGCGGCGAGACGTTCGCAGTCGTCGTCGGACAGCATCCCGACCCCGGAGTGGGTGAGTTTGGCGGTGGCGCCCCAGCGTCCTTCGGTGGTGTCGTGGATCAGGCAGATCCGCGAGCCGTGGAACTCTGGGCCGTCGGGGAATTCCAGGCGGGCCAGCACCCCGGGCAGGTCGGGCTCGGTGCGGTCACCGGCGAGGCCGGCGGCGGCGCGGGACTGCCAGGGTGACCAGCGCATGAGGACTCCTGTCTGGAACATGATCAGGTCGGCCAGCCAGCGGAACGCGGGGCGGCCGTGGATCGGGATGAGGATCAGCACGGCGACGATCGCGGCGAACACCGCCCAGGACAGCGCGGCCGACCACTGGTTGCGTGACATCGCGATCAGCGCGGGAGCACAGACCCCGATCAGAAGGAACGCCTGGACCGGGGTCATCCCGGCGATCCAGCCGATGCCTTCCTTGTGGTTGAGGCCGCGGTAGACGCGCGGGCTGCGGGGTTCGGTGGTGGCGCTCATCGACTTCCCCTGCTGGCCGTGGCCGTACCCGGCCTCACCAGGGGCGCGCCGGCGGCGAGGCCGGAGGTAGTCGTAGTCGTCAGTGCACCGACGACGGTAGGGGCACCGACGACGGTAGAAACATCGGCGATGATGGGGTTGTTCATCGATGGTCCTCGGGCTCGGAGCGGTGGGCAGCAGCCGGCCTGTTCGGTGTGGTGGTGGGCCCGTCCGTGCCGGTGTTCGTGCCGGTGTTCGTGCTGGTGTCCACCGGGAGGGCCTCAGGAGTGCGCGGCGCCGGACCCGGCTGCGTCGGTGGGCCGGTGTCCGGGCCAGGGGCGGGGTGGCCGGTGTCAGGGGGCTGCGCAGCGACCGGACCAGGACCGGGACCGGGACCGGGGTCGGGTCCCGGTCCGGGGGTGGGGTCGAGGGGGCCGTTGTCCGGGCCGCCGTTGTCCGGGCCGTCGCCGGGGTGGGGGTCATCAGGTGGGGTGCCGGACCAGCCCGAGGTCGCGGTCGTCCCTGCATGGGCGCCGCGCGTGGCCGCGCCGACGTCTGCACCGCCCCCGCCGGCGGGTGCGGCGCCGGGGTGCCCGACACCGGTCTGGGCCATCTGCGCCGACCCGTAGCCCCCGGCGGCACCCGCGGCGGCTTTGGTGGCCATATAGCCGCCGACGACCGCCGCGGCCGCAACTCCACCGGCCGCGCCCAGCCCGGCCGCCGCGCCACCCGCGGCCGAACCACCGCCCGCAGCTCCGGCACCGCCGGCGCGTCCGGCGGCCGCGGTGGACCCACCGGTGGGGGAGGCGGCAGTGGAGCCGCCCAGCTCGCCACCGCCCCCGGCCGACGGCCCGCCCCCACCACCGCCGCTGCCCGAGCGCGCCATGCGGGCGACGTTGATCGACTCACTGGTGCCCCCATCGGCGCCCGGCGCCGACGAGCCCCGGGAATCCCCGCCGCCTGCCCGTAGCGCCATTCCCGCGCCGGTGCCGGGGTCGACGAAGGCGAGGAGCCGGTAGAGCACCATCGGGCAGAACAGTGACACCAGCAGCACCGCGGTCCCGGCCAGCAGCCCGGCGACCCCGGTCGCCCTGCTCATGACCGAGACCCCGATGAGCAGGACCAGCGCGAGGGCGGGTTTCATCAGGATCGCGGCGAGTAGCCAGCGCACCCCGCGCCAGAACGAGGGCGCGGTGGAGTCGGTGACCAGCATCGCGGCCAAGAGCGGGATCGTGGCGACCAGGACGAGGATCGCGGCCTGGCGGAAGATCATCTGTAGAGCGAAGCCGATCCCGGCCGGGATGACCCCGAACAACGCGGCCAGCCCGAGGATCATCGAGCGGACGTTGTCTTCTGTGTTGGCGAGGTCGGGGTTGTCCCCGACCCGGGCGGCGACGGTGTCGTGGGCCAGTACCGCACCGAACGTCGGGTCACCGCCGAGCTGGGACAGGAAGAACGTGGCCATCCCGTCCGCGGCGCCCAGCAGAACCGCGACCATGCCGGAGGTCAGCGCGATCGCCATCCCGAACTGCAGCGGGCCGGTGAACGCCCGGAACATGCCGCGCCCGCCGCGTAGCGCGACCGAGATCAGCTGGTAGAAGAACAGGCCCAGCGCGATCAGGGTGGCCAGCGCGACCAGCGACGACCACAACGACAGACTCTGCTCACCGGCCGCCGCGGCGGCATCCGCAGCACCGGCGCCAGCACCGGTGGCAGCGCCGGGGGCGTCTCCAGCGGTGGCGGGGTTGGGTGGGGTCGGGCGTTGCCCGGCCTGGCCGGTGATGGTGCTGGGGTCGACCCAGGACACCTGGTCGGCGAGTTCGAACCCGGCGCGTAGGACCCACACCCCGGCGTCCCACACCTTCTGCATGGCGGCGTCGAATCCGGACTGAACGATCGAGCCCAGGAACCCTGAGCCGGAGTCGCCTTTCCCGGACGACCCACCGCCGGGGGAGGGTTCGGGCAGCGGGGGTGGCACCGGGGTGGGATACCGGATGAGCAGTATGGAGGTCATCGCTATGGAAGTCATCGCTGGATGTCCCGCCAGCCTGCGGCGATGGCCTCGTCGCTTCCGGGCCAGGCGCTTGGTGCGGTGGCCGCGGTCGGACCCGAGGCGATCTTCCACTGGTCGTTGACGCGTCGCATCGGTAGGCAGTCGCCCCAGCCGAAGGAGACGACCCGGCCGTTGTTGTCGGCGACGAACTCACCCAGGGCACAGGCCACGACATAGGTGCCGTCGGCGGTGCTGCCCTTGACCATCGCACTGGTCGGGGTCCACGACATCCGCAGCCCGCTCGACGACGGCCCGGTGGGTCGCAGATGCGCACCGCGACGGAGGTCGGCGAGGTCGTTGCTGGTCGTGGTCCGGCTCGCAGGCTGAGCGCCGGGTTCGGCGACGGAGTTGTACGTCTGGGCCCAGACCTGCGGGTCCCCACCGGACAACCCGACCCTCATCAACTCCACCAGCTGCGCGACCGCACCCTCAGCGGTGTCGGGGAACCCGGTCGGAACCAGGGTCGCGACGAACTGCTGCGGTGCGGGGAGCACGATCGGTGGTCCCGCGGTGCGGGTGGACAACGCGTGGGGCTGGATCGCAGCCAGGGGGATCTGCAGCATGGGGCGGGCGGCGAGTTCGGCCTCGGCCGCAGGTCCGGAGGCGCTGTCGCCGGTCCCGATCGGCGCGGGCTGCGGCGGCGCCCCTGCGGCGGAGCCCGCGGGGTTGTCGAACATGCTGGTCAGCGACACGATCAGCGCGACGACGAGCACGAACACGAGCACGGCGGCCGAGCCCAGGATGAGTAGCGCGCGCCGTCTCCCGCCTGCCGAGCGTGGGTGTCGCGGTCGGCCCGGGCGCAGGTCGATACGCGACCCGTGGGGGTCGGGGTTGTGGGGATCCAGCAGGCGGGCCATCAGTTGGCTCCGGCGGCGAACTGGGTGACCAGGGTGTAGCCGAGGCCGAACAGGACGGCGAGGGCGAGGCTGGACACGATCATGCGGGCGCCGGTGCGTCCGGAGCCGTGGTGGTCCCACATCCGTCCGGCGGTGGAGGCGACGATCCCGCCGAAGAACAGGCCGAGGATGCAGATCCCGGCGATCCAGATGACGTAGCCGACGACGTCCTGGATGGCTTGGGCGCCGGGTGGGACCTTCGGGCCGGGGTTGGGGATGTCCTGCGCCGGCAGTGCATCCGACAGCAGTCCCGAGGAGTGGATCTGGGTCAGCGACTCGCTGATCACGTGGATGGCAGACATGGCGTGGACTCCGCAGGAGGTGGGATGGGCGGTGTGGCGTGGGGCGAACGTCGTGGGCTGGTGTCGGGGTGGGACCGCCGGACTCAGCAGGGTCAGACAGGGGGCGGGCCGGTCAGCGGCGTCTCGGGGAGGGGATGAGTCGCCAGGAGGCGAGGAGCGGGCGTAGCGCGTCGACGGCGCGAGTGGGGCTGGGTTCGTCGGTGACCCCGCCGACCTCCCACGTGGGGACGTGTGGGACGAACAGGGCTTCGTCGAGCAGCGTGGCGATCCGGGGTCCGGCGGCGCCGGTGACCCCGGGTGGCCATTTGCGGGTGCCGTTGACGATGAGTTGGTAGATCGGGGTGGCCAGCCCGCGCCGGATCCACGGGTCGAGGCGGGCCAGGAGCTGTTCGGCCTGGCGCAGCGAGGGCCGGGTGGCGCGTACGACCAGGATCGGGCGCTGGGTGGGTAGTCCGCGGCGTAGCCAGCCCCCGGCGCCGTAGAGGGGGGTGGCGGCGGCGCGCCAGCCGCCGTGGCCGAGGTCGACGACGGTGGCGTGCAGGGGGTCGGGTGCGGGGTCGGGGAGCCAGTCCGGGGGTGGGGGCACCATCCCGGGTGTGATCGTCGGCAGGGCGGTTTCGAGGCGGGCGAGCAGGGCGTCGTCGCGCCAGCTGTAGCGGACGGTGAGGTGCTGGTTGACCTGCCGGGTCCAGGGTCCGGTGGTGGCCGCGGCGGTGGTGAGCCCGGAGCGGGCGGGGTCGTCGGCGTCGATGAGCAGCGCGCAGCGCTGGTCCTGCTGCAGCGCGTCGACGATCGCGGCGGCGACACAGGACGCTCCGGCTCCGGCGGAGCCGGCGAGGACCGGGATCAGCGGGCCGAATGCGGCCCAGGACACCGGCCGGGACTGCGGGAACACTGTGCGGGTGCGGGTCTGGGCGGTGTCGGTGGCGGCGCCGAGGTCGGCGGCGACGTCGATCGGGTCGGGGCGGTAGTCCTCGTCCGCTGTGGCGCCGGCGGCGGCTGCGGCCGCGGAGGCGGCGTTGACCAGGTCCTCGTTGTCGACGATCTCCAGCCCTCCGGGTGCGCGCGAGCGCGCCGCCGAACCGAGGATCTGGTTGAGCTCATACGGGCTACGTGGCTGCGTGGGGGTGGTCCAGTGATGGCGCGGGTCGGCCGCGTTCCTGGGTGAGGTCATCGAGTGCCTCCTCGAGGTGCGGTCTGAGCGACGACGGGATCGGGCGTGGACGGACTCGGCCTGCTCGTGGGCTGCTTGGGTCCGAGCGCGGCAGAGTCGGCGGCCTCGTACACGGTTCGGGCGGTGTCGTCGAAGCGCGGGGAGACGAGGGTGGTGTCGTCGCCGCCGGAGACGACGCCGATGACCTGGCCGCGGCCCGCGGCGGCGTCGGGGCCGGCAAGCCAGGGCCCGCCGGAGGCGCCCTCGGTCATGTCGCAGCTCAGGGCCAGGACCTGTCCGGACGGGCGGTCGGGCCGGTCGAAGGGTTGCACGGTCGCCTGGCCGTCGCAGCCGCGCAGCGACTGGCCGTCGTAGATGCCGGTCGCGGGGTAGCCGAGCGCGGCGACCGGCAGTCGCGTGTCGGGGTGGGTGTCAGGGGTGGTGAAGCGGATGCCTTGGGCGCCGAGGACCTGTTCGGGCGCGACGCCGTCGCGGGGGAGCAGGGTCACGAACGCGTAGTCGGTGGGGGCGGCAACATCTTCGATGGGGGAGTTGGCCTCCTGCCAGGCCGGGGGGACATACGCGGTGTCGACCGCCCACCGGCCCAGGGGCTCCTCGCCGGCGGCGTAGCCGGGGATGAACAACGCGCCGTCGACTCGCCAGGCCCCGTCGAGCCACACGCAGTGCGCCGCGGTGGCCAGCACCCTGCGTGAGTGCGAGGCGACCACGGTGGCCGAGCACTGGTGGCGGCCGCCGTCGACGACCAGCACCCCGACCGAGGTCGCCGCCAGGCCGCCCACGACAGGTCCGGCCTGGCCCTGCACCGGCCCGGGCGCAGCAAACCCGGCACGCTCGGTGGGGGTGGTGGGGGTCCTCGGGTCGGCCGGCATTCCCCACGAAGCGGCCGACCCGAGTCCCACCATCCGATCGCCCTGCGGAGCGTCGGAGGTCCACAGCGCCACCACGGCAGCTGTGACGATCAGCGTAGCGGCTACCGCAACGACCACCCAGGTGGCGAGCACTGCGGTAGCGAGCGCTCCGGGGGTGGTCGCTGCGGTGGTGGTCGCTGCGGTGGTCGGCGTTGTGCGCGGCGTGCTGGTGGTCATCGTTCAGGACAGCCCGAGTCGCCGGGAACACGCGGGCCAGGCCTTCCAGCCCTGCTCGGCCTGGACCTTCTCCGCGACGGCGATCTGCTGTTCGCGGCTGGCCTCGTGCGCCGATCCGGTGCCGCCGTAGGCGTTCCATGTGGCCGGGCTGAACTGCAGGCCGCCCTCGTAGCCGTTGCCGGTGTTGGTCTCCCAGTTCCCGCCGGACTCGCACCGGGCGAGCCGATCCCACATGGCCGCACGCGCACCGTCACTCGCGGCGTCGCCCTGGGTGGCTGCTTCCTGGGCCTTTTCCGGGTCGCGCGGCGCCTCCCCTCCCGTGGAGCTGGCAGAGCCGGTCTGGCCCTGCCCACCCGAGGGGACACCGCCCGCAGTGCCATCACCGTCACCGGACGGTGTCGTGTCGTCCTGTCTCTGGCCGCCCTGCGGCTGACCAACACCGGTGCCGGTGCCGGTGTTTCCGGTGGCGGTGTTGTTGCTGCCGGTGGCGCCGGGACGCTGGATGGTCTCGCCGGCCTGGGGCTGCTGCGCCGCGCCCGAGGACTCCTGCGCCCCGCCGGAGCCGGTCCCGGTGCCGCCGTCAGTGCCGCTGTCGGTGCTGTCCCCTCCGCTGCTGGAGGGCTGCTGCTGCGCGCTACCCGAGCTGTCCTGCCCCGCGCCCGTTTCATCGGGCTGGGCGGGCCCGCTGTCGGGGCTGGAGCTGTCCGGGCTGGAGCTGGTCGAGCTGGAGCTGGCGGTCCCGTTCTGCGAGCCGATCCCTGCGGCGTCGAGCTTGTCGGCCAGCTGCTCGGCCAGCGGGTCGGCATCAGCTGCCTGGTGGACCTGCTCGGCCAGCTTCTGCGCGCCCGCCTCCCAGGCATCGCCAGCACTGCCGGCGCTTGCGGTGTCTGCGGACTCGGTCGAGGGTTCCTGCGTCGATCCCGATCCGGTCCCGCTACCCACAGAGCCGTCCGACGAGCCCGAGCCGGTGGACGAGCTGGAGGAGTCAGAGCTGCTGGACGAGTCGCTGTTGGACGAGTCGCTGCCGGACGAGCCGCTGCTGGTGGTCTCCGACGACGTCGGAGACGTCGAGTCCGACTCCGACGAGTCCGGTCCAGACGAGCCGGATGAGTCGGGGGAGCCCCCGCCCGGGTGGGTGAGGTCGCCCAGCTGGTCGAGCTTGTCCAGGTCCGCGGGGTCTGCGCCGAGCTTCTCGAGCTTGTCGCGGTCGAGCGCACCCAGGATCGAGGTCCGCAGATCGTCCGCGCCGGCGTCGGGACTGGCGCCCAGGGCCTGCATCAGCTCCCCGACCAACCCGATCGCGATGCGGGCCTTCTCCAGATCCTCAGCGGATTCGCCGCTGCCGCTGCTGTTGCTCGACGTCGAGCTGTTCGAGCTACCCGAGTCCGAGTCGATTCCGGAGGTGCTGTCGGGGGAGTCCGTGTTCGGTTCGGTCGAGGTCTCGGAGGTGCTGCTGGTCGGGACGCCGCTGTCGTCGGAGTCGCCGGCCGGGGGCTCCTGCGAGCTGGTGGAGCTGCTGGTGTCGGGCTGGGCCGCGGCGTCGGCAGCGGCGTCGGCGTCGGCGTCGGGTGTGTTGCTGGGTTCGGGGGTCGGTGTCGGTTCGGCGGGGGACGACGTCGGTGCTGCAGGTGCTGCAGGTGTCGTCCGGGGCGCTGGTGCTGCGGGTGCGGCTGTGGTGGCCCCGGTCGGTGCGATACAGGTCTCGGGCAGCGCTGGTTCGGCTTGGCGGCGCGGGTTCGGCGCTGCCGGGCCTGCGCTGCTGTTCGTCGAGTTGTCTGCGGCGGGCTTGGGCGCGGTGACCGTGTTGAGCGCGTCCTCAGCGCCACTGATGGCGTTGACGGCTCCGTCGGCGGCCCCGCCGAGACTCTGGTCGAGCTCACCGACCGGTCCGGGCTGTGGGGGCTGGGGCTCGGTGGGGAGCAGGTCGGCCGGGGTCGGGCCGAGTCCGGCCTTGGCCAGGCGGGCGGCGACCCGCGCGATCTGCGGATCGGTGGTCGCGTCGCCCAAGTTGTTGAGTTGGTCGGAGACGTCGACGGCCTTCTGCCGCCAGCCCGGGGGTTGGGTCGCGGGGGTGAACCCGAGTCCGGCGATCTCACCGGCGAGGTCGTGAGCGCGGGTGTCGTCGCTGAGGGTGAGGTCGGCGAGCAGCGCGCGGGTCTGGGTGCGGGTCTCACGTGCAGTGGCGAGGGCCCGGGCGGCTTTGCCCTGGTTGCAGCTCAGCGCGGTCAGGCCGAGGTCGGCCGGGAGCGGGCTCAGGGAGAACGCGGTCCCTCCGATCAGGGCGCCGGCGGTCAGCATTGCGACCGCGGTGCGGCGCGTGGCCGGTCCGTGGGACGAGGTGGGGACGTGGGCGGCCCAGGAGGGGCGGGGCTTGTGGCGTCGGGGCATGTCGGAGGTCCTCTGTCGGGTGATCCGGGGGCGGGCTCACATCCAGGTCAGGGCAGGCTGGGTGCGGATAGGTCAGTACCGGCTCACCTGCTCGCCGTTCGCCCGAGCAGTGCGGTGTCCGCGGTCAGGACCGGCCCCCACACGTCCGCGGCGTGGTCCTGGGTGTGGGCCTCGTTCCACTGCAGCCCGTCTCGGCTGATGTGGACGACATTCCCGGCACCACCGGCACCACCGGCACCACCGGCACCACCGGCACCACCGGCACCACCGGCACCACCGGCACCACCGGTGCTGTCGGTGCTGTCGGTGCTGTTGTGGGTGGTGAGGTCGGTGTGGGTGTCGCCCAGGACGCAACGCAGGATGAGTGGTGTGTCGCCGACGGTGACGTTCAGGGTGTGGGTGGCGGGGCACTGGGTTCCGTTGTCGTCCCATGTGCCGTCGCGGCCGCGGATCACTGCGGCCTCGAACCAGAAGGCCTGGCAGTCGGGGCAGAACAACACGGCCTGGTCGGCCAGTCGCATGTGGGTGGCGGTGTGTGTGCACAGCGGGCACCGGTAGGTCCCAGCGGCGGGATCCCAGACCAGCGGCGGCGGACACGGCCGATCCACCCGACCGGTGTGGGCGGTGGGGTTCATGCGACGTCTCCCGACGGCGCCGGTGCCGTCCTCGACCCGACACCGGTCCCGCTCCCGCTCCCGCTCCCGGTGTCGGTGTCGGTCGCGGTCTTGGTGGTGGATCGCGCGGCGGCGTGGGTCTGGGCCGCGTCGCGAGCGGCCTGGGCGGCGTGCTCGGCGCGGGCGGCGCGGCGTGCTCGTCGTGCGCGGCGGGCGAAGAAACCGTTGTCTGTGAGGTGCTGGATCAGATCAGTCGTCGTCCCACCACCACCGCTATCGGTGTGGTCGTCGGGGTGGTCGAGGACGTGGACGATGTCGGAGTCGGTGGCGTCGGGGGGCCAGGCACGGCTCATGGGCGAGCTCTCTCAATCAGGGGCTGTGTCGGGGGGTTGTGTCAGGGGCGGGGGAGCCGGGTGCGGAAGGTGTCGACATCGACGAGGTGCTGGGTGATGTGGCCGCGGGCGATCACGACGCCGTTGTGGTGGTTGCGGGCGGTGACGGCGAACTCGAACCGCGTCCCACCCCCACGCCGGCCCCCACTCCGGCCCCGGTCACGGTGATCGGTGCCGGTGTGGGTTGCGGTGGTGCAGCGGGCGGCGGCGATCAGCCGGTCTCCGGGGTGGGCGGGGGCGCGGTGGGTGATGTCGATCGCGGTGCCGACCAGGGTCTGTCCTGGTTGGAGGTGGTGTCGGCGTAGGTAGGTCATGCAGGGCGCTTCCAGGAGCCCGACGAGGTATCCGGTGGCGAACACCGGCTCGCCCAGAGCGAAGGCTTCGAGGTCGGGGTGCAGGTCGGGGACCAGTTGGTTCGGAGGGACGGTGTAGTCGAGGTACTCCACGTGCCCCACCGCTTGGCGCACGTCGGCTGCCCGGTCGGCGGTGGCGGGGCGCTGGTGTCCCAGGGTCGTGGCCATCACCGACCACCCCCAGAACCGCTGTCACGCGATCCGTCGGAACTGTCGTCGCGCGAGGTGTCACCGTTCGAGTCCGGAACCGAGTCCGCCCCGGTGGAGCCGCCGAGGGAGACGTCGGCGCCGGCGTCGACGCCGTCCTGCCCGGCCGAGACGTCGACCCCGACCGAGGCGTCGCCGCCGGTGAGCTCGTACTGGCGGACCCAGTCGACGTGCATCGCCGCGCCGCCTGAGGCGTCGCCGCCGAAGTAGTCGAGCTGGATGGTCAGGTGCATCGGCCCGGGCGGGTTGTGGGACTTGTCGTCGTCGGTGAACCACGGCTTGCCGTCGACGAGGTAGGTGATCTTGTCGGGGGTCCACTCGACGGCGAAGGCGTGCCACTCGGTGGCGTCGATCTCGACCGAGCCCTGGGTCTGGGAGTTGTCCGAGCCGTAGTGCAGGAAGCCCTCGACCTTCTGCCGGGTCCCGTCGGAGATCTCCATGAAGTCGACCTCGCCGCCCTCGGGCCAGTTCTCCGCGGTCGGCCAGAGCAGGAACAGGGTGTGCAGCGACCCGGCCCCGGGCGGGGACTGGGCACAGCCCTCCCAGCGCCCGTACTGCTGGCTGTGTGGCGACCAGGCCATTCCGCCGGCGTCGCCGTTCTCCGAGCCGGTGATGGTGAGCTGCCCGTCGGCGACGCTGATTGCGTCCGGGGTCCGGCGGCCGTTGCCGCCGTGGCCGGGCCCGTCGTAGGCGTTCCAGTCCCCGGAGATCGAGGTGCCCTCGAACTCATCAGCCACCTTCGGCTCGCCCCAGCCGAGCGTGTCCGCGGCGGTGGTCGTGCACTTGCTGGCAGCTCCGCCGCCGGAGCCCGTCCCGCCGGAGCTGTTCCCCGGGTCGGCGCCGGTGCCTCCGGTGCCGTTGCCGCTGGAGTCGTTGCTGCCCGAGCCGTTGCCTGTGCTCGGGGCCGTGCCGGTGTCGCTGGAGTCGTTGCCGGACCCACCCGACCCGCCGGAGCCGGACCCGCTGGAGTTGCCGGTGCCGGGCTCGTAGCACTGGGCTGGGATGAAGCCGGGCTTGTTCGCGCCGACGTCGAGCAGGGCCCGGCGCAGCTTCTCCGCCCGCGCGGAGGTGTCGCCGGTGAGCTCGGCGAGCACGTGCACCGCGGTGATCCGCCACCCGCACTCGACCCCGCCCTCGGGGGCGGCGGCCGGGACGAGCCCGGACGCGGTCAGGGTGGTGGTGAGCGCCAGCGCGGCGCCCACGACCAGCTGGGGACTGATCACCGGGGACCGCCGGGGTCGCTTGGCGGGGTGCGGAACCCGTGGCTGGCCAGCCCGTGGGTGCGGCGGCCCTGGAAGCCCTCGGCGACGGTTGCGGCGAGCTCGAGCGCGGCGTCGCGCGCGGCGGGGGTGAGGGCGTCGAAGTCGATGATCCCGCCGGCCTGTAGGTGCGGGTCCGGGGGAAGGACGATCACCGCGCGGCAGCGTTCGGCGAAGAAGTCGCGGATGACTTGGTCGTCGATGTCGGGGCTGTGGCGGTCGTAGGACAGCACCACCACCGCGTCCTCGGTGAGGTGGCGGTATCCGTTGGCGGCCAGCCAGCGGAACGTGCGCGCCGCGCGGGAGGCGCCGTCGTTGGTGGGGGCGCCGACGATGACCAGGGAGTCGGCGTGGCGCAGGCTGGCCTGCATCGCTGAGTGCATGATCCCGGTGCCCGAGTCAGTGACGATCGCGTTGGCGTATCGGGCCAGGATCTGTAGCACGGTGGTGTAGTCGGTGGCGGAGAAGGTCTCCGACAGTTCTGGTTCCTGTTCAGAGGTGAGGACTTGGAGGCGTGCGGCGAGGTGGGTGTAGCCGGCCAGGTCGGTCGCTGACCGGATGCCGGCCAGTCCGTGGAGGAGATCGCGCACGGTGGTCTTCGCAGCGTGGGTTTCGCCGACGAGGCGGTCGCCGAGGGTGCCGGCGTCGGGGTTGGCGTCCACTGCGATGACGCGGTCGCCGCGGTGTTCGGCCAGGGCGAGGCCGAGGAGCGCGGACACGGTGGTCTTGCCGATACCGCCTTTGATCGAGGCGACCACGACCGAGTGTGGGCCGGGCAGCGGGGTGCGGATCTTCTGCAGCTGATCACGCAGCCGGGCCTCAGCCTCGGACAGGCCGGGATTCCACCGGCCGCCGGTCAGCTGGTAGGCGAGGTGACGCCATCCCTGCTTCGGGCGGGAACGACGCTCACGGACCGCTCCCGGCAGCACCCCGGTCTCCTCATCCCACGCCGGGCGGAACGCCTGCGCTTTCGCCGAGGCAACCGGCCCCTGTTGAAAGGGGGCGGCCGCGGACGGTGCCGACGGGGGAGGAGTCGACGGCCGGGCCTGTTCGGTGGAGGCCGCGGGCGCAATCGGCGGGGTACCGGGGAAGTCCTCCGGGGCGGCTGCAGGTCGAGACAGCGGGGCGGCGGGTGCGGTTGCACGCGTGGCCGGTGGTTGGGCAGCAGGGACCTGGGCTCCGTCGTTCCCGGTGGCCGGAGCGGCCCACGCGGCGCCTGCGTCCAGCCAGGACGGTGCGGAGGGGGTGTTGTTGGTGCCGTTGGAGGAGGACATCAGCAGCTACCTCTTGGTGGGGGTCAGGAGGAATCGGTGGGGCGCAGGTGCGGGTCGACGACCAGATGGCCGTCGTCGTGGCGGGTGATCGGGACCGTCATCCGGACCCAGTTCGCCTCGACCGCCACCCACGCCGGGTCCGCCTCGGGCGGGGCGCATGACGGGCCGAGCAGCCCGGACAGCTCCACTTCGGCGGCCCCGGCGTGGCGCGGGGTCTCGGGGGGCGGGCAGGCGCGCGCGTAGGTGGTGACACGGACGATCACCTCGACGAACACCACCGTGTCGCTCGGCCGGTAGATCCGGCCCGGCAGTGGTGAGTCGGCGCGCTGCCTGCCCGCACCCGACCACCCCCAGGTGCAGGCCTGGGGGACAGCGAGCAGAGGCCTCAGTACCTCTGCCCGGCGGGTGGGGGTGTCCTCATCGAAGGACTGGAAGTCGGTGGCGAACCGACCGGCGAAGCTCGCCGCCTCCAGGTCCGAGATGGGCTCCAGCGATCGTACGGAGCGTGAGAAGGACTCCCGGCCGGCCGAGTAGCGGGTGACGTCTCGCCCGGTATGCAGGCCGCGACCGTTGTGGGCCGACTGGGGCAGGTCCATGAGGGAAAGCGACGATGCTGGCCGCCCCTGCGGCTCCCCGGCCACCAGGGATGGCTCGCCGCCCGGCCGCTCTTCATCCTGCTTGAGAGCAGACGTCGAGGTGGGCTCGCCTGGATCCGTGACGAGTTTCTGTGGCTCCTGCTCGTTCCCCTCCGTCCCGGGAACCTCTGGAACCACGGGGGATCGCGGCTGACCCGCTGGTGGTGCTGCCCGGTGAGGGCGGATGCGGGGCGCGGCTTCCGAACGGGCAGGAGACCACCGCGGTTCAGGGGCAGCGACTTTCGGGGTGGCGCGCTCCGGAACGGGGGTGGACGCTCCGTCAGATCCCCGCCCTGGCGCGACCCTCCACATTGATCCGTCGGCGAGCGGCACGGGACGCGAGCGGCGCGGCATCAGAACCGCCCCAGGTGAGACGACATCAGCGACGGCACGGGGTGCACATCCATCGTCTCCTCCAATAGATGCTGCATGAACTTCATTCACAAAAAATAGAAACTGGGCTGTTGGCTCATTTGCCTCCTGGGCTTCAGGAGGCCGTGGGATCTACGTCTCGGTCGATGGTCGTCGACCTTGCGCGAGTTGCTGGTGCTGCCGTGGGCGGTCGCGAGGCCGGATGTCTTGGCCCCTGTCGTCGCCCGGGGCGATCGTGAGCGCGCCGGGGTGGGCACGAGGAGGGAGGGGCATAGTCAGTCGCCCTGGACTGCGTTGAACTGTTGCTGGGCTTCCAAGGCCAGATCGATGGACAAGGCCGATCGCAGGGCCGCGGCGGCAGAGGGAAGCCAGTGTCCGGTCCCGTCAGCCGCCCCAGGCGCAGCGTCGCTTCCGCTTCCGGTGGCCGCTCGAATGGCGGCCAGCGCGCTGATGGCTGCCGCCGACAGGGCAGAGAGGTCACGTTCCAGGCGCGCGGTTAGCGCTGCCGGTGAGGCCTCCACCAGGAACTCGAGTTCGCTGCGGGTGTCCTGCCACTCCCCGTGATGCCGCGCTTGTTCCCGTACAAGAAGCAGGTCCATCGTCAGCTTGCGTTGCTCCCTGCGGTCAGCAGCGCTGGGGTGAGATACTTGGCCCTTGACGGTGCCAGGAGTACCGACATTCGAAGGCCGATCGCTGTGCGGCGGAAGCCCGGAGCGGCGGCGTCCGCCGCGTGGACCACTGTCTGCGAACGACAAAAGATGCTCGGCGTGGAAACTTATCTCGTCCTGGCGACGCATCACATCTCCCAGGGCTCGCCGATCGACCACCGGAATCTCTGCCTCACACATGTGCAGCGGTCCGGAGGGGGCAACCGAAGAAGGTTCCCGCT
>NZ_JAHLJD010000028.1:0-16012 GCF_020496225.1 Pseudonocardia sp. ICBG162
CGGGGGTCGGCGGGGTGGTGAGTGGGATTCCTTGGAGGTCGGTGAACTGGCTGAGCAGCTCGTTGGTGCTGCGCGGCTCGACCCGCCGTGTACGGCGGCCGCCGTCGAAGGGGTTGAACAGTCGGCTCATGAGTCGAAGGCCCTCTTCTCCCGGGGCAGCCCGATCCCGACCGGCAGGGCGGCGGCGACGAATGCCGAGTCCTGGGCGAGTTCGAGGCGCAGCAGGTGGAACCGCCCGGAGGCGTCGTTCTCCAGGCGTGCGGCGTGGTCCTCGACGTTCCAGTCCGCTGGGACGGTGATGGCCGAGGCGACGGTGAACCGCACGACGGCGTGGCCGGCGGCGACGGCGGCTTCCTGGTCGCGGGCTCCGCGCTGGCGCCGCGAGTCGATTGCGGTGGTGTTGAACCCGCGCTGGGCCTTGGCGTCGACGAGCACGTTGTTGCGGAACCGATCCGACTTGACCACCCGGGCGCCGGCGGCGGCGGAGAGGATCTCGTAGTGGATCTGCAGGGTGCGCCGCTCCCCAGCGGTCCGCACTGCCAGCAGCGGGCCCAGAGAGCCGAAGATCGTCCCGGACTCGGGTGGCTGCACGGCGTAGGCGACCGAGGAGTAGCCGTCGTGGTGATACGCCCTGGCCGCGGGGGTGGGGGCGAGGGCGGGTCCGGCCTGGGAGATCGGGAGTCCGGCGGTGCCGTCGGGGTCCGGGCTGGTCAGGTGCCGGAACGACAGCCCCGCTGCAGCGGCGGGGTTGAACCCGGTCTTGATCGCCTCGGCGACCCCGGTGGAGGACAGCCAGGTCACCGACTGCACCCCCAGCCCGCGCAGCCCGTCGGCGACGCCCTCCAGGAGCCGGTACAGCGCATAGGCCCGGCCGGCGATCCCGCCGCCGGCGGCCTTGGCCGGGCGGCGCAGCGCCTCCTCGGTGCCGGAGACGGTCACGAACAGCTCGGTGCGCACGGAGACCGACGCGACGTCGCGGTCGATCTCCGCGGTCACCTGCCGGGCGAGGGCGGGGGCGTCGGAGCGTTGGTGGCGGTCGCGCCACACGGCGTACTCGGTGCCGTCATCAGGCACGGTGCGTACGAGCAGGGAGACGCGGTCGACGACCTCGCGGTGACCGAGGCCGACCAGCATCGATCCGAGGCGGGCGGCGAGACGTTCGCAGTCGTCGTCGGACAGCATCCCGACCCCGGAGTGGGTGAGTTTGGCGGTGGCGCCCCAGCGTCCTTCGGTGGTGTCGTGGATCAGGCAGATCCGCGAGCCGTGGAACTCTGGGCCGTCGGGGAATTCCAGGCGGGCCAGCACCCCGGGCAGGTCGGGCTCGGTGCGGTCACCGGCGAGGCCGGCGGCGGCGCGGGACTGCCAGGGTGACCAGCGCATGAGGACTCCTGTCTGGAACATGATCAGGTCGGCCAGCCAGCGGAACGCGGGGCGGCCGTGGATCGGGATGAGGATCAGCACGGCGACGATCGCGGCGAACACCGCCCAGGACAGCGCGGCCGACCACTGGTTGCGTGACATCGCGATCAGCGCGGGAGCACAGACCCCGATCAGAAGGAACGCCTGGACCGGGGTCATCCCGGCGATCCAGCCGATGCCTTCCTTGTGGTTGAGGCCGCGGTAGACGCGCGGGCTGCGGGGTTCGGTGGTGGCGCTCATCGACTTCCCCTGCTGGCCGTGGCCGTACCCGGCCTCACCAGGGGCGCGCCGGCGGCGAGGCCGGAGGTAGTCGTAGTCGTCAGTGCACCGACGACGGTAGGGGCACCGACGACGGTAGAAACATCGGCGATGATGGGGTTGTTCATCGATGGTCCTCGGGCTCGGAGCGGTGGGCAGCAGCCGGCCTGTTCGGTGTGGTGGTGGGCCCGTCCGTGCCGGTGTTCGTGCCGGTGTTCGTGCTGGTGTCCACCGGGAGGGCCTCAGGAGTGCGCGGCGCCGGACCCGGCTGCGTCGGTGGGCCGGTGTCCGGGCCAGGGGCGGGGTGGCCGGTGTCAGGGGGCTGCGCAGCGACCGGACCAGGACCGGGACCGGGACCGGGGTCGGGTCCCGGTCCGGGGGTGGGGTCGAGGGGGCCGTTGTCCGGGCCGCCGTTGTCCGGGCCGTCGCCGGGGTGGGGGTCATCAGGTGGGGTGCCGGACCAGCCCGAGGTCGCGGTCGTCCCTGCATGGGCGCCGCGCGTGGCCGCGCCGACGTCTGCACCGCCCCCGCCGGCGGGTGCGGCGCCGGGGTGCCCGACACCGGTCTGGGCCATCTGCGCCGACCCGTAGCCCCCGGCGGCACCCGCGGCGGCTTTGGTGGCCATATAGCCGCCGACGACCGCCGCGGCCGCAACTCCACCGGCCGCGCCCAGCCCGGCCGCCGCGCCACCCGCGGCCGAACCACCGCCCGCAGCTCCGGCACCGCCGGCGCGTCCGGCGGCCGCGGTGGACCCACCGGTGGGGGAGGCGGCAGTGGAGCCGCCCAGCTCGCCACCGCCCCCGGCCGACGGCCCGCCCCCACCACCGCCGCTGCCCGAGCGCGCCATGCGGGCGACGTTGATCGACTCACTGGTGCCCCCATCGGCGCCCGGCGCCGACGAGCCCCGGGAATCCCCGCCGCCTGCCCGTAGCGCCATTCCCGCGCCGGTGCCGGGGTCGACGAAGGCGAGGAGCCGGTAGAGCACCATCGGGCAGAACAGTGACACCAGCAGCACCGCGGTCCCGGCCAGCAGCCCGGCGACCCCGGTCGCCCTGCTCATGACCGAGACCCCGATGAGCAGGACCAGCGCGAGGGCGGGTTTCATCAGGATCGCGGCGAGTAGCCAGCGCACCCCGCGCCAGAACGAGGGCGCGGTGGAGTCGGTGACCAGCATCGCGGCCAAGAGCGGGATCGTGGCGACCAGGACGAGGATCGCGGCCTGGCGGAAGATCATCTGTAGAGCGAAGCCGATCCCGGCCGGGATGACCCCGAACAACGCGGCCAGCCCGAGGATCATCGAGCGGACGTTGTCTTCTGTGTTGGCGAGGTCGGGGTTGTCCCCGACCCGGGCGGCGACGGTGTCGTGGGCCAGTACCGCACCGAACGTCGGGTCACCGCCGAGCTGGGACAGGAAGAACGTGGCCATCCCGTCCGCGGCGCCCAGCAGAACCGCGACCATGCCGGAGGTCAGCGCGATCGCCATCCCGAACTGCAGCGGGCCGGTGAACGCCCGGAACATGCCGCGCCCGCCGCGTAGCGCGACCGAGATCAGCTGGTAGAAGAACAGGCCCAGCGCGATCAGGGTGGCCAGCGCGACCAGCGACGACCACAACGACAGACTCTGCTCACCGGCCGCCGCGGCGGCATCCGCAGCACCGGCGCCAGCACCGGTGGCAGCGCCGGGGGCGTCTCCAGCGGTGGCGGGGTTGGGTGGGGTCGGGCGTTGCCCGGCCTGGCCGGTGATGGTGCTGGGGTCGACCCAGGACACCTGGTCGGCGAGTTCGAACCCGGCGCGTAGGACCCACACCCCGGCGTCCCACACCTTCTGCATGGCGGCGTCGAATCCGGACTGAACGATCGAGCCCAGGAACCCTGAGCCGGAGTCGCCTTTCCCGGACGACCCACCGCCGGGGGAGGGTTCGGGCAGCGGGGGTGGCACCGGGGTGGGATACCGGATGAGCAGTATGGAGGTCATCGCTATGGAAGTCATCGCTGGATGTCCCGCCAGCCTGCGGCGATGGCCTCGTCGCTTCCGGGCCAGGCGCTTGGTGCGGTGGCCGCGGTCGGACCCGAGGCGATCTTCCACTGGTCGTTGACGCGTCGCATCGGTAGGCAGTCGCCCCAGCCGAAGGAGACGACCCGGCCGTTGTTGTCGGCGACGAACTCACCCAGGGCACAGGCCACGACATAGGTGCCGTCGGCGGTGCTGCCCTTGACCATCGCACTGGTCGGGGTCCACGACATCCGCAGCCCGCTCGACGACGGCCCGGTGGGTCGCAGATGCGCACCGCGACGGAGGTCGGCGAGGTCGTTGCTGGTCGTGGTCCGGCTCGCAGGCTGAGCGCCGGGTTCGGCGACGGAGTTGTACGTCTGGGCCCAGACCTGCGGGTCCCCACCGGACAACCCGACCCTCATCAACTCCACCAGCTGCGCGACCGCACCCTCAGCGGTGTCGGGGAACCCGGTCGGAACCAGGGTCGCGACGAACTGCTGCGGTGCGGGGAGCACGATCGGTGGTCCCGCGGTGCGGGTGGACAACGCGTGGGGCTGGATCGCAGCCAGGGGGATCTGCAGCATGGGGCGGGCGGCGAGTTCGGCCTCGGCCGCAGGTCCGGAGGCGCTGTCGCCGGTCCCGATCGGCGCGGGCTGCGGCGGCGCCCCTGCGGCGGAGCCCGCGGGGTTGTCGAACATGCTGGTCAGCGACACGATCAGCGCGACGACGAGCACGAACACGAGCACGGCGGCCGAGCCCAGGATGAGTAGCGCGCGCCGTCTCCCGCCTGCCGAGCGTGGGTGTCGCGGTCGGCCCGGGCGCAGGTCGATACGCGACCCGTGGGGGTCGGGGTTGTGGGGATCCAGCAGGCGGGCCATCAGTTGGCTCCGGCGGCGAACTGGGTGACCAGGGTGTAGCCGAGGCCGAACAGGACGGCGAGGGCGAGGCTGGACACGATCATGCGGGCGCCGGTGCGTCCGGAGCCGTGGTGGTCCCACATCCGTCCGGCGGTGGAGGCGACGATCCCGCCGAAGAACAGGCCGAGGATGCAGATCCCGGCGATCCAGATGACGTAGCCGACGACGTCCTGGATGGCTTGGGCGCCGGGTGGGACCTTCGGGCCGGGGTTGGGGATGTCCTGCGCCGGCAGTGCATCCGACAGCAGTCCCGAGGAGTGGATCTGGGTCAGCGACTCGCTGATCACGTGGATGGCAGACATGGCGTGGACTCCGCAGGAGGTGGGATGGGCGGTGTGGCGTGGGGCGAACGTCGTGGGCTGGTGTCGGGGTGGGACCGCCGGACTCAGCAGGGTCAGACAGGGGGCGGGCCGGTCAGCGGCGTCTCGGGGAGGGGATGAGTCGCCAGGAGGCGAGGAGCGGGCGTAGCGCGTCGACGGCGCGAGTGGGGCTGGGTTCGTCGGTGACCCCGCCGACCTCCCACGTGGGGACGTGTGGGACGAACAGGGCTTCGTCGAGCAGCGTGGCGATCCGGGGTCCGGCGGCGCCGGTGACCCCGGGTGGCCATTTGCGGGTGCCGTTGACGATGAGTTGGTAGATCGGGGTGGCCAGCCCGCGCCGGATCCACGGGTCGAGGCGGGCCAGGAGCTGTTCGGCCTGGCGCAGCGAGGGCCGGGTGGCGCGTACGACCAGGATCGGGCGCTGGGTGGGTAGTCCGCGGCGTAGCCAGCCCCCGGCGCCGTAGAGGGGGGTGGCGGCGGCGCGCCAGCCGCCGTGGCCGAGGTCGACGACGGTGGCGTGCAGGGGGTCGGGTGCGGGGTCGGGGAGCCAGTCCGGGGGTGGGGGCACCATCCCGGGTGTGATCGTCGGCAGGGCGGTTTCGAGGCGGGCGAGCAGGGCGTCGTCGCGCCAGCTGTAGCGGACGGTGAGGTGCTGGTTGACCTGCCGGGTCCAGGGTCCGGTGGTGGCCGCGGCGGTGGTGAGCCCGGAGCGGGCGGGGTCGTCGGCGTCGATGAGCAGCGCGCAGCGCTGGTCCTGCTGCAGCGCGTCGACGATCGCGGCGGCGACACAGGACGCTCCGGCTCCGGCGGAGCCGGCGAGGACCGGGATCAGCGGGCCGAATGCGGCCCAGGACACCGGCCGGGACTGCGGGAACACTGTGCGGGTGCGGGTCTGGGCGGTGTCGGTGGCGGCGCCGAGGTCGGCGGCGACGTCGATCGGGTCGGGGCGGTAGTCCTCGTCCGCTGTGGCGCCGGCGGCGGCTGCGGCCGCGGAGGCGGCGTTGACCAGGTCCTCGTTGTCGACGATCTCCAGCCCTCCGGGTGCGCGCGAGCGCGCCGCCGAACCGAGGATCTGGTTGAGCTCATACGGGCTACGTGGCTGCGTGGGGGTGGTCCAGTGATGGCGCGGGTCGGCCGCGTTCCTGGGTGAGGTCATCGAGTGCCTCCTCGAGGTGCGGTCTGAGCGACGACGGGATCGGGCGTGGACGGACTCGGCCTGCTCGTGGGCTGCTTGGGTCCGAGCGCGGCAGAGTCGGCGGCCTCGTACACGGTTCGGGCGGTGTCGTCGAAGCGCGGGGAGACGAGGGTGGTGTCGTCGCCGCCGGAGACGACGCCGATGACCTGGCCGCGGCCCGCGGCGGCGTCGGGGCCGGCAAGCCAGGGCCCGCCGGAGGCGCCCTCGGTCATGTCGCAGCTCAGGGCCAGGACCTGTCCGGACGGGCGGTCGGGCCGGTCGAAGGGTTGCACGGTCGCCTGGCCGTCGCAGCCGCGCAGCGACTGGCCGTCGTAGATGCCGGTCGCGGGGTAGCCGAGCGCGGCGACCGGCAGTCGCGTGTCGGGGTGGGTGTCAGGGGTGGTGAAGCGGATGCCTTGGGCGCCGAGGACCTGTTCGGGCGCGACGCCGTCGCGGGGGAGCAGGGTCACGAACGCGTAGTCGGTGGGGGCGGCAACATCTTCGATGGGGGAGTTGGCCTCCTGCCAGGCCGGGGGGACATACGCGGTGTCGACCGCCCACCGGCCCAGGGGCTCCTCGCCGGCGGCGTAGCCGGGGATGAACAACGCGCCGTCGACTCGCCAGGCCCCGTCGAGCCACACGCAGTGCGCCGCGGTGGCCAGCACCCTGCGTGAGTGCGAGGCGACCACGGTGGCCGAGCACTGGTGGCGGCCGCCGTCGACGACCAGCACCCCGACCGAGGTCGCCGCCAGGCCGCCCACGACAGGTCCGGCCTGGCCCTGCACCGGCCCGGGCGCAGCAAACCCGGCACGCTCGGTGGGGGTGGTGGGGGTCCTCGGGTCGGCCGGCATTCCCCACGAAGCGGCCGACCCGAGTCCCACCATCCGATCGCCCTGCGGAGCGTCGGAGGTCCACAGCGCCACCACGGCAGCTGTGACGATCAGCGTAGCGGCTACCGCAACGACCACCCAGGTGGCGAGCACTGCGGTAGCGAGCGCTCCGGGGGTGGTCGCTGCGGTGGTGGTCGCTGCGGTGGTCGGCGTTGTGCGCGGCGTGCTGGTGGTCATCGTTCAGGACAGCCCGAGTCGCCGGGAACACGCGGGCCAGGCCTTCCAGCCCTGCTCGGCCTGGACCTTCTCCGCGACGGCGATCTGCTGTTCGCGGCTGGCCTCGTGCGCCGATCCGGTGCCGCCGTAGGCGTTCCATGTGGCCGGGCTGAACTGCAGGCCGCCCTCGTAGCCGTTGCCGGTGTTGGTCTCCCAGTTCCCGCCGGACTCGCACCGGGCGAGCCGATCCCACATGGCCGCACGCGCACCGTCACTCGCGGCGTCGCCCTGGGTGGCTGCTTCCTGGGCCTTTTCCGGGTCGCGCGGCGCCTCCCCTCCCGTGGAGCTGGCAGAGCCGGTCTGGCCCTGCCCACCCGAGGGGACACCGCCCGCAGTGCCATCACCGTCACCGGACGGTGTCGTGTCGTCCTGTCTCTGGCCGCCCTGCGGCTGACCAACACCGGTGCCGGTGCCGGTGTTTCCGGTGGCGGTGTTGTTGCTGCCGGTGGCGCCGGGACGCTGGATGGTCTCGCCGGCCTGGGGCTGCTGCGCCGCGCCCGAGGACTCCTGCGCCCCGCCGGAGCCGGTCCCGGTGCCGCCGTCAGTGCCGCTGTCGGTGCTGTCCCCTCCGCTGCTGGAGGGCTGCTGCTGCGCGCTACCCGAGCTGTCCTGCCCCGCGCCCGTTTCATCGGGCTGGGCGGGCCCGCTGTCGGGGCTGGAGCTGTCCGGGCTGGAGCTGGTCGAGCTGGAGCTGGCGGTCCCGTTCTGCGAGCCGATCCCTGCGGCGTCGAGCTTGTCGGCCAGCTGCTCGGCCAGCGGGTCGGCATCAGCTGCCTGGTGGACCTGCTCGGCCAGCTTCTGCGCGCCCGCCTCCCAGGCATCGCCAGCACTGCCGGCGCTTGCGGTGTCTGCGGACTCGGTCGAGGGTTCCTGCGTCGATCCCGATCCGGTCCCGCTACCCACAGAGCCGTCCGACGAGCCCGAGCCGGTGGACGAGCTGGAGGAGTCAGAGCTGCTGGACGAGTCGCTGTTGGACGAGTCGCTGCCGGACGAGCCGCTGCTGGTGGTCTCCGACGACGTCGGAGACGTCGAGTCCGACTCCGACGAGTCCGGTCCAGACGAGCCGGATGAGTCGGGGGAGCCCCCGCCCGGGTGGGTGAGGTCGCCCAGCTGGTCGAGCTTGTCCAGGTCCGCGGGGTCTGCGCCGAGCTTCTCGAGCTTGTCGCGGTCGAGCGCACCCAGGATCGAGGTCCGCAGATCGTCCGCGCCGGCGTCGGGACTGGCGCCCAGGGCCTGCATCAGCTCCCCGACCAACCCGATCGCGATGCGGGCCTTCTCCAGATCCTCAGCGGATTCGCCGCTGCCGCTGCTGTTGCTCGACGTCGAGCTGTTCGAGCTACCCGAGTCCGAGTCGATTCCGGAGGTGCTGTCGGGGGAGTCCGTGTTCGGTTCGGTCGAGGTCTCGGAGGTGCTGCTGGTCGGGACGCCGCTGTCGTCGGAGTCGCCGGCCGGGGGCTCCTGCGAGCTGGTGGAGCTGCTGGTGTCGGGCTGGGCCGCGGCGTCGGCAGCGGCGTCGGCGTCGGCGTCGGGTGTGTTGCTGGGTTCGGGGGTCGGTGTCGGTTCGGCGGGGGACGACGTCGGTGCTGCAGGTGCTGCAGGTGTCGTCCGGGGCGCTGGTGCTGCGGGTGCGGCTGTGGTGGCCCCGGTCGGTGCGATACAGGTCTCGGGCAGCGCTGGTTCGGCTTGGCGGCGCGGGTTCGGCGCTGCCGGGCCTGCGCTGCTGTTCGTCGAGTTGTCTGCGGCGGGCTTGGGCGCGGTGACCGTGTTGAGCGCGTCCTCAGCGCCACTGATGGCGTTGACGGCTCCGTCGGCGGCCCCGCCGAGACTCTGGTCGAGCTCACCGACCGGTCCGGGCTGTGGGGGCTGGGGCTCGGTGGGGAGCAGGTCGGCCGGGGTCGGGCCGAGTCCGGCCTTGGCCAGGCGGGCGGCGACCCGCGCGATCTGCGGATCGGTGGTCGCGTCGCCCAAGTTGTTGAGTTGGTCGGAGACGTCGACGGCCTTCTGCCGCCAGCCCGGGGGTTGGGTCGCGGGGGTGAACCCGAGTCCGGCGATCTCACCGGCGAGGTCGTGAGCGCGGGTGTCGTCGCTGAGGGTGAGGTCGGCGAGCAGCGCGCGGGTCTGGGTGCGGGTCTCACGTGCAGTGGCGAGGGCCCGGGCGGCTTTGCCCTGGTTGCAGCTCAGCGCGGTCAGGCCGAGGTCGGCCGGGAGCGGGCTCAGGGAGAACGCGGTCCCTCCGATCAGGGCGCCGGCGGTCAGCATTGCGACCGCGGTGCGGCGCGTGGCCGGTCCGTGGGACGAGGTGGGGACGTGGGCGGCCCAGGAGGGGCGGGGCTTGTGGCGTCGGGGCATGTCGGAGGTCCTCTGTCGGGTGATCCGGGGGCGGGCTCACATCCAGGTCAGGGCAGGCTGGGTGCGGATAGGTCAGTACCGGCTCACCTGCTCGCCGTTCGCCCGAGCAGTGCGGTGTCCGCGGTCAGGACCGGCCCCCACACGTCCGCGGCGTGGTCCTGGGTGTGGGCCTCGTTCCACTGCAGCCCGTCTCGGCTGATGTGGACGACATTCCCGGCACCACCGGCACCACCGGCACCACCGGCACCACCGGCACCACCGGCACCACCGGCACCACCGGCACCACCGGTGCTGTCGGTGCTGTCGGTGCTGTTGTGGGTGGTGAGGTCGGTGTGGGTGTCGCCCAGGACGCAACGCAGGATGAGTGGTGTGTCGCCGACGGTGACGTTCAGGGTGTGGGTGGCGGGGCACTGGGTTCCGTTGTCGTCCCATGTGCCGTCGCGGCCGCGGATCACTGCGGCCTCGAACCAGAAGGCCTGGCAGTCGGGGCAGAACAACACGGCCTGGTCGGCCAGTCGCATGTGGGTGGCGGTGTGTGTGCACAGCGGGCACCGGTAGGTCCCAGCGGCGGGATCCCAGACCAGCGGCGGCGGACACGGCCGATCCACCCGACCGGTGTGGGCGGTGGGGTTCATGCGACGTCTCCCGACGGCGCCGGTGCCGTCCTCGACCCGACACCGGTCCCGCTCCCGCTCCCGCTCCCGGTGTCGGTGTCGGTCGCGGTCTTGGTGGTGGATCGCGCGGCGGCGTGGGTCTGGGCCGCGTCGCGAGCGGCCTGGGCGGCGTGCTCGGCGCGGGCGGCGCGGCGTGCTCGTCGTGCGCGGCGGGCGAAGAAACCGTTGTCTGTGAGGTGCTGGATCAGATCAGTCGTCGTCCCACCACCACCGCTATCGGTGTGGTCGTCGGGGTGGTCGAGGACGTGGACGATGTCGGAGTCGGTGGCGTCGGGGGGCCAGGCACGGCTCATGGGCGAGCTCTCTCAATCAGGGGCTGTGTCGGGGGGTTGTGTCAGGGGCGGGGGAGCCGGGTGCGGAAGGTGTCGACATCGACGAGGTGCTGGGTGATGTGGCCGCGGGCGATCACGACGCCGTTGTGGTGGTTGCGGGCGGTGACGGCGAACTCGAACCGCGTCCCACCCCCACGCCGGCCCCCACTCCGGCCCCGGTCACGGTGATCGGTGCCGGTGTGGGTTGCGGTGGTGCAGCGGGCGGCGGCGATCAGCCGGTCTCCGGGGTGGGCGGGGGCGCGGTGGGTGATGTCGATCGCGGTGCCGACCAGGGTCTGTCCTGGTTGGAGGTGGTGTCGGCGTAGGTAGGTCATGCAGGGCGCTTCCAGGAGCCCGACGAGGTATCCGGTGGCGAACACCGGCTCGCCCAGAGCGAAGGCTTCGAGGTCGGGGTGCAGGTCGGGGACCAGTTGGTTCGGAGGGACGGTGTAGTCGAGGTACTCCACGTGCCCCACCGCTTGGCGCACGTCGGCTGCCCGGTCGGCGGTGGCGGGGCGCTGGTGTCCCAGGGTCGTGGCCATCACCGACCACCCCCAGAACCGCTGTCACGCGATCCGTCGGAACTGTCGTCGCGCGAGGTGTCACCGTTCGAGTCCGGAACCGAGTCCGCCCCGGTGGAGCCGCCGAGGGAGACGTCGGCGCCGGCGTCGACGCCGTCCTGCCCGGCCGAGACGTCGACCCCGACCGAGGCGTCGCCGCCGGTGAGCTCGTACTGGCGGACCCAGTCGACGTGCATCGCCGCGCCGCCTGAGGCGTCGCCGCCGAAGTAGTCGAGCTGGATGGTCAGGTGCATCGGCCCGGGCGGGTTGTGGGACTTGTCGTCGTCGGTGAACCACGGCTTGCCGTCGACGAGGTAGGTGATCTTGTCGGGGGTCCACTCGACGGCGAAGGCGTGCCACTCGGTGGCGTCGATCTCGACCGAGCCCTGGGTCTGGGAGTTGTCCGAGCCGTAGTGCAGGAAGCCCTCGACCTTCTGCCGGGTCCCGTCGGAGATCTCCATGAAGTCGACCTCGCCGCCCTCGGGCCAGTTCTCCGCGGTCGGCCAGAGCAGGAACAGGGTGTGCAGCGACCCGGCCCCGGGCGGGGACTGGGCACAGCCCTCCCAGCGCCCGTACTGCTGGCTGTGTGGCGACCAGGCCATTCCGCCGGCGTCGCCGTTCTCCGAGCCGGTGATGGTGAGCTGCCCGTCGGCGACGCTGATTGCGTCCGGGGTCCGGCGGCCGTTGCCGCCGTGGCCGGGCCCGTCGTAGGCGTTCCAGTCCCCGGAGATCGAGGTGCCCTCGAACTCATCAGCCACCTTCGGCTCGCCCCAGCCGAGCGTGTCCGCGGCGGTGGTCGTGCACTTGCTGGCAGCTCCGCCGCCGGAGCCCGTCCCGCCGGAGCTGTTCCCCGGGTCGGCGCCGGTGCCTCCGGTGCCGTTGCCGCTGGAGTCGTTGCTGCCCGAGCCGTTGCCTGTGCTCGGGGCCGTGCCGGTGTCGCTGGAGTCGTTGCCGGACCCACCCGACCCGCCGGAGCCGGACCCGCTGGAGTTGCCGGTGCCGGGCTCGTAGCACTGGGCTGGGATGAAGCCGGGCTTGTTCGCGCCGACGTCGAGCAGGGCCCGGCGCAGCTTCTCCGCCCGCGCGGAGGTGTCGCCGGTGAGCTCGGCGAGCACGTGCACCGCGGTGATCCGCCACCCGCACTCGACCCCGCCCTCGGGGGCGGCGGCCGGGACGAGCCCGGACGCGGTCAGGGTGGTGGTGAGCGCCAGCGCGGCGCCCACGACCAGCTGGGGACTGATCACCGGGGACCGCCGGGGTCGCTTGGCGGGGTGCGGAACCCGTGGCTGGCCAGCCCGTGGGTGCGGCGGCCCTGGAAGCCCTCGGCGACGGTTGCGGCGAGCTCGAGCGCGGCGTCGCGCGCGGCGGGGGTGAGGGCGTCGAAGTCGATGATCCCGCCGGCCTGTAGGTGCGGGTCCGGGGGAAGGACGATCACCGCGCGGCAGCGTTCGGCGAAGAAGTCGCGGATGACTTGGTCGTCGATGTCGGGGCTGTGGCGGTCGTAGGACAGCACCACCACCGCGTCCTCGGTGAGGTGGCGGTATCCGTTGGCGGCCAGCCAGCGGAACGTGCGCGCCGCGCGGGAGGCGCCGTCGTTGGTGGGGGCGCCGACGATGACCAGGGAGTCGGCGTGGCGCAGGCTGGCCTGCATCGCTGAGTGCATGATCCCGGTGCCCGAGTCAGTGACGATCGCGTTGGCGTATCGGGCCAGGATCTGTAGCACGGTGGTGTAGTCGGTGGCGGAGAAGGTCTCCGACAGTTCTGGTTCCTGTTCAGAGGTGAGGACTTGGAGGCGTGCGGCGAGGTGGGTGTAGCCGGCCAGGTCGGTCGCTGACCGGATGCCGGCCAGTCCGTGGAGGAGATCGCGCACGGTGGTCTTCGCAGCGTGGGTTTCGCCGACGAGGCGGTCGCCGAGGGTGCCGGCGTCGGGGTTGGCGTCCACTGCGATGACGCGGTCGCCGCGGTGTTCGGCCAGGGCGAGGCCGAGGAGCGCGGACACGGTGGTCTTGCCGATACCGCCTTTGATCGAGGCGACCACGACCGAGTGTGGGCCGGGCAGCGGGGTGCGGATCTTCTGCAGCTGATCACGCAGCCGGGCCTCAGCCTCGGACAGGCCGGGATTCCACCGGCCGCCGGTCAGCTGGTAGGCGAGGTGACGCCATCCCTGCTTCGGGCGGGAACGACGCTCACGGACCGCTCCCGGCAGCACCCCGGTCTCCTCATCCCACGCCGGGCGGAACGCCTGCGCTTTCGCCGAGGCAACCGGCCCCTGTTGAAAGGGGGCGGCCGCGGACGGTGCCGACGGGGGAGGAGTCGACGGCCGGGCCTGTTCGGTGGAGGCCGCGGGCGCAATCGGCGGGGTACCGGGGAAGTCCTCCGGGGCGGCTGCAGGTCGAGACAGCGGGGCGGCGGGTGCGGTTGCACGCGTGGCCGGTGGTTGGGCAGCAGGGACCTGGGCTCCGTCGTTCCCGGTGGCCGGAGCGGCCCACGCGGCGCCTGCGTCCAGCCAGGACGGTGCGGAGGGGGTGTTGTTGGTGCCGTTGGAGGAGGACATCAGCAGCTACCTCTTGGTGGGGGTCAGGAGGAATCGGTGGGGCGCAGGTGCGGGTCGACGACCAGATGGCCGTCGTCGTGGCGGGTGATCGGGACCGTCATCCGGACCCAGTTCGCCTCGACCGCCACCCACGCCGGGTCCGCCTCGGGCGGGGCGCATGACGGGCCGAGCAGCCCGGACAGCTCCACTTCGGCGGCCCCGGCGTGGCGCGGGGTCTCGGGGGGCGGGCAGGCGCGCGCGTAGGTGGTGACACGGACGATCACCTCGACGAACACCACCGTGTCGCTCGGCCGGTAGATCCGGCCCGGCAGTGGTGAGTCGGCGCGCTGCCTGCCCGCACCCGACCACCCCCAGGTGCAGGCCTGGGGGACAGCGAGCAGAGGCCTCAGTACCTCTGCCCGGCGGGTGGGGGTGTCCTCATCGAAGGACTGGAAGTCGGTGGCGAACCGACCGGCGAAGCTCGCCGCCTCCAGGTCCGAGATGGGCTCCAGCGATCGTACGGAGCGTGAGAAGGACTCCCGGCCGGCCGAGTAGCGGGTGACGTCTCGCCCGGTATGCAGGCCGCGACCGTTGTGGGCCGACTGGGGCAGGTCCATGAGGGAAAGCGACGATGCTGGCCGCCCCTGCGGCTCCCCGGCCACCAGGGATGGCTCGCCGCCCGGCCGCTCTTCATCCTGCTTGAGAGCAGACGTCGAGGTGGGCTCGCCTGGATCCGTGACGAGTTTCTGTGGCTCCTGCTCGTTCCCCTCCGTCCCGGGAACCTCTGGAACCACGGGGGATCGCGGCTGACCCGCTGGTGGTGCTGCCCGGTGAGGGCGGATGCGGGGCGCGGCTTCCGAACGGGCAGGAGACCACCGCGGTTCAGGGGCAGCGACTTTCGGGGTGGCGCGCTCCGGAACGGGGGTGGACGCTCCGTCAGATCCCCGCCCTGGCGCGACCCTCCACATTGATCCGTCGGCGAGCGGCACGGGACGCGAGCGGCGCGGCATCAGAACCGCCCCAGGTGAGACGACATCAGCGACGGCACGGGGTGCACATCCATCGTCTCCTCCAATAGATGCTGCATGAACTTCATTCACAAAAAATAGAAACTGGGCTGTTGGCTCATTTGCCTCCTGGGCTTCAGGAGGCCGTGGGATCTACGTCTCGGTCGATGGTCGTCGACCTTGCGCGAGTTGCTGGTGCTGCCGTGGGCGGTCGCGAGGCCGGATGTCTTGGCCCCTGTCGTCGCCCGGGGCGATCGTGAGCGCGCCGGGGTGGGCACGAGGAGGGAGGGGGCATAGTCAGTCGCCCTGGACTGCGTTGAACTGTTGCTGGGCTTCCAAGGCCAGATCGATGGACAAGGCCGATCGCAGGGCCGCGGCGGCAGAGGGAAGCCAGTGTCCGGTCCCGTCAGCCGCCCCAGGCGCAGCGTCGCTTCCGCTTCCGGTGGCCGCTCGAATGGCGGCCAGCGCGCTGATGGCTGCCGCCGACAGGGCAGAGAGGTCACGTTCCAGGCGCGCGGTTAGCGCTGCCGGTGAGGCCTCCACCAGGAACTCGAGTTCGCTGCGGGTGTCCTGCCACTCCCCGTGATGCCGCGCTTGTTCCCGTACAAGAAGCAGGTCCATCGTCAGCTTGCGTTGCTCCCTGCGGTCAGCAGCGCTGGGGTGAGATACTTGGCCCTTGACGGTGCCAGGAGTACCGACATTCGAAGGCCGATCGCTGTGCGGCGGAAGCCCGGAGCGGCGGCGTCCGCCGCGTGGACCACTGTCTGCGAACGACAAAAGATGCTCGGCGTGGAAACTTATCTCGTCCTGGCGACGCATCACATCTCCCAGGGCTCGCCGATCGACCACCGGAATCTCTGCCTCACACATGTGCAGCGGTCCGGAGGGGGCAACCGAAGAAGGTTCCCGCTCCACTGCGGTCATTTGGCGTTCACCCTCCGCGCATCCCAGCTGATGGCGCCCCTCACATCTGTCAGCCCCCGTCGAGTCTGGTTCTGACGGACCCGCTGCGGAGGTGAACCGACGAGAAAGGAGGACGCACCCGCAAACGCGGGGCGCACCTGCACTTGCATTTGTGTCGTCACTCCGGACTCTTCCGCTCGTAGTTTTGGCAGGAACGTATGAAAGCCCGATCGACAGATTTGGTGCAACGAGTAATGAAAGGGGTACCCAGCATGGGGGTACCCCTACCATGGGTAGCTGTCACGTTACGTATCTGCTCGACTATGGCGCCCCTTATCGCGGCCTGCAATCGGCTCATCTCTGCAGGTAAGAGGTATCGCGAGCATTGCCTTGGCGTGCGATCGAGCTGGGAATCGCGAGAAGCGGCGTGGCCGTGACGGCTACGTTCAGTAGTACTTGAACGTCAAGCCATCTGATACAGTGTGGTG
>NZ_JAHLJD010000029.1:0-13045 GCF_020496225.1 Pseudonocardia sp. ICBG162
ACTACGCCGGGTTCAAGAAGCACGGGTTCTTCGGCTACATCAAGCACGCCGCGCTGCCGCCGGGCGTCCCGGTCTTCATCGCGCCGCTGATCATCGTGATCGAGCTGCTGCAGAAGTTCCTGGTGCAGCCGCTCTCGCTGGCACTGCGTGTGTTCGCCGCGATGTTCGCAGGCCACCTCATCCTCGCCCTGACCGCCGTGGGTGCGGCGTTCCTGGTGTCGGCGGGCTCCGCGCTCGTCATCGCGTCCCCGGTGGTGTTCGCCGCCGGGATCGCATTCACGTTCCTGGAGGCGCTGGTCCAGGTCATCCAGGCCTACGTCTTCGCCCTGCTCGCCGCCGTGTTCATCGGCGCGGCGATCTCCGAGGACCACTGACAGCACCACCGAGACCCCGGTGCCGCCTGCACCGCGCTCGCACCACCTGCTTCATCCGCCGGCCCGTCCGGGCCGATACACCGAACGACCCGCATCCCGCGGACCCGACGGAAGGAAACCCGAAGTGAACGTCACCCAGGTTCTGGCCCAGGAAGCCGCCAACATCAACCCGGGCCTCGCGGCCATCGGGTTCGGCGCCTCGGCCATCGGCGCCGGTATCGGCGTCGGCCTGATCTGGTCGGCCGTCATCAGCGGCACCGCCCGCCAGCCGGAGGCCCGCGGCCAGCTGATGGGTATCGGCTGGACCACCTTCGTCCTCGCCGAGCTGGTCATGCTGATCGGCCTGGTGCTCTTCTTCATCGCGCAGTAAGAGCCGGCAGATCACTCTCATGCCGGTCCCGGTACCGGCGGCCATGTCAGGGAAGGACACACGGTGGAACTGATTCTCGCCGCCGAACAGCCGCTTCCGATTCTCCCGCACCTCGATGAGCTCGTGCTCGGTGTGGTCGCGTTCGCGATCCTGCTGTTCCTGCTCTGGAAGTTCGCGGTCCCGCGCTTCGAGACGCTCTACGAGGAGCGGACCGACGCGATCGAGGGCGGCCTCAAGCGTGCTCAGGAGACCCAGGAGCAGGCGGACCGGCTGAAGAAGGAGTACGAGGAGCAGCTCGCCGGCCTCCGGGCCGAGGCGGCGCGCATCCGCGACGACGCCCGGGCCGAGGGCCAGCAGATCAAGGCCGAGCTCCGCGAGGAGGCCGAGGCCGAGGCCGCGCGCATCAAGGCCCGTGGCGAGGAGCAGGTGGCCGCGTCGCGCGACGCCGCCCAGCGTGCTCTGCGCAACGAGGTCGGGGGCCTGTCGGTCCAGCTGGCCGAGCGCCTGCTGCGCGAGCAGCTGGCCGACGACTCGCGTCGCTCCGCGACGATCGACTCGTTTCTCGGTGAGCTCGACCAGCAGGGCGTGGCCCAGCGGAGCGGGGCGAACTGATGGCGGCTGTCCTGCAGCCCGCCAGCCGTGAGTCCCTCGCGGCGCTGACCGAGCGGCTGGACTCCTGGACCGACTCCGCGTCGGCCCGGGACCTGACCACGACCGCGGACGAGCTGTTCGCGGTGGCCCGGTTCCTGGACTCCGAGCGCTCCGTCCGGCGCCTGCTGGCCGACGCGTCCTCCCCCGAGGACGCCCGCGCGGACCTCGTCCGCCGGCTGTTCGGGTCCCAGCTCTCGCAGCCGACCGTGGACCTCGTCTCCGAGCTGGCGCGCAAGCGCTGGTCGAAGGCCCGCGACATCGTCACCGGCGCGGAGGGCCTGGCCCGCCGCACGGCCATCGCGATCGCGGACCGCAACGGCTCCCTCGACGAGGTCGAGGACCAGCTGTTCCGGTTCGGCCGGATCGTGGCCCGCGAGCCGCAGCTGGCGAGCCTGCTCGGCGACGGCGCCCGGCCCGTCGAGGGTCGCGTCCAGCTCCTGGACTCGGTGCTCGGCGAGAAGGTCTACCCGGTGACGGCGACGCTGCTGCGCGAAGCGGTCCGGCTGCCCCGCAGCCGGCACCTCGACGTCGTCGCCGAGGAGCTCGCCGAGCTCGCGGCGGCCCGCCGGGACCGCTCGGTCGCCAAGGTGCGCACACCCGTCGAGCTCTCCTCCGAGCAGGAGACCAAGCTCGCCGAGACCCTGGGCCGTATGTACGGCCGCACGATCTCCCTGCAGGTCGAGCTCGACCGGAGCCTCCTCGGAGGCCTGGTCGTGCAGGTCGGCGGCGAGGTCATCGACGGCAGTGTGGCGGGTCGACTCGCCGCAGCTCGCCGATCCCTGCCCAGCTGACCTGCTTCGGACGCGATCGCCGGACCCCGGCGGAACGACCCGAAGACCCCGTTCGAGAGAAGGAACGACGCAGCCATGACAGAGCTGACGATCTCCTCCGAGGAGATCCGGAGTGCGATCTCCAGCTACGTCTCGTCGCTGGAGAGCGGCACGTCCCGCCGTGAGGTCGGGATCGTCGCCGACACCGGTGACGGCATCGCCCACGTCGAGGGTCTGCCCTCGGCCATGACCAACGAGCTGCTCGAGTTCGAGGGCGGCGTCCGCGGCGTCGCCCTGAACCTCGAGCAGAACGAGATCGGTGCGGTCGTCCTGGGCGACTACACCGGCCTCGAGGAGGGCCAGCAGGTCACCCGCACCGGCGAGGTCCTGTCCGTGCCGGTCGGCGAGGGCTACCTGGGCCGGGTCGTCGACCCGCTGGGCAACCCGATCGACGGCCTCGGCGACGTCGAGAGCGACGCCCGCCGCGTGCTCGAGCTCCAGGCGGCCGGCGTGATGGACCGCCAGTCCGTCGGCGAGCCGCTGCAGACCGGGATCAAGGCCATCGACGCCATGACCCCGATCGGCCGCGGCCAGCGCCAGCTGGTGATCGGCGACCGCAAGACCGGCAAGACCGCGGTCTGCGTCGACACGATCATCAACCAGAAGGAGAACTGGGAGTCGGGCGACCCGTCGAAGCAGGTCCGCTGCATCTACGTCGCCATCGGCCAGAAGGGCTCCACGATCGCCGGTGTCCGGCAGTCCCTCGAGGACGCCGGTGCGCTGGAGTACACGACGATCGTCGCGGCCCCCGCGTCCGACCCGGCCGGCTTCAAGTGGCTCGCGCCCTACACCGGCTCGGCCATCGGCCAGCACTGGATGTACCAGGGCAAGCACGTCCTGATCGTGTTCGACGACCTGTCGAAGCAGGCCGAGGCCTACCGCGCGATCTCGCTGCTGCTGCGCCGCCCGCCGGGCCGTGAGGCCTACCCGGGCGACGTCTTCTACCTGCACTCGCGTCTGCTGGAGCGCTGCGCGAAGCTCTCGGACGAGCTCGGCGCGGGCTCGATGACCGGTCTGCCGATCATCGAGACCAAGGCGAACGACGTGTCGGCCTACATCCCGACCAACGTCATCTCGATCACCGACGGCCAGGTCTTCCTCGAGTCCGACCTGTTCAACCAGGGTGTCCGGCCGGCGATCAACGTCGGTATCTCGGTCTCCCGGGTCGGTGGCTCGGCGCAGATCAAGGCCATGAAGACGGTCTCGGGCTCGCTGCGTCTGGACCTGTCGCAGTACCGCGAGCTGGAGGCGTTCGCCGCCTTCGGTTCCGACCTCGACGCCGCCTCGGCCGCCGCTCTGGGCCGTGGCGAGCGCCTGGTCGAGCTGCTCAAGCAGGCGCAGTACGCGCCGGTCTCGGTGCAGGACCAGGTCGTCTCGATCTGGCTGGGCACCTCCGGCAAGCTCGACTCGGTGCCCGTCGCCGACGTGCAGCGCTTCGAGTCGGAGTTCCGCGAGTACTCGCGTCGCCACGCCTCCGGCGCCCTGAACGAGATCACCGACACCGGGAAGCTCTCCGACGACGCCGTCGAGACGCTGACCAAGTCGGTCGACGAGTTCAAGCGCAACGAGTTCACCGCGTCCGACGGTTCCTCGGTCGTCCCCAAGGAGAAGGCCGAGAAGGCCCTCGACGAGGACGATGTCGAGCAGGAGACCGTCACGGTCAAGAAGAACTGAGGCTGATACCCGATGGCGGCACAGATCCGGGTGCTGCGCCGGCGTATCCGGTCGACGCAGTCCATCAAGAAGATCACCCGTTCCCAGGAGCTGATCGCGACCTCACGGATCGCGAAGGCCCGGGCGCGGGTGGACGAGGCACGTCCGTACGCCGAGCTGATGACGAGCACCCTGTCGGAGCTCGCGTCGAACTCGGCGCTGGACCACCCGCTGCTCGTCGAGCGGGAGCAGCCGAAGCGGGCCGCGGTCCTGGTCGTCACCAGTGACCGCGGTCAGTGCGGCGGCTACAACGCCAACGTCCTCAAGGAGGCCGAGCAGCTCCAGGCCCTGCTCCGCGAGCAGGGCAAGGAGCCGGTCCTCTACGTGATCGGCCGCAAGGGCGTCTCGTACTACCGGTTCCGCAACCGGGAGATCGAGCAGTCGTGGACCGGCTTCTCCGAGCAGCCGGGCTACGAGCACGCGGCCGAGGCCGCACGGACGCTGGTCGACTCGTTCATGGCGGGGGAGGACGACCACGACGGCAACACCGACGGTGTGACCGGCGTGGACGAGCTGCACCTCGTCTACACCAGCTTCAAGAACATGATCACCCAGGTGCCGCAGGCCCGGCGGATGGCTCCGCTCGAGGTCGAGTACGCGGCCGACAGTGCCTCGGCGAAGCCGGTCGACGAGATCGACAGCGACGCCGACACGGCCGAGAGCCAGCGGGACCACCCGGAGAGCAAGGGGCTCCAGCCGCTCTACGAGTTCGAGCCGGACCCGGACACGCTCTTCGACGCGCTGCTGCCGAAGTACATCGGGGCCCGCCTCTACGCGGCCCTGCTGGAGTCGGCGGCGTCGGAGTCGGCGAACCGGCAGCGGGCCATGAAGGCCGCGACGGACAACGCCAACGAACTGATCCGTAGCCTGACCCTGGAGGCCAACCAGGCTCGCCAGGCACAGATCACCCAGGAGATCAGCGAGATCGTCGGTGGGGTCGACGCTCTCGCCAGCGCAGGAAGTGAGAGCTGATGACCACGACCGCCGAAACTTCGGCCGGCCCGATCACCGGGCGCGTCGTCCAGGTGACCGGCCCGGTCGTCGACGTCGAGTTCCCGCGTGACCAGGTCCCGAACCTGCTCAACGCCCTCACGCTGGAGGTGGACCTCTCCGGCGACAAGCGCAAGCTGACGCTGGAGATCGCCACGCACCTGGGTGACAACCTGGTCCGGGCCATCTCCATGCAGCCGACCGACGGCGTCGTGCGCGGCCAGGAGGTCACCGACCTCGGCCGCCCGATCTCCGTGCCGGTGGGCGACCAGGTCAAGGGCCACGTGTTCAACGCCCTCGGCGACTGCCTGGACGACCCGTCCATCCAGTTCACCGGTGACCTCCGGTCGATCCACCAGAAGGCCCCGCGCTTCGACGAGCTCGAGGGCAAGACCGAGATGCTGGAGACCGGCATCAAGGTCCTGGACCTGATGACGCCCTACGTCGTCGGCGGCAAGATCGGTCTGTTCGGTGGTGCCGGTGTCGGCAAGACCGTGCTGATCCAGGAGATGATCCAGCGTGTCGCGCTGAACTTCGGTGGCACCTCGGTGTTCGCCGGCGTCGGTGAGCGCACCCGTGAGGGCAACGACCTCATCACGGAGATGACCGAGTCGGGCGTCATGAAGAACACCGCCCTGGTGTTCGGTCAGATGGACGAGCCGCCGGGCACCCGTATGCGCGTCGCGCTCTCCGCGCTGACCATGGCGGAGTACTTCCGTGACGTGCAGGAGCAGGACGTCCTCCTGTTCATCGACAACATCTTCCGGTTCACCCAGGCCGGCCAGGAGGTCTCGACCCTCCTCGGCCGCATGCCGTCCGCGGTGGGCTACCAGCCCACCCTGGCCGACGAGATGGGCGAGCTGCAGGAGCGGATCACCTCGACCCGTGGTCGTTCGATCACCTCGATGCAGGCGATCTACGTCCCCGCGGACGACTACACCGACCCGGCTCCGGCGACGACGTTCGCGCACCTCGACGCCACCACCGAGCTCTCCCGGCCGATCTCCCAGAAGGGGATCTACCCGGCGGTGGACCCGCTGACCTCGACCTCGCGGATCCTGGACCCGCAGTACGTCGGTGACGAGCACTTCCGCGTCGCCAACGAGGTCAAGCGGATCCTGCAGAAGTACAACGACCTGCAGGACATCATCGCCATCCTCGGTATCGACGAGCTGTCCGAGGAGGACAAGCAGCTCGTCGGCCGGGCGCGTCGCATCGAGCGCTTCCTGTCGCAGAACCTCCTGGTCGCCGAGCAGTTCACCGGCCAGCCGGGCTCGACGGTCCCGCTCAAGGAGACCATCGAGGCGTTCGACAAGATCGCCAAGGGCGAGTTCGACGACGTCCCCGAGCAGGCGTTCTTCCTCTGCGGCGGTCTCGACGACCTGGAGAAGAACCGCAAGAAGCTCGAGGGCTGATCACCGATGCCTGCTGAGATGACCGTGGAGCTGGTCTCCGTGGAGCGCCGGCTGTGGTCGGGCGACGCACGCTTCGTGCTCGCCCGGACCACGGTCGGCGAGGTCGGCATCCTGCCCGGCCACCAGCCGATGCTGGCCCAGCTGGAAGAGGCCGGGGTCGTCCGCATCGACTCCACCGACGGCTCGAAGCGCACCATCGCGGTGCACGGCGGGTTCCTGTCGGTGTCGGCGGAGCGGGTGTCCATCCTGGCCGAGTTCGCCGAGCAGGCGGACGAGATCGACGTCGAGCGGGCCCGGCGGGCGCGCGACGGCGCCGACTCGTCCACCGACGAGGGCAAATCGGCGATCGCCCGGGCCGAGGCCCGCCTTCGGGCGGCCGAGGCGAACTAGTACGGGGACCGGGCACGGCAGTGGAGCTCATCGCGGCGTTCGTCGGAGTTCTGCTGCTGTGCCTGGTCGTCCCCCTGGTCTGGCTCGCCGTACGGCGGGTACGACTCATGCGCAACGGCGGTGTGGACCTGTGTCTGCGCCGCCGTTTCGCTGTCACGGACTGGCACTTCGGCGTCGGGCGCTACGAGGGCGAGCGGTTCGCCTGGTACCGCCTGACCAGCTTCCGGATCGGTGCGACCGTCGTGATGGACCGGGCCGACCTGGAGATCGTCGACCGGCGGCCGCCGCACCGGTCGGAGGAGTTCGCGATCCCGATGGCGGTCGAGGTGCTGCGCTGCCGCGGCCGCGACGCCGCCGGCCGGGGCATCGACGTCGAGCTGGCGATGTCGGCGGGCGTCCGCACCGGCTTCATGGCCTGGCTGGAGTCCACCCCGCCGGGGCAGGGGCACGGCTACCGCGAGGCGTCCTGACCTCGCCGGATCGGTAGCTCTACGGACCTGTCGTCCGTTCTGTCCGTTCTATGCTGCCGTCGTGGATCTGGTCTTCCTGGCGTTCGCGGGCATTCTCGGCTGGCTGGCGTGGACGTCGTTCCGCGAGGCCCGCGACGGGCACGCCCGCTGGACGCGCGGCCTGGCCGCGACCCCGGTGACGGTCGCGGAGCTCGTCGCCATGGCCGGCTCCGTCCGCGACGAGCTCGACGCCCCGGCGTTCCGCCAGGTGGTGTCGCTGTCCGGCACCGTCGAGCCGCTCGACGACGAGGCCCGCCCGGCCCCGCTCACCGGGGTCGACGCGGTCTGGTTCCGGTTCGTCGAGGAGGCGCTCTCCCGCGGCCGGGACGACCGGGAGGAACGGCAGGTCGTCGCCGAGCAGCGGCGGGAGCGGCCGTTCCGGCTGACCGACGGCGGCGCGGAGGTCGTGGTCGACCCCCGCGACGCGCACACCGAGATCCCGGTCGCCGAGCGCCGCCGGGTCACCGACGACGGCGAGGGCCGCGAGTTCGGCCTGTTCCGCCTCGTCGACCCGACGGTGGCCCGCGAGCGCACCGAGTGGCGGATCGAGCCGGGCTCCCGGCTCACCGTGGTGGGGGAGGCCCGGCTGTCCGGGGACCGGGTACGCCTGTCCGCCGCGGCCGACCACCCGCTCACACTCACCGTCGCCGAGCGCGGCGACCACCTGGAGCGCAGCCGGAGCCGCAGCGGCACCGCGATGCGGCGGGCCGTGGCGTTCGGCTGCGGCGCCGTCGTCGCGCTGCTGGTGGCGGTGCTGACCTGAGCGGGCCGTCCTGAATGGGCCGTCCGGAGCGGGTCCGGTCAGGCGTCGGTGGTCGGGGCGCCGTGCGGGCCGCCCGGCTGCCACAGGACGTCGCCGTCGGGGTTCGCGACCCGGCCGAGGATGAACAGCAGGTCCGAGAGCCGGTTGAGGTACTGCGCGGTCAGCGGGTTGGTGTGCTCCCGGTCGACCTCCAGCAGGCCCCACACCGACCGCTCGGCACGCCGGGCGACGGTCCGGGCGACGTGCAGGTACGCCGCCCCGGGGGTGCCGCCGGGGAGGATGAAGGAGTTGAGCTTGGGCAGCTCGGGGTTGAACTCGTCGCACCAGCCCTCGAGCCGGGTCACGTAGCCCTCGGTGACCCGCAGCGGCGGGTACTCGGGGTTCTCGACGATCGGGGTGCACAGGTCGGCGCCGACGTCGAACAGGTCGTTCTGGATCTGCCGCAGCGGGTCGACGATCCGATCCGGGAGTCCCCCGACGGTCACGGCGACCCCGATCGCGGCGTTCGCCTCGTCGGTGTCGGCGTAGGCCGCCAGCCGGGCGTCGGTCTTCCGGACCCGGCTGAAGTCGCCCAGGGCCGTCGTACCGTCGTCGCCGGTCTTCGTGTAGATCCGCGTCAGATGCACCGCCACCCCGACAGGCTAGGGGCGCCGGTGCCTCGGCGACCAGATGCGGGGGTGCGCCGGACGGTCCGAAGGGTCAGGGCCGTCCGGGGCGGGCATCCGGCGCGGTGACGGTCCCGTTACCGTTCCGGGCGTGGTGGAGCATTTCGCGGTCAACGGCGGGGCCCGGCTGAGCGGGTCCGTCGACGTCGTCGGGGCGAAGAACAGCGTGCTCAAGCTCATGGCGGCGGCGCTGCTGGCCGAGGGGCGGACGACGCTCGAGAACTGCCCGGAGATCCTGGACGTGCCGCTGATGGCCGACGTCCTGCGGAGCCTGGGCTGCACGGTCGCGATCGAGGGGTCGACCGTGCACATCGACGTGCCCGCCGACCCCGGGGCGGAGGCCGACTACCGGTCGGTGTCCAAGCTGCGCGCGTCGGTGTGCGTGCTCGGGCCGCTGGTGGCGCGCTGCCGGCGGGCGGTCGTCCCGCTCCCCCGGGGCGACGCGATCGGCTCGCGCCCGCTGGACATGCACCAGAACGGGCTGCGCAAGCTGGGCGCGACCACCGACATCGTGCACGGCAGCGTCACCGCGACGGCGGGTGACCTGCACGGCGCGCAGATCTGGCTGGACTTCCCGAGCGTCGGGGCGACCGAGAACATCCTGATGGCCGCGGTGCTCGCCGAGGGCACGACCGTCATCGACAACGCGGCCCGCGAGCCGGAGATCGTCGACCTCTGCGTGATGCTGCAGCAGATGGGCGCCAAGCTCGAGGGCGTCGGCAGCTCCACGCTGACCGTGCACGGCGTCGCCGGGCTGCAGCCGACCACGCACCGCGTCATCGGGGACCGGATCGTCGGTGCCACCTGGGCGTTCGCGGCCGCCATGACCCGCGGCGAGGTCACCGTGCGCGGCGTCGACCCGCACCACATCGACCTGGTCCTCGACAAGCTCCGCAGCGCGGGCGCCGAGGTCACCACCGCCGAGCAGGAGTTCTCGGTCACGATGCCCGGCCGCCCCGAGGCGGTCGACTTCGTGACGCTGCCCTACCCGGGCTTCGCGACGGACCTGCAGCCGATGGCGATCGCGCTGTCCGCCGTCGCCGAGGGCACGTCGATGATCACCGAGAACGTGTTCGAGGCGCGCTTCCGCTTCGTCGACGAGATGGTGCGCCTGGGTGCGGACGCCCGCACCGACGGGCACCACGCCGTCGTACGGGGGCGGCCGGAGCTGACGGCGGCGTGGCCCGCCCAGCCCCAGTGCAGCCCGTCGGGGTTGCCGTGCCCACCGAGGACGTGCTCGCCGACCAGGGCGGGCACGTCGAGCACCGTCACCGCCGGGCGCCGGCCGCCCAGCGGCGGATCGCGGCGTCGGTGGCGGCACGGTGCGGGTGGGCCAGGCCAGCCGTAGTCGCGGCGCGGTGCACCGACGGTGCCAGCGCCACCACCGGCAGCCCGGGGCGCAGGGCGTGCACACCGGCCCGGCAGCGTTCCAGGTAGGCGACGGTCAGGGCGGGCGGCAGGGTCGCCGGTCCCCCGCCGGGGCAGCCGCGCCAGCGCCGGGGCGAGCCGCGGCTGGGCGCGCCGGTAGGCGCTGCGGGCCGCGTGGCGCAGCGAGGCGGGCCGCAGGACCGGGATCAGCTCGCGCAGCGCGGTCGGCAGCGGGGACGGCAGCGAGTCCATCCCGGACACCCCGAGCACGACCGCGCCGACCCGCGGCAGCGCCGCCCACACCCGCGGGTCCCCGTGATCGCCGACCAGGCGTGCCGGGCCGTCCACCCGGCGCGCGCGACGATCTCGGCGCGGCCGCCGAGGCGGCGGCGGCGATGTTGGGCCACAGCCTCGGCTCGTCGGCCGGGCAGGGCCGCTCGGGTCCGTGGAAGGCCAGCGAGTCCCCGACGACCCAGCAGGTCAGGCACCGATGTTGTACCCACAGGCGCCAGCGGGGGTGGTCGTCACGGCGGGCGACGACGGCCCACGGGTGTTGCCCAGCCCGCCGATCACGGCCAGGACGACTGCGGCAGGTCGAGCAGCCCGCACACCATCCCGGCGATCATGCCGCCGTGCGCGACGAGCAGCACGGAGCGCTCCTCGGGTCGGAGCGTACTCGAGGTCCAGCTCCTCGACGACCGGCAGCGACCGGACGACACGTCGACCCGGGACTCCCCGCGGGCGGGGTGAACCGCGGGTCGGACCGCCACTCGGCGATCGCGCCCGGGTCGTCGGCACCGATCTCGGCGATGGTGCGTCCCTGCCAGTCCCCGAGGTGGGTCTCCCGCAGCCGCTTGTCCACCGACAGCGGCAGCCGACGGCCTCGGCCACCGCGGTCGCGGTGTCGTGGGCGCGGGTCAGGTCCGAGGTGATGATCCGGTCGAACCGCTCCTGCGCGAGCCGCGGCGCGACGGGCCGCGGCCTGCGCGCGACCGGCGTCGGTCAGCCGGTGTCCAGGTCCCCTGCATCCGGCCGACGGAGTTGTACTCGGTCTGCCCGTGCCGCAGCAGGGTGACCCGGCGCAGCGTCATGCAGTGCCGTCCGGGTCGCCCTGGGGGTCGGGCACCTCGATCGCCGGGCAGTCCTTCCAGAGCCGGTCCAGGCCGTAGAAGCCGCGCTGCTCGGTGTGCATGACGTGCACGACGATGTCGTTGAAGTCCAGCAGCACCCAGCCGTTGTCGTTGTCGCCCTCGCGGCGGGCGGCTTGCTGCCGCGCTCGCGCAGCTTCTCCTCGACCTCGTCGACGATGGCCTGGACCTGACGCTCGTTGGCCGCCGACGCCAGCACGAAGCAGTCGGTCAGCGCGAGCTGGTCGGACACGTCGAGCGCGACGATGTCGACGGCCTTCTTGTCGGCCGCGGCGGCCGCGGCCACCTTCGCCAGCTCGACCGCCTCCGGTGATGCCGTCACCACACTCTTCCCTTCACGACCACGATTGACCTCGACAGTGTGTCAGCCGGGCACCGGGGGCTTGGGCGGCGGGCACCGGGCGGGATAGGTTTCCGCCTCACGGTGGAACGTCGAAGGAGACTCCCCATGCCCCTGGCGCCCGATCTCGAGGGCACGCAGTGCGAACCGGTCAGCTTCGCGTGGGCACGGGACGACGTGCTCCTCTACGCGGTCGCCGTCGGCGCGGGGGTGAGGACCCCACCGCCGAGCTGTCGCTGACCACGGAGAACACCGCGGGCGTGCGGACGGCGGTGCTGCCGTCGTTCGCGGAGATCGTCACCGCGGGCGCGAAGGTCGACCTCGTGACGTGGACGCCTCGCGCGTCGTGCACGCCGAGCAGGCGTTCCGGGTGGTCGGCCCGCTGCCGGTGGAGGGGCGGGTCCGGGTGACCGCGACGGTCACCGAGGTGCTCGACAAGGGTCCGGGGCGCTGGTGCGCACCGAGGCCGAGGCCGTCGACGCGAGCACCGGGGAACCGGTTCTGACCAGCACGAAGACGTTGTTCCTCGGCGGCGAGGGCGGCTTCGGCGGCACCCGCGGTGACAGCGCCGCCGAGCCCCGTCCCCGACCGCGCGCCCCGACCACGAGGTGACCTACCGGACCACGCCCGGCCAGGCCCTGCTCTACCGGCTGACCGGGGACCGCAACCCGCTGCACAGCGATCCGGAGTTCGCCGCGAAGGGCGGTTTCGACCGGCCGATCCTGCACGGCATGTGCACTACGGGTTCACCACGCGTGCGCTGGTCGCGACCGTCTGCGACGGCGACGCCCGCCGCCTCGTCGCGATGGACGCCCGGTTCACCCGCCGGTCGTGCCCGGCCAGTCCCTGACCGTCTCGGTGTGGGACACCGGTGACGGCACGGTCGCGTTTCCGGACCGCCGTCGACGGCGAGGTGGTGCTGGACCGCGGCACCGCGGAGGTCACGGCGGCGGCCGCGTCCGCCTGAGCGCTCAGGACGCCGCCGCGGTGACCCGCGGCGGCGCCGGGTCCCCCGGGTAGTCCTGACCTCCCCGATAGGCGAGGGCGGACAGCGCGTCGAGCGCCGCGAGCTGCGGGTAGGTCCGGTTCGGGTCGCCCGGTGCGGCCACCGGTGTTCCAGGTGGCGGAAGGTCACGCGCGATGCCGCGTGGTGGCCAGGAACGCGGGTTGTCCCGCACGAAGCGGGCGTAGGCGTGCCGGAGCGCGGGGTGGCGGCCCAGCTCGGTGCGGACGAACCGGTCGACGTCGGCGCCGATCTCGTGGACGTACTCCCCGCAGGGGGCGACCCACGAACGGCACCACCCACGCCTCGTGCACGCAGAGCAGGTCGCGCACGGCGCGCTGGCGGTGCCCGGCGTTCTCGCCTGCGCGACATCCACGCAGCGACGACGGGCGCGGCGGCGCGGCCCATCCGGGCGAGCACCGCCGACGACGGCCAGGGGAACGACACCCGGAACGGGATGTGGACCGGGTCGCCGTCGACGTGCACGTCGTGGTCGGCGACGCCGCCGCCGGAGTC
>NZ_JAHLJD010000030.1:0-13279 GCF_020496225.1 Pseudonocardia sp. ICBG162
GCTACATCAAGCACGCCGCGCTGCCGCCGGGCGTCCCGGTCTTCATCGCGCCGCTGATCATCGTGATCGAGCTGCTGCAGAAGTTCCTGGTGCAGCCGCTCTCGCTGGCACTGCGTGTGTTCGCCGCGATGTTCGCAGGCCACCTCATCCTCGCCCTGACCGCCGTGGGTGCGGCGTTCCTGGTGTCGGCGGGCTCCGCGCTCGTCATCGCGTCCCCGGTGGTGTTCGCCGCCGGGATCGCATTCACGTTCCTGGAGGCGCTGGTCCAGGTCATCCAGGCCTACGTCTTCGCCCTGCTCGCCGCCGTGTTCATCGGCGCGGCGATCTCCGAGGACCACTGACAGCACCACCGAGACCCCGGTGCCGCCTGCACCGCGCTCGCACCACCTGCTTCATCCGCCGGCCCGTCCGGGCCGATACACCGAACGACCCGCATCCCGCGGACCCGACGGAAGGAAACCCGAAGTGAACGTCACCCAGGTTCTGGCCCAGGAAGCCGCCAACATCAACCCGGGCCTCGCGGCCATCGGGTTCGGCGCCTCGGCCATCGGCGCCGGTATCGGCGTCGGCCTGATCTGGTCGGCCGTCATCAGCGGCACCGCCCGCCAGCCGGAGGCCCGCGGCCAGCTGATGGGTATCGGCTGGACCACCTTCGTCCTCGCCGAGCTGGTCATGCTGATCGGCCTGGTGCTCTTCTTCATCGCGCAGTAAGAGCCGGCAGATCACTCTCATGCCGGTCCCGGTACCGGCGGCCATGTCAGGGAAGGACACACGGTGGAACTGATTCTCGCCGCCGAACAGCCGCTTCCGATTCTCCCGCACCTCGATGAGCTCGTGCTCGGTGTGGTCGCGTTCGCGATCCTGCTGTTCCTGCTCTGGAAGTTCGCGGTCCCGCGCTTCGAGACGCTCTACGAGGAGCGGACCGACGCGATCGAGGGCGGCCTCAAGCGTGCTCAGGAGACCCAGGAGCAGGCGGACCGGCTGAAGAAGGAGTACGAGGAGCAGCTCGCCGGCCTCCGGGCCGAGGCGGCGCGCATCCGCGACGACGCCCGGGCCGAGGGCCAGCAGATCAAGGCCGAGCTCCGCGAGGAGGCCGAGGCCGAGGCCGCGCGCATCAAGGCCCGTGGCGAGGAGCAGGTGGCCGCGTCGCGCGACGCCGCCCAGCGTGCTCTGCGCAACGAGGTCGGGGGCCTGTCGGTCCAGCTGGCCGAGCGCCTGCTGCGCGAGCAGCTGGCCGACGACTCGCGTCGCTCCGCGACGATCGACTCGTTTCTCGGTGAGCTCGACCAGCAGGGCGTGGCCCAGCGGAGCGGGGCGAACTGATGGCGGCTGTCCTGCAGCCCGCCAGCCGTGAGTCCCTCGCGGCGCTGACCGAGCGGCTGGACTCCTGGACCGACTCCGCGTCGGCCCGGGACCTGACCACGACCGCGGACGAGCTGTTCGCGGTGGCCCGGTTCCTGGACTCCGAGCGCTCCGTCCGGCGCCTGCTGGCCGACGCGTCCTCCCCCGAGGACGCCCGCGCGGACCTCGTCCGCCGGCTGTTCGGGTCCCAGCTCTCGCAGCCGACCGTGGACCTCGTCTCCGAGCTGGCGCGCAAGCGCTGGTCGAAGGCCCGCGACATCGTCACCGGCGCGGAGGGCCTGGCCCGCCGCACGGCCATCGCGATCGCGGACCGCAACGGCTCCCTCGACGAGGTCGAGGACCAGCTGTTCCGGTTCGGCCGGATCGTGGCCCGCGAGCCGCAGCTGGCGAGCCTGCTCGGCGACGGCGCCCGGCCCGTCGAGGGTCGCGTCCAGCTCCTGGACTCGGTGCTCGGCGAGAAGGTCTACCCGGTGACGGCGACGCTGCTGCGCGAAGCGGTCCGGCTGCCCCGCAGCCGGCACCTCGACGTCGTCGCCGAGGAGCTCGCCGAGCTCGCGGCGGCCCGCCGGGACCGCTCGGTCGCCAAGGTGCGCACACCCGTCGAGCTCTCCTCCGAGCAGGAGACCAAGCTCGCCGAGACCCTGGGCCGTATGTACGGCCGCACGATCTCCCTGCAGGTCGAGCTCGACCGGAGCCTCCTCGGAGGCCTGGTCGTGCAGGTCGGCGGCGAGGTCATCGACGGCAGTGTGGCGGGTCGACTCGCCGCAGCTCGCCGATCCCTGCCCAGCTGACCTGCTTCGGACGCGATCGCCGGACCCCGGCGGAACGACCCGAAGACCCCGTTCGAGAGAAGGAACGACGCAGCCATGACAGAGCTGACGATCTCCTCCGAGGAGATCCGGAGTGCGATCTCCAGCTACGTCTCGTCGCTGGAGAGCGGCACGTCCCGCCGTGAGGTCGGGATCGTCGCCGACACCGGTGACGGCATCGCCCACGTCGAGGGTCTGCCCTCGGCCATGACCAACGAGCTGCTCGAGTTCGAGGGCGGCGTCCGCGGCGTCGCCCTGAACCTCGAGCAGAACGAGATCGGTGCGGTCGTCCTGGGCGACTACACCGGCCTCGAGGAGGGCCAGCAGGTCACCCGCACCGGCGAGGTCCTGTCCGTGCCGGTCGGCGAGGGCTACCTGGGCCGGGTCGTCGACCCGCTGGGCAACCCGATCGACGGCCTCGGCGACGTCGAGAGCGACGCCCGCCGCGTGCTCGAGCTCCAGGCGGCCGGCGTGATGGACCGCCAGTCCGTCGGCGAGCCGCTGCAGACCGGGATCAAGGCCATCGACGCCATGACCCCGATCGGCCGCGGCCAGCGCCAGCTGGTGATCGGCGACCGCAAGACCGGCAAGACCGCGGTCTGCGTCGACACGATCATCAACCAGAAGGAGAACTGGGAGTCGGGCGACCCGTCGAAGCAGGTCCGCTGCATCTACGTCGCCATCGGCCAGAAGGGCTCCACGATCGCCGGTGTCCGGCAGTCCCTCGAGGACGCCGGTGCGCTGGAGTACACGACGATCGTCGCGGCCCCCGCGTCCGACCCGGCCGGCTTCAAGTGGCTCGCGCCCTACACCGGCTCGGCCATCGGCCAGCACTGGATGTACCAGGGCAAGCACGTCCTGATCGTGTTCGACGACCTGTCGAAGCAGGCCGAGGCCTACCGCGCGATCTCGCTGCTGCTGCGCCGCCCGCCGGGCCGTGAGGCCTACCCGGGCGACGTCTTCTACCTGCACTCGCGTCTGCTGGAGCGCTGCGCGAAGCTCTCGGACGAGCTCGGCGCGGGCTCGATGACCGGTCTGCCGATCATCGAGACCAAGGCGAACGACGTGTCGGCCTACATCCCGACCAACGTCATCTCGATCACCGACGGCCAGGTCTTCCTCGAGTCCGACCTGTTCAACCAGGGTGTCCGGCCGGCGATCAACGTCGGTATCTCGGTCTCCCGGGTCGGTGGCTCGGCGCAGATCAAGGCCATGAAGACGGTCTCGGGCTCGCTGCGTCTGGACCTGTCGCAGTACCGCGAGCTGGAGGCGTTCGCCGCCTTCGGTTCCGACCTCGACGCCGCCTCGGCCGCCGCTCTGGGCCGTGGCGAGCGCCTGGTCGAGCTGCTCAAGCAGGCGCAGTACGCGCCGGTCTCGGTGCAGGACCAGGTCGTCTCGATCTGGCTGGGCACCTCCGGCAAGCTCGACTCGGTGCCCGTCGCCGACGTGCAGCGCTTCGAGTCGGAGTTCCGCGAGTACTCGCGTCGCCACGCCTCCGGCGCCCTGAACGAGATCACCGACACCGGGAAGCTCTCCGACGACGCCGTCGAGACGCTGACCAAGTCGGTCGACGAGTTCAAGCGCAACGAGTTCACCGCGTCCGACGGTTCCTCGGTCGTCCCCAAGGAGAAGGCCGAGAAGGCCCTCGACGAGGACGATGTCGAGCAGGAGACCGTCACGGTCAAGAAGAACTGAGGCTGATACCCGATGGCGGCACAGATCCGGGTGCTGCGCCGGCGTATCCGGTCGACGCAGTCCATCAAGAAGATCACCCGTTCCCAGGAGCTGATCGCGACCTCACGGATCGCGAAGGCCCGGGCGCGGGTGGACGAGGCACGTCCGTACGCCGAGCTGATGACGAGCACCCTGTCGGAGCTCGCGTCGAACTCGGCGCTGGACCACCCGCTGCTCGTCGAGCGGGAGCAGCCGAAGCGGGCCGCGGTCCTGGTCGTCACCAGTGACCGCGGTCAGTGCGGCGGCTACAACGCCAACGTCCTCAAGGAGGCCGAGCAGCTCCAGGCCCTGCTCCGCGAGCAGGGCAAGGAGCCGGTCCTCTACGTGATCGGCCGCAAGGGCGTCTCGTACTACCGGTTCCGCAACCGGGAGATCGAGCAGTCGTGGACCGGCTTCTCCGAGCAGCCGGGCTACGAGCACGCGGCCGAGGCCGCACGGACGCTGGTCGACTCGTTCATGGCGGGGGAGGACGACCACGACGGCAACACCGACGGTGTGACCGGCGTGGACGAGCTGCACCTCGTCTACACCAGCTTCAAGAACATGATCACCCAGGTGCCGCAGGCCCGGCGGATGGCTCCGCTCGAGGTCGAGTACGCGGCCGACAGTGCCTCGGCGAAGCCGGTCGACGAGATCGACAGCGACGCCGACACGGCCGAGAGCCAGCGGGACCACCCGGAGAGCAAGGGGCTCCAGCCGCTCTACGAGTTCGAGCCGGACCCGGACACGCTCTTCGACGCGCTGCTGCCGAAGTACATCGGGGCCCGCCTCTACGCGGCCCTGCTGGAGTCGGCGGCGTCGGAGTCGGCGAACCGGCAGCGGGCCATGAAGGCCGCGACGGACAACGCCAACGAACTGATCCGTAGCCTGACCCTGGAGGCCAACCAGGCTCGCCAGGCACAGATCACCCAGGAGATCAGCGAGATCGTCGGTGGGGTCGACGCTCTCGCCAGCGCAGGAAGTGAGAGCTGATGACCACGACCGCCGAAACTTCGGCCGGCCCGATCACCGGGCGCGTCGTCCAGGTGACCGGCCCGGTCGTCGACGTCGAGTTCCCGCGTGACCAGGTCCCGAACCTGCTCAACGCCCTCACGCTGGAGGTGGACCTCTCCGGCGACAAGCGCAAGCTGACGCTGGAGATCGCCACGCACCTGGGTGACAACCTGGTCCGGGCCATCTCCATGCAGCCGACCGACGGCGTCGTGCGCGGCCAGGAGGTCACCGACCTCGGCCGCCCGATCTCCGTGCCGGTGGGCGACCAGGTCAAGGGCCACGTGTTCAACGCCCTCGGCGACTGCCTGGACGACCCGTCCATCCAGTTCACCGGTGACCTCCGGTCGATCCACCAGAAGGCCCCGCGCTTCGACGAGCTCGAGGGCAAGACCGAGATGCTGGAGACCGGCATCAAGGTCCTGGACCTGATGACGCCCTACGTCGTCGGCGGCAAGATCGGTCTGTTCGGTGGTGCCGGTGTCGGCAAGACCGTGCTGATCCAGGAGATGATCCAGCGTGTCGCGCTGAACTTCGGTGGCACCTCGGTGTTCGCCGGCGTCGGTGAGCGCACCCGTGAGGGCAACGACCTCATCACGGAGATGACCGAGTCGGGCGTCATGAAGAACACCGCCCTGGTGTTCGGTCAGATGGACGAGCCGCCGGGCACCCGTATGCGCGTCGCGCTCTCCGCGCTGACCATGGCGGAGTACTTCCGTGACGTGCAGGAGCAGGACGTCCTCCTGTTCATCGACAACATCTTCCGGTTCACCCAGGCCGGCCAGGAGGTCTCGACCCTCCTCGGCCGCATGCCGTCCGCGGTGGGCTACCAGCCCACCCTGGCCGACGAGATGGGCGAGCTGCAGGAGCGGATCACCTCGACCCGTGGTCGTTCGATCACCTCGATGCAGGCGATCTACGTCCCCGCGGACGACTACACCGACCCGGCTCCGGCGACGACGTTCGCGCACCTCGACGCCACCACCGAGCTCTCCCGGCCGATCTCCCAGAAGGGGATCTACCCGGCGGTGGACCCGCTGACCTCGACCTCGCGGATCCTGGACCCGCAGTACGTCGGTGACGAGCACTTCCGCGTCGCCAACGAGGTCAAGCGGATCCTGCAGAAGTACAACGACCTGCAGGACATCATCGCCATCCTCGGTATCGACGAGCTGTCCGAGGAGGACAAGCAGCTCGTCGGCCGGGCGCGTCGCATCGAGCGCTTCCTGTCGCAGAACCTCCTGGTCGCCGAGCAGTTCACCGGCCAGCCGGGCTCGACGGTCCCGCTCAAGGAGACCATCGAGGCGTTCGACAAGATCGCCAAGGGCGAGTTCGACGACGTCCCCGAGCAGGCGTTCTTCCTCTGCGGCGGTCTCGACGACCTGGAGAAGAACCGCAAGAAGCTCGAGGGCTGATCACCGATGCCTGCTGAGATGACCGTGGAGCTGGTCTCCGTGGAGCGCCGGCTGTGGTCGGGCGACGCACGCTTCGTGCTCGCCCGGACCACGGTCGGCGAGGTCGGCATCCTGCCCGGCCACCAGCCGATGCTGGCCCAGCTGGAAGAGGCCGGGGTCGTCCGCATCGACTCCACCGACGGCTCGAAGCGCACCATCGCGGTGCACGGCGGGTTCCTGTCGGTGTCGGCGGAGCGGGTGTCCATCCTGGCCGAGTTCGCCGAGCAGGCGGACGAGATCGACGTCGAGCGGGCCCGGCGGGCGCGCGACGGCGCCGACTCGTCCACCGACGAGGGCAAATCGGCGATCGCCCGGGCCGAGGCCCGCCTTCGGGCGGCCGAGGCGAACTAGTACGGGGACCGGGCACGGCAGTGGAGCTCATCGCGGCGTTCGTCGGAGTTCTGCTGCTGTGCCTGGTCGTCCCCCTGGTCTGGCTCGCCGTACGGCGGGTACGACTCATGCGCAACGGCGGTGTGGACCTGTGTCTGCGCCGCCGTTTCGCTGTCACGGACTGGCACTTCGGCGTCGGGCGCTACGAGGGCGAGCGGTTCGCCTGGTACCGCCTGACCAGCTTCCGGATCGGTGCGACCGTCGTGATGGACCGGGCCGACCTGGAGATCGTCGACCGGCGGCCGCCGCACCGGTCGGAGGAGTTCGCGATCCCGATGGCGGTCGAGGTGCTGCGCTGCCGCGGCCGCGACGCCGCCGGCCGGGGCATCGACGTCGAGCTGGCGATGTCGGCGGGCGTCCGCACCGGCTTCATGGCCTGGCTGGAGTCCACCCCGCCGGGGCAGGGGCACGGCTACCGCGAGGCGTCCTGACCTCGCCGGATCGGTAGCTCTACGGACCTGTCGTCCGTTCTGTCCGTTCTATGCTGCCGTCGTGGATCTGGTCTTCCTGGCGTTCGCGGGCATTCTCGGCTGGCTGGCGTGGACGTCGTTCCGCGAGGCCCGCGACGGGCACGCCCGCTGGACGCGCGGCCTGGCCGCGACCCCGGTGACGGTCGCGGAGCTCGTCGCCATGGCCGGCTCCGTCCGCGACGAGCTCGACGCCCCGGCGTTCCGCCAGGTGGTGTCGCTGTCCGGCACCGTCGAGCCGCTCGACGACGAGGCCCGCCCGGCCCCGCTCACCGGGGTCGACGCGGTCTGGTTCCGGTTCGTCGAGGAGGCGCTCTCCCGCGGCCGGACGACCGGGAGGAACGGCAGGTCGTCGCCGAGCAGCGGCGGGAGCGGCCGTTCCGGCTGACCGACGGCGGCGCGGAGGTCGTGGTCGACCCCCGCGACGCGCACACCGAGATCCCGGTCGCCGAGCGCCGCCGGGTCACCGACGACGGCGAGGGCCGCGAGTTCGGCCTGTTCCGCCTCGTCGACCCGACGGTGGCCCGCGAGCGCACCGAGTGGCGGATCGAGCCGGGCTCCCGGCTCACCGTGGTGGGGGAGGCCCGGCTGTCCGGGGACCGGGTACGCCTGTCCGCCGCGGCCGACCACCCGCTCACACTCACCGTCGCCGAGCGCGGCGACCACCTGGAGCGCAGCCGGAGCCGCAGCGGCACCGCGATGCGGCGGGCCGTGGCGTTCGGCTGCGGCGCCGTCGTCGCGCTGCTGGTGGCGGTGCTGACCTGAGCGGGCCGTCCTGAATGGGCCGTCCGGAGCGGGTCCGGTCAGGCGTCGGTGGTCGGGGCGCCGTGCGGGCCGCCCGGCTGCCACAGGACGTCGCCGTCGGGGTTCGCGACCCGGCCGAGGATGAACAGCAGGTCCGAGAGCCGGTTGAGGTACTGCGCGGTCAGCGGGTTGGTGTGCTCCCGGTCGACCTCCAGCAGGCCCCACACCGACCGCTCGGCACGCCGGGCGACGGTCCGGGCGACGTGCAGGTACGCCGCCCCGGGGGTGCCGCCGGGGAGGATGAAGGAGTTGAGCTTGGGCAGCTCGGGGTTGAACTCGTCGCACCAGCCCTCGAGCCGGGTCACGTAGCCCTCGGTGACCCGCAGCGGCGGGTACTCGGGGTTCTCGACGATCGGGGTGCACAGGTCGGCGCCGACGTCGAACAGGTCGTTCTGGATCTGCCGCAGCGGGTCGACGATCCGATCCGGGAGTCCCCCGACGGTCACGGCGACCCCGATCGCGGCGTTCGCCTCGTCGGTGTCGGCGTAGGCCGCCAGCCGGGCGTCGGTCTTCCGGACCCGGCTGAAGTCGCCCAGGGCCGTCGTACCGTCGTCGCCGGTCTTCGTGTAGATCCGCGTCAGATGCACCGCCACCCCGACAGGCTAGGGGCGCCGGTGCCTCGGCGACCAGATGCGGGGGTGCGCCGGACGGTCCGAAGGGTCAGGGCCGTCCGGGGCGGGCATCCGGCGCGGTGACGGTCCCGTTACCGTTCCGGGCGTGGTGGAGCATTTCGCGGTCAACGGCGGGGCCCGGCTGAGCGGGTCCGTCGACGTCGTCGGGGCGAAGAACAGCGTGCTCAAGCTCATGGCGGCGGCGCTGCTGGCCGAGGGGCGGACGACGCTCGAGAACTGCCCGGAGATCCTGGACGTGCCGCTGATGGCCGACGTCCTGCGGAGCCTGGGCTGCACGGTCGCGATCGAGGGGTCGACCGTGCACATCGACGTGCCCGCCGACCCCGGGGCGGAGGCCGACTACCGGTCGGTGTCCAAGCTGCGCGCGTCGGTGTGCGTGCTCGGGCCGCTGGTGGCGCGCTGCCGGCGGGCGGTCGTCCCGCCTCCCCGGGGCGACGCGATCGGCTCGCGCCCGCTGGACATGCACCAGAACGGGCTGCGCAAGCTGGGCGCGACCACCGACATCGTGCACGGCAGCGTCACCGCGACGGCGGGTGACCTGCACGGCGCGCAGATCTGGCTGGACTTCCCGAGCGTCGGGGCGACCGAGAACATCCTGATGGCCGCGGTGCTCGCCGAGGGCACGACCGTCATCGACAACGCGGCCCGCGAGCCGGAGATCGTCGACCTCTGCGTGATGCTGCAGCAGATGGGCGCCAAGCTCGAGGGCGTCGGCAGCTCCACGCTGACCGTGCACGGCGTCGCCGGGCTGCAGCCGACCACGCACCGCGTCATCGGGGACCGGATCGTCGGTGCCACCTGGGCGTTCGCGGCCGCCATGACCCGCGGCGAGGTCACCGTGCGCGGCGTCGACCCGCACCACATCGACCTGGTCCTCGACAAGCTCCGCAGCGCGGGCGCCGAGGTCACCACCGCCGAGCAGGAGTTCTCGGTCACGATGCCCGGCCGCCCCGAGGCGGTCGACTTCGTGACGCTGCCCTACCCGGGCTTCGCGACGGACCTGCAGCCGATGGCGATCGCGCTGTCCGCCGTCGCCGAGGGCACGTCGATGATCACCGAGAACGTGTTCGAGGCGCGCTTCCGCTTCGTCGACGAGATGGTGCGCCTGGGTGCGGACGCCCGCACCGACGGGCACCACGCCGTCGTACGGGGGCGGCCGGAGCTGTCCGCGCGCCGGTGTGGCCAGCGACATCCGGGCGCGCCCGTCGGGGTGTGCCGTGCCCCACCGAGGTCTGCTCGCCGACCGGGCGGGCCTCGAGCACCGTCACCTGCCGGGCGCCGGCCCGCCCAGCGGCGGATCGCGGCGTCGGTGGCGGCACGGTGCGGGTGGGCCAGGCCGTAGTCGGCCGGCGGCGGTGCACCGACGGTGCCAGCGCCACCACCGCAGCCCGGGGCGCAGGGCGTGCACACCGGCCCGGCAGCGTTCCAGGTAGGCGACGGTCAGGCGGGGCGGCAGGGTCGCCGGTCCCCCGCCGGGCAGCCGCGCCAGCGCCGGGGCGAGCCGCGGCTGGGCGCGCCGGTAGGCGCTGCGGGCCGCGTGGCGCAGCGAGGCGGGCGCAGGACCGGGATCAGCTCGCGCAGCGCGGTCGGCAGCGGGGACGGCAGCGAGTTCCTCCCGGACACCCCGAGCACGACCGCGCCGACCCGCGGCAGCGCCGCCCACACCGCCGGGGTCCCCGGTGATCGCCGACCAGGCGTGCCGGGCCGTCCACCCGGCGGCGCGCGACGATCTCGGCGCCGGCCGCCGAGGCGGCGGCGGCGATGTTGGGCCACAGCCTCGGCTCGTCGGCCGGGCAGGGCCGCTCGGGTCCGTGGAAGGCCAGCGAGTCCCCGACGACCAGCAGGTCAGGCACGCGATGTTGTACCCCGACAGGCGCCAGCGGGGGTGGTCGTCACGGCGGGCGACGACGGCCCACCGGTGTTGCCCAGCCCGCCGATCACCGGCCAGGACGACTGCGGCAGGTCGATCAGCCGCACACCATCCCGGCGATCATGCCGCCGGTGCGCGAACGAGCAGCACGGAGCGCTCCTCGGGTCGGAGGCGTACTCGAGGTCCAGCTCCTCGACGACCGGCAGCGACCGGACGACGACGTCGACCCGGGACTCCCCGCGGGCGGGGTGAACCGCGGGTCGGACCGCCACTCGGCGATCGCGCCCGGGTCGTCGGCACCGATCTCGGCGATGGTGCGTCCCTGCCAGTCCCCGAGGTGGGGTCTCCCGCAGCCGCTTGTCCACCGACAGCGGCAGCCCGACGGCCTCGGCCACCGCGGTCGCGGTGTCGTGGGCGCGGGTCAGGTCCGAGGTGATGATCCGGTCGAACCGCTCCTGCGCGAGCCGCGGCGCGACGACGCCGCGCCTGCGCGCGACCGGCGTCCCGGTCAGCCGGGTGTCCAGGTGCCCCTGCATCCGGCCGACGGAGTTGTACTCGGTCTGCCCGTGCCGCAGCAGGGTGACCGGCGCAGCGTCATGCAGTGCCGTCCGGGTCGCCCTGGGGGTCGGGCACCTCGATCGCCGGGCAGTCCTTCCAGAGCCGTCCAGGCCGTAGAAGCCGCGCTGCTCGGTGTGCATGACGTGCACGACGATGTCGTTGAAGTCCAGCAGCACCCATCCGTTGTCGTGTCGCCCTCGCGGCGGTCGGCTTGCTGCCGCTCTCGCGCAGCTTCTCCTCGACCTCGTCGACGATGGCCTGGACCTGACGCTCGTTGGGCCCGACGCCAGCACGAAGCAGTCGGTCAGCGCGAGCTGGTCGGACACGTCGAGCGGCGACGATGTCGACGGCCTTCTTGTCGCCGCGGCGGCCGCGGCCACCTTCGCCAGCTCGACCGCCTCCGGTGATGCCGTCACCACCACTCTTCCCTTCACGACCACGATTGACCTCGACAGTGTGTCAGCCGGGCACCGGGGGCTTGGCGGCGGGCACCGGGCGGGATAGGTTTCCGCCTCACGGTGGAACGTCGAAGGAGACTCCCCATGCCCCTGGCGCCCGATCTCGAGGGCACGCCAGTGCGAACCGGTCACTTCGCGTGGGCACGGGACGACGTGCTCCTCTACGCGGTCGCCGTCGGCGCGGGGGGTGAGGACCCCACCGCCGAGCTGTCGCTGACCACGGAGAACACCGCGGGCGTGCGGACGGCGGTGCTGCCGTCGTTCGCGGAGATCGTCACCGCGGGCGCGAAGGTCGACCTCGGTGACGTGGACGCTCGCGCGTCGTGCACGCCGAGCAGGCGTTCCGGGTGGTCGGCCCGCTGCCGGTGGAGGGGCGGGTCCGGGTGACCGCGACGGTCACCGAGGTGCTCGACAAGGGTCCGGGGCGCTGGTGCGCACCGACCGAGGCCGTCGACGCGAGCACCGGGGAACCGGTTCTGACCAGCACGAAGACGTTGTTCCTCGGCGGCGAGGGCGGCTTCGGCGGCACCCGCGGTGACAGCGCGCCGAGCCCCGTCCCCGACCGCGCGCCCGACCACGAGGTGACCTACCGGACCACGCCCGGCCAGGCCCTGCTCTACCGGCTGACCGGGGACCGCAACCCGCTGACAGCGATCCGGAGTTCGCCGCGAAGGGCGGTTTCGACCGGCCGATCCTGCACGGCATGTGCACCTACGGGTTCACCACGCGTGCGCTGGTCGCGACCGTCTGCGACGGCGACGCCCGCCGCCTCGTCGCGATGGACGCCCGTTCACCCGGCCGGGTCGTGCCCGGCCAGTCCCTGACCGTCTCGGTGTGGGACACCGGTGACGCACGGTCGCGTTTCCGGACCGCCGTCGACGGCGAGGTGGTGCTGGACCGCGGCAACCGCGGAGGTCACGGCGGCGGCCGCGTCCGCCTGAGCGCTCAGGACGCCGCCGCGTGACCCGCGGCGGCGCCGGGTCCCCCGGGTAGTCCTGACCTCCCCGATAGGCGAGGGCGGACAGCGCGTCCGAGCGCCGCGAGCTGCGGGTAGGTCCGTTCCGGGTCGCCCGGTGCGGCCACCGGTGGTCCAGGTGGCGGAAGGTCACCGCGCGATGCCGCGTGGTGGCCAGGAACCGCGGGTTGTCCCGCACGAAGCGGGCGTAGGCGTGCCGGAGCGCGGGGTGGCGGCCCAGCTCGGTGCGCGGACGAACCGGTCGACGTCGGCGCCGATCTCGTGGACGTACTCCCCGCAGGGGGCGACCCACGAACGGCACCACCCACGCCTCGTGCACGCAGAGCAGGTCGCGCACGGCGCGCTGGCGGTGCCCGGCGTTCTCGCTGCGCGACATCCAATCCACAGCGACGACGGCGCGGCGGCGCGGGCCCATCCGGCGAGCACCGCCGACGACGGCCAGGGGAACGACACCCGGAACGGATGTGGACCGGGTCGCCGTCGACGTGCACGTCGTGGTCGGCGACGCCGCCGCCGGAGTCCTGCACGAGCTGCGCCGACACCGCGCCCCACGGGGCGAGGGTGTTGCAATCGCGGCGTGGCGTCCCGGCGGACGGGCTGCGGCACCGCGCGGAGCAGCAGACCGGCCACCGTCGGGGTGGGGACCTCGATCACGAGGATCACCGTAGCCCGATCGGCGCAGCGCAGCGTGACCGATGGTCGACTATTGCGCTGCGTCGTCACTCTTTCGGCGCTGCGTGATCGGCAGCCGTAGAGCGCGGCGACCGGCTCGCGG